>JAZNPB010000155.1:0-6373 GCA_045589435.1 Eubacteriales bacterium | reverse complement strand
CCCGAGTTTTGCTACGCAAACTCGCCTTACGGCGCACCATCCTCATAGGTCAAAAATGCAACCTATGCCAAAAAGCCTTGTTTTACAAGGCTTTTTCGGTTTTTTAGGGCTGTTTTTTTGACCTTTTGTTTTTTGCAACTTTTTCCGAACCTTATGGACTTGAACCATCGACATAGTGGTGATTTTTAAAAGGATCCTGCTTTGCACAAATTGATAGTAGAAGTTGTTTTGTGTAATAACTCGGGTGTTTTGTTACTTTTCGCAGTCTAAGTTTTATGCTATACTATTAACGTATTATATGAACAAAACGGAGGTATTACATATGATAACATCACAGGAAATTAAGGCAATGGCAAAAAGAATGGGTGCCGATATTGTGGGTATGGGTTCCATTGACCGTTGGAGCACCGCGCCGATCCAAATGGATCCCAAGCAGATCATGCCAAAGGCAAAGTCGATCATAGCTCTCGGCTTCCGTGTTTTGCGCGGATCACTCAGAGGTATTGAGGAAGGTACATATTTTTCAAATTACTCCGCAATGGGCTACGGCGGTATCACCTATCTTTATATGCCTATGACCGTCATCAATTTGAGCAAAATGATTGAGGATGAAGGTTATGAGGCCGTTCCAATGGGACATCAAAGCGATTGGCGTGCTATTGACAATGTGGGCTATTTGCTCGAGAATTATTCCAGACCCGTGGCGCCCGGCAAGGCTGCACCTGACGTAATGATCAGTATGCGTATTGCGGGATTTTTGTGCGGGCTTGGTGAGATCGGATATTCTAAAATGCTGTTGACCCCCGAATTTGGTCCTCGCGTTCGCATTGGCATCATTATTACCGAGCTTGAGCTTGAGCCCGATCCAATCATGGAGCCCGGTACTCTTTGCAATCGTTGTATGGCATGTGTGCGTGAATGTCCCGGCAATTGTATTCCTTCCGACAGAACAATCAAGAAAAACATCGGTGGGTACGAACTCGAGTGGGCAGATGTCGATATGGGAAAATGTGATATCGTATTCCAAGGCAAGGAGCCTGTGAAAGAAGGAGAAAGAGGGGAATATTATGTTAGCGAAACAGGTAAGGAGTACAAATCTTCTGCAATCAATCCTTTCGTTCATCAACCTCCGAAGCTTTATAAATCGGGAAAGGCAATCTGCGGCGCAGCGGGTTGTACCCGAGCGTGTATGATCAGCCTTGAAAAACGCGGTCTTTTGAAAAACAAGTTCGAGAGTCCGTTCAGAACAGAGAAGCCGTGGAAGATAGATTGGTCTGAAGAAGCAATTAAGGTGGATTATAAGGCTCCGTATGAGGGGCTGAACTCTCCGAACACCAAGATCAAGGATAAATCGGATACCGATTGACCGAATATCATATAGAAAATTATGAAATATTGTGTAGGATTTCAGCTATATGAAAATGGTGAGGAGCCATTTTCGCAAATTGTCGAAACGTATAAAGAGCACATATCCGAAGTGTTTTTTGCATGGCAGGATATCGCAACGGGTAGGAGTGCGATTGCAACACGCCACGGCTATACCGATTGGTCGGTGCAAAGGAGAACAGAAGAGGAGCTGCACAGGATCAAGCAAATGGGAGTGAAGCTCGACTTGCTCTTCAACGGAAACTGCTACGGGGAGTACGCGATCTCCGAAAAACTTGCGAATACGGTTGTTTCTGTGATCGAATATTTAGCGAGTATTGACTGTGGGGTTGATTGCATCACCACGGCCTCTCTCGCAATTGCTCATACGGTAAAAAAGTATTTTCCCAAAATTGAGGTGCGCGCATCGGTCAATATGCGCATCGGAACTGTGAAGGGTATGGAATATCTTTCGGACCTATTTGATTCCTTTCACGTTCAAAGGGAATACAACCGAGATCTTTCTCGTTTGAGATTGCTGAAGGAGTGGGCAGATGCAACGGGAAAAAAGCTGATCATGCTTGTGAACAGCGGTTGCTTTGTGAATTGCTCAGGGCAGAGCTTTCACGACAATCTCGTGGCGCACGAGGCGCAAATATGTGAGGTGAAGAATCTGGATGATTTTACACCTTATGTTTGCTGGCGAGCGCTGAAAAACAAGGAAAATTGGCATATGCTACTGGAAAATACGTGGGTGCGCCCAGAGGACATTCACCACTATGAAGGGATCTTCGATACGGTTAAACTTGCTACCCGTATGCATTCGCTTCCGGGTATGGTGATCGATGCGTATGTTCGAGGTCGTTATATCGGAAACACACTCGACTTGTTTGAACCCGGATTTGGCAGAGCGATCACTCCGTATATCATCAGCAATCAAGATTTTCCAAAGGACTGGTTTACAAAAACTACTTCTTGTGATAAAATATGTTATAGATGTGGGTACTGCAAGTCGGTGCTGGAACACGTTCTTATAAACACAGAAGGAAATGAATGACGATGGACAATCTTTTTCTGGATAATTTATGTATCTTAAATATTGCAGTTATTTCGGGAATACGACCCTGCGGAAGAACGGTAGACAACAGCATCTATGGAAGGAAAAGCTGCGGAATATTATATATTTGGGAGGGGGAAGTCTGCTTTTACAACGAGCAAGGGGAAACGACCGTTGCTTCGGATGGTGAATTACTTTTTCTTCCCAAGTACAAAAAATATAAGATGAAATACACGGCGAAAAGCACAGTCTTCGTTTTGGTAAATTTTGATCTTTTTGACAAAAACGGAGAAGAGGTTTCCCTTACCGAAGATATTACCATGTTGGCCAAGAACGATGAGTTCAACAGATTTGCAAAAATAATGACAAACTTTGAGCTTTGTAGCGTATCCAAGACGATCGGCACAACACTCCGAAAAAAAGAACTGATGTACCGATTGCTTGGGGCAATTTACGCATCAAGTCCCTACTGGTCGATCGAGCACGATATTGATCCGAAAATATTCGACGGTGTGCGATTGTTGGAGCAGACATATCTCGAAAATTTACCGATCACAAAATTTTCTGAGGCGTGCCATATGAGCATCAACACGTTCAGAAGCCTGTTTCAGAAGCAATTCGGAACATCTCCTGTGAAATACCGAAATAATTTGCGTATTGAAAGAGCCAAGGAGCTGTTAGGCGAAGGTAGCTTTACTGTTTCGGAGGTAGCATACCAGAGTGGATTTGAAAATGTGGGATATTTTTGCAGATATTATCGTCAGATTGCGGGAGAATCCCCGAGTGAAACAAAAAAGCGAAATCAATTTGACAAATCAAAAAAACAGAAGTCGTCATTTTGACTACAAAAATTCTAACGCTTCGCGATAGGAGCTTTTGAACGCGGAACATAACTTCACTTTGTCGAAGCTAAAACTTCACAAAAAAATAAAAGGTTCGAATTTGTTGAGTCAACTCAAAAATCGACAATCTTCTACAGAGGAATTCCGATTTTTGGAAAGTAATAAGGAATAGGGAATAAGGAAGAAGTAAGGTGCAAACTCCCAAAAGCGAGTTTGATTAAAATAGAAGTAGAAAATACAACATCTGAAAATATAATATATCAGGTAGCTTTATCTGTAGCAAATCCTTACGAAAAATCAGGAAACAAGGCAGATACAAAGAATGGTTTTAAGGTGCTGACACTTTTTAATAACGGAGTCTGTAAGGATGAAATAGAATATGGAGATTTGACTTTAGCGACTGATTGTGACACTACATATACACAAACATACTGGTATCGTGGAACTTGGAAGGATAATATAGTATCATTCTGGAATGAGTTTTCTAACAGCAAAAATATAAATGAAAGAATATATGATACCGAAGGCGGATATGATATTGGCACATTGGTAGCAGAAATATCGGTATGTCCAAACGAAAAAAAGAAAGTGAGATTTATATTATCGTGGAATGTGCCCAACAATTATAATTATTGGAACGAATGTAAAAACGATGATGGAACTCATAAGACGTGGAAAAATTATTATGCCACAGTTTTTGAAAATTCTGCGGAAACAGCGGTGTATGCTCTTCAAAACTGGGAGGATTTATACAATCGCACCATGAAATTTAAAAAGGCATTACATGAAACAACCTTGCCGAAGGAAGTCGTTGATGCAGCTTCATCCAATCTTTCTGTGTTAAAATCACCGACTGTTTTGAGACTTGAAGATGGCTCCTTTTACGGTTGGGAGGGTGTTCAGGAAATGGAAGGCTCTTCTGAAGGAACCTGTCAGCATGTATGGAATTATGCGTATGCTTTGTGCTTCTTATTCCCTGAACTGGAACGCTCCATAAGAGATTTGGAATTTAAATATTCAACCGATACAGACGGGAGAATGGGATTCAGATTGCAGCTTCCGATTGGCAGAAAAATAACTGATCGCAGAGCATGTTTAGATGGGAAAATGGGTGCAGTTATTAAATGTTACAGAGAATGGAAAATCTCCGGTGACAATAAATGGCTTAAAGATAACTGGGATAATATAAAAAAAGTTTTAGAATATGCATGGAGCGATCAAAACGAGGATTGCTGGGATTTAGACAAGGACGGAGTGCTTGAAGGAAGACAACATCACACGCTGGATTTGGAGCTTTTCGGCCCGTCATCATGGCTTGAAGGAATGTATCTTGCGGCACTTAAAACTGCTACAGAAATGGCAGAATTTTTAAATGATACAAAAAAAGCACAAGAATATCGTCAGTTGTTTGAAAAAGGATATAAATGGACAAAGGAAAATTTGTTTAATGGCAAATACTTTATTCAAAAGGTTGATATAACCAACAAAGAAATAACAGATAAATTCGATGCATCAGAAAGTTACTGGAATAACGAAACAAATCAAATAAAATATCAAATTGCAGAGGGGTCTTCTATCGATCAAATGCTCGCACAATGGCATGCGAATATTAGGATTAGGTGAAATTTTTGATAAGGAACAAAGGGCCTGCGCTTTATCTGAAATGATGAAAAATAACTTTAAACCTACAATGCGTGATTTTGTTAATCACTGGCGGGTTTTTGCCATCAATGATGAGGCCGGAACGGTATATGTGATTATCCTGAAGAAGTGGAAAAGCCCGAAATTCCTATATCATATAGCGAAGAAACAATGACGGGATTCGAGTATGCATTTGCAGGACTTTTGTGCTCGCAAGGAAAGTTTCAGGATGGTTTTAAGGTTGTAAAAGCAATACGAGACAGGTTTGACGGTAAAAAAAGAAATCCTTGGAACGAATTTGAGTGTGGAAGTAATTATGCACGTTCGATGGCAAGTTACGCACTCATACCGATACTTTGCGGTTTTGAATTTGATATGCCGAATAACCATATAGGATTTAATCCGTATAAAACAAATAATTTTAAGTGTATTTGGAGCCTTGCTGATGCATGGGGAAATGTTGAATTTAACAGTGGTTCTGTGAAGATTGACGTATATGAAGGTCGGTTGAAACTTAAATCATTAGGTTTAAAATGCCTTGAAAGTATTAAAAACTTGAAAATTGACGGGAAAAATGTTGATTTTAAATTTGAACATGGTATAATTAATTTTAAGGAAATAAATATTTTAAATGGTGTGGAGATTGAAATATGAAAAGCCTTAAAATAACAACTTCTCAGATTGCAAAAATATGTAATGTTTCGCAAGGAACTGTTGACAGAGCTTTGAATAACAGACATGGCATCAAAGCAGAGACCAAGCAAAAAATACTTGATGTTGCAAGGCAATATGGGTATCGTGAATATGTCAGTACCTCTGCAGATGAAATTGTCGGGCAAATAGGAGTTATTGTGTTTAATCTTAATAACGAGTACTTTTCTGATCTTATAACCGAAGCAGAGTATGCTTTAAGAGAAGGCCTTGGTACTATTGTTATGATGAGCCATTATGACAAACAGTATGAAATAGAGTGCATCCGTAATTTATATAATATGGGGGTAAAAGGAATTATTTTATGTTCCGTAAACAGCGGAGCTGAATTTGAGAATTATCTCAATCTTTTTGATATACCTATTGTTGCAGTAGGAAACAGAGTGAAATCATTGCCTTATGTGGGGATTGACGATTTTGCGTCTATGAAAGAGATGACACAAAAGGTTTTAAATGATAATCCCGAAAATATTATATACTTTTCACCATCTCTTAATTATCCGGATGCCACAGCACAAAGATTAAGATATGAAGGTTTTTTAAGTGCCGTCGGCAAAGCAAAATATTTGGTTGTAACAGATATAGATGGTATCAAAGAAAGTGTTATTGTAAAACACTTCATAGCAAAACATACAGTATAGGTTAAAGTTGAATTTGAAAACTTGTCATCTAAGCCGTTCGGTTCTTGCAAAATCCTTGTGCATAAGAACGGGGATTTTTTGGCTTTTTTCTGCATACGAACGAGGCTATGGTTTTG
>JAZNPB010000154.1:0-6320 GCA_045589435.1 Eubacteriales bacterium | reverse complement strand
TCCTTGACCGTAGAAGATTACCGCATCAATTCTGATCTCGTCAAGTATGGAAAGGTCAATTACTCCGCCACAGTTCAGTACTAAAATAAGCTTTTTATAGTGTTTTGAGAGAAGTTTTAAGCTTTCCTCCTCGATATCCGAGAGAAGATAATCTCCCTTTTCAACTCTGCGGTCAAATCCCTCTCCCGCCTGACGAGAGAGAACGTATATTGCAGTATCACATTCATCGGCAAGCTCATCGGCGAGAATAGGCGTGCAAGCAGGATAAGGCATCGGATGCTCGTGAATGACATCAAACATCTGCATTGTTTGAATTGGGCCGAATCCCTTTATCTTTTCCTCAACCTCGGCTCTCCAGAGTGCAACATCGGTGTTGTATTTTTCTACAAAACGATCCATCCACAGAGTAGTTGGAAATATAAATCCGGCATTTTTTAGTCCATCTTCTATGGTCACGCTGTATCTCTCATGCACATCACCGCTACCCGAGCCACCCTTAACAGTTTTTCTGCTACCGGGACCATAGAGAGCAACTTTAGTCGCTTTAATGGGCAATACACCATCATTTTTAAGCAAAACTATGCCTTCTGCGGCGACTTGTCTTGCAAGCGCTCTATGCTTTATCTCTCTTTCAGATATTTCTGGGGAGGTATTACCGTAGGTTTGGAATTTCATAACAATCTCCTTATAAAAGGAACTTTTTACTTTCTCTTTTTTGCCTGTTTTGCAAGGTATTTTGCGTTCTCGGTCTCAAAATCAAGTCCCTTTTTCTCACATTTTGCCTTCAGGTCGGCAATTCTGTTTTCCTCACGTATTGCAGCAGCTTTTTCTTCTTCAATTCTTTCAAGTTCCTCGGGCTCAATCCATTCCTCGCCCTTAGCAAGCACTGCTTCCTTTTTTCTGCGAAGAAGCTCTGCATTCATTTCGAGAAGCTTTTTCTCAACATCTACACGAGGAAGAAGAATTACAACTGCCGCCGCAAGAATTGCGTCAAACAGATAGAATGCAAGTGTCATAAAGCTAAGCACGTCATCTCCGGGGATAATACCCTCAACGTCGACAAAGCCCATTTTCAGAATAGTAGATTCGTATCCTCCGGCAAACGGAGCATATATAAGATTTTGGATAGCCGTAATAATTGCAACGCCCATCATACCCTCAAGACGCATTTTGGATTTGAATTCTATGCTGTCATAAGCGTAGCAAAGAAGAGTTGCGAATATGTAAGCATTGGGAAGCCAGCCTGTATGTCTCAAGAAGCCTGCAATCATGGCAATAACAAGATTTGAGGGGAACAGCATACCCATAACGCTTCCAATAAGAACGAGTGCATAACCGCCGATGGTTACGTTCTTGATTCCAATCTTTTTGGAAAGAGGATAAATAAGGAATGCACCGATACCGAGAGGCACACCGGTTACAACCTGATATATGGTGTACATAAGCGGATTGTTCACACCGTCAAGCATAAACTTGATGTAGAAGTACTGAACATTTCCACCCTTGAAGTTATCAACGATGCCCGAAAGCGTTGCTATGATAATAAGAATAACGAAATACTTGTTTGAAAGCAGAGCCTTCATCTGATCCTTAAGGGGAACTTTTTTCTCGTCAAGAAGTCCTTCTTCCTTCACGTCCTCGATAATTCTCTCACGAGTGTAGAAATATTCAAGAAGAAGCAGAGGAATTGCGATAATGGACATAGTTACCATAAGAATTGGATAACCGTTAATGTCCTTCTCAAGCCACATAGGAAGAAGCACCATATTGAATACCATTCCGATAACGATACCCGAAAGAAGTGTCCAGGACATTTTACGAATGAACTGTATCTTCGCTTTTTCCTTGGGATCACGGGTTGTGAGCGAGCAAATGGTATCTCTGAACAGATAGAAATATGTTGCACCTACAGTGTGATAACAAATAAGAAGGAAGAAGAAATAATACCAATATGCATCACCTAAAGTGTTTCCGGGAAACAGGAAGATAAGACTACCTATAGCTATAGATACAAAGCCGAAGATAAGGTACCAGGGGCGCATTCTACCCTGACGGGAGTTGGTCTTCTGAATAAGAAGTCCGTTAAGCAGACCTATTCCCACAGCCAGCACCTTTGCAACAGTCATAATTATTTCATACCAGCCGCCCATTTGCTTTATCATTTCAACGTTTGCTACGCCATACATAGCACCAGTCTGCTGAGTAAAGAACTTTTCAACCAAAGCGGCAATGGTGTTTACTACGAATATCATACCGAGAGGGCCTATAAGGTGGCCGAACACCCATTCCTTCGTAGTCACTGTGTTAGTATTTGCTTTTGAGTCCATAAAGGGCTTTTCAAATATTGAATTTGAAAGCAAGCCACGTTTCTTTGTTGCCATTTTATTTAACCTCCAATTTTATCTCTGCAGATTCAACACCTGCTGAATTGATTGATATATTTATATTTCCTTTCTCGGTTGCCTTTACCACTGCAAGACATCTTCCGCGATAGGAATTATAGAAACTATTGCCGAAGGAATCGTCGGTTTTGTAAAGCGCACTTCCAAATCCAAGAAGCCGACCGCCTTCAACCGATATTTCAACCCTCTGTTCAATATCGGGAAGGAGAAGTCCCTTACTATCCACAAACTCAATTGAAATATAGCAAAGCTCTCCGACCGACAATTCGCTTTTTTCGGGTACTACCGAAAGATTTATTTTCTCATCACCCGAGAATAGGCTATGCGTTGAAATCACCGTTCCATTTTCGTCAAGAGCTTCTGCCTTTAGCTCGCCCCTCTTATAAGGTAGCTTGAAGATAGCCTTGAAGTCCTTTAGATTTTTTGTGGCGATTTCTTTGCCGTTTAACGTTAACCTTAAGGAATGACCACTTGCGTACACCTCAACGGTCGCCACCTTTCCTTCATATCCAATCCAGTTCCAGCTATCAATCGCATCGGTAAACTGCCAAGAGCCCTTGGACGGCTTTTCATCTGCGTGATTAAGAGGACGAACTGCAATGTATGGCTTTTCTCGAAGTCCCCATACTACCTGCATAAAGCCCATAGAGGCCAGCGGCTTTCCCGTAATGTCTATCATTCCTTGATTCGCAAGGAGGGGCAACCCTTTATACGAGTGATATGTCCAGCCCATACAGGTCTCGCCAAGATAATCCCAAGCACTCCACACGAAATCGCCAAGAAGCTGGGGATATTTCTTAACCCTTGCCCAGTTGTACGGTAGGTCAGCTGCCATAGTTTCCGCGCCAACCATAATTCTATCGGGGTATTTTTTAGCATCGTAATCATATCTTGACGAAGCGTAGTTGAGTCCGAGAATATCAAGTCCGTCGGCAGCACCCTTTGATGCAGCATCTCCCGGCTTACCCGAGCTCATAAAGAACATCAGCTTGCCGAGCTTTTGTGTCAGGGCGTTAAAGAATGCTGAGCTGGTCTTCTTTTCTTTATATTTCTTTCCCTCTGGCAGAGGCTCTGGCTTGTAATCACCTTTGTCACGGTAAACACCCATACCGAGGTTTGTATAAACGTTAAGCAGTACGTTCACTCCTGCTGTAACAGGTCGGGTATTGTCAAGCGAGTGAACGTAGTCGGTCATCTCCCGGCAAAGGGCGGCCCCCTTCTTTTCGGCAGTTTCGGTAACCTCATTACCTATTGAATACATAATGACAGA
Source organism: Eubacteriales bacterium (assembly GCA_045589435.1). Classification (GTDB taxonomy): domain Bacteria; phylum Bacillota; class Clostridia; order Oscillospirales; family CAG-272; genus UBA1740. Next base: position 2,648 of record JAZNPB010000154.1, on the reverse strand, counting down.
TGGGTGATTTTTAGCAGAACGCACCATCGCCTCTATATCACCCTTCCAATCATCATAGAACCATCTTGAGTAATCGTGATAGGTCTTCGGTGTGTACCAACCGTCAAAGGTTTCGTTCATAACGTACATACCAAGCTTATCGCAAGCATCAAGAGTTATCTGCGATGCGGGGTGATGGGCAATTCTCACGGCATTAAAGCCGTTTTCCTTGAGAATTCTAATTCTTCGCTCCTCTGCATCCTTGTATTCGCAAGCACCAAGAACTCCGTGATCGTGGTGAATACAACCACCGCGAAGAAAAACTCTCTCACCGTTTACAGTCAGTCCCTCTTTTGCACTCCACTTAAGGCTTCTGATGCCGAATCTTACAACTCTTTCGTCGGTATCTGTTTTTATTACTGCGGTATAAAGAAATGGCGATTCCGCACTCCAAAGGCGAGGATTATCAATGGTTATCTCGCCACACTCTCCGCTATAAATAAGCTTGTTTTCCTCAAATATTTCTAACCCATGTTTACATTTTGCAGTGCTTTCGGCTAAAATCTCTACAACTGCAGGGCGGATGCTCTTTGTGGTTATACTGACATCTTTTATGTAGCACTTATCTCGGATGAGAAGTGTAACAGGTCTGTAAATGCCCGAGCCCGAGTACCAACGGCAGTTCGGCTCAAGAGAGTTGTCCACCAGCACGGTAACTGCGTTTTCACCTTCCTTAATATAGTCGGTAATATCAATGTCAAACGCAGTGTAGCCATAGCGGTGCGTACCTGCCAAGGCTCCATTTATGAGAACCCTTGAATTATGGTAAACTCCCTCAAAGTGAAGAACGAAGGATTTACCAAGATCTACTTCATCGACGTTAAAAATCTTCTCATAAACATATTTTCCGCCCGGAAAATAGCCTGAGTTTATGCCGTTTCTCACGGTAGGCGATCGTTTTTCAGTCTGCATAGCGTCGTGAGGCAGATCAATTTCTATTCCGCATTCACCAGGCTTATAGAAAATCCAACTCTTATTAAAATCCAAAATCATAGAAAAACCCCATACTTTCGGTATTTTATCATAATTATATCATTTTTCTATTGCAAAATATTGCATAATAGTATATAATTATACATAAAAGTATACGAATTGGAGATTTTATGAAAAATATATACGCTTATCCGGAACTATTCTACGCATCGCATTATCTTCCCGTGGCGCTTTATGAGGATGGAAACTTCGTGTCATCGGCGGGATTTTATGACGAGGGAGATCCCTATCCATTTGTTTTTCCCAAGCTTTTCGATATGAAATCACCTGCTATTACCGTATCATCCGACACAGGATATTTTGGTATGGTAAGATCCTCGGATGAAAAGTTTTGTCTTGTCTTTGGACCTGCCTATTCTACACCCGTAACAGAGGATTTTATCAGGACGTATATAAGTAAAAATGCCATATCGTCCGACCGATTTGCTGACATTGCGTCATTTCTCGGCGGAATACCGCAATACACGTATAATCAGTTTTTGAATCTTATGCTGTTTCAGCATTTTGTTCTAACAGGGGAGGCGAGAACTATTGCCGATTCCTTTGGAATAACCGATACAGATTTTCAGGATCTTATTGGTCAGCAACATTCCGAAAAGAATTTTCAGGCACGCGAGGAATCAAGACCTCACGGAACCTATCCCTTTGAGCAGCAAATGCTTGACATTATAAAAAATGGTGAGGTGGAAAAGCTTAATCAGTTCCTACTTGCCTCTGCCAAAATACCAAATACCGCAAACGAAGGTAAGCTTGCGGAAACGCCCATCCGTCAGGCAAAAAATCTTTTTATCGGTTTGGTTACGATTATTGGCAAATTTGCCGCCATTCCTGGTGGAATGGACATTGAAGAAACATATCAGCTTATCGACACCTACATTCAGGAGTGCGAAAAGCTGCAAAGCGTTGAGGCCGTTAAAAATCTTCAGTACAATATGCCGATGGACTTTGTAAGCCGAGTTGCCGCGCAGAAGCTTCCTAATGGAGTGTCAAGAGAAATATACACCTGTATGCAGTACATTTCCACCCACATAAACGAACCTATTACAGCAGAGGATGTAGTAGCCTTTTCGGGCAAAAGCCGTGCGTACCTTTTCAAGAGATTTAGGCAAGAGCTCAAAATGGGTATCGGTGCGTACATAAACGAATGCAGACTTCGTGAAGCAAAATCTCTGCTTCGTTATACAAACAAGCCTATAAGTGAGATCAGCAACTACCTGTGTTTCTCTAGCCAATCCCATTTTCAAAATGCCTTTAAAAAACGCTTTGCCAAAACGCCTCTGGAATATAGAAAAAATCATGTAATTAGAGAAGTGTAATTAATAGATACCGTTATTTAAAAATTAATTACAGTAGAAAGCGGCATTAACCCTCGAATCTCAAACGTTAATCAAATATCTTGTAAAAGAGATAATTCTTTGCAATGACAAGATGGAAATATCCCCACAAGAACAAGTCCCGATGAAAATCGGGGCTTATCTATTTGCTCTAAAACCTCTGATAAATTGAAGGTAGAACTCCTAATAAAATAAAAAGGGCTATCCGCACATCTTAACACGGAAAGCCCTAATTATGAGAATAAAAAACCTATGATGAAAATCATGCCATAAAATGTCCTC
>JAZNPB010000153.1:0-9963 GCA_045589435.1 Eubacteriales bacterium | reverse complement strand
TATATCAGCCATTTCCTCCCCTCCTCTCTTCCCATAGACAAAAACAAAAATTTGCTTTTTTGCCCTTGTCTATGCCCCCGACCTTTAAGTGGTCGGCCGCTTTCGTGCTGTTATCAGGCTGCGGTAACGTCTACGTCGATGGTATGGGTGTAGGCGGTGCCGCCGAGAGTGTAGGTAACGGTGATGGTGGTGCTGCCCGCGCCTGCCGCAGTGACAAGACCGGTGGCGGCGCCGACGGTGGCGATAGAGCCGCTGGCGGTCGCATAGGTGAAGTCAGTGGCAGGAACGCCGTAGGAAATGTTGTTGCCGACAACTACGGCGGGGCGAAGCTGATAGGTCTGACCCACAGTGAGCGCAACGGCGCCGCCGAGAACTCCGATAATGCCGTCTATGCCGCCGTCAGTTGCGCAGGGAGCGATAACAGTGTAGGCAAGCGGAGCGCCGGACAGCGTGCAGTCTGCGCACTCGCCGATAACGGGGTCGTCGTAGGTGAGCGCGCGGCCGGTGATGGCGGTGGTGGTAAAAGCGGTCTGGGAGCCGTTCTGAGTTGCGGTGGAGGGGTTGAGCTTGAGGAACGGGATAATGGTGATCTTCCAGCCCCAGAGGTCGCCCTGATTGGTCGCGGCGTTGAAGTTCGTGTAGATCGGCTGGCGATAGACGAAGCGAACGACAGCGCTCTTGAAGTTTGCGCCGTAGGTGGTGAGAGAGGCGTTTGCCTGAGCCTTGTAATAGGTTACAAGGTAGGTGGTGCCCACCACAGCGTTAAAGCCGGAAATGGCGCCGTTTGTGCCGACGGTATATGCGACGCCGCCCTGCGCAACCGTGGAGCCGGCTCCGACCTGCTGAACGTAGGCAAGGACATTTGTCATGCCGGGACCGGCAATGGGAGTTCCCTGAGCGGTGTCGATAGTAAGGGTCGTGCCGGTGGCGGTAATAGTCTGGCAAACCTCAACAGGTGCGCCGTAAGTAAGGGTTGCGCCGGCAGCGGCGGCGTGGATATACTCGTCGTAGTCAGCCTGAGTGAAGTTTACGGTGATATTCGGGTCGGAATAAAGGATAACAGCGGGTCCGTTGCCGATTCCTGCGTTAAGAACCTGCTCGGTAGCGCTTACAGTCTTGTTGCCCTCCTGAAACTTGTCGCTCCAGAACTTAACGTCGCCGGTAGCAACGTCGGTTGCGTAAGCAGTTCCGATGCCCATGACGTATTTCTTGGTGTCAGTAAAGGTAAGCATGAAATTCACTCCTTAATATGAATGATTTTTGATTTGTGCTTCAATGTTCTGCGCTTCAGCTTGAAGCCTCTGCGCTTTTTCTTTGCCTTCGGCTTCTCCCTCAAAAGCGGAGGCGAAGCCTGCGGAGCCCTCGGTTCGCGGGTAAAACGGGTGAGGAACGGGATTTCCGCCCTTCCACGTAGCGCCGCTCATCTCTCCGACTCCGCATACTATGTAGCTCAGAATGCGCTCGTAATTTGCGGCGTATTTTTCGAGCTTCATAATAGGCCAGCTGTAAATCTCAATTTCGTCGGTGCCTGACAGGGCGGCAACGATAGAAATGAGCTTGTCGGGCGCGGCGTCGAGCTGAGTTGCCCCCGCGCTCTGCATATCCTTTCGGGATTTCACGATTGCGGGATTTGCTGTCTCGTCCTCTAAGCTTACGCCGTTCTGCCTTGCTATGATTTGCCGGATCGTCTGATACTGCGCCGGGGTTATTTCTTTTTCCGCGCCGTCATTGTCCGTAAATCTGAGCCTCAGCAGCTTGTCGGGCTTATTGCGGTCTACGGCAATCTGAAACATTTTCAGTCGCTCCTCTGAATTTTTTCCTGCCCCAAGCCGCAGGGAAAGGGCAAGACCGAGAAGCGCTCTTGAAAAAAGTCCCGTTGCCGTCTGACCGCTCAAAGCAGCTTCAAAGTCGATAGCATACAGCGCCGAGAGGAGCGGCATTCTCATATATTTAATGCCTAATGACTGGTGCATTACCTCGAGCGCCGGTTTGGATATAAGGAAGTCGTCGTAGTCGTCAACTCTTACAGGGCAGAGCGTCAGTCCTCCGTATTCGACGTCCTCATATTTTGCTATGCGTTTCAATATGTTTATCGGAAGTATTTCCATATTAAATATTCTCCTCCCGAAGAAACCGAAATTCAAGAATAGGCATTTATTTTTTCTCCTCCGCCTTCAGCCCATGCAACAGAGAAATTGACCGCTCTGCCTGCAAAGGCTCCGTCCGTCCATATAGGCTCCGAGCCGTTGTATGTGTTGTGCCTCCGTGTAAATCTGAGGCACCCCACGCCCCCGATGTCAACGCCGTTAAGCGCTTCTCTCAGGCATTGCTCTATGTCCCACACTCTGTCGTAAGCCGTGCTCTTAAGATTGCTCACGAGGTTTGAGTCCGTCCATATTTCAATCGTGATTCCGATGCTCGTCTGATACTCGTCGGGGTCTGACACGTGAGAAACGTAGCATTTGAGAAGCGTTTTTGCAGTAAGCTCACTTTCTTTTATAACCCTTTGCGGGTATAATCTGTACCCTTTTGGGTGCAGGCTCTTTTGAAAATCCGTATTTATGTCGGGCGCTGTGGCGTCAAAGAGCAGGCTTTGCTTCTCCTTTGGCGTGGGAAGCGCCTCGCTGAGCGGCAGAGCACCGTCATAGTAAAGGTATTTTATAAGCCGCACTCTCGGTCTCTCGTTGTCGTCCTGCGGCTCATAGCCGAAGCTGTCCGGCATGTCCAGAAGATAGGTCAGTATCTTGTACGGAATGAGCTCCGCGCCGCGTAATGTATTTGCGGCGATTACGCGCTTATATGGGTACGTTGGTGATGTAAAAGAAATGTCGGTCATTTCGCTTCCCTCTCTTGACAATTAGCATATAATTTGCTATAATAAGAATAAATAATGGAGGTGTTATTCGTGGAAAAGATGTATTCGCTCTCACAGGTTGCCAATATATTTTCTGTTACTCGTCAGACCGTATTAAACTGGGTAAAGTCTGGAACCCTTCGTGCCGTAAAGGTGGGTCGGAAATGGCTTGTAAAAGAGTCTGAAATTGAGAGGCTTCAAAATGGAAGAACATAATAACTGTGTATATAAACATACAAGTCCCAGCGGCAAAGTTTATATAGGCATTACATGCACCACGCCATCAGCCAGATGGAGGAATGGTTCTGGGTATTCTTCTCAGCCTGCGATAGCAAATGCCATTAAGAAATATGGTTGGGATAATTTTTCTCATGAGATTCTCGCGGAGAATCTGACCAGAGAAGAGGCTACCGAAAAAGAGCAGGAATACATTCTTCTTTTTAAGAGCAATGATCCCAAGTATGGGTACAACTGCACTTCTGGAGGCGACGCAAAATTCATTGTTTCAGAAACAACCAAAAAGAAACTAAGTGAATCTAAGAAAAGATTCTTTGAATTGCATCCAGAATACTTGGAAGCGCTACGCCTTCGCGTAATCAAATCCTATGAGGATAAGACCATTCAAACTAAAATCAGCAATTCAATGCGCCGTGTTTGGAAGGACGAGGAATACCGAAGAAGAATGTCAAAGGCAATAAGCGATGGTGGAAAGCGTCACTATCAGCAGCACCCTGAAAGGTCTATTGCCGTTGGCATTAGTGCAAAGGAACGATGGGAATCAAATGAGTTTCGCAAACGGGTATGTTTAGCTATGCGTGGGATAAAGAAAACAGAAACTGCACGGGCAAATATGTCCGCTGCTCAGAAAAAGCCGGTTTTATGTGTAGAAACACAAGATATTTTTCCGTCTTCTTATGAGGCGTCGGTTTTTGCTGGCGTTACAAAGATTTGTGTTTGCGATTGCTGCAATGCGAAGCAAGAAACCGCAGGCGGATACCACTGGCGCTATACATGCGACAGCGAAGAAGCATGGAACAATAAGAGGAAGTCGTATATAGATCTCAACAAATCAACCATTCGCAAACGAGTGAAATGCGTTGAGACAAATATTGTATACGAGTCTGGGTATGCTGCTTCTATCGCAATGGGCAGGAAAAGCGCCCCATCAATTTATGATTGTTGCCGTGGGCGCAGAAAAACCGCTTATGGCTTTCATTGGGAGTATGTAGATTAGTTCTACATACTCTCATTTGTCTCTCCCCACAGTTCCTGAAGCTTTTGCAGCTCGCCGATTACCTCGGGAAGCTCCTTCATCGCGGATTTGTTGTACTGTGCCTGACGCATAACGCTGTCATTCTGCACCGCAAGCAGAGCGTTTATCTGTGTGGAGAGCCGCTTTTCGAGGTCGGCATAGTCGGAGAGAATGTCGAAGCACTTGTCCTTAACGGCTAAATTCGACTTGAGGCGGTTTATCTGACAAAATATGTGGTTTCCCGCCCAGAGGTCGTATTCCTCCTCGTCCATAAGGTCGCCGTCCTTTTCGTCGCTCTTTACCTCCTTGTGAAGATAGGCAACGCAAAAAGCCAGCATAAGAAACCTTGCCTTCTTCCCGCTGTTTACGGCGTACATCGGCGGCAGGGCTTCGCCGTCCACCTCGATATTATACTTGTCAAGGCACTTCGGCGCCGTTTCGCTGACCCATTGCTCCTTTACGGCGTTAGCTATATAGTCTGTCGCCAGCCTTATATCCTCTTCGGTTATACTATTGCTTACCATTTTCCTCGTCCTTTCGGTATCTTATTCGGAAAAGCCTGTTTACTGTTTTTGAAGCTCGTTTATCTCATCGCGCCAAGCTTGTCGTTGTGCGATTATATCTGCGTATTCTTCTCGCGTTGCCGCTCCCTCGGCTATTTTGCAAGCTATGTAATCGGTATCAGCGAGGTTGCGTTTTAGCTCGGCAATACGGGTTTGCGGGTCTGCCTGAGGCTCGGGAATAGAGCTTATATACGCATCATAGGCGTTTCTGTTTATCCGCACTAATGACACAACGCCGTTTGTGGCTTCGAGATGTACAAAGCCTTTTGCTTCAATGTAATCATTAAGAAGCTCGTCGGGCAGCGCAAGAGCGCCCTCGAAATTTTCTCCTCTTGGATTGCCGTAGCTGCCGGCTTCGGTTGGCTCGGAATTGATGTAATACATTTGCAATCCTCCTTATCAGCCTATCGCAAGCGCATAGTATGTCGCGCCGCTCTTGTTTAGCTGCTGTCCGCCGAAGTTGGTGCTTGTGTCTGCGTTGCTGTACCATTCCACCGTGTTTCCGCTCCATGTAAGGTACAGAGTATAATTGATCTGCCAACTGCCGGAATGGTCGTTTGAAAACATTTTCGTAGTAGGCGCTCCGTACATCAGCAATGCCTGTTCACGTAATCCGTTTGTGTAATCACTGCTAATAGTCCCAACGGGCGCCATCATTAAAGCCCTATAGTCGCCTTGCGCTATCCATACAAGCTTTGGGGTGAATGAAAAAGTAACGCTTGTCGGCGTACTCTGTCCGATGGTTCCGGTTCCCACGTAGGTCTTTACCTCAATTCGTGCCGCTCCGATATTTGCCGGTGTAATTCCCAGATTGCTTCTTGCCGCTGAGGAGTTTGCCGCGCCTGTGCCGCCCTTTGCGATTGGCACAGGAGAGATAAGCGCACTCGGATCTGTAGCGCGCTTATCGGCGAATAATCCGCTTCCTGTTATACTCATTGACACACCTCCTGCAATAATGCCGAAATTACAATAGTTATGGAGGGGGGCGCTGATAAGGCGGTGGCTGTAAGCGTGCCGTTGTTATTTGTCACGTAAAGAGCCGTTACGCCGTCGTTTTCCATTTGGCTGATAATGCCGGCATTCGGCAGCAGATCGACTCTTGTGTTCGCTGTGATCGTTTGCCCGCTTATTGTCACGGTTTGCGTATATGGTCCCGAGCCGCTCCACAAGCCCGCAGTAAGCGTGACCGCAGCAGTTCTCGGCTGATTGTCCGAAATGGTGTCCGTCATAGCCTGAAGCTCAGCGGCGTTTATTGCCGGAGCCTGCCCGTTGACCCATGTCGGAGCTGTATATCTTCCGTTCGTTAAGGGCATCGTTGTCTCTCCTTTTCTTTTGCCGTGCAATAAATGCGTGTTGTGCGTTAGAGTAACTATTTGATTACTCTGAACTTACGCTAAAAGCGCCTCGATCGTCTTGGCTCCCGCAACGCCGTCAACGGCAAGACCGAGCGTTTTGCGCTGAAACTCAATGACCGCGCTTTCAGTCGCCGCGCCGAATACTCCGTCCACCGCGCCGCAGTCATATCCGCGCTCGTTCAGCTCCCATTGAAGCCATTTATTTGCGGTAACGTTCAGATTCCATTTTCTGAGCGTTGCTCCGTTCGGCACGGGATAGGGGTTTACCTTTGCGCCGTTCTTGAGATAAACGGCGAATACGCTGTCCACCGCTCTGTTTTCCGTAGGCGTTCCGATAACCTTGCCTTGCAGGAGACAACGAGCAGATCCGCCGCCGTCGAGGTTCATGGCGTACTCACAGCCGAGCTTTTCCATGAGCTTTGCCATCTCCGCAAACCTCATACCCGGCTTGCCGACGTGAACGTAGAAAATGCTCTTTGCGTTGTACCCGATTATCGAGCGCACCGCCTTATAATCGAGCTCCGTCGCGTAATCCCACGCCGTCAGCGCCTTGCCGCCCTTGACAAGCATAGGATAGGCGGAGAGAAAATCGTGCCACCCGCCATTTACGAAGAAGCCGTACTGAAGCTCGCCGCCCTTGTACTGTGTGCCGAAGCCTTCGTTATACCGCGTGTCGTAAACTCTCGTCACGCCGTTGTCTATCTGCCCGAAGCACGGCGTACCGTCGGCAAGAGAGAAAAACCCTGCGTTTATAACAACGTCGGGCTTTGCTTCCTGCCTGCCGTAAAACGCTTTGAGCGTTTCGCGCGGCTGCTTTGCCTCCGCAAAGTCAAGGCTGTCGATAGTGCTTTTCGGAATTTCGAGGACGGTGACGTAGCTGTAATCGGGGTGCGCGTAGTATCTCACTCGTTTAGTGTCATTGCGAGGCTCCGCAGGAGCCGTGGCAATCCGTTCCTCCTCGCACATCGCCGCGTAGTCCGGGCAGATAAAGCCTCGGATATACCGCCCGTCGCGCTCCATAAATCTGAACCCTATCGCCCCGCCGGACATATTGCCCTCGGCGACGGTAAAGCCCTCCTCTGAGCTTGCGACTACCATTCCGACGTGATCCGGAGCGCCCGCATTGTCGCTCTTGCCGCTGTCCTGCCAGTCGTAGAGGCAGAGATCGGCGATCTTCGGTGTGTAGCCGTCGTTCTCGACCCACCAGCCTTTTGCTTTAGCCTGCTTTATAAGCTCGGCGCAGGAGCACTCTATGACCGTCTTATCGCCTATTCCGCACTTGATAGCTGCCGCCGAGACAGTGGTCGCGCAGTATGCGTCGGTAGGCTTGACGGCGTAGCCCCTCGGAAGCGGGGTATGAGAATTGTAGGTGTTGAGGATTTCAAGGTGCTCACTCCCGCCCTTTTTGCCTCCGCACCACGTGATCATAGTCTTGATGAGGCGATAGCGGAGAATGTCCTCAGTCATCATCGTCACCGCTTGCGTTGTATCTCGCGGAGCTTATGCCGAGAATTGCGCCGAGAAAGGTATCGACCGCCGTTATCGTGCCTACTACCTGCTCGCCATAAGGAAATCCCCATATCGAAGCGAGCGCAAAATAAAGCGTTCCGAGCGCGGGGAGCCCGATCTGGGCGATGAATTTAAGAACGTCATAAACCTTGTTGCTCATATTGTCTTTTCCTCCTTATTCGTGAGCTTTTTGATTTAAGTGTTTTTCCACCTTATTTATTGCCTCCGTCACAGGACCGTTGCAGCCCTGCTCCTTCAGCCCCTTGAGGCAGGCGAGCATTCCGTAGGTCAGAACGGTTTGCTCTTCCTTTATTGCCTTAATGTCCTTGTCCTGAGCCTCCTGCTTGTCCACCCAGTGGACTACCTTTGTAAAATAGCCCACTATCGCAACTATCGCGCCGATAATTGCCGCGCCCGAGAGTATTGTCTCCCATACATTCAGCGTAACCATCGCTATCACTCCCTTTCAAACGTGCTTTCGCCCATAACGGCGTTATATCTTGCGGTAAGCTCCGCTCTCTTTGCGTCGTCTCTGATTACCGCGAGGCATTCCTCGATAACTCTGCAAAGAGCTTCTATAACGTCACTCATCGCCCTCGTTTTCTCCTTCGGGCTGAGGCTCCGGCTCGGGTATCGGAAGCGGTATATCCGTTTCGGTGTAATGTACCTCCTCGCCCTCGAGGTCGATTGCGTCCCAGTACATATCGTCGCCCTTTGCTATGTACATCTGTTGGTCGGAGTATATGTAGACTTTCGGAATGCCCTTTTGCTTAAAATGCTCGACTATAAGTGCCATTGTGTCAGCTCCTTTTCATAATGGTCGGATATTTCTGTATAAGAAATGCTTTCATATCGTTTATCTGCCTGCGCGCCTTAAATCTCAGCGCGTAGCTTCGCCAGCTCTGAAAGCCCTGCCAGACGTCGCTGAGAGAAATAAGCCCTCTGTCAACGTACTTGTGAAGCTTTCTGAGTCTCGTTCGCTCTAACCTCGGGTTCTTCTCCGGCAGTCTTTGCGTTACTTTTGCGTTTGCGTGCACCCTTGTGCGGATCTTCATAAAGCGGAAGCCTCGTCTGAGCTGCCTGATAACCGTTTTGTCTGCGTTTGTTTTTATTCTCAGCTTGCCGCACAGCTCATACAGGATTTCGAGCGCCGTCTCCGCCGTTTCTTTTTGCGGTACAAGGCACCATCCGTCGTCCATATACCGCGTGTAAGCCTTTATTCTCAGCCGCTCCTTGAATGCGTGGTCTATCTCGTTTGCGGTCGCAAGCGCGAGTATCTGACTGCATTCGCTTCCGAGCCCCAGCCCCTTATCTCCGAAGCAGTCAATAAAATGCCTGTTGAGGCTTAAAATCCTCTCGTCCTCTATCGCCCTTTTTAGAATCGAGAAGATAACGGCATGGTCTATGTTGTCAAAGTAGCCCTTAAAATCGTAGGTGAGTATAAAGCCCTCGGTGCCGTAAAGCCTGACGTGGTGTCTGAGAGCGGCTTTTATGCCGTCCATCGTGAAGGTCTGCCCTTTACCCTGCAGGCTTGCACAGTTGCGGTAGATAAAGCTTCTTGATAATATCGGCGTGAGGCAGTATCTGTTATCGCACTTCTGAACTATTCGCTCAGAGATTTTGACGCTTCGTATAAGTCGGGTTTTCCCTCTCTCGTGGACGTAGAAGGTGCAGAACCCGCTTGACTTATATGACCCGGTTTTGAGCTTTCTGTAAAGGTCGTAAACGTTGCTCGGAGCGCAGGCTATAAAGCGTTTGACCGATGGCTTCCATCCCACGTTTCGCCTGCACAGCTTGTAGCACCGATACAGGTTTCCGAATTTGAAAACCTTGTCAAACTCTCCGTGCTTCGCAAGCACCTCCTGCGTTTTGGCTTCCCGCTTGGCTTTCCGGCGCTGATACCGCGCCTCGCGCCTGTCATTGCTTGTCAACTTTCATTCCCACTCCCCCGTACAGTTGCTTGACGGTTTGGTAACTGCGTAGATTGCAAGCATGAAACGCGGGCTACCCGTCTCTCCCGCGCCATGCAAGTAGCGTCCGCTTGCTCTCATCGGGGTCTATGTTCGCCCATTCGGGCAAGGTCATCCTCTCCTTCTCTCTATCGTCTGATTTCACCCTTTCGGGCTACTTTGTCTGCTGACCGTCTCCATTTTCTCAGTGGGTCGGAGGCGGCAAAGAGAATCCGGGCGAAACGCCATTCGAGTTGTTGGCGTTGTTGTTGTTCGCGTTGCCGTTCGAGTTGACATTACAGAAGTTGTTCGAGTTGCCCGCATTAGCGGAGCGCTCCCACCAGTTGTTGGCGGAAGGGGACAAACAACGCCACACGGCAAAAACATTCAGAGGATAACCTTTATTTCAAGGCTGTATGCCGAGAAATCATCTCAAGGAAGCGCTGAATAAAATCGGCGAGAGCGAAGAGCGAGATATTTT
>JAZNPB010000152.1:0-3652 GCA_045589435.1 Eubacteriales bacterium | reverse complement strand
GAGTGGAAGGCTGCTATCATTGATTACAACGTAGCAGAACAGAAAATCACACAGCAATATTGCTACTCGGAGTATAATTGCTTTTGTGAAATCCTCGAAACAGACTCCGTGATTTACTGCCTTGCAGAAGATAAAAACGAGTGCATCAATACGATCTGCGCCATCAGCAAAACCAACTTTGAAATAGAAAGTCGCCTACAAATCGAAGATCAGCTTTGCGGTATGTACCTTGACGGCAGTACGCTCTGCGTGGTAGGAAATCGCTCTATTTATAAGCTCCAAGCCGATACGCTATCCAAAGAACAAACCTATTCTCACGATACAACAGTTAGCGGATACGTTGATTGGGCGTATGTGTGCGGCGGTCATTACTATGTAATGTTCAAATATGACCAAAGAGTTAAGGACGGCAGCATCTATGAATATGGCATCCTTCTCAAAGTAGATTTAGACATCTTTGAAAAAACGGAAACACCTATCCGCTACGATAAGAGAACAACATTGGATGATATTATTATATTCCCGGCAGAAATGTTTGAAGAATAAGCAAAGCAAAACACCCTCGTTTCGAAACGGAGCGAGGGCGTTTTGACAGAGGGCGGTGTGAGAGATCGTGCCGCCTTTTTCCTTTCTGCCGATAAATATTTACAAACATACTTTCTTGCACATATTGAAAAAACAAGCGATTTGTGTTATAATATGATAAATAATGATTAACTGTGCAAGCGAGGTGCGCAAATGAACATCAAGAATATGGAATTTGGAGATGCGGTCAAGTTCGTCCGTATGAAGCTTGGACTTTCACAAACCGAGCTTGCCGATGCGATTGGTGTGTCCTTGCCAACGGTAAGCCGTTGGGAGAATAAGGGTCGCAAGCCGCAAATGATGACGCTCGGCAAATTCTATGAGTTTTGCCGTGAAAGAGGAATAGACTTCGGGGAGGTGGATTCGGTATGAAACGAAGAAATATAGCGCGCTTATTTGCGGTTCTTTTGATCATGAGCCTTATGCTTTCGGTATTGCCCTTGGCGGTGTCCGCGCAGGAAAACGAGCTGATCACAACGCGCTCGGAATTTGAAAAAGCATTGAATAGCGCAAAGGACGGCGATACCATTCTCGTCGGTGATATTGATTTTAACCTTAACTCTACCGGCGCTGTTAATACGGTTGAAAGAATTACCATTGATAAGAACATTACGATAAAAAGCGGAAAGACGGATGGTAACGCCGTGTTTACGGGCGCAAGCTTCATACTGAACGGTACGAAGATCGGCGGCAAAAGCTCGTCGTTTGTATTTGAGGGTATCGTCTTTGACGAAGGGCTTGACACAAGCACGCTGACGGATGAGGACTGGCAGCTTTCCTATGATAGCCAAGGCGAGGAATTATCTCCGTATCCGTTAAAAAATCAGTATGCTATACAATGCAAAGGCAATGCAAGCGCAAGCTTCAAAAACTGCGAATTCAAAAATTATATGCATACGTACGGCCCCGCAATCCGCGCGTTTTATGGAGATTACACGCTGACTCCCTCGCTTGAAGCGGAGCATGGCGACAACGTGCCGTATAAGTTAGAGCTTAATTTGGAGGGGTGCAGCTTTTCCTCCAACGCATCGTTGTATGGCGGCGGTGCGGTCTACGTAGAGGCAGCCGACAAAAACGTTATGCTGAATGTTAAGGATTGCAGCTTTAAGGAAAACAAATCAGGCTTTGTTCAGAATGCGGTCGGCGGCGGCGCGGTGTTCGTAAAGAATACCGTTGCAACCTTTGAGGGATGCGTTTTCGAGAAGAACGACGCGAATTATTATTACGGCGGCGAAAGATTTTGGGCGGATAAGCTGTGCGGCGGTGCAATCGGATGTGACGATGGCTCCTCTCTTACCGTTCGCAATTGCAAGATCATCGGAAACAAGGCATCGTTTGGCGGAGGAATCGGAGTTCTTATATCAAACGCGAATATTGAGGATTGCTATATAAGCGAAAACAAAGCAATTCCCGAAACCGAGAGTGCATCCGGCAATCTCGGATTATGCAGTGAGCGGGGACTCGGCGGTGCGATATATCTCAACGGCGCAACGAACGTAACAGTAAGCAACACCGAGATTCGCAAAAATTACGCTGAAAACGCAATGGGCGCGATATACACGGATTATGCTCCTTCTTTGGATTACAGCACTCGCTCGGTAGAGCTTCTGTTCTGCACGATAGAGGGCAACACCTGTAAAATGAATATGTCCGACTATATGGGGTACGGCGAGGACAGATGGCTTTGGTATTCGTGGTACACCGATTTCTTTGATATAAGCTATCTCGAATATTATGGAAATCTGGTGGTTGACGGTATATATGAAACTCACCTGCCTAAAACCGAACAGCCCACCGAGGAAAACGGATACAACTATTTCGGCAGTACTGCCCCGTCAGAGTGGTACAACGATGAAGGACATCTCGTACACGCCCCCACGGTTTCCACCGACTTTATTAAGGAAAAGCTCGGTGACAAAAATTACTACGGTACGTTTACCGTTGGCGCAAACAATCACGACGTAACCTTCCGATTCTTTGCGGACGGCGAGTGGAAGCATACGGTAACAGTCCCTTCGGGCGTGATACCTACATTACCCGATCTGTTAAAAACGGGATACACGCTGACCTCTTGGACACTTGGTGAAGAAATGAACTATGATCAGGGCAGTCCTTTAGTGGTTGGCAACGAAACCGAAAATGTAGACATTTATGCAGTATATACCCCCAATATCTACAAGGTAACCTTCGACTTTGGTTATAATCAGACCGAAGCAACGCAGACCTTTGGCGAAGCACTTTCTCTCCCCGAGGTCATTGAACGCACGGGATATACCTTTGTCGGCTGGTTCACGCTTGCGGACGGTAAAGGAGAAAAGCTCACCGACGGCGCGAACTTTATGACCGCCGAGAACGTAACCTACTACGCCTTTTATGAACCGATAGTGGTTACTCCGCCCTCCGAGTTTCCCACCGTTCCCGTGATCATTGTTTCCGTCGTTATCCTCTTGATAGCAGGCGGCGCGGTTTGCTTCATCATTCTCCGCAGAAGAAAAGAAAACGAGCCGATCCCCGTTACTCCCACGGATGCGCCCGTACCGAGTGCCGTATCCACGGTGACAGCCAAGATCGTCAAGACGAGATATACCGACGAGGAAATTGACCGAGTCATTCAGGACACGAAGGAAGTACAGAAGCTGACCGACCGAGAGCTTGACGTATTCCGTGAACTGCTCAAGGGAAAAAAGCAGAGCGAGATCTCCTACTACCTCGGCATCACGGTCAATACTGTGAAGGAATACACAAGGAAGGTCTACAGCAGGCTCGGAGTCTCAAACAAAGAAGAACTGTTCGAGCTGATTGATTCCAAGCTCCGTAAGGACTTATAACTGAATAAAAACACAATGCAAAAGGCAGTCGAAATTCTCGGCTGCTTTTTTGCGTTTTGGGGTAAAAAGCGGGTATCCATCCTCTTTTACCCCCCTTTTGTGAAAAAAATCTCGGATACCCCCCCACTTACCCCCCCACAAGGAGGGTCACAGAACCGTCAAGATCCTATATAATGGGAGAACAGTATGATGTCCATAATGAAAGGGGGAAAAAGAATGCTGGAACCCGTAACGAAAAA
>JAZNPB010000151.1:0-3896 GCA_045589435.1 Eubacteriales bacterium | reverse complement strand
CTCGCGGAAGAAGGTGTACTGCGTCGAGTTCTCCGAGGAGTGTATTACAAGCCGCATTTCAACGAACTCTTGCAAGAGTATGTTGCACCCGGTACGGATAAGGTTGCTCAGGCAATTGCCCGTAATTATGGTTGGACTATTGTTCCTTGCGGTGATACTGCGCTTAATATGCTCGGGTTATCAACACAAGTTCATGCAATTTGGCTTTACGTTAGTGACGGAACATACAAAGAATACACCTACGGCAATACAACAATAAAATTCAAACGTACTACTAACAAAGAAATATCGAAAGTTTCTTATAAAACTGCTCTTGTTATTCAAGCATTAAAAGCACTTGGTAAAGAAAACATTACTGATGATATTATTAGCAAGATTTCATCAACGATCACGGATGATGAAAAAGCAACGATGTTTGCAGAATCAAAGTATGCAACAGCGTGGATATACGATATAATTAAAGAAATTTGTGGAGGAGCAAAATGAGGAATATAGCCACAATACCTGCTCGTGACTGTGAAGCTTTGTTCCAAAACACCTCTGCTAAAATGGGTATGAGTGAAGCAATTATTGAAAAAGATTTTTGGGTTTGCTATATGCTTGACTATCTTTTCCACCGTTGCACATGGAAGGATAATCTCGCTTTTAAGAATGATCTCTTAACCAGTGTTGTAGATTTTAAGGATAAGTTCTACCGTTGCCCGTGGGCAAGATATGACCTTGCCAAACGTGGTACTATGCGATTGATGCCACCCGACTATAACCTCGACAAGCTTCGCACAGACTACGAACATATGCAGAATATGTTGTTCGGAGAAAAGCCGAGTTTTGAAGAGATTATGGTCGGTATAGAAAAACTCGAGACGGAAGTAAATAATTTTTAAGAAGATAGGTAATAGAAATGGCTATAAAGAAAAATGAATTATACAGTTCTCTGTGGGCAAGTTGTGATAAATTGCGCGGTGGCATGGACGCTTCGCAGTATAAAGATTACATTTTAACACTTTTGTTTGTTAAGTACGTAACCGATAAATTTAAAGATGTAAAATATGCAGATATCACTGTTCCCGAAGGTGGCAGCTTTGACGACCTTGTGAACCTTAAAGGCAATAAAAATATAGGCGAAGAAATGGATAAAGTTATATCCAAACTTGCTGAAGCTGAAAATAATAATCTTGTTGGGGTTATTACAAACGCTCGATTTAATGACGAAGCTAAATTAGGAAAAGGTCAGGAAATGATCGACAAGCTCACTGGACTGATTGCTATATTTCAACGTCCAGAGTTTGATTTCAAAAACAACAAAGCTGCCGGAGACGATATTCTTGGCGATGCTTATGAATATTTGATGCGTAACTTTGCAACTGAAAGCGGAAAAAGCAAAGGGCAGTTTTATACACCTGCTGAGGTTTCCCGAATCCTTGCCAAAGTTATTGGAATTGACAAAGTGGACGATCCCGACACATCAGTATATGATCCTGCATGTGGTTCTGGCTCGCTTCTTATTCGTGCAGCCGATGAAGCGCCTATAGACGTTGCTATTTATGGTCAGGAAAAAGAAATTACAACTGCTGGTCTTGCAAAAATGAATCTTGTTCTTCATAATAAAGCAACTGGAGAAATTTATGCAGGAAATACTTTTTCTGATCCTCATTATAGAGAGGATAATGACGATTCAGTCCTCAAAAGTATTGACTTCGCAGTTGCAAACCCACCTTTTTCACTTAAGAATTGGACTGACGGATTAAAAGATTTTGGTCGTTTTTCAGGATATGGTGATACTCCACCTGAGAAAAACGGTGACTTCGCATGGCTTTTGCATATTCTGAAATCCCTTAAATCAACTGGTAAAGCCGCAGTTATTCTCCCACATGGTGTGCTTTTCAGAGGTAACTCTGAAGCAACAATCAGAAAAGCTATCATTGACAAAGGATATATCAAGGGAATTATTGGTCTTCCTGCTAACTTGTTTTATGGTACTGGAATTCCTGCTTGTATTATTGTTATTGATAAATCAGATGCGGACGAGCGTACTGGTATATTTATGATAGATGCAAGTCACGATTTTGTTAAAGACGGAAATAAAAACCGTTTGCGTGAACAGGATATTTATAAAATCGTTACTACGTTCAACGAGCAAATTACTGATGATCCAAAATATGCTCGTTTTGTTCCAAATGAAGAAATAAAAGTAAAGAATGATTACAATCTTAACATACCACGATATATTGATAGTTCAACTCCCGAAGATTTGCAGGACATCGATGCACATCTTCACGGTGGCATCCCTGCCGTTGACGTGGATTCTATGGAGAGATATTGGACACTTTTTCCGAAGCTGAAAGAGAAACTTTTCTCCCATCTGCGTGATGGTTATTACAAGCTTAACGTTGATAAAGATGAAGTGCGTTCAACTATATATGCTGATGAAGAATTTTCAGAGTATGCTGAACGTATAGACAACGCTTTTGACTCTTGGATGAATGAAGTTGATGAAGGTCTTCGTAATATAGACGAATTTGTTGAACTTAAACCGTATATTGTTGAGCTTTCTGAAATCCTTATAACCAAATATGCTGATATTGAACTTGTTGACAAATATGATGTATATCAGGTTCTCCTTTCCTATTGGCAGAAAGTGATGGCTGACGATGTATTCGTGCTTGTTCAGGACGGATACGAAGCAGGTCGTGAAACTGAGGATATTTACGAGATTTCCGAAGATAAGAAGACCAAAAAGGAAAAGAAAAAGTACAAGGGCTGGGAAGGAAAACTCATCCCCAAAGCTTTGATTGAAGCGGCATTTTTTGCGGCTGAACGCTCAAAAATTGATGAAGCACAGGCAATTTGTGACGAGACACAGGGAAAACTGGACGAACTGGTTGAGGAACAAACTGCAGAGGGCGGCGTTCTTGTAGATTATTTGAACGACAAGGATGCGGTCGATGCCAAGGCAGTAAATGCCAAGATCAAGGAGTTGAAGAAGACTGATCCAAAGAGTGAGGAACTTGTCA
This sequence comes from Eubacteriales bacterium, assembly GCA_045589435.1. Classification (GTDB taxonomy): domain Bacteria; phylum Bacillota; class Clostridia; order Oscillospirales; family CAG-272; genus UBA1740. The sequence goes on along the minus strand of JAZNPB010000151.1, from coordinate 882 downwards.
TTCTTTGCGAATACGCAGATCTTTCTACCAAGGTTAAGGAATACACCAAGCTTGTCAAGGATTTGAACGCCGCATTGGATGAGGTTTGCAAAGCAAAGTATAACGAGCTGACCATTGACGAGATCAAGGAGCCTCTTGTTAATCGCAAGTGGTACTATACCATTTTTGATGGCATCAAGGCACTTTACGTTACCACGTCTCACGAAATTGCGGGACGTGTTTCGGAACTTGCGGAGCGTTATGAGGATACATTGCCGAGCCTTGAAAATGAGGTGGAATCCTACGAAGCCAAAGTTAAGGCACATCTTGAGAGGATGGGATTTGTATGGTAACAGGATGGAAAACCGCTACTGTAAAAGAAACATCTACAATTTTTGGTCGTATTGGATTTAGAGGCTATACAAAAGCAGATATTGTGGATGCTTACGAAGGGGCAATCTCTTTGAGTCCATCAAACTTAAAAGATGGTAAAGTGGATATTACTAACTCCACATTTATATCGTGGGATAAGTATAATGAATCTCCAGAGATCAAACTTCAAGATGGCGATGTTGTATTAGTAAAAACGGGATCTACCTATGGAAAATCTGCATATGTAGATAATTTAAAATGGGCAACCACATTAAATCCACAGATAGTTGTTTTCAAGAATGTCAAAATCAATAAGAAACTATTTGCTTATTTTGTACAAACACCAGAGTTTCAAAAGCAGATTGAAGCAACCATTGTCGGTGGAGCAATCCCAACCCTTTCGCAAAATCAAGTTTATCAATTCGAGATTACATTTCCCATTGATGTAGGAGAGCAACAACGCATTGCCGAGGCGCTTTCGGATGTAGACAGTATGATTTCCTCTCTTGAAAAGCTGATTGCGAAGAAAAA
>JAZNPB010000150.1:0-3540 GCA_045589435.1 Eubacteriales bacterium | reverse complement strand
CTGTCCTCCATCGGCGCGTCGCCAATCGCCTCTGTACAGTGGGGATATGGCGTGGTACAGTTAGGAATAAAACGCTTCAGCTTGATGGTATGTATCCACCCGTCACCAAAATCGTATTCATAATCGAGATTCTTTTGTGATTCAAATATTTCACGAACGGTAACCGTTGTGCTGTCGGTGCTTTCAAGACTTTCGTCAAGTGCAAGCCAATCCTCGTTTTTCATAAATTCGGGCTGTATGATTTTTATAGGACGCTCATACTCATCTCTGGTCAAAACGAATTGATGTAAATGACAGTCGTGCCATTCAAATGCATCTTGCAAAATCCTGTGAAGCTGATAGAAATTGAGATTGCTCGGAACGACCAGCGTTCTCTTGCAGGGAGTAAGTAGGTCGAGCGTGACTTCAAGCTCTGCTACGTGCGCAGACTGCACGGGTGCGCTATATCTCTCGGTAAGCGTCGTAATCAGATTCTCATAGACAAACGAATAGTTATCCTTGGCAATCATATCGTCGTTGATCCACGGCAGATATTTCTCTTGAAGCATCATGTCAGACTCAAACAGATTTACAAAACGCTCCATGCGCTCACACGCCTTATTGCAATACGCCACGTCAGAGCGCGATGCCGTTGGCGTTAGAATTAAATCGTCACCGCAATCGTCAAGATATTTTTCTATAATTTTGGGAGCAATATATTCACTTTGCAATACCGCGCGAATACCGTCCTTCATAAGCTCGGGCAATTTTGAAATATTTTTTGCCGTCAAGCCGTGAAGCACGAAGCAGCACTTGGTCGCATTGTTTACGGCAACCAACGTCTTGCGGCGATTCAGTATGATAAGATTCGCCGTCCAAGAAAACAGCGGATCGGTTTCGGAAGTTAATTTCTGTGGCTTTACTCCCAAAAAGTCAAGTAGCTTTTTTGTACATCCTATAACCATATTTTGCCTCCTTCCTCGCACTCACCTTTATAATAACATTATATCACATTTTAGGAAAATATCAATAGAAATAACAGAATGAGTATGAGGTATATTTCTTACAAGCAATTTCGCACCATACCGATTCCGAAAGCAGCAAAAAATTGTGTGAATGGCGAAGACTGCCCGGGGAGTTGAAAAAGCGGAGAACGTGCGAATTTGCGCCATATAGACTGCTCTCTTTGGCGTAACTTTTGAGCGATAATCGCTTGTATGCCTTGAAAAGACAAGCCTTTTCCACGAAAATTTTTATGTAATTAGAGCCCCAGATTTTAAGGTGGTTTTTACATAAAAAATTTCTTCATTTTTAAACGTGCAAAGGAGGATTGTTGCGCAGTTGAGACATGGCGTATTTTTCAAAGCCAATTTTCACTCGAAAATACCCATGTTTTTCTGAATATTAGAGGGCGATAATCCGAACAAAGCAATCGGAAAATCGGCACAGAGCGACGATCATCATAGCAAATTCGCTTTATAACTCATCCTAAGAATAGCACGAATCTGGAGAATTGTGAAGACTGCCCGGGACGGAAAGAAAAAAGACAATCATTGTGAAATTGCGTTATGATGAAGCCTCTCTCTAACGCAATTTGAGGAAACGCAGGCAGAAAAAAGCAAGGCGGCGTAAGGGATTGTGGTGATTTTTGCCCTTCAAAATTATGGGTACTTTTTGAAGCTGTTTTTTGTTCAAAAAATACCCATGTTTTTTGGCACGGATATTGACAAACGATATAACATTTGGTATAATATAAGAGATGATATTTGTTATATTGATTGGAGGCATAAAATGCAAAAGCTAATCAAGGGTATAAGAGAATATTTGGGGCTGAGCCAAGCCGACTTCGCCGAGAAGTTGGGCGTGACATTTGCTACGGTCAACCGTTGGGAAAACGGTCGTGCGCTCCCCACGAAATTGGCGCAAGCAACCATTTACGAATACTGCAAGGCGCAGGGCGTTCCCGTCTATCAGATGATCCTCGATAAGATCAAGACAGCCACCGAGGAAATCGCACTTGAAGAAGGTCGTGTTCTGCTTTACCACGGCTCAAAGTCGGGTATCGTTGGCGACATCGCGCCCAAGAGCCGAGAAATGTGTGACTTCGGCAAGGGCTTCTACATGGGCACCGAGCCCGGACAACCGCTGACGCTTATCTGCGATTTCGAAAAATCCAAGTTCTACATCGTGTCGATCGATATGCATGAGCTCGACTCGGTTGAGATCAAAGCCGATCTCGATTGGGCAATGCTTGTTGCCTACCACCGTGGCAGAATGGAGCAGATCAAGGGTACGGACTTCTACGGAAAATACAGTCAGCTTGATGCAGGTAAGGATCTCGTGATCGGCAGTATCGCAAACGACAGAATGTTCTACGTGCTCGATAACTTCTTCACAGGCGGCATCACAGATATGGCTCTCGTTAATAGTCTTTCCGCCCTTAAACTCGGAAAGCAGTACGTAGCGACCACCGAAAAGGCGTGTGCAGCCGTTCGAGTGGAAAGGGAGCTTCCCATTTCGATGATGGAGCGCAGATTCCTTCAGGACGAAAGCGAAGCCAACAGGCAAAAAGGCATCCACCTTGCAAACGACATTTGCAAGAACTACCGCCGCGAAGGAAAGTTCTACGACGAGATACTTGACGAGGCGAAATAATAGGAGGACACAATGAACGAACTCCAACTGAAAATGTGTGATATACAAGGCAGACTTTTTGAGCTGTCAGGCGCGAACGGTTACGATAGCGTGACCTTCATCAAGGCGTTTATGACAGGAGAGGTCGCCAAAGGGCTTGACTCCAAGTTCAACCGTATGCAATGGGCTGGCGAAGAATATCTCCTCGCAGAGATTGCCGATAACGCCGAGCTCACAAAAGGCGGCACCGTGTACGATAAAGAGGTGCTCTACTGGGCTGGCTACCTCTACCGCTTCTGGCACTTCGCCACAGGCGAGGATAGCAAGGAGATCTACCGCCAAGCCCCTGCCGAAACCATGAGCCGCAACTGGCTGATCTTCCATACCCTCGCCCCCGAAGTGGCAATCGAGGATCTGAAAGAGATTTATAGGCAGAAAAACGAAAAGTAATATGGAGGCAAATATGTCAGAGAAAAATTGGCAATTTGAACTTGAAGAATATATAAAACAGGGCGAGCCCGGCAAAATTGAAAAGAGTGAGGCGTGGCAAACCGCTATCGGACTGCAAGCGGTTGATGGTCTTAAAACCTCTGAATATCTTTTGGATACCGCCAAGGAGCATATCGAGGGCAATATCAGTATAGACGAGGCACAAAAGCGCATTCAAAGCTACTATGAGCAGCGCACCGAGCGCACCGAAATTGAGGACGCGACCAAGGAAGCCGACATTGTTTCCGCAAGAATCGCAAAGCTCCTCGGTGAAAAGAGCTTTCAGTTCTCGCCAGCGGAGTGGATGACCATTCACCGCAGACTGTTTGAGGGTGTGTTCAAGCACGCAGGTCAAGTCAGACCATACAACATCACCAAGAAGGAATGGGTGCTGAACGGTGATACGGTCATCTATGCGGATTTCAACAGTATTCGTGA
>JAZNPB010000149.1:0-2645 GCA_045589435.1 Eubacteriales bacterium | reverse complement strand
TCTGCTCTGAATGCGGCAACAAATACACCTCGCGAATTGCTTACAGAGCCAAACGACAAAGTAAATACTGTCCTAATTGCAAAAAGAAATCCGATCTGTAATCAGGTCGGATTTCCTCTTTTCAACGACTTTTGAAGCTTGTTTTCCGTTACAAGTTTTGCGCGAATAACTCTACTCCGCATCCTCTCGTAAACGTTATCGACCTCAGGATACATTGCCCTTTTGCTCCCTACTTCTTCACGAAAAAGGCGGTTGATCCTCTTCTTAAATTTGTCGCTAAACTCGATCCCCGGTTCGGATTCCACTGATGCTTCTACATTTTCCACAGTGTTTTCCACATACTGCCGCATCGCTACGCTTAATACCTTATCTACTTGCTCTTCTGTCATGTTTCTTCCGTTTCCTTTGCTATGTTGATTATTTTCTTTTCATGCTTTATCGCATATTGATAGGTCTGCCAAGCTCCGCCGCTTTCGTGATCGACGTAAAAGACAACGAGATCCGAGCGGTCGACCATCATACGGTTTCTTGTTTGGAATGCAGATTTCGGATGGGTGGTGTCTGCTACCTCAACCTCATCGTAATATTCATAAAAGCTCTCATCATTATCACGAAATTCTGCTGTCATATACGGCAGGATGCACACGTGGGCACTGTTGTGCTCTCCATAGTCCCGTTTGACACGACGAATAGTAGATGATACGATTTGATCAAAGTCACCGTCACGGCCTACCAGGAACTCCACGTACTCCTTTGTCAGGAGTAAATCCCTAATAATCTCTGTCAATTGCTCCTCGGCAAGCCTGAAATTATCAATATATCTGTGACCAAAAAAGCTGACTGTATAAGTTTCCAAATGCGAAAACAACATATAAAACCCCATTTTCTCGTTAGTAGGTTATCCAATGTCCTACTAACCGCAAAATCGAACACCACCTATCCTATAATCAAGCAGTGTATGACATATAATATCTTATGTAGAAACGATAGGTGGTGAAATACTCTATGTATGAAGATCTGCTCTCAGAGCGACTCAGTAAGCTCCGTACTGCCAAGGGAGTCTCAGCAAGAGAAATGTCCCTTGCGATCGGGCAGAATGAAAGCTATATCAACCGAATTGAAAACGGCAAATCCCTGCCGTCTATGCAGGCCTTCTTTTATATCTGCGAATATCTTAAGGTTACACCGCACGAATTCTTTGCAAGTGAGGACGCTATTGGCAGCAACGCCATTATGCTCGCTAAGGAGCTTGAAGGACTGTCTGCAGAGCAAATCGAGTTTGCCAGAAGTATGATCGCAGATCTGAAGAAGCTCCGCAAGTAAGACACTTGATATCTTATTATACCACAAAATATGATATATTGCAATGAATACAGAAAGCACCGCAGAAATTCTGCGGTGCTTTCTTCATTTCAATATTCCTTTTCCAGCTTAATATCTCCAAGTTTCATAAAGTCCACGACAAGCTCGGATTCGCCTCTTGAAGCAAAGACTGCAAGGACGTCTTCCTTGTATACCGTTGCTGAATAGACCTTACCATTCTTATCCCAACGCTTAGCAAACCACTCGGCTTGTCCGATGTCGGTCGTCCAGGATAACGCCTTCAGACTTCCACGCCCTCTGATGCCTCTGTAGACCGTTATCTCCTTCGGTAGAGCAGAATATTGCTTCTGCTCATCTTCGTCCATCAGAAACGCTTTGTCAGCTCTACGGAAGATTTTGACGAACTCAGGTGCGGTTATGTTGTCGTCTACGTTTGGAAACTCAACGATCGTCCACATGGATCCCAGAAAGGTTGAGTAATCGTAGGCGCTTAAAAGGTGCTGCGTAAATTTGAAGAATGCTGGTAAATACGGTGGACGGATAATGTGGATGAACTGCAAATAGCTTGATACAGCCTCAATGGTCTTGAGTATATTCTTCCGGATATCATCAAGATCTTTTTCATTGCGAACATCCTTCAGTTTAAGTGTTCCATTTTCGTTAACCACCGTGGCAATCTGCCCGATATACGGATGATTACAGATAAAGCCCACCTTTTCATTGATATGAACATCAAGGTAAACGAAGCTTCTGGCAACCTTCTTCACGGCTTCAAGATCGGTTTCTTTTCTCATAAAGCCACCTCACGCTACGTCAAGAATCAGTCCTTTTTCCTCGGACCAATTCTTCAAGAAACTGCGGATATCCGGGATAGCCCTACCTTCGCGGTTGTTCCATCCACGCACCTGCACAATTGTTTTATCTCTTACCTCCACCGTACAATACGGCACGTCAAGATTATTGTTCCTGCGCAGGAACACGATAACGGAGCTGCCATCAATCACACTACGGGCATAGCTGCCAACACAGTGCGAAAGCTTTCGTCCTTCTTCATACAGATCGGTAAGCTGATGCGGAACGACAGCCGAAAGCTGTCTCCCCTTAAACTCCAACCACTCATTGTCATTTGCCTTTTGTTCAAAGGCTGCGATGAGCTTCTCATCATTGATTTGCGTCATCTTCCTTGCCACCTTATCGTGCTCACGTTTAAGTGAATGGGTATATACCAGCTTGTTATCTGTCAGATCGCACTCGGAGTCTCTGAGCATTCGCAAGTAGTCAGCCCAGAGCTGCATGCTGTCTTTCGGTGCACAGCACTGCAT
>JAZNPB010000148.1:0-101758 GCA_045589435.1 Eubacteriales bacterium | reverse complement strand
GCTTTTGTCTTCCTAAGACCGCTTGGCCTCCGACTTGGTGTAACAGGGCTGGGACGACCGATAGGCGACTTACCTTCACCACCACCGTGAGGGTGATCACAGGGGTTCATTACAGAACCGCGAACTGTGGGGCGAATGCCTCTGTGACGGGTTTTACCTGCCTTACCGAGCTTAATAGTTTCGTGCTCAAGGTTACCAACCTGACCGATAGTAGCCTTACAGTCAAGACGAACTATACGAACCTCACCGGAGGGGAGTCTTACCTGAGCGGAGCCGTTTTCCTTAGCCATAAGCTGTGCGAATGCACCAGCGGAACGAACGAGCTGAGCGCCCTTGCCGGGATAGAGTTCGATATTGTGAATAATAGTACCTACAGGAATTGCAGAGATAGGAAGCACGTTACCGGGCTTGATATCTGCATCTGCGCCAGCGCTAACTACGTCGCCGTCTGTAAGACCTACAGGAGCGATGATGTAGCTCTTCTTACCAGCCTCGTTCTCAAGGAGAGCGATGTAAGAAGTTCTGTTGGGGTCGTACTCAATGCCGATTACCTTTGCGGATTCATCAACATTTCTCTTGAAGTCAATAAGTCTGTACTTCTGCTTGTTTCCGCCGCCGTGATGACGGACGGTGGTCTTACCGTAGGTGTTTCTACCGGCATTCTTTTTCTTAGTTGTGATCAGGCTCTTCTCGGGAGAAAACTTGGTGATCTCATCGAAGGAAGGGCTAACCATATTTCTGCGCGACGGGGTAGTCGGCTTGTATTTCATTGTTGCCATTTCTGTCTACCTCCTCTTAGTTCATGCTCTCGAAGAATGCGATGGGAGCGGAATCCTCGGAAAGAGTAACCACTGCCTTTTTCCATTCACTTGTGTAACCAAAGTGAACGCCGTATCTCTTGGGCTTCTTCTTCATATTAATAATGTTGACCTTTACAACCTTGGTCTTCTTGAACATAGTCTCAACAGCCTTAGCTATTTCAGCCTTGTTTGCGTCTTTAGCAACTTCGAAGGTGTAGCGCTTGTCAGCAATGCCGTCCATGCTCTTTTCGGTGATAAGAGGTCTTACAATGATATCTGCATAGGATTTCATCTTGCATTTACCTCCTCATACTTGTTCTGGATCGCTTCTACCGCAGCCTTTGTCATAACTACCTTTTCTGCATTGAGGATCTCATAAACGTTGATTGTGTTTACAAGAGTAGTTACAACTGTGGGGATATTAGCGCAGCTCTTAACCACGAAGTTATTAACCTCGGGAAGAACAATGAGAGCCTTCTCTGCAACCTTTGCAGTTCTCTCTTTCTTAATTCTCTCGTGATTCTCGATGAACGCCTTTCTGGTTTCTTCATCTCTGTATCTCACGGTTACTTCCTTTTCGCATCCGAGAGCCTTGAGCATATCTACGATTGTAGAGGTCTTGTACTCGTTAAGAGTGATATCGTCTACAACGATAAGCTCGCCTGCTGCTACCTTAGCAGAGAGTGCGCTAACAAATGCTACTTTCTTTGTCTTCTTGTTCAAGGACAATGTATAATCTCTGGGCTTGGGACCAAGAGCGATACCACCGTGTACCCACTGAGGAGAACGTGTGCTACCCTGTCTTGCGTGACCGGTACCCTTCTGCTTCCAGGGCTTTCTGCCGCCGCCGGAAACTTCACTTCTTGTAAGAGTGGACTGTGTGCCCTGTCTCTGGTTCATGAGGTACACTCTTACTGCGGTGTGGAGGACTGCTTCGTTAACTTCTGCGCCGAAAACCTTTTCGGAGAGGGCGAGTTCGCCAACTTCTTTGCCCGCCATGTTTACAACTTTAATATTAGGCATTCTGTGTTCCTCCTTCCGTTATGCTTTCACTGAATCGCGGATAAATACGATGCCGCCCTTTGCGCCGGGAACTGCACCCTTTACTGCGATAAGATTTTTCTCTGCGTCAATTTTAACTGCTACGAGATTGAGAATGGTAACCTTCTCGTTACCGTAATGACCGGGCATCTTGTGATTCTTAAAGATTCTAGCGGGGTCAATGGAGCCCATGGAACCGGGCTGGCGGTGAATAGGACCTGTACCGTGAGTTGCTCTGAGCATATGATGATTCCATCTCTTAACTGCGCCTGTAAATCCGTGGCCCTTGGTAATACCTGTGATGTCGACCTTCTCGCCCTGGGCGAAGGTTTCGACGGTTACTACTGAACCTGCCTCGAGTGCGCTGCAATCTTCAAGTCTGAATTCCTTGAGATGTCTCTTGGGTGTTGTGCCGGTCTTAGCGAAGTGACCGAGCTGCGCCTTGTTCACGTTCTTCTTGCTTACATCTTCATATGCAAGCTGTACTGCTTCGTAGCCATCGTTTTCGATGGTCTTCTTCTGTGTTACCACGCAAGGTCCTGCTTCAATCAGGGTTACGGGGATAACGTTGCCTTTTTCGTCGAAGATCTGAGTCATGCCCAGCTTCTTGCCGATAATGCCTTTTTTCATCTTTTCCTCCATTAGGTTATTGGTTGACTAGGGTTGAATTTTCACCGAAGTGATCCTGCCAACTTGACCACGAGGCCGTGGTATATGGGATTTCTCCCACGGGATTTGAAGCTCCCGAAATCGGCTTTCACCGATTTGAACTGTGTTGATTAAGCCTTGATCTCAATCTCAACGCCTGCGGGAAGCTCAATGCTCATGAGAGCCTCAACAGTCTTCTGTGCAGGATCAAGGATGTCGATAAGTCTCTTGTGTGTACGCATTTCGAACTGCTCACGGCTGTCCTTGTACTTATGAACAGCTCTGAGGATAGTTACGATCTCTCTGTCAGTAGGAAGTGGAATAGGACCGCTTACCTTGCTGCCGCTTCTCTTTGCTACGTCAACTACCTTTGCAGCTGCTGCATCGATAATTGTGGAATCGTAGCTCTTAAGGCGTACTCTGATCTTTCCCTGTGCCATTTTGTTTTCCTCCTTATAGGTTTTTGCTTTGAATTGCTTTGAACCATTTTAGAGGCGATGAGGTTTTACACCACTCCGTGCGTTTCAAGCTCTCACTAATTAAAACAGCCCGAAGTTCTCAAAAGAACCCGAACCGTTAAAAAGCATAGCTCGCCCAAAGTAGGACAACACTCTATTTTCGCCCGGTTAAAATATCGGACATACTCGGCGGAAATTCCCTACATCTACGTGTAGCCACCTCCCGCTTCATCGCATATCAAGCTTTTATATTATATATCATAAATCCTTTAAAGTCAATACTTTTTTCAAAAAAAATCACCTCTTATATGAAAATTTTACACAGATTTTCAGTACATTTTTTGTGCAAGTTGTACAAAAAAATCAATATTTTTTAGTTTTTTGAGGAGTTTACAGTGTTTTTTCACTCACTCTCCCCCATTATCAGGCTTTGTTTTTACTCATTTTTGCGAATTTTCCTGTTTTTTGTTTATTTTGTTTACATTTTGTTCATAGTTATGTTGTACAATATTGATAAATAAACTTGAAAAAGAGGCTTTTTAATGAATAACGAACACAAACATATTAACAGAATTGGTGCATTTTTGCCTATATTCTTTATACTTACACCCATTCTGACAGGACTGAAAACCTATGCGTGTCTTGAAATATCAGACGCTTCAGGGCATTACGGAGGCTCCCCCTGGTCGGTTATTCCTAACGTAATAGTTGCAGTTTTGCTGTTGATTTTCTTCACCCACGCGTTCTCTCATAATAGGAAGGATTCGACTCCGATAGAGAGCTTTCAGAACTTCCCCACATACATCTCGTCCGGCATTTTGGCAACGTCTATCGCTTTTATAGTATACGATCTCATAGTATTAATTCCCACAGATTTTTGGACAAAGCCCCTTGCGACGAGAGAAGATTTTATAGCCGCAATGCCCGTTGGTATAATCCCATTGACCGCGGCAGTTCTCGGCATATCCGCTATAATTTCCTTGTTCCTCAACACAATTATCGAGAAAAAATACAGCTCGATAAAGAGCGCTTTTTCCATTCTCACAGTAGTTTTCTTCGCAGCATACTGTGTACACGTTTATTTTGATAACACCGTAGCAATCAACGCACAACAGAAGATTTTAACCTCCCTTTCTCTCATTTTCACCGCCGCATTCTTCCTCTATGAGGCGAGGATCAATCTTGGAAGCTCAAAGTGGCATTCTTATGCAGCTTTCGGACTTGTGTCGGCAACAAGCCTTATATATACCTCGATTCCCGCGTTGGTACGCTATTTCGTGAAGAGCGAACTTTTACCCGGCGCTTCCGTTCCGCAGCTGATCATGCTTGTGACGTCAGCCATCTACGTTACCGTACGAATCACCCTCATTTCCACCGCCCCCGATGATGAAATATGCGATCTGGCAGACGGCATTTTAGACTCGGCATACAGACGAGAGGAAAACAGATCTCTCGCGCGCGTAAATAATTTAAAGGAAGAAAACGAGGCAGAAACGGAATAAATTACACCGACGTTTTTACAAAAAAACAAAACAAAAAACGGAGATAAAAATGAAAAAAATCCTTGTTATTGACGGAAACAGTATTATAAACAGAGCTTTTTACGGTGTGCGCCCTTTAACCACAAAATCCGGCAAACACACTAATGCTATTTTCGGCATGATAAATATAATTTCAAAGCAAATGAACGCCATAAAACCCGACTATGCGGCAGTAGCATTCGACGTAAAGCATCCCACCTTCAGGCATCAGATGTATGCCGAGTACAAGGCAGGCAGGCACCCCACCCCCGAGGAGCTACTCTCCCAGTTTGCAGACGCCAAGGAGTGCCTTCGCCTTATGGGACTTCACATTCTCGAGCTTCCCGGCTACGAGGCAGATGATATTCAGGGTACGATCGCGAAAATGGCACATATGAGAGAGGGTACAAAAAGCTACGTATTGTCCGGCGACCGGGACCTTTTACAGCTCATAGACGATAAGGTAACCGTGATGCTTGTGACCAATGCAGAAACGAAAGAGATGAACGAGGATGCCTTCCGTTCGGAGTACGGGATCCCACCTTCAGACTTCGTCGATATGAAAGCGTTGATGGGCGATTCTTCCGACAACATTCCGGGCGTTGCAGGTATAGGAAAAAAGACTGCCGAAGGACTGATCGCAAGTTTTGGAAACCTTGATAATATCTATAAAAATATCGACGATCCAAGCATCAAAAAGGGGGTGCGCGAAAAGCTTATTTCAGGCAAGGAAAACGCTTATTTATCCAAGACTCTCGCTACCATAAATACCTCTGCTCCCATAGAAAAAACTCTCGAGGATATATCTTACAAAGGTATAGTTGAGGAAGGACTTTACGCTAAATTTTTAGAGCTGGAGCTTAACTCACTGATCGCAAAATTCGGACTTAAAAATACCCCTAAAAAAGATGCGATCGAGACAACTCCAACAAACAAAAAAACAGAAAAAGACGAGGACTGTCAGGGGCAGGCTTCAATGGATATCGCCCCCACCGATGATGACACAGAATTTGTAAAATGTGATATAAACGCTCTCGAAAAAATCAAGGATAATCGCATTTTTGTAGAGCTTTTGGAAAGTGAACTTTACATTTTTGCAGAAAATACAGCATATTTATACGAGGATGATTTTTCTCTACTTGAAGATTTCTTCAAAAATAAGACTGTAGTTTGTTATGATGGAAAGGCTATATTGCATCGCGTCCCGGCAATGCTCTCTGCAAAAATACAAGACCTACTTCTCTACGACTACGTTATCAATCCATCCCAAGGCAGATCAACACCGGAGGCGTTGGTTTCGGTGTTCCTCGGCGTAACTCCCAGAAGTGATATTCCGCCAGTAAAATACTACGGATATCTAGAGGAAAAAATGAGAAATCGGATAGCCTCTGACGGCATGATCCACATACTGGATGAGATTGAGCTACCCCTACTCAAAATCCTCTATGAAATCGAGAAAAACGGCTTCAAGATCGACCCTCGTGGAATGGGCGAATTCGGGGAGGCGCTGGAGGCTTTGGCAGAGGATCTGACAGCAAGAATTTATATGCAGGCAGGCCATGAATTCAACATAAATTCACCAAAGCAACTAGGCGAGGTTTTATTCGTTGAAATGGGTCTTCCCTATCAGAAAAAGAAGACAAAAACTGGGTATTCCACCGACGCTCAAACTCTTGAGGAGCTACGTTTTACATCACCTATAATCGACGATATTCTTGAATACAGACAGGTGACAAAACTGAAAAATACCTACGCTGAAGCGCTCCCTGCACTTGCAGATGAAAAGGATAGAATACATACGGATTTCAAGCAGGCTCTGACTGCCACCGGCAGACTTTCAAGCGCTGATCCTAACCTGCAGAACATTCCCATCAAAACAAAAATGGGACGGCAGATGAGAAAGTATTTTATCACAGACGAGGGCTACACGCTCGTTGACGCGGACTATTCACAGATCGAGCTTCGCCTTCTCGCTCACATAGCTGACGACTACAATATGCGCGAAGCATTCATCTCGGGCGAGGATATTCATAGAAAGACTGCGGCGGCTGTTTTCGGACTTCCCGAGGAGGCTGTTAACGATGAGATGAGAAAACGCGCAAAGGCTGTGAATTTCGGTATTGTTTACGGCATTTCCGGCTTTTCCCTTTCCAAGGATATTGGAACCACCGTTACCGAGGCGAATAAATACATCAAGAATTACCTCATGAACTATCCATCCATTGACAGATACCTTGACGAGGTAGTTGAGGAAGCAAAGAAAAACGGCTACACTACCACAGTCCATGGAAGAAGAAGATACATTCCTGAGCTGACAGCACAGAACGCCATAATGCGCGGATTCGGCAAGAGGGTGGCAATGAACGCCCCTATCCAAGGCTCAGCCGCAGACATTATGAAGATCGCCATGATCAGAGTTTATAACAGACTGAAATCTGAAGGACTTGACGCAAGGATCGTTATGCAAGTACACGACGAGCTGATAGTTGAGGCACGTGACAGTCAGGTTGCCACCGTTCGCGAAATACTGCGCGAGGAAATGGAGGGCTCTGCAGAGCTTTCAATCCCATTGACCGTCGACGTTTCCACAGGTAAGAATTGGCTCGACCAAGAATAAATTACATTACAAAAAAGAGGCTGACTAAAGCACAAAATTCTCGGGTTGCGAGAGGCTTAAGTCAGCTTCATTTTTTATTTAATTGGAAACTATCGGCTATGATTTGCTGAAAATTCCAATAGTAAAAAGCTATTAGAAATCTATATTACGTGATGATCAGGCGCTTTATCTTTCCTGACACCTCGCCGTCGAGGATAGACACCTGCGATACCAAGGAATTGTCGGCTATAATGCGTTCCTTTGTTGTGTGGTATGCCTTTGCAATAGAATAAAGAGTATCTCCGTTTGTGGGATAATACACTTTTATTTTCGTTGGAGAATCAGCGTACGCAGTGCCAGGAATTTGGCTTGACACCTGAAGAATTTCAGCGTGTTTTTTCTCCGATAGCTGTAAAGTTACGGCGGCTATTGCGCGGAGATATACATAATCAGAATCCACTGCTACGGAAATATTTTTCATCGATACTTTTGGAAAAATCTCAACATTTTCACCAATTTGACAAGTTATATTTGCATTTTGGCTGAATTTATGAGAAAATTTCAGAGGTACAAGTTCAAGGTCTGTTTCGTTTTTCATCTCGTTTGCTATAGCAGAAACCTGAATATCCCCTTCAAAACTAAGGGAGTTTTCACTCCTCTCAACAGCACTTATCCGTGGTTTTACATCGGCAAAAACTATCTCGCGAAGTTTCTCACATCCAAGGTCAGCGAAAGCCACCTTCTCGTTTATTTCGCAAAGTGACACTACCTTTTCAAGATAGCGATCATATGCGAGAGTTGTATAGATGTTATCACATTCAGAGTGACAAAGATAGACGTCGGAGAGAAGTTCCAAAGGACGATTTTCCTCGCACATCACCTGCGCCTCGCAGATCAGGTTTAATATCAGCTCCACTCCCGCTTCATCTCCGCTGACGGACACGGTTGAAGAAAGAACGTTGACTATCGGGAAAAGGTCTGCACCCTCGCCTACCGCCGAAAGGTCAATCGTCTCAAAAAGGTCGAGGCTTTTCTCCAATTTATAGAGGGGGGATTCATCGGTTTTTATCAGCGCCTCTACGTTTATTCGACCTGTCAGCTCCGCCTCGCTTCCCGATCTTTGGATCTGATCAACAATAGGTGTCACTACAAGGTGAATAAGCTGAACCTCATCCGTAGTTTTACCGTCAAATCTTGCCAGAGGCTCTGCATATTCGTGTTCTTTCGGTTTTGTAATAGTGGTATTTCGGCACTCCAGGAATACACTTTCGGTTTCGGGAGATTGATCATCGTCAAGAGCGTCGCCCGTAACTTCTACTGTATTTTCCAAAACGATCACGACGGAGCTTGTAAGTGTTGCCCGCGCTGACATTTTTCGAGGACTCATAAGCCTGATATAAAGGTTATTCAACGTTGTTTCTACCACGGAGTCCTTGTAATCGGTAGTATCGCAGGGTGTGGTAAAGCTATAATCAGCAGAAAAAGACGCCGAGCTTACCTCACCCTCGGAATCGAGATATATTACAGAGAATGTTACCTCGCCAGAACATTCAAGCCCACCGTCAGATGCAAATGCAGAGATGGGATGTGGCTCTGCTGTAAAGTGCAAGATCTTTCGCACATCTGTGTTATAGTCGGGGAGAGTAGTTTCTGCTGACACCTCTACCCTTTGGTCTGTGTAAGTTCTCGTAGTTAAAAATTTGGTTTCTTTCGTCATAAAAATCTCCTTTGTTTAATTGCTGTATAAATATATGACGGAAGGCCGCTTTTTATGAAAACAAAAATAAGTCAGAGAAAACTAAAAAAGGATATGACAAAAAACTTCGTTCAAGAGTGAGAAGCCACGTCTATCCTTTTTTATTATTTTTATGCTTTTGTAACTTATAGTTT
Organism: Eubacteriales bacterium; assembly: GCA_045589435.1. Lineage (GTDB taxonomy): Bacteria > Bacillota > Clostridia > Oscillospirales > CAG-272 > UBA1740. The sequence continues at coordinate 92,805 of JAZNPB010000148.1, read as the reverse complement.
ACTTATTTTGTCATTTTAGTCATTCATAGACTCCATAAGTCTTTTTGAAAATTCTGCAGCAGTATTGTATCCCATCTTCTTCTGACGGTTGTTCATAGCTGCAACCTCAACTACAACAGAAAGGTTTCTACCGGGGCGAACAGGGATAACGATGCTGGGAACGTCGATGCCGAGAATGTTGGTAGTAGCCTCGTCAAGTCCAAGGCGATCGTACATTTTATCCTCCTGCCAAGGTTCAAGATTAATAACAAGGTCGATTCTTTCCGATTCCTTTACAGAGCCCATACCGAAAAGTCGACGAACGTCTACGATACCTATTCCGCGAAGCTCCACGTAATGCTTAATTATCTCGGGAGCGCGTCCCACAAGGGTGGTAGCAGAGGTTCTCTTAATCTCTACCGCGTCATCTGCAATAAGACGGTGACCACGCTTCAAAAGTTCAATAGCAGTTTCACTCTTACCTACACCGCTATCACCGAGCAGCAAAATCCCCTCACCGTAAACCTCAACGAGAACACCGTGACGAGTAATTCTCGGTCCAAGCTCAATATTAAGGAAAGCTATAAGTGCTGCCATGAAATCAGACGTGGTTTTTGCCGTACGCAAGAGAGGAACCTTGTATTTTTCGGCGAGAGCGATCATTTCATCGGAAATATCCATGCCCGTCGTTACAATAACACCTGCAGGAGTAGCGTGGAAGAAGTCTTCCAGGCGCTGATGGCGCTCCTCGGGTTCAAGGCGCTGTAAAAAGAGATTCTCAACCTTTCCTATTACTTGAAGTCTTGCCTGCTCGTAATGATCGTAGAATCCCACGAAGAGAAGGCCGGGGCGGTTTACGCTGGTACAAGTTATTTTTATATTTTCAGGAAGTGCCGGCAGATATATCCCCTCAAGGGCAAACTGCTCCATGATCTTTGCCATGGTTACGAAGTATAATTCTTCCATATCTTTCTCCTTTTGATCGTATTTGAAAGCTGCTTTTATTTATTCAAGAGCTGCTGAAGTAAATTGTAGAAAAATCCCCACTCTGCTGATGCCCCTACGGATACCACTATGAAAGGCACTGACAAAGCGAGCCAACCAAGGCTTTCGAGAACAAATCCGGATCTATCCCCTCTGCCATAGTCATCCGCTTTTGCAAATATGGAATGGAGGAAGGATAAGACGGTAATGGCCGTTGCGTTGACTTGCCAGAAGAGCCAGCCAAACCCCATAAGATGATATCCCACCCAAGAACCGAGCAGATTGCATAGGAAGAGGAGAAAGGCATGAACCATAGCAATGATATTAATTACTTTTGATACCTTAAATAACGCCTTTACACTTTTCATGGTATTTACCTCCGTTTTTATATATTAATTATATCACGGTTTTCCTTTTTTGTCAACGGCAAAGCTTAGCAATAACGGTGCAGTATGCTCTCGAGCTTTTCTTTATCAATTTTCCGTTTTTTACCCTTTACGGTAACGCTTAAATTTTCAGGAGCAAACACGGTTTTCATGGTATCCCTTATTTCTTCAGGAGTTACCGATCTGTAGGCATTTTGGTGTGCTGCAATGTTTTCAAAATTCTGATCCATTATGTGATTTCCATAGCCAAATGTAAAGTTTAGTTCGCGAGGATCGTCTAAAAGCATGGGAGCGTTATCAACGTAGTTTGCCTTCATACATTCATCTTCGTTAGGCATTTTTTCTTTAACATCTGCCAAAACACCAAGCGTCAGCTCCAGCGCCTCGTATAGCTTATCCTCCTTTATTTCAAAGGAAAATGACAGAACTCCAATATTTTTGTACTTATCGAGCTGACCGTTTATATCGTAAAAAATGCCGCGCTTTTCGCTGAGCTCGAAGAACAAACGTGAGTTGTAGCCACTGATCAACATATCGTAAATCAGGTCAAGGGCAGGAATACAAACCTGACTCATATCAATGTCAAAGGTCAGGCGCAACATGGTAAAATCACCGTTTTTGATATAGACTTCCCCGCCTCTTTTGCAGAAGCTTTTAGGCACAGGGGCAACGTTTTCTCTGCACTCACCCCCCGGTATCTGATATTTTTCTATCTCCAAAATGAGAGATTTAACATCATCATCGGTGAAGTTGCCCGTCAGGTAAAAGAAAATATTTCCCGAGGTCATAACCTCTTTTCTATAGCGTTCAAGACGGGAGCGAGTAATGCGACTGACAGTTTTATTAGTTCCAAGAATAGAGCGAGCCATGCTGGTATTCTCAAACACTATTGACCCGGTGTAGGCGGCAAGAGAATTTTTCTCATCTCCCTCTCGGATCTCCGCTTTTATTCTTTCCCGCTCAATGGAAATAGCATCAGGAGAGAGAACTATCGGTGAGAGCGTAGCCGTTATTAGACGGGAGGCTATGGCAAAGTTATTCGGCGAGCCACTGATATAGAATTGCACCATTTCTGCAAAGGTTGAGGCATTAAATTCAAGACCGTATTGGTCAAGCGTACGATAAAGCTGCTCTCCCATGCTCTCGTTTACGTTACGAATGGAAACGTGCTCGAGAAAATGAGTTATTCCCGAGTCCTCTTCCCTCTCAAACATACTGCCCGCACGTAAAAACATAGAAATAAAGAAGCTATGGGCGCTCTCGTTTCTGTAAGCATAGATGTTTATTCCGTTTTTTGTTTTATATGATTTTTCGCTCATGGCTTCTCCTTTCTTTTTGCGGTTTTAATTATATAATATCACGGTGGAGAGAAAAAGTCAAGTTTTGTCGTTTGATTTAATATATTTTAATACACCGAGTACAGTCTTAAATGTCTAAAGGGTCGGATGTTCTCCGACCCTTGTTTTTGCTGTTATTTTTTAGGAAATGCCTTGCCGTAAGCGGCTCTTGCACCACCTACAACGTTCCCAAGTCCGCCTGCATTTTCAGACTGCTGACCTATAAAGTAAAGTCCCCTTACAGGTGTTAGGTGAGTAGGATTTTTCTGATTCCAAATAGGAACTACTCCACCGAAGGATGATTTTTTCATGTGGGTATACTCGGAATAATCTCTTGCAGTCATGATCTTCATGGTAGTTATATGCTCGGAGAGATTCGGGAGCTGACGCTCTGCAAGCTTTATAAGCTTCTCTGCATATTTTTCCTTTTTCTCCTCCCAAGTGCCGTTTGCAAGGGTATCTGGCGCAACGGTATAGATAGTTACGCAATGCTTTCCCTCGGGAGCAAACTCGGGCGCATGGTCGGATGGAACGAAGATGAGATAACCGTCATTACCCTCGTGATAAATACCCGAGCGGAGATTTTCCGTTGCGGCGTGTAGGTCGTACATACCGTAGCAATAAACCAAAGCTGCACGCAGATACTGCATGGGATCATAGTCTACCCCGAGATGAATCATGAATACAGCCTCCATTGGACGGAACGTATCAAGGATCTGACGGTACTCGTCGTCAAGATGCTCTCTGCCAACGGTATTCTCAAAGAAATCTTTACCGGCTCCGCAGCCTACTACAACGTCAGCAGATATCTCCTCACCTGTTGCAAGTCGAATACCGCAAACGGCTCCGTCTTCTATAAGAACCTTATCAACTACGGTGTTATAGACTATCTTGCCACCGCCTTGGACCACGTACTCCGCAAGCGCCTCGGGAATTTTTTGGCAGCCGCCCTTTACGTAGCAGTAGCCGGGATAGTATTTCTTGCCGTTTTTCTCAAGAGGAATACGCTTATCAAAGGCTGTTTCAAAGTTTGTAAACACCACTCCAAGCCCCTGCGCCTCTGCCGGATCAGCGCAAAAATCTGCCCAGATTCCCGTATAGAGAGTTCTAATCTTTTCAGACTTGAAGAAATACTTTGTGAGCTCATCTGCATTCATTGTCGAATATTTTTTTATCTTCAAAAATGCCAAAGCAAGGCGTATTTTGTTAATTATTGTTTGCTTTTGGGTAGCAATATAGCGAAGGCGCATTACGTCATCGTAAAACCTATAATATGCATCAATGCCGTCTTTATCCTCGGGAAAAAGTTCTTTCAGTCGCTCTCTGCGCCAATATGGACCGCGATATTCCTTGGGAGTTATCATATGGTAGTCAGGCATGATAATATCTCTATCTGCTCTAACCGTTTCAAGATGGATGCCCAGTTCTGCGAGAAAGTCGTATATCAGCTCACCCTCCAGCATATCGCCGATTAGGAGAGGCCCCTGCTCAAACTTATATCCCTCGTGCTCGAGAAGCGCAACAACGCCACCCGGTTTTGAATTTTTTTCGTATATTACTACTTCGTGGCCATCTTTTATTGCCTCTGCCGCAAAGGTCAGACCGCCAAGACCTGCACCAATTATAGCTATTTTCATTTTGTTATTACCGTGTATCCTTTTTCGGTTTTATACTCGGAGTTTTGAGATACGGTTTTACCGGAGGTAGGATCTTCCAATACGGAATTTGAGGAGGTAGTATTTTTATTCTTTGCTCTGCGCTCTGCAAGCTGACGCATGACCTCTGCGTGTGATTCACGGGTGATGGGGTACTTACGAAGCATGGGAACGCAAATGAGGAGGAAGATTGCAGGAATGAGAGCGAACATAACTCTGATTGCGAATACTGCAGGCTCGGGCTGTGACTGACCGGGCTCAAGAGTTTCAAGATAACCACCAAGCTCAAGTCCCCAACCGCAGGCTGCAGATGCAAGAGCGCCTGTGATCTTACCGGAGGTTGCGTGTACGCCGTAGTAAACGCCTTCTCTGCGCTCGCCTGTCATAAGCTCATCATATTCGATAACGTCAGGAATCATGGAGTGTGGGCATACCCACTGTGCAGAGAATCCAAGACCTGCGATAGCTGCAAGGATGTAAACCAGGTTTGTTGGGCCCTTTGGAAGAAGGAATACTCCAACAAGTGCCATGGAGGCAATGAAAAGACCTAGAGCGTACGTATTTGCCTTACCCATCTTGCCTGAAGAAAGCATACCGCAAGGAACGAGAAATACTGCAAGAGTTCCCATCATCGCAAGCATTACGAGAAGCCCGGATTCTTCCATATGTACCTGATGTGCTATGTAGTAGTTAAGCATAGTTGTTACCATAGTAAAGCTAATAGACATGATAGAGGTTATGATAACGTACATAACGAAAGGCTTGTTTTTGAAAGTAGAAATGATAGATTTGAATGGGGGAAGCTCGGAGGGCTTGCTTTCAACCGCAGGCTTGTACTTGAGGAAGAGACCGGGAATAAGCATCGAGATACCACCAAGAACACCGAAGACGAGAGCCACAATGCTCCAGCCCTGATGAACGGAAACTCCAAACATATCAGCAAATACGCCTGCAAGCATACCGCTTACGCCTGCACCTGCGATGTAACCGATAACAGAGAATACCATTCTGTAAGTAGAAAGTGAGGTTCTCTCGTTATAATCCTCGGTGATCTCTGCAGTCATTGCGGAGTACGCAGTTGCCGTAAGTGTATGGAATGTATCAAAGAGAATAAAGCTGCCTATGATAAGGAAAAAGTAAGCAGTGTCGCCAAGTCCCTGTGGAATAGAAAATACTCCCCAGAACGAAAGTGCAAAAGGCACAGCACCGAAAATAAGATAGGGCCTTCTCTTACCCCATCTCGACTTCGTCTTATCTTCAAGGTAACCGAAAAGTGTGTCATTAATTAAGTCCCAAGTGATCTTACCAACCAACATAGCTGTTCCCGCAAGACCGGGACGTACGCCAACGATATCGGTATAGTAAAACAGCATTGAAAATTGAAGCATAGCAGTTACGACCGCCATACCAAAGTCGCCAACACCGTATTTCATTTTCGTCCATACGGTAAGCTTTCCCTTTTTGTTGAGTTTCATAATTGTTTCTCCTTTTGTGATGAAAAAGGCAGTTATCTTTCAAGAGAGTTTTCTAAATATCTACATAAAAAATAACTGCGCGAATATATTGTACCACAAAAATCGATCTTTGTCAACTTTTTTATTTTTATCAAAATACGTAGAAAGTTCAACCGATATAATCCCTATCAAAAAAGTAAGCAATTAAAAGCAGTCAATCTAAAAAATGCTCCCGCCTTTTTATCGGCAGGAGCTAGTTTTTTAAACTAAAAATCGTGTTTATGACAATTTAAGTTTGCAAATATTCGCTATTAGTCAATCGTTTTATCAATTTTGAATCTCTGGATCTTTTTAGATGTGTTCTTTTCAAACTCCTCTGTTCTGATCTTGACTTTGCCCACAGTCTTGTAGGATACGTTCTTCTTATTGATCTCTTTGATCGCATCCTCAAAATACTTCTGCGCATCCTCGATATTGTGAAGCGCCAGAGCGTCGTAATCCGGGAAGATTTCTGCTACGATAACCTCTTTCGATGGATCGCTCTTGCTCTCACCGGCATAAACTACAACCTCGCCAACACCGTAAACACCCTGAACGTCGGTTTCAATTTCCTCGGGGTAAACATTCTTTCCGTTAGAGAAGATGATGAGGTTTTTCTTTCTTCCCGTAATGTAGATCCACTGATCGTCACCCTCTGTCACGATCTTTCCAAGGTCACCCGTGTGGAAGAAGCCTTCTTCATCAATAGCCTCGCGAGTAGCTTCTTCATTCTTGTAATAACCAACCATTCTGTTAGGGCCGTTATAGCAGATCTCGCCCTCACCGTTTTCATCAGGATTATCTATCTTAACCTGACCTCCGATAATAGGAAGACCAACAGACCCCTGCTTTCTGTACTCATTTCTGTTGCAGGAGATAAGAGGTGCGCACTCTGTGATGCCGTAACCATTGAGAATGGTTACACCAATGGACTCAAAGAAATCAATAATATCCTGATTAAGAGCCGCACCACCGCAAATGATCATCTCAAGCTCACCGCCAAAGTTGGAGAGAACGGGACCTGTAAAGAATTTCTTTCTCGCATCAATGCCGAAGAAACGAAGAACGTTAGAAACCTTTATAAGCATCTTAAGCATACCAAGCTTTCCGTTTTTCTCCGCTGTGGATGTGATCCTCTTATAGAAAGTTTCAACAAACAGAGGAACAAGGATCAGGTGAGTAGGCTTGAATTCCTTAAGCTCTGCCATGATGTGGCGAAGACCTGATGAAATATATACTTCACAGCCCTGGGCATAGTGACCAACGAAATTAACTGTTGATCCGAATGTATGATGTGGGGGAAGAACGCACATGGTGCGCTCTGTAATGTTGAAGTTATACATACCCTGCTCCATGTCGGAACAAATGTTGCCAACTGTAAGCATAACGCCCTTGCCCTGGCCTGTTGTACCCGAGGTGAACACGATAGTAGCTACCTTATCAATGTCGATCTCGTAGTCATAATACGAGTTATCACCGCCAAGGTATTTTTCTCTGCCCGCTGCGCGAACGTCTTCAATGCTGCGTGCGCCCTCAAGCTTGGATGCTCCCCAGAATACGAAGGTATGAAGAGTGGGAACAAGCTCACGAAGCTTCTCGACTTTTGAATCAATAACAGAGGAGTAAACGATATATTCGCACTCCGAGGTGTTGAGGATGGACGCCATATCCTCTGCAGGAAGCTCTTTATCCACCGGAACGGTTACTGTGCCTGTGGACATAAGAGAGAAATATGCAAATACCCATTCGGGAGCTGCCTCGCCGATAATAGCAACCTTTTTGTCACGAACGCCCATGGATATAAACTCTGTTGCGAGGTCGCGAATGTATTCTCTACCCTCGGCGTAGGTATAGTGCTGTATTTCCTTATCGTGTGGATTCTTCTTGAATGAGAGTGCGTTTCTGTCCGGGAATCTATCCGCTACGTTCTCAACCATCTCACGAAAATCTCTGAAATGCGTAGTTTCATAGAGTGGGTAATTTGTTTTTCTGTTTTTGAATGCCATATTAACCTCCTATGCTCGCTGCGCGCGGGCGTTTATTATTTTGACTACACTGCAATTATAGCACTGCATTTTTTTCTTGTCAAGCAAAAAACTGTAAATTTTTACATATCACAACAAATGTCAATCATCTTTTGCTACTTTTTGCTGTCATTTCGGCTTTTATTGTTGACAAAATGCCCGATTTATAGTAAAATATTTGCGTATAGTTCTTTTTTCGAGGTGTTTATGCTGCAAAAAAGCTTCACAGAAAGAATGAAAAGGCTTCTCGGCGATGGCTACGAGGCTTTTTTATCCGCCCTGGAGGATGATCCCGTCAGAGGCGCGAGAGTTAATAAAATCAAGTGTAAAACTGAAGATTTTCTGAGAGTGACAGACCTTGCGTGCCGCCCCATTCCCTACGTTGATAACGGATTTATCGTTTCGGGCGAAGGTCAGATTGGGCAAAGCCCGGAGCATCACTCAGGAATGATATATATGCAGGATCCCGGTGCTATGTCGGCTCTTTCGGCTGTGGATTTTTCCGAGGGCGAATGGGTGCTTGATGCCTGTGCTGCTCCCGGTGGCAAATCCTCACAGATTGCCGAAAGAATAGGCAATACCGGCTTTCTGCTCTCTAACGAATACGTGCCAAAAAGAGCGAAAATCATCGTAGGAAACTTTGAGAGGTTGGGCGTAAAGAACGCTATGGTAACGTCCCTTGATACCGCAGAATTTCCTAAAATGTTCTCCGAAGTTTTTGACACGGTGGTTTGTGACGCCCCATGCTCCGGCGAGGGTATGTTCAGAAAAAGTCAAGAGGCGCTGGATGATTGGAGTGAGGAAAACGTTGACCTTTGCGCCACAAGGCAGCTCTACATTTTGGAAAATCTTTTGCCAACACTAAAAAACGGTGGACGCTTGATATATTCCACCTGCACATACTCCGTTGAGGAAAACGAGCTGACATTGGCAAAGCTTATAGAGCGCAACCCAGAGATGAAACTGATTGACGTATGTGACGAGCTTAAAAAAGCTACCGCAGACGGTTTGGATTTTGACGGTCATCACCCCGATATGAAGCTGACAAGAAGGTTTTATCCTCACATTTGCGAGGGCGAAGGTCAATTCGTTGCAGTTCTGAAAAAACAGTCAACTTCGCAAAATAAGACAACTATACTTTACAAAGATAGCAGCATTTCTCCCACAAAGATCGAGATGCAAATCACAGAAAAATTTTTGAAAGAGATTTTTACATCCCCTCCAACGGGAAGAATCATCAAGCAAGGCGACTACGTTGTAATAGTGCCGCACGACTGCCCTATCCCAAAAAGATCCGTCTTTATGCCGGGAGTGATTATTGGTGAGATACAGAAAAATATACTGAAGCCTCATCATCAGCTTTTTTCAGCCTTTGGTGATCTGATGAAAAATCAGGTTGACCTTAAAAAGGGGGATTTTCGCGTGGCAAAATATCTGCGCGGTGAGGAGATCGACTGCGATAAAAATGATGGCGGATGGTGTGCCGTTCTTTACGAGGGAGTTCCGCTCGGTGGCGGAAAGATTTCCGGTGGAAAGGTTAAAAATCACTATCCCAAGGGTTTGAGAAATAAATAATGAATATTAAATTATAAGGAGTATAAAACAATCATGGACAACAAAATTTTAGCTAACGTTGGTGGCATTGCCATCACAAATGCAGATATCGACGAATTTCTTGCAAACCTTGGCCAAAGAGGTCAGGGTTACAACAATCCCGAGGGCAGAAAGGTAGTTCTCAACCAGCTTGTAGCAAACAAGCTTCTCCTTCTTGACGCCAGAAAGAATCTCTACGAAATGGAGCCTGAATTCAAGGCACAGCTTGCTAAATTCAAAGAGAGCCTTCTTGTAAGCTACGCTACCGAAAAGGCAATCAGCTCTGTTACCGTTTCCGATAAGGATGCTGAGGATTATTACAATGCAAACTCCGAGAGATTTATGGGTGAGGAAACTGTTTCTGCAAGTCACATCCTCGTAGCTACAGAGGAAGAAGCAAGAGAGATCTACGAAAGAATCGCTGGCGGCGCATCCTTTGAGGAGGAAGCTCTCGCACACTCCACCTGCCCATCAAAGGCAAACGGCGGAAACCTTGGCGAATTCGGCAGAGGTCAGATGGTTCCCGAATTTGATAAGGCTGTATTCGAGATGGAGGTTGGCGAGATCACAAGCGAGCCTGTTGCAACACAGTTTGGCTACCACCTCATCAAGCTCAACGAAAAGACACCTGCACAGATGACCCCATTCGAAGAAATCAAGGAACAACTCAAAGAGGTTCTCGTTGACGAGAAAAAACAGCAGGCATACGAATCAAAGATCAACCAGCTGAAGATCCTCTTCCCTGTTGATATAATGGAATAATGAGAGAGGATTACACTCTCGAAAAAAAGCGATTTATCGAGCTTGGTCGCAAGTCTTACAACTCCGGGATCTTCACGTTTACGGATTTTTTAGGTCTTGGTGAGCAAAGCGCATTTCATGAAATTGAGCGCGACCTTTCAGGTATTCCCTACAAGCTTTTCGGTGGAGCAGACGGCTGCGAAAGAGTAATGATAAGGTTTGGTTCAGAGGAGCTATGCGGCTATGACGTTCCTTACCCTATCGCCGTTATTCACTGCACACCGGTAGCAGAAAAATTTGCAGAAAAGCTTTCGCACCGGGATTTTCTCGGAGCTATTCTTAATCTCGGAATTGAGAGATCCGTGCTTGGTGACATTGTGTTCACTGAAGACGATACGTATATTTTCGCCAAGGAAAGCATCGCGCAGTTTATATGCGACGAACTTACCCGTGTGAGAAAAACCACGGTAAAATGCAAGATCACAGATGCCGTTCCCGAGGGCAGACTTTACAGCACGAAAATGATAAAAGTACAAGCTGTTGGCGAGAGAATAGATGCTTTGGTTGCAAAAGTGTTTTCACTTTCTCGCGACGAGGCTTCCACCCTTTTTGCAAGGGGCCTTGTATTCATTTCGGGAAAGTGCTGCGAGAGCGTTTCTCACAAGCTCAAAGAGGGGGATCTGGTAAGCGTCCGCGGCCACGGAAGATTTGTATACCACGGTGTCGAAAACCTCTCAAAAAAAGGAAAGCTCAACATCCTAATCGAGCAATATACCTGATTAAACAAATAAGTAAACATAACTTTTTAAAAAATAATAAAAAGTCAGTATCAACCACAAGGACAAACCCTAAGGGATACTGACTTTTTTATTATTTATTGCAAGATATTTAATTGTCACTAATATATGATAAAACAAATTGCATCATATCACGAGGGGATAAAAAGACCTTGTCTGCTCCACATTCAAGAAGCTCAGACTCGCTGCGAAATCCCCATGCTGCACCAAGAGTCAGGGCGGCTCCAATAGCTTTGCCAAACTGCATATCAACGCCACTGTCACCTACGTAAACGATCTCATCAGATCTTACACCAAGAGCTGAAAGCAGCTCATCACCTGCCTTTGGATCAGGCTTCAAAGGAATCCCATCTCTTCCACCATGCACCTCTGAAAAAATGCCTGGGAAAAAGTAGGATACTGCCTGCTTTGTTGTGTTATCGGGTTTATTTGAGATAACTGCAAGGGCGAGTTTTTTATTCTTTATTGAGGTGAGCAACTCGTCGATCCCTTGATATTTTTCCGTAAGATAATATGGATCGCTATCGTATGCCGCATTGTATTCCGGAAGTATTTTTTCAAGCTTATTCTCCGAAATTTTCCCCTTCGATAGAAGCGCTCTTTCAATAAGCTTTCGCGCACCACTTCCAATGAACATTTTGCATTCTTCCTCGGTTATAGGAGAAATATGATGATTTTGCAAAGTTTTATTGACAAAATGTGCGATTGTGGTGATAGTATTAAGAATTGTTCCATCAAGATCAAATACTACTGCACGAATCATTTTCTCTTTTCTCCTTTCCGTTTTCAATGACATTTTTATTAGCGTGGCTTATTCTCTTTCAAGTCTTGCAAAGGTTGCCATAAGCTTTTTTATTTCTCCCGAATCAAACCTTACTTCATATAGAACATCGCCACCCATATCACGGGAGCTGATGACTGTACCGCCGCCAAACATTGCATGGCGAACTCGTGTTCCTGGGTCAAATTTAACTATGCCGTACTGTGCAGCGCCACTTTTCTGTGCTGCAGGTTTGGGTTTTGGATTATTACCAAGATCAACGGGACGGTTAAACTCGCGGAAATACGATCTCTCCTGGGGTCTTGGCTGTGAGATCGGGCGCGACTGACCGTATTGTGCTCTCGGCGGTGCCGGTCTTGGTCTATCGAACTCGATAAGATGCGGAGGAACTTCCATTTTTATAAATCTCGAGAGTGGATTATAAGCGCTCTTTCCATACATGAGTCTGTTTTTTGCATGGGTGATGTAGAGCTGATCTTTTGCTCTCGTAATGGCAACGTATGCAAGTCTTCTCTCCTCGCTCATCTCGCTTGGCTCACCGATATTCTGCATGGATGGGAAAATTCCGTCCTCCATACCTGCAAGGAATACTACGGGGAATTCAAGGCCCTTCGCAGAATGAACGGTCATAAGCACTACTGCATCTGCTCCGGCATCATATTTATCAACATCACTGATAAGAGAAATCTCCTCAAGGAAGCCTGACATGGTAGGTTCTATCTCGCTATCCTCGCACCTCTTTTCATATTCTACTGCGGCGGAGATAAATTCCTCAACGTTTTCTATCTTGGTTTCTCCCTCAAATCCCTCGCTTACAAGCATATCGCGATAGCCGCTTCGGTGGAATAGCTGTCTTATAGCCTCGGAGGGCAAGGTAACCTCTCTCATCCCCTCAAAGATCTCGGCAAACTCGCGAAGGCGAGGGGCATTTTTAGCTAAAGCAGAATATTCATCGGCATTTTTGATCACATTATACATTGACGTTCCCATAAGAGAAGCCAGCTGCTCGATAGCGTCAACTGCCGCCTGACCTATCTTTCTTTTCGGCTCGTTAATAATCCTTTTCAATCTGAGATTATCTTCCGCAGAATAAAATACCGAAAGGTAGGCAAAAATGTCCTTGATCTCCTTGCGGTCATAGAATCCCATATCGCCAAGGACTCTATACGGAACACCACTTTTGGCAAAGGTGGTCTGCAAGGATCTGCCCAAGGCATTGGTTCTATAAAGAATTGCGAAATCGGAATACTTTCTTCCATCAGAATGAATACTTCTTGTGATACGATCTATGATGTATCTGCCCTCCGCATTCTGATCCTCTGCCTCGCGGAGAACGATTTTTGCACCGTCGCCCTTATCGCACCAAAGCTTTTTATCATGGCGATCGTCATTATGCCTGATAACTGCGTTTGCCGCCTCAAGGATATTTCCTGTTGAACGGTAATTTTGCTCAAGCTTTACTACCGTAGCATCCTCGTAGGTTTTATCAAAATTAAGAATGTTCTCAATGGTTGCGCCGCGGAATTTGTATATAGACTGATCATCGTCACCAACTACCATGATGTTTCTGTGTCCGTCTGCAAGGATCTTGGTGAGTACAAACTGCGCATAGTTGGTATCCTGATACTCATCAACAAGGATATATCTGAATTTGTTCTGATAATACTCGCGAACAGGGGCGTCCTCCATGAGAAGCTCCACTGTCTTCATGATAATATCGTCAAAGTCAACGGCGTTATATTCCGATAGGCGCCTCTGATAAAGTTTATAAATCTCTATGATGTCACGGGCTCTTGGATCTCTTGAATCTTCCATTTCATCGGGCCCCTTCAAGCTATCCTTGGCAGCACTTATCTGGTTACAAACCACCTTTGATGACAGTCGCTTTTCATCTATTTCGAGTTCCTTCATACACATGGTAACAAGGCGCTTTTTATCGTCGGTATCGTAAATTGAAAATCCCTCGCGAAGTCCAACCTTATCACCAAACTTTCGTAGAATTCTCATACATATGGAATGGAAGGTTCCCGCCCATATCGCTCTTGCCATTTCCTCATCCTGGAACGTGCGCACAAGCCTTTCCTTGATCTCGTTTGCCGCCTTGTTTGTAAATGTTATGGCAAGAACTGACCAAGGGGGACATGGCTCGGTTATAAACTGAGGGAGGATCTCGTGGATCTGCTCCGGCGTGAGTGACAGCGCATCCTCAATAGCTGCAACGTCGCCCTCGGAAAGTCCCTCCGGAACGTAGTCGGAAAAATAAGCGTTTCCGTATTTTATTACGTAAGAAATTCTGTTTACGAGTACAGTAGTCTTTCCGCTACCTGCTCCCGCGAGAACTAAAAGAGGGCCTTTTACAGTAAATACCGCCCGGCATTGCTCCGGATTCAAAAAGGAACCGTATGCCTTGTCAAAAAGGGCTCTCTTGGCTCTTTTGTATCTATTGTTCATTTCGTTTTGATTTTCTTTCATTAATTATATTGTTTGTGTCTTAAAATCCATGGGTCATAATCAAAGAAACTATTCCTGTAAAAAAGTTCGTAAAAATTACGGCAAACTAGGCACGTGCAGCAATATATGACGATTATTTCCACTTTCATTTTTTCTTTGATCTCAAGTATGTTTTGGTTTGGTTTTTTTGCGTTTTTTGTCTTATTTGGAGTTTTCCACAAGCGAACCTGTGGAAAATGTGGAAAACTTTTTAGGCTCAAAAGTCGGCAAATCGTCGAAAAATGTTAGCAAATCATTGGGTTCGGGACAAGTTATCAACAATTCTGATGTGGAAAATGTGGAAAACATGGTGTGCGGTGGAAAAGTAACTGTTTTTTTACACAATACTCACCTGCTTTGTGCATAACTTTACATCACTTTATTAATTCAGCGTTTTTCTGCCCTGTTTTTTCAACAAATCAAGTTCGCAAATTCTGCGAAGTGATTTATCGTTTGCCACTTTTTGCTTTTTTTGAAGTATTTTTACCACCCGAATTTGTGCTTTTTGATCTACCTTCTGAAATTCGAGCAGCTTCTCTTTTAATCCTACTTGCGTCTTCACCAAAGACTCTGTCTAGTTTCGTTGTCTTTTTTGGTGCATTTTGCAAAGGGTTGTTTACTTTTCGCTTGTTTTGATTTTTTGAAGCCGCCTTACCTCTTTTGCCTTGCGCTTCGGAACTTGTTACTCTACCGCGAGGTGATTTTTTATTAGACTTACCGCTTTTCTTCGCAGGAACAAGGTTAGTTCCCCTCCCCTGTCCAAAGGCAGGACGCACAAGAAATTCAGGACCGTTGCCGATCAAATCCTCTCTTCCTGCCATGGCAAGTGCTTCTCTTACAAGATTTGCATTCTCCGGCTTGGAGTACTGCAAAAGTGCGCGCTGAAGCTTCTTTTCATGGTAGTCGGTGGTAACGTACACTTTCTTTCCCGTCATGGGATTTATTCCGGTGTAATACATAACCGTAGAGATAGTACCGGGGGTGGGATAGAAATCCTGCACCTGCTCAGGCAGGTATCCCCATTTTTTCAGCCAGAGCGCCATTTCAACCGCATCATTCATTGTTGCACCCGGGTGGCTTGACATGAGGTACGGTACTAAATACTGCTCAAGACCTGCTTCATCGGTGAGCTTAAAGTACTTCTTTTTGAATGCCTCAAAAACTTCAATAGATGGCTTTCCCATCATCATCAAAGCGTTATTAGAGCAATGCTCAGGCGCCACCTTAAGCTGACCTGAAATGTGATGGGAAACCAGCTGACGGAAGAAGGAATCATCCTCATCATAGATTAGATAGTCAAAGCGTATTCCGCTGCGCACGAACACCTTTTTCACCTTATCGATTTTCTCAATCTCGCGAAGCATATGTGCATACTCGGTGTGATCTACCTTAAGGTGCTTGCACGGGGTTGGAGATAGACATTTTTTACCCGGACAAACGCCACATTCTGCCTGCCTGTCACAAGAGGGATACCTGAAGTTTGCAGTCGGACCGCCAACGTCGTTAATATAACCCTTAAAATCATCCATGGCAGCGATCTTTTTTGCCTCGGCAACAACACTTTCCTCGCTACGTGATCTAACCTCGCGTCCCTGATGGAATGCGATTGCGCAGAAATTACAAGCGCCAAAGCATCCGCGGTTATGGGTTATAGAGTGCTTCACCTCTGCGATAGCAGGAACACCTCCGACAGCATCGTAGTCAGGGTGAAAATCTCGGGCATATGGGAGAGAGTAAACATAGTCCAGCTCCTGGCGCTCAAGAGGCGGCATAGGAGGATTCTGCACCAGCATTTTATCATCGTAATATTCGATCAATGCCTTTCCGCGAACGGAGTCCGTATTCTTATACTGAACGGAGAAGGCTTTGGCATAGGCTGCCTTGTCGGTTTTCAGAGTATCGTAGTCACCGATCTCGATAGATTCGTAGTGAACGGCATCTC
The DNA here is from genome assembly GCA_045589435.1 of Eubacteriales bacterium. Lineage (GTDB taxonomy): Bacteria > Bacillota > Clostridia > Oscillospirales > CAG-272 > UBA1740. Next base: position 76,603 of record JAZNPB010000148.1, on the reverse strand, counting down.
CTTTTTTGCCAAGATAAACAGTACCACGAATGTCACGAATCTTTTTGATCGGAACTCCCTTATCAAGGAGCTTTGCAATGCGGCGAAGGATGTTTTCACCCATGCCGTAAGTAAGAATATCTGCGCGGGAGTCAACGAGAACAGAACGTCTAACCTTATCGTCCCAATAATCATAATGAGCAAATCGACGCAGCGACGCTTCAAGTCCACCGATAATGATCGGCACGTCGCCAAACGCCTCTCTTATTCTGTTACAGTAAACGATAACCGCTCTGTCAGGGCGCTTGCCCATTTCTCCTCCGGGAGAGTAGTAATCGTAGGAGCGACGTTTTTTTGATACGGTATAGTGAGCCACCATGGAATCAATGTTTCCACTGGTAACAAGGAAGCCGAGACGGGGTCTGCCAAACCTCTTAAAGTCCTCACAGCTTTTATAATCAGGCTGCGAAAGAATGGCAATGCGAAATCCATCAGCCTCCAGTACTCTTGAGATTATGGAAACGCCGAAGGACGGATGGTCAACATATGCATCGCCCGTAACGTAGACGAAGTCTACCTCTGCCCATCCTCGCGCCTTTACGTCATCCATATTTACGGGAAGAAAATCTTGTCTGTTTTTCATATCTATCCTATGATGCCAATTGAGTTTTTGGACTCAAAACGGCGATTTTTGTCAAGTTTGGTTTACTTATTTTTCTAAAATCGGGGTGATTTTTGTCACCCCGTTTGTTTTTTTTGTTTTCAGATTATATCACGAAATCGTCGAGAGAAACCTCTGTTTGCTCACCGTTTTCCATATTACGAAGCTGCGCCTTTCCGGACTCAACCTCGCTCTCACCGATAATGAGAGTATAGGCGGCGTGAAGCTTATTCGCATACTTCATCTGCGCTTTAAGGCTTCTTCCAACAACGTCGCATTCAGCATATCTGCCAAGTGAGCGAAGACGCTCGCAGATCTCAAGACCCTTCACCATTGCTACCTCGCCAAGAGCAGCAATATACACAGAAGGAGCAGGGGTTTCTACCTTATCAAGCCCAAGCTCACGCATAGCGAGGATAAGTCTTGTAATACCCATCCCAAATCCGATACCTGGAAGCTCCGGACCACCGAGAGATGAAACAAGCCCGTCATATCTTCCGCCTCCGCAAACGGTAGACTGTGCGCCAATGCCCTCGGCAATGAACTCAAATACCGTGCCTGTGTAGTAGTCAAGACCTCTTACGATGGAGGAGTCAACCACGTGATCTATCTTCATTGCGCTAAGAGCCGAACGAAGCATAGCAAAATCGGAATTACACTTTTCGCAAAGATGGTCTACGGTTTTAGGTGCGCCAGCTGCGATCTTATGGCAGTCAGGATTCTTGCAGTCAAGAAGACGCAGAGGATTCTTTTCAAGTCTTGTCTTACAGGTGTCGCAAAGGCAAACAATATTGCCACGGAAGTAATTTACAAGAGCTTCTCTGTACGCAGGTCTGCACTCCTTACAGCCGATAGAATTAATATGAAGCTTTACGTTCTTGAGGCCAAGACGGCGAAGAACGGAATTTGCAAGAGAGATGGCGGTAGCATCGGATGCAGGACTCTTTGAGCCGAACATTTCCGTACCGAACTGGAAGAACTCACGGCTTCTGCCCGCCTGGGGCTTCTCATGACGGAAGCAAGACATGATGTAATAATATTTAAGAGGAAGTGGATCAGAGCATCTGCCGTTTTCAATAATTGCACGTACAACCGATGCAGTTCCCTCGGGGCGAAGGGAGATGGATCTATTCTCATCTCTGTCCGCAAAGGTATACATTTCTTTTTGAACTACGTCAGTTGTGTCGCCCACACCTCTTACGAAAAGCTCTGTATTCTCAAAAGTGGGAGTGCGTATCTCACCGTAACCGTATTTTTCCGCCTCCTCACGCATAACCGACTCAATGTGTCTCCACAAGGGGGTTTCATCGGGGAGTATATCCATTGTACCTTTAATCTTCTGAATCATTTTTTATCTCCAAATCTATTATTATTTCTTCTGTTCCTCGCCGTGTGGGGAGATGGAGCCATCTTTCTCATCTGCATAAGCCATGGAAAGAAGCTCTAAAATTCGTTCCTCGTCACCGATCCAGTGTAGCATACCGATCACAGCCTCAAATCCAGTGGCTGCTCTGTAATCTGCGGCGCTGGCATTTTTAGGTCTGTTGAGATGACCTGAATTTGCAGCCCTCTTATACACCTCAAGCTCGTCCTCAAGAAGATGGTCTTCAATTTTTCGCATGGCAGCCGCCTGACTTTTTGCAGTAACGTAATCCAAGGATCTTGCATTCAGATCTCCTGATTTACTGATTCCCTCTGCCACCAGCATTTTTCTTATGTATAAAGAGTGGCGGGCGTCGCCAAGGTAAGCAAGTGCCATAACCGACGGAAGTGCCGCTCCTAAAATCTTTTCGTGCATAAAATACTCCGGGAAAAATTCTTTACTCTTTATTTTAACATAAATATTTATGAAAATCAATAGGAGAGAGTAAAAAAATAAATATTCCTGCCATTACCGACTGTTTAATTCTCATTTTTCTACAAACACTTATTAAAAAATACCATTTTTTTGCAAGTTTTTACCGTCACGGTCTTTGTTTTGTTACATTTTTATTTCAAAAACATCATTAAATATCACAAAAATCACACTCCAATTATTTTTTAAAATTTTTATTAAAATACTTGAAATTGCACTAGTAAATATGATATACTATTAGGGTAATGAATAATTTTAGCTATTTAGAAAACAATCTGGCAGAGATTCGCGCTGAAATTTCTGCTTTGGAAAAACAATACGACCGCAAGATAACCATGGTTTGCGTTACGAAAAGCGGCAGCGACGAAGAGCTTTGCGAGCTTGTACGTCTTGGCGAGGTCAATATTGGAGAGAACAGACCCGGCGAGCTTTTCCGCCGACGCCAACTGCTGTCTTCACTTGGGTATCAGCCAGTAATGCACCAGATAGGACATCTGCAGCGCAATAAGGTAAAGCTGATCGCCGGTGTAGCAGAGCTTGTTCACTCGGTGGACTCTCTCCCTCTTGCTGAGAAGCTTAATAAGCAGGCGCACCGCCTTGATACACGCATATCTGTCCTCATAGAGATAAACTCGGCAGAGGAGGAGAGCAAGGGAGGTATTCCCCCATCTATGGCAGAGGACTTTTTCCTGAAGGTTCGCGATCTTGACAGACTTGACATACGGGGTATTATGACCATGGGTCCCGTTCTTGACGATCCCGAGGGTATGCGACCTTACTTCCGTTTGACAAAAGAAATATTTGATACATTAAACACGCGTTACGGTTTTGCAGGCGAGGGCGTGCTTTCTATGGGAATGAGCGATAGCTATAGGGTTGCCATAGAGGAGGGCGCAACGCTTGTCAGGATCGGACGCAGACTATTCAGAAAAGAAAGATAAGGAGATTTGAAATGTTTGAAGAATTCGCAAAGAAAATGAAGAAAAAAAGAGAGATCGACATCGTTTACAAGGACGTATCCGATGAAGGTCCAAGAGGCCACGAGGAGCCCGAATACGTAGAGCCCCCCGTACAGAAGAGTGCCATGGTTGCAAACGCTGAGGATTCACAGAGTAGCCTCGAGCTTAAGATCATCAACCCCGAGGAGTTCCAGGACGTTATCACCGTTGCAGAGAACCTTATAAAGGGCTGCACCGTGGTTCTTAATCTTGAGAAGCTCGACGTGGAAACCATCAAGAGAATGCTCGACTTCCTTCACGGAGTATGCTTCGCTATCGGTGGCGACGTTAAGTTTGTTTCCAAGAGCACATACATCATTACTCCCCGCAATATCGACGTATCCGATAAATAATTTCTCCGCGCGAGATCAGGGACTAAAGTGAAATACGCTTTAGTCCTTTAAAATTATTTTTTCGATATTAGTATAAGTTTTCATCAAAAACACCAAAAAATGAAAACTATACTGTACAAATTTCAAGTTTTTAAGGAATAAAAAGTGGAAATCGTTTTATACATTTTAGCAATGTGCGTCAGAATTTTTCTTGACGTTTTATCTATGGCAATGATGATCAGGTGCCTTCTCCCCTTGTTCTTTGACGTGGAGGAGAATCGCCTTTTCATGCTTTCCGTAGCAATAACAGAGCCCTTTATCGCTCCTGTAAGATTTATTCTTGATAAGTTTGGAATAGGCGAGGACACACCTATAGATATGGGATTTATGGCAACTTGGCTTGTGCTGATCCTGCTGGATATTTTCCTGCCACCCATATAACTTATCGCATTTTGGATTTATTGAAAACCTCAAAAAAGGAGTAAGAAAATGAAAATCACAAAGAAAAATCCCAAGGATTACATCATCTACGTAGTTATCATTTTAGGTGGAATAATCTTGGATCAGATAACAAAAGCTCTCGCATCCGCCTATCTCACGGCTGTGGAAACCTGCCCACTTATCGAAGGCGTCCTTCACTTGACATACGCAGAAAACACCGGCATGGCCTTCGGCATGCTTAAAAATCATAGATGGGTATTCATGGTGACGTCCACCGTGCTCATTCTTGCGCTCGGTCTTTACCTGTTCCTCTTTAAGAGCGAGGGTAGACTCTATGATGTTTCTATCGCTATGATCCTCTCTGGAGGTATCGGCAATATGATTGATAGGATCTTCCTTGGCTACGTTGTGGACTTTATAGACTTCCGACTTATCAACTTTGCTATTTTCAACGGCGCAGATTCCTTCGTTTGCGTTGGAGCAGGCCTTCTTGTTTTGGCATTGATCATGGATATGGTAAAGGAAGCAAAAACAAAAAAAGAAAATCCCGAAAATAAGGACGAAGCATAATGATCTACCGTCCTACAAAAGAACAAGAGGGAGATAGGCTGGATAGCTTTTTAGCCTCCGTTACTGACATGACAAGATCTGCCGCAGCCAAGGCTATTGAAAACGGGCAAGTGCTTGTCAACGGTGCCACATCCCAAAAAAAGTATGCGGTTAAGAACTGCGACGTCATTGAAATCGAGGAAAACGAACCTGAAGAATACAACGTTCTCCCCGAAAACATACCTCTCGACATTGTTTATGAGGATGATATGATCATTGTCATCAACAAGCCCTCGGGAATGGTAGTTCACCCCGCTCCCGGCAATTACAGCGGCACACTTGTGAATGCCCTGCTCTATCATTGCAAGGATTCTCTTTCCGGAATTGGCGGCGTTATACGCCCGGGCATAGTTCATAGGATCGACAAGGATACCTCGGGACTTTTGGTAGTAGCAAAATGCGACAAAGCACACACAGCTCTCTCCGAGGAGCTGAAATATCACGGGATCACCCGAGAATATCGCGCGCTTTGCATCGGCGGCTTCAAGACTGACGAGGGAATCGTGGATTATCCCATTGGGCGCCACCCAAAGGATAGAAAAAAGATGGCTGTCATAAAGGACGGCACCGGTCGCGAAGCGGTTACTCATTACAAGGTACTTGAGCGTTTCGGTGGAATATCCTACCTCGCTTTGGAGCTTGAAACAGGACGTACACACCAGATCCGTGTTCATATGTCATATACGGGTCACCCACTTCTCGGCGACGAGGTTTACAGACCAACAAAATCCCGATTCGAGGAGCGCCACCCAAGGCTGTTTGACGGCCAGGCACTTCATGCAATAAGGCTGACTCTCACCCATCCAAAGACCGGAGAAAGAATGACTTTCGAGTCAAAGCTTCCTGATAATTTTACAAAAGCGCTAGAACTTCTACGAGAAGAAAACAACAAATGGGCAAGTTTTTGAAAAACATTGTTTACATAATCATAAAAAAAGCAGTCCGACAAAAGCGGACTGCTTTTTTATTAAAAACCAAAAAACAAAAATCTTTTTACACTATGATGCGCAGAAATATGCTGCTTCTCGCCTCAAAAAGTGCAAGTAAAAATAAAAATCAAAGTACCTTGGAGAGAAATTCACGAAGGCGCGCATCCTTTGGGGAATCAAATACCTCCTCCGGTGTTCCCTCCTCTTTTATAATCCCCTCATCAATGAAGACCACTCTGTCTGCCACCTCGCGGGCAAATCCCATTTCATGAGTTACGATAACCATAGTCATTCCCTCGGATGCAAGAGATTTCATCAGATCCAGAACCTCTCCAACCATCTCGGGATCAAGGGCAGACGTTGGCTCATCAAAGAGAAGGATTTTCGGCTCCATAGCCATGGCGCGCACTATGGCAACTCTCTGCTTCTGACCTCCGGAAAGGGTGCTTGGATAGGCCCTTGCATAAGATTCAAGACCTATTCTTTGTAGAAGCTCCATGGCCTTTACCCTGGCATCTCTTTTTATCTGCTTTTTCGTTTCCGTAACGGGAATCAAGGGAGTGTTTTCCTTTTTTATCACGTTTTTGATCTTCGTTAAAGCGTTCTTCACCTTGCTTTGACGAAGCTTTTTTATTTTCAGATAAACCGGTGCAAGGGTTATATTATCTAGTACAGTCTTGTTATTGAAAAGATTAAACTGTTGGAATACCATGCCCATGTTTTCTCTATGCTTGTTTATGTCCACCTTGAAGTCGGCAATGTCATCACCATCAAAAAGAATAGATCCGGAGTCGGGGTCCTCCATACAGTTAAGGCATCGAAGAAATGTGGATTTTCCCGAGCCGGATGCACCGAGAATCACTACTATATCACCTTGATTAACCTTTAAGTCCACGCCTCGAAGAATTTCTTTCCCGTCATATGACTTTTTGATATCTTTTGCTTCAAGTATGCAGTTTTGAGAAGTTTTATTTACATTTACCATATATTATCTTACGCTTTCTTCTTTTTACTCTTTTCGCTTTTTGAAAAAATCTTTTCTATCACCTTAACAACTGCAGTAATAACCAACACCATAACGATATATATTAGCGCCATAACTATGAACGGTACCATCTTTTCGTAGTTCTTGCTTCCGATGGTGCTGAGGGCGGTGTAAAGGTCGTAAACCGTTATAAAGCTCAACACAGACGTTTCCTTTATCAAGGTGATAAACTCATTTCCAAGGGTTGGAAGAATGTTCTTTATTGCTTGTGGGATCACGATCTTTATCATAGATACGTTGTATCCAAGTCCCAGCGCTCTACCTGCTTCAAGCTGCCCTTTGTCGATAGAATTGATTCCGCTCCTCATGATCTCTGAAACGTATGCGCCACTGTTAAGACCAAAGACTGCTATTCCCACAGAAAGAGCATCAATGCCCCTAATTTCCAGCGTTGGAATAAGAACGTAATAAGCTAAAAGCAATTGAACAACTATGGGAGTTCCGCGAAAGACTGCCACGTATACCGACGACAACTTATCGAGAACTCGCATTATCGAAGAATACATTGGCGCAACCTTGATCATAGCGATAACCGTTCCAATAACGATTCCTATAATAAGGCCAAAGACTGCAACCTTAACTGTATTTATTACACCTTTGAGTAAAAGCTTCTGGAAGTACGCGCTCTCCATGGTTTCAAGAAACACGGAAAGCTTTTCTCCCCAAGCGCTGTTAGACCTGATCAACGCTTTTGCCGGTGCCTCGTCTATCACAACTGCGAGTATGGCACCATTTTTAAGATCCATAACAGCTTCCTGACCGGTAACGTATCCTTTCCCCTCAACGTTTGGAAATCCGTTGTAGCCACAATCCTCGTTACCTGTTACGTACATACTTCCGGTAGTTCCATTCTGATAACCGATCTTTTCGTTTTCAAGAGATTTCAGCACCGCCTCAACGTCCAGAACTGTTTTGCAGTCATCAAAAATCGCGCAATCTTCCCTGACTATCAACTTTTGAGAAGCAGAAAGGTAAGGGTTAGTAAATCCGTATATTCTTGCTCTGTCCTCGGAAACGGTGATTCCTGCCATGCCAATATCTGCATAGGAGTTCTCTACCTCGAGGAAAATACTGTCAAAATCCACATTCTTTATTACCAAGTCCAAGCCGCGACTCTCAGCATAGGAGGCTGCAATCTCAATATCGATTCCGTAAACCATGCCGTCGTTTCCGATATATTCAAAAGGCGGGAATGGGCAGTTTGTTGCCACAACAAAGCTTGTTTCATCATTTTTTGCATCCATATTGATGGGAAAACCTTGCTTTTCTCCCTCACCCTCAAAGTACTTTTTTATGATCTCATCAAGCCGACCGTCATACGTAATATCATTGAGGAACGTGTTAAAGTCGCGGATGAGCGCTGTGTTTTCTATATCGCAAACAAAAGCATATTCCTCATCGGTCAAGCTAACGTCAATGATTTTTACCCCTGTGCTATCCCCGCCGCAAGACGTCAGTATAAGCGTTGACAGAACAAGGATCGTTATTAATATGATCAACGAAATTTTCTTCATATCTTCATCCTCCCTAAGAAAGGTTTTTTCAAACGAGAATAATTATACACATCCAATATATATTTGTCAATGCTTTTTCGAGAAAAAATTCACATTTTTGTGTATTTTTATGCAATATTTGACTTTTGTTTATGATTATTGACCTTTTTTAACGAATATACTGCATATTTATGCAATATATCGCGGTTTTTTAAAGATATTGATTTTTTCTTTTATTTATGTTATAATATTAAGATAGAAAATAAAATATAATGGCGACGGAGCATTTTTTCTACATATTAATTATAGGATGCTCTGCCACAGGAGATATAATGATTGCTTTATCCACACAGGACGTTTGCCTGAGCTTTGGCACAGACGTGATCTTAAAGGACGTTTCCTTTGCATTGAATGACGGCGATAGACTTGGAATTATCGGTGTTAACGGAGCGGGAAAAACCTCACTTTTTAAAATAATATCAGGCGAATATTCTGCCGATTCAGGCGCAGTTTATATACAGAAAGGGCACACCGTTGGCATTATGGAGCAAAACCCGGATCTTTCAAAGTTGCCCGGTGAAACTACCTGCATTGAATATATGTATACCGCATTTCCAAGGCTCATAAAGCTAGAGGAGGAGATTTCACGCGTTGAAAATCTTCTGGCAAGTGCCGGTGGTGATGATGTTATGACCTTGTCTACAAGACTTGGCGAGTTGAATACTGAATTTGCAAACGGTGGAGGACTTGAATTTCGCTCAAGATGCCGTGGAATGCTTTTGCGCCTTGGTTTTGATGAGGAGCTGATAAATCAAAAGATACGTACTCTTTCAGGTGGTCAGTATACAAGACTATCTCTGGCAAGGCTCCTTGCTACTGAGCCTGACATCCTGATGCTCGACGAGCCCACAAACCACCTTGATATTGATGCTCTGGAATGGCTCGAGGGATTCATCGCAGGATACAAAAAGACGGTTATAATAATCTCCCACGACCGTTACTTTTTAGATAGAACCACAAATAAAACGCTTGCCATCCAATACGGAAAAGCGCGTCTTTTTAACGGAAGCTATTCAAAATGCAAGGATCAGCAAGAAGCGGAAAGAGCGCAGATCGAGCATCGATATAAGGAGCAGCAAAAGGAGATCGCCAAGATCAAGGCGAATATTGAGTTCCAGCGCAGATGCAACAGAGAGCATAATTTCGTTACTATAAGATCAAAGGAAAAACAGCTTGCAAGAATGGAAAAGATAGAGCTCATGCCTGCCGATCCAAAGAATATAAAGCTGCGCTTTCAAACTGAAGAAGAATCAGCAGGCGACGTGCTCGAAGTTCGCGATCTCTCCTTCTCTTATGGAAATAAGCCGCTAATTGCAAACATTTCTTTCCTTATTCGCAGATATGAGCGCGTTTTATTCCTCGGCCCAAACGGATGTGGAAAGTCAACTTTGATGAAACTGATCAACTCAATGCTCGTTCCCGACAAAGGAAAGCTGACTCTTGGATATAACATAAAGATCGGTTATTACGATCAGGAAAACCGCGGGCTTTCTCAAAACAAAACCGTATTTGAGGAGCTTCGTGACGAATACCCCGAAAAGGGCGATCTTGAGCTTCGTTCGGCTCTGGCGCTATTCCTTTTCTCGGCGGACGACATTGTAAGACCTATATCTACCCTTTCCGGTGGTGAGCGCGCAAGACTTACTCTCGCGAAGCTGATTCTTAAAAAAGTAAATCTGCTTATTATGGACGAGCCTACAAACCATCTTGACATCGGCTCATGCGAGGCACTGGAGCAGGCACTTCTTGCCTTTGAGGGAACTATAATCGCAGTATCGCACGATAGATATTTCGTAAATCAGTTGGCGACCAGAATTATAGAGATTGCACCAGAGCATGAAAGAGGGCTCTACGACTATAATCTTGAAGAATACGACGATGCATTCACCGAATATATGCGCATCCGTACTCTACGAAAAGAAACTCAACTTGCGGATAAACCCAAAGCAACTGTTACTGACGCAAAGCAAGCCTACGAGGATAAAAAGCGCGAAAGTGCCAAGCGTCGCTCCGAAGAAAAGCGCAGGCAAAATGCAGAAAAGAAGATCGGAGAGCTTGAGGAAGAGCTTGCAAAGCTTGAGGAAGAGCTTTTTGGTGAGGCTGCGACCAATTATCAGAGAGCTGCAGAGATAGATATGAGAAAAAACGAGATCGAGGAGGAGCTTCTCTCCCTTTACGAGATCATCTATCAGGAAAGCTAATGTTCTGTGACTCAAGCAGAATTTACACGAAAAATAATTTATCAGGATAAAGACATGAAAGTTTATGAATATAATCCGAAAAAGCCGCTTGGACTTCGGAACACAGCTGTTGCCCTTGGTTTTTTTGACGGCGTTCATATTGCCCACAGAAGGCTTTTGGAAAAAACCGTAAAGGTCGGCGCAGAGCTTGGACTTGCGCCAACAGTTTTCACCTTCACAGCCGAAGGTGGTATCAAAAGTTCTGCTCCAAGACTGTATTCAACCAAAGAAAGGTTGGAGATCCTCTCGGAGCTTGGTATTGAGAACGTGATTTTAGTGGATTTTTCAGCCATTGCAGGTCTTTCAGCCGAGGACTTTATAAACGTTTCTCTCATAGACCACTTTGGGGCAAAGGCAGCTATTGCAGGATATAACTTCCGCTTTGGAAAAGGCGCTATGGGAGATGGGAAAATGCTGACGGAACTTATGGAGAAGGCTGGGTGCCACGCCTATATCGAGGAGGAGATCAGCTACAGGGGCATGACGGTTTCCTCGACTCTTATTCGTTCCTACTTGACAGAGGGCAAGGTTTCCGAAGCAAGAGAGATCCTAGGCGCGCCTTATTTCATCTCCGGCAAGGTGGAATCGGGAAACAGACAAGGCAAAAAGCTGGGGTTCCCTACTATCAACGTTCCCTTGCTTGACGGGCAGATACAGCTTAAGCGCGGGGTCTATCTCACGGGGGTAAAAATCGGAAATAAAATTTATAGAGGACTTACCAATGTAGGCACGTGCCCCACCTTCATTGAACGCGATTTGCATACTGAAACTTACATTTTGGACTATAATAGCGAGATTTACGGTGAAGAAGTAAAAATTTTCTTCATTGAATTTTTGCGAAATGAAATAAAATTTGAAAGCCCTGACGACCTTAAACTTGAGGTTGAAAGCAATATAAGATGGGCTATGGAAAGGGATATAAAATGGCAGGAAATTGGACTAAAATAACCGTGGAGGGTAACACTCGCGACCTTGATACTATAGTATCGGTTATGAGCATGCTCGATAACGGTCTTATGATTGAAGATTACAGCGATTTCTCTCTTAACGGAATGTACGGAGAGCTGGTTGACGACACCATTCTAAATGCAGATAAAAACACCGTGCGCGTGTCACTTTTCGTTCCCGAAGAAAGAAACTTTAGCGAATACAGAGCCTTTCTTGAAGGAAGACTCCCCGCCCTTGGCATTGAGGCGCGTATACTTATTGACGGCGTTTGCGAGGATGACTGGGCAGAGTCTTGGAAAAAGTATTATAAACCGATCCACCTCGGCAAGGTAACTATCGTTCCCGCTTGGGAAGAATACGAGGAATCCGAGGGTGAGATAGTGATACGCATGGATCCCGGTATGGCGTTCGGCACGGGCACTCACGAAACCACAAGACTTGTCATGAAGATCATGCAGGATGAAATACACGGCGGCGAAAAGGTTCTTGACGTTGGTACCGGATCAGGCATCCTCTCCATCTGCGCATCAAAGCTTGGTGCAGAGCATTGCTGGGCGTACGATATTGATCCCGTTGCAGTTAAGGTTGCAAGAGAAAATGCCAAGGATGGCGGAATCACCAATATGACGGTTGACGTGTCCGACCTGCTTTACGGCGTTGATAAAAGTGTCGGAAAGTTTGATTTCTGTGTAGCAAATATTGTAGCAGACATTATTCTTCGTATGCTCCCCGATATTAAAAATTATCTGAAAGACGGCGCCCCACTCATTCTCTCCGGCATCATCAACATGAGAGCTGACGAGATACGAGAAGCTGTTGCTATGCACGGATTCACCATCGTTCGTGAGGAGCATGAGAACGACTGGGTTGCACTTCTCGTCAAGTAATCCAGCATTTTGACTATATTTATTTACAAAAAGAGGTAAATTATGCCTAGATTTTTTGTTACTAAAGAATCGATAGAAAACAAGATTGCTACCATATCAGGCAAAGACGCCTTTCACATTGCTCGTTCTCTGCGCATGGCAGTTGGTGACCAGATCACCGTGTCAGACGGCGAAGGGCGCGAATATCTTGCCACTCTTACCAATATAAAGGATGATATTTGCACAGCAGAAATCGTCAGCGAAGGGGATTCCTCCGAGCCAAATATGAATATCACGCTCTATATGGCATATCCAAAGGGAGATAAGCTTGAGGTGGTCATCCAAAAAGCGGTAGAGCTTGGAGCCAACAGAATAGTTCCCTTCGAGTCGTCCAGATGCATCAAACGACCAAAGGCAGACAAGGTGGCAAAGCAAGGCGAACGCCTGTCAAAAATTGCAGAAGAAGCAGCAAAGCAATGTGGTAGAAGCATCGTTCCCGAGGTTTCCCTGCCCCTCTCCTACTCCGAGATGTTGCAGGATGCCGAAAATTCCGATCTGCGACTCATCTGTTATGAAAAAGAGTCAGATCACTCGGTAAAGGAGCTTCTTGCGAAAAAAACGCCAAAAAGTATTGCTGTTATCGTCGGCTGCGAGGGAGGATTTTCTCCAGAGGAGGTAGAGGAAGCTGTTAAGTGCGGATGCCATTCCATCACACTTGGAAAGAGGATTCTTCGCTGCGAAACGGCTCCCTTGGCAGTACTGTCCATGATTCTCTATCAGTACGAGCTATAAAACCCTTCAATCGTTTTTCTACTTTATGTAGCAATATTTACAAAAATTTTGTGCATTTTTTGTGAATTTTTTCTTTTTTTCGAAAAAACTATTGAAATTTGTGCAAAAATATAGTAAAATATAGTACAGTATTCACAAAAAGCCATAAGACACCCGCATTAACTGCGGGTTTTGCGCTGTAACAATGAAATTTAAGAGTTTCAAAATCACACCTTGTGGCACTACTACATAAAGAAAACACCGTACAAACAAAGAAAGGACGAAAGTTTATGTCAAACAGCATTTTTCAAACCATCATCCACCAAATGAAAGACGTAGTTGGAAGAACGATGGGTATCATTGATGAAAACGGCATAGTTATCGCCTGCAGTGAAATGTCACTTATAGGAAAGTCAAAGCAGAGAATCAAGGAGGAGCTTATCTACGCTCAGAGCCACATCGTTTACGATGGCTATACCTACAGATTCATAGGTGAAGAAGCTAAATCAGATGCTATCATCTTCGTTGAAGGAGATGACACCCATGCTGAAAAGATGAGCGAGCTTCTTTCCATCTCATTCGGCAACATAAAGGGCCTCCACGATGAGAAATATGATAAAGGCTCCTTCATAAAAAATGTTATTTTGGATAACATACTCCCAAGCGACATTTACATAAAATCTAACGAGCTTCACCTCTCCGGCGAGCAAAGCAGAGTTGTTATCGTTCTGAAATTCCAGAATCTCACAGCTACTACTCCATTTGAGATAGTTTCCGAAATCACAAAGGATGACGGACACAAGTATATCATCAACATTTCCGAGATGGATATCGTAATCGTTCGCGAAGTTGACCCTGACGTCGAGATCGAAACCATCGAGGCATACGCTGCTAAGATCCACGCAAGATGTGAGGAAGAATATGGCGCCAAGGTGCTTATCGGTATCAGCACAAGAGTTGAAGGGCTCAAAGACCTTGCAAAAGCATATAAAGAAGCAAGGATCTCTATTGAGGTTGGTAAGGTGTTCGATATTGAAAAGCCTGTTATGGCATACGAAAGACTCGGAATCGGCAGACTTATCTATCAGCTCCCCATCACTCTTTGCGAGATCTTCCTTGGCGAAGTGTTTAAGAGAGGCTCTATTGAAAGCCTTGACAAAGAAACTCTCATGACGGTTCAGGTATTCTTTGAGAACAATCTTAACGTTTCTGAAACCTCAAGAAAGCTCTTTGTTCACAGAAACACCTTGGTTTACCGTCTTGAAAAGATCAGAAAGATCACAGGTCTTGATCTTCGTGAATTCGAACACGCAGTAACCTTTAAGGTTGCGCTGATGGTTAAGAAGTATCTCTCAAACAAGCCATCAAAGTTCTGATCATAAAGTACCGTACACCCGTTGCTACGGTACGCAGCACCAAATAAATATTAAAGGTACAAATCAATGAAAAAAACAACTAGAAAATTGTTATCGCTGTTACTTGCGATAGTTCTTACTTTTTCACTTGTTTCCTGCTTCTTCGATTTTTTTGATCCCGTCGTCCCACCCGTTAATGATGGCAACATAACCAACGAGCCCATTACAGCGGATAAAAAAGAAGACATTCTTGCAAAAGTAGAAGCTACTTTGGAGAACGACACTTTCAGATATAACTACGTTTACAAATATCTCGTAAAATGGGGATTTGAGGAGCTTGATCAGACAAAGTTCTGGAACTACGAATACATCTTCAGCGAACACTACAACTATGCTGACGGACTTCCAGACACTCTCCCCCATGCAGCAGATACCGTAAAATACTTCCTCGAGAACTTTTACGAGGATGAGACGAGCTTCTCAAACTCAGAAAAGCTCACGGACGCACTTCTCAAATCTTACGTCAGAACAGTTGGCGATAAGTACGCCTTTTACAGAACCGCAGAGGAATTTGAGGATTTCGAAACTGAGATGTCAGGAAAATTCGGCGGCATCAGCGTTCTTATTGAATATGACCACACTGAAGGAACTCTCATGATCAGCCAGATTTACGAAGGCCCTGCAAAGGAAGCCGGAATGAAGGTTGGCGACTATATCGTTAAAGTTGACGGCAAAACCTTTGAGGAAATGGGTGGCTACCAGAACGTTGTTTACTACGTTAGAGGCGACGTTGGAACACAGGTAACCGTTACCGTTGACCGAGATGGCGAGCTTATTGATTTCACTATGACACGTGCGCTGGTTGAAGATAAATCCGTAACCTATGAATACACCGAGAATGGATACGGCTACGTTGCTATCACCCAGTTCAATGATAACACAGCAGAACAGTTCAGAGAGGCAATTGAGGCTTTGGAAGATCTTAACGTTACCGGATTCATCTTCGACGTAAGATCAAACGGTGGCGGATACGTTCATTCCGTTGTGGAGATCCTCTCCTACATTCTTCCCTCTAACAGAGTAGTTCTCAGCTATCAATACAAAGGCGAACCAAAGAGATATTACCGCACCACATCCGATATTCTCCCCGATGACGAGGGAGGCAGCGGCGACCACGTGATCACTCTTCCAATGGTTGTGCTTTGCGACGAATATACAGCCTCCGCAGGAGAGATATTCGTATCCTGCCTTCGCGACTATGACGGTCCTGTTGAAGATATAATCGATGTTACTATCGTTGGACAGAACACCTTCGGAAAAGGTATTATGCAGGGATCTATCAGCTATATTCCCGACAGTTCCTACGTAACACTTACCATATCCTACTATAATCCTCCATCAGGAGTAAACTATCATGGAACAGGCGTTGCTCCCGACGTTTTTGTGGAGCTTACAGAAACCGACACGCAGTACGACGAGGCTATAAAACAGCTCGAATTGTTGCTTGTAGGTCAACAATAATTTACAAAATACCACTTTTTTAGAATAATTAAGATTATTACACATTCAGGAGATATATAAAAATGGCAGAAAAGAAAACCTATACAAAAGCGGGCTTTGACGCCCTCCAGAAGGAGCTTGACTTCCTCATCAACGTTAAAGTAGAGGAAAATAAAAAGGATATTTCCACAGCTCGTGCATTCGGTGACCTTTCCGAGAACTCTGAATACGACGAGGCAAAGCAGGAGCAGGGCAAGATCCATGCACGTATCGACGAGCTTCGCGAGATGATTGCAAACGCAGTTATCCTTGATGAATCCCAGATCGACGAATCCAAGATCAGCGTAGGCTCTATCGTAGTTCTTCACAACGTTGAAAGAGCAAAAGATTTCACATATCACATCGTAGGATCTTACGAAACCGATCCTCTTAACGGCAAGATTTCCGACTCATCTCCCATCGGTATCGCACTTATCGGCGCAAGAGAGGGTGACGAGGTTGTAGTTTACGGTCCAAAGATCCAGCATCTCCAGATTAAGAGCGTTTCCAGAGCAAAGGAAGCGTAAACTCCCCGTCCTAAAGAAAGGAATACTAAAATGGCAGAAAATAACAACAATCAGATAAATAGCACAAGCGAGCTTGCGGTTCGCCGCGAAAAGCTTGCAAACCTCTGTGCCGCAGGCAAGAATCCCTTCGAAATTACAAAGTACGACGTAACTCACGCTTCAAAGAGCGCAATTTCCGAGTATGAAGAAAAGGAATCCACCCTTGCAGAGGGTGAGGTTATTACCGTTCGCCTTGCAGGAAGACTTGTAAGCCGCAGAATCATGGGAAAGGCATCTTTTGCACATATGCTTGACGACGAGGGCAAGATCCAGCTCTACGTTGCTCGTGACGGTATCGGTGAAGAAGATTACGCAGGTTTCAAGAAGTGGGACGTTGGCGACGTTATCGGCGTTGAGGGTCATCTCTTCAGAACAAGAACAGGCGAAGTTTCTGTTCATGCAACGTCCGTAACCCTCCTTGCAAAGTCACTTCTTCCCCTCCCCGAAAAGTTCCACGGTCTTACAAATCTCGAGCAGAGATACAGACAGAGATACGTTGACCTTATCGTAAACCCTGAGGTTAAGGACACATTTGTTAAGAGATCCAAGATCCTGAAGCTCATTCGTCAGTTCCTTGATGACAAGGGCTTCCTTGAGGTAGATACTCCTATCCTTGTTCCTCTCGAGATCGGTGCGTCTGCGCGTCCATTTATTACACACCACAATACTCTCGACATGGATATGTACCTTCGTATTGAAACCGAACTTTACCTGAAGCGCCTTATCGTTGGCGGCATGAACAAGGTTTATGAGGTTGGTCGTATCTTCAGAAACGAGGGTATGGATACAAAGCATAATCCCGAATTTACAACTATCGAGCTCTACCAGGCATTCACCGATTATCACGGAATGATGGACCTTGTTGAGGAGCTTTACAAGATGCTTGCAAAGGAAGTTTGCGGCAGCACAACTATCACATATCAGGGCAATGAAATAGACCTCGGTCACTGGGAAAGACTTACCATGGTTGAGGCTGTTAAGAAGTACTCCGGCGTTGATTACTACGCATGGGAGAGCGATGAGGAAGCGAGAGAGTGTGCAAAGGCACATCACGTTGAAGTTCCTGCAAACGCTACAAAGGGTACAGTTCTCGTAGAGTTCTTCGATGCATTCGTTGAAGATAAGCTGATTCAACCAACCTTCATCTACGATTACCCCGTTGAAAATTCTCCTCTTGCAAAAAGAAAGCCCACCGAGCCTGCATTTACAGAGAGATTCGAGTACTTCATCAACTGTACAGAGTTTGGTAACGCATTCTCCGAGCTTAACGATCCTATTGATCAGAAGGAAAGATTTGAGCGCCAAGTCGAGGCAAAGCGCAAGGAAGAGCCTGACTGCAATGCAGAGGTTGACTACGATTACGTTACAGCTCTTGAATACGGTCTTCCTCCTACAGGTGGTCTTGGCTTCGGCGTAGACAGACTCGTAATGCTTCTTACCGACTCTGCATCTATCAGAGACGTACTCCTCTTCCCCACAATGAAGCCCGAAGTTTGATAAACAACATAACAAGTAGGAGATCACAGCCGTGGAAAAAAAGCTATACAGATCAAAAACTAACAAAAAGCTTTTCGGCGTTTGCGGCGGACTTGCTGAATATTTTGAGATCGACGTTACAGTTATTCGTCTGATTTTAGTTTTAGCAGTTATTTTTGCTGGAGTCGGCGTTCTGGCATATCTTATCGCCGCTCTCATCATGCCCGTAAAACCGGAAAACTAATAACATAAAAAACCGCCCTGGCTTTTGTCTGGGCGTTTTTTGTTGACAAACATGAAAAAATATGATATACTTTACTCAAAGAAAAAAGCAGAAAGGAGATTTATCATGAAAAGGCTTGCAAAGACGCTCATAGTAATTGTGGCGATCCTACTGATCTGCACGTTTGTTGGTCCTTATGCAGTTTTAGCTTTAGCAAAACAGCCTGCCGCAGCGCCAGAAACAGTCAACAGAAAATTTGCTACAAGTTACGACGAGGTGCGTGAAAACTTAGCTGAACAGGTTGCGTATTTACGCAAAAACGGCGTGGAAGTGATAACAAGCGAATACGCTGTTAATGAGACTGAAAGTCTGTATATTGACAATATTTATTTACCTTCCAAGGGCGAAAAAACGAATTTGATAGTTCTTACCACAGGTGTGCATGGAATAGAAGGCTACATCGGAGCTACCATGATCGAAGTATTCTTAATGGACATTTTGCCTTACATCAATACCGAAAACACCGGTGTTCTGATCGTGGCAAACGTTAATCCATACGGAATGAAAAACTATCGCAGATACAATGAAAACAACGTTGACTTAAACAGAAACTTTATCGAAAACTGGGATGATTTTGACCGCTCCTCCAACAAGGAGTATCCAAAAGTAGAAAGCTTTCTCCAGCCAACCGGCAAGATGGGTAACGCTTTCTGGCATGAAGTTGGATTCTATGCAAAGCTTGCAAAAGAAGCTATTTTTACCGGCGCAGACACTATTTCTGACGCCCTCCTGACAGGACAATATGAGTATCCGGAGGGAGTATACTACGGCGGTGACGGTGACGAGATTTCAACCACCTACTTAAAAGGCGTTTTTTCAGACTGCCTTGATGGTGAATACGAAAACATCGTCCATATCGACGTACATTCCGGCTACGGTCCACGCTACAACATGGTAATTTTCAACTCTGTTCAAGATCCAACCACAGAAGCTGAGGCTATCGATATGTATGGTTACAACTATATCATAGCACAGGATTCCGAGGAGTTTTATATTACATTCGGCGACACAACGGACTATTTCTATCGCTTGGCAAAAAGTAAAAACTCTGATAAAGAGCTTTTGTCTACTTGCTTTGAATTTGGTACTGTCGGAGACGGATTCTTTGATTCAATACTTTCCTTGAAATACACCGTTGATGAAAACCGTCAGCATTGGTACCCCACAGACAACGCCATCACCGCAGAAATGGTGCGCCAAAACTACATGGAGCTTTTCTATCCCACCGAAAAGGAATGGAGAGTCAAGGCGATCCAGGACTTCATGAAAGCGACAAATGGTGTTCTTAAGGCAAAACTCAAATAATTTCTACGGGCTCAAACCAGAGCCCGTTTTGTTTACAAAAAAGCAACTATTTATGCATTGAAAAGATAAAAAGCTTTCTGTATAATGAAAAAAAGGAGGGATTTATGTGGCAACCAAGTATCCGATAATTTTAGTTCACGGTGTTGCGCTGAAGGAAAAAAAGCATTTTCGCGCCTTTGGTAGAATAAAAGAAGAACTATGTGCCAGAGGGTATCAGGTATACATAGCAGAAACCGACGCCTTTGGCTCAATTGAAAATAATGCTCTTCAGCTTCGTGATTTCATTGAAAAAAAGCTCATGGAATGTGGTGCAGAAAAGGTTAATCTCATAGGACATTCGAAGGGTGGACTCGACTCCAAGGAAATGATACTTAATCTTGGAATGGAGGACAAGATAGCATCACTCACAACGCTTTGCACGCCTCACAAAGGCTCTCTTATAGCCTCGAAAATCTGGGATCTGCCAATGCCTATAAAGAAAATCTATGCCCGAATCATAGACCTGTTTTATAAGCATGTTCTCGGAGATAAAAACCCCGATTCTATGACTGTTTGTCGCCAGCTATGTCAAGTTAACGAAGGGCTTGAGGCGATTGGTTTTTCAAACAAGGTATTCTGCCAGAGCTACTCTGCCACCTTAAAAAGTGGAAAGGATTGCTTCCTAATGGCACTTCCGATGCGAATTTACAAGCACTACGAAGACTGCGATAATGACGGAATGGTTTCTGCCGACTCGTCAAAATTCGGCGACTATCGTGGAGATTGCCTTGTAGATTCAATATCACACGTTCAGATACTGGACATTTTGGCAAAACCGAAAGACAGACGTGCTATCTATGATTTTTACGAATCAATTTGCATAGAGCTTTCTGAAAAAGGAATGTAAAAGTTGTATTTTGAAAATAATAGTTTACTTTTTGTACATTTCGGTGTAAACATTACGTGTTGCAAAAAAACGATAACACAAAACTTTTATATCGGAGTTTCCCTTGGCACAAACCATGGGAAGCTCTCTTTTTTATTTTTTTCAAAAGATTATTTCTTCTTGCATTTATTTTATTTTTGTGTTATAATTATAATGGTGAGTTATTTTGATCGGGGAGGATACGTAGATTTGGTAAAAGAAAAAAGAATACGAAGGTTTGCCTTGGCGTCACTTGTGCTTTATATGCTGTGCCTTATATGGATAATTTCCTTGAAATGCAATATGGTAGCAGCGGTAGCAGATTGCCGGTACACCTACGAGAGTCTTTCCCTCCTTCAGCGATGTAGTGCTCTCATGACTGGATTGAACTTCACTACGAAATCAGACGTCTTTGTAAATATACTCCTATTCATCCCCCTCGGTATTCTCGTCCCATTCATTACCAAACGTCACAAAGCTTTAACTACTGTGATCTTTGCAACTATTGCAACCATTGGCTTTGAGATCTTCCAGATCATAAGTTGCTACGGTGGCTTTATGTATATGGATATACTTTGCAACTCCCTTGGCGCAATGATAGGCGCGGCACTGCACTTTCCTATGAGAAATAAATTGACTAATAGGCAAGTTGAAAAACTACTTGAAACTTGTGTCTTCTTGTTTGCAACCATAGTCGCGTTTGCATCAATCAGCACAGCAAAGCATATCGACGTTTATCTGACTGATGATGTGCTGAAGTACACATCATAAAAAAAGAAGCAGGAGAAAAAATGAAAAGACTTACCAAGCTAAAAGGCATGGCACTCGCCACCTTTATTACGTATTTTCTAGTTTTGGTGTGGATTATTTCCTTGAAATGCAACATGGAAACCCCTATAATCAGTTCCCGCGATTTTCTTACTAGCATGAATCTGCTGGAGCGCGCAGAATGGAGCTTCTCTACCTTTCGTATCAACGGTGACGATCCTAACAATTTCAAGGAAATCTTCAAGGACGTTTTGGTAAATATCCTTCTGTTCTTGCCGGTAGGAATGACGCTTCCATTTCTTTTCAGAGAGAAAAACAGCCTTGCAGTGATATTTCTTGGGTTTGTCTTGACCCTTGGATTCGAATTTTCGCAATATTATTTTGCGCTGGGCGGTTTTACCTACATTGATCTTTTGACAAACACCTTTGGAACAATTATTGGTGTACTACTATTACATCTTTTAAGAAAGATAATATCCGATAAGGTTGCAACTATTATTCTTGCAGCTTTCGTGGTAATCTTCGCTGCGATCGCAATTTTCGGCACGGTAAACACAATAAATCACATCGACCTTTATAGAATTCACTGATAAGACAGTTTTCGGCAAAAAGAGCCGTTGACATTCTTAGGGAAAGATGATAAAATAATGAAAAACTACACGGAGTACTAAATGGACTTTAATAAAAACATAGAACAAATTGAAAAAACTATCGGGTACGTCTTCCGCGATAAGAGTCTTTTGCGACAGGCTTTCACCAGAGAAAGCTATTGTAATGAAAACAGCGGCGGAAAATCAAAATTCATTTCCAACGAAGTTTTGGAATTTTTCGGTGATAGTATTCTCTCAGCTGCCATTGTCAGCTTGCTTCTCAAGGGCAGAACCAAAAAATACGAGTACGGAATCTACACAGAACTTGGGGAGGGCGACTTCTCTACCATCCGTTCAAACCTCAGCGACAAAAAGAACCTTTCCGCCACAACAAAGGCTCTGGGACTCGAAAAGCATCTGCTCCTCAGCCGAGGTGATGAAAAGCTGGGAATAGCGCAAGAGCCCTCCGTCATGGAAGACCTTTACGAAAGTATCATAGGCGCAATCTACATTGACAGCGGACTAAATCTTGAGGTAGTAATCTCTGTTGTGGAGAGAACTCTCGACGTGACCTCATACATATCCGAGGGATCATCCCCAAAGAAAAATGCAAAAAATCTTCTCCAAGAATGGTGCGACGATAAAAAGCACAGACTTCCCCACCCCGAATATAAGGTGCTTTCTGCCACAGGCCCCGATAACAAAAAAGTTTATGAATGTGGAGTATTCATCGGCGAGGCGATGTACGCCAAGGGCGTTGGAAAAAACCAGAAGCTGGCAGAGGCAGAGGCGGCAAAGCTGGCGCTGGAGATTCTTAGAGTTGAAGCAAAGCAACCAAAGGTAGACGCTGCAACAGTGGCTCAAAAGCTTCGTGAAATGAGCAGCAAGAACAAGGTTCCCTCTGCTGAATATCGCGATCTCGGCGAAACGGAAAACTCTACTGTCAACGTCAAGGAATACGCTATTGAATGCCGTTTTATGGGTAAGACAGCCATCGGAACAGGTCTTTCGAAGCAGGATGCAAGAGCTGCCGCAGGACAAAAAATCATCAATGAGCTAGAGTGTGAAAAGGCAGAAAATGCAAAAAAGGCCTTGAAAAAGGCGATGAAAAAAGCTCCAAAGGCGGAGAAAAAGAAAGTTGTGGATGCAAAAAACGTTCCCGGATCCACCGACAAAAAAGCCACCAAAAAAGCTCATCAGCCAAAGCAGAAGAGAAAGGTATTCACTAAAAAAGGCTGATACTTTCAGATATGGTCAAACAAAAAAACAACGGAAACTACATGATTTTGTAAAATAGAATTTACATTATCGCATGTTTTCGTTGTTTTATTTTTTAATTTATTGTATTGTTTTTTGTTTTCTCTACAAGATCTACATAGCCATCATATCCAAGCAAAAGATTAAGAGCCTCAAGAAGCGCATTGGGTGTCAGATCTTCGGGCAGATCAGCCAGGACGGAGAGCCTTTTTCTTTTCTCGGATGAATTTTCAGCTCCCGTCAGTCCATCACGGAAGAAATCTGCCTTTGTTATAACTCTACCACCTCTGGCATTTTTTTCTTCTGTCGTGAAAGGGGCAAAGATCCTGATAAGCTCCTCTTTTTCAATCCCCTCAACTCCGAGGAGCCCCGCCTTTGACTGATGCACCTTTCTACGTTCCTTGCCTTCGATTTTAGGAATGTATAGGTTATGTATCTTATCCTTTGGAATTATGCCACGGAGAAATGATCTTATCTGCTTTCCACCACCGTCAGAATCGGTGAGAACGATAACGCCACTGCTACAGACCCGACGCAAGAGATGCTGCTTTTCTTTGTTATTAAAAACAGAGAATCCACCTGTTACAAGCACGGTTGCATCAAAAATGCTATCAAGCTTTATTTTGTCATACTTGCCCTCGACTATGACGGGCAATGAAATTTTAATTTTTTCACGTTTTCCCGGCTCGCCGGTGCCGTTATGCACTTTGCTCGCGTCGCTCATATATCTCCTCTCCGAAGCTCAAATTAAAATTCAGCTCTCATTTTTTGCTTTATTTTTCAAATCATGCTGGCAAAGGTCAGCTAGGGGACAGATCTCGCATTTTGGATTTCTTGCAATGCAGGTCTCCCTGCCAAACCAAACTATTCTGTGACAAAAATCACTTCCCTCGCCGGGCTCGATCAAATCTACAAGAATCTTTTCTACCTTGTGGGGATCCTTGAGACTTTCAGGATACATTCCAAGTCTGCCACAGATCCTGATGCAATGGGTATCCGTTACCACGGCGTCTTTTCCAAAAACGTCACCAAGCAAAAGATTAGCGATCTTACGACCTACTCCCGGAAACTCTAAAAGCTCCTCCATGGTATCAGGCAATTTCCCCTGATATTTTTCCACCAACATACGCGAGGCGTCCTTAATGCTGCTCGCTTTCATGTGATATAAGCCGCAGGGTTTTACGATCCTCTCAATTTCAGAAAGATCGCCCTCCGCCATATCCTCAGCTGTAGGAAATACCAAAAAAAGCTCTCTTGAAACTATGTTAACCCGAGCATCGGTACACTGGGCAGATAGTCTTCCCATTATCAGAAGCTTCCATGGGTCACCACCATACTCCAGGGCGCATTCTGCATTCGGATATATACCTTTCAGCCTTGCCACTATTTCAGCAAGTCTTGCTTTCTTCTCTTTTTTAGTCATTTTCGCTCTCCCGAATCGCTCTGTCAATAAGCTCTTTCAAAAGATCTACCGAAAGACCTACAACGGTGTCATAATTTCCGTCAAAGCCGGTGATAAACTTCCCACCAATGCCTTGAATGGCGTACGCTCCCGCTTTGTCCATAGGCTCACGAGTATTTATGTAATCCCAAATTTCTCCGTCAGTGATCTCTCTGAAGTGAACGGCAGTAGAATCCGTTCCGCTGAATACTCTGCCCTTATAATGCACAGCAACGCCTGTATGAACGTTATGCACCTTGCCGGAAAGAGATCTTAGCATACGAGCTGCATCAGCCTCATCTACAGGTTTTCCCAGAGCAACTCCGGCAAGCTCCACAAGCGTATCAGAGGAGATTATAAGCGCGTCGGCACCTATCTTGGCTTCCACCGCCTTGCCCTTGCGCACAGCCAAAACAGCAACCCCCTCTCTGGGATGCACTCCATCAGGCAAGCTCTCGTCAGTTTCTTCGGTTATTATCTCAAAATCCTTATAAAGATTAGATAAAAGCTCCTTGCGCCTCGGGGACTTTGATGCAAGTATAATTCTCACTTTTTTGTACCTCTCAAAAATTACTACAACTATTTTACCATATCTCGCCCCTATTTTCAATAGAAAAACAAAAAAAGATGATGCCTAAATACAAAAAACTGCTTTCCGTTTTTCCAAAGCTCTTGACAATCAATTCTATATGTGATAGAATAACTATGCATAATATTTTTTAAAAAACAGGTGTAAAATGAAACTATTGTTTACATTAGACAGCAAAAACTATAATGAGAGCATTGAGATCGTATATCGCCCCTCTGCGCGAGGAATAGTAATACGAGATGGCAAGGTTGCAATGGTACATAGCGAAAAATACGATTACTTCAAATTCCCCGGTGGTGGGATCGAAAATGGAGAGAGCCCGGCTGATGCTATGATGCGAGAGGTACGAGAGGAAAGCGGACTCACCGTTATTCCCGAAAGTGTGTGCGAGGTTGGCAACGTTCATCGCAGAAGCATAACAGAAAAGGGCGGACTTTTTATTCAGGATAATTACTATTTTGTTTGTGCTTGCCGCGACGACGTGGAAGAGCAGATTCTCGATGACTACGAAGCAGAGGAGCGTTTTACCTTGCATTTCGTAAAACCTCAGGTAGCGATCGAACGCAATAAGAACTGCACTGCAATGGATAAAATGCCGCATATGCTCTATCGCGAGGCGCGCGTGCTTGAGCTTCTTATAGAGGGTGGATATTTTGACTGAATGTCGGCATCTACGCTCGGCAAAACAAATTGATCACCAACAAAGAAAATATAAAATGATGAGAGCTATCCACCTGGTTGCCGATGGAAAGCTCTTTTTTTATATTATACCGGAAGAACGTGTAACGCTTTTCAAAAAAAACGATATTCTGTTATAGTAATAATTCTTTTGCGAGGAGCAACTAAAATGAATGAATACTTTTCGGGTAAATATTTTGGGACAGACGGCTTTCGGGGAAAGTACGGATCAGAGTTGCTTGATGAGCACGCTGAACTGATAGGCAAGTTTCTCGGTGACATCTATTCAAATGAAAAAAAAGCACGAATACTGATAGGACGGGATACAAGATCATCGTCACCCCTACTTGAAGAATCACTGATCCGAGGGATCTCATCCCACGGTGGAGAGGCAACAAAATTAGGCATTTGCACAACTCCTGCCGTAGCGCATCTTGCAAAGCTTAGAAAATTCGACTGCGCAGTCATGATCACCGCCTCACATAATCCCGCAGATGATAACGGAATAAAGATCCTTAACTCTCGCGGCGAAAAAATGGAAGACACGATAATCCTCGGACTCGAAAGATATATCGAGAGTGGATTACGGTGCAGGACGCGAAGAAGTTTTAACAAGGATCTTGGTGATAGCCACAGAGGCGATCTTATAAATCTTTACCTCGATCATCTTTTGTGTGCTGCTATGGAAAGTGAAGATACGGCGCCCGATAATATACTTTCGGGCATGAGAATAGGTCTCGACTGTGCCAACGGTGGCGCAAGCTATATTGCCCCAAAAGTATTTCGCGCCCTTGGAGCAGAGGTATACCAAATCGGCACCGCCCCTGACGGAAATAACATCAACAAAGGCGTGGGTTCAACACATATTTCGGCTCTAGCCGCACTTGTTGAAGAAAACCATTTGAATTGCGGCTTTGCCTTCGATGGGGACGGCGACAGATGTATCACAGTAGACTCCAACGGAAAGATTATCGACGGGGACGGAGAGATGCTGGCACTTGCCAAGGACATGGCAGAGAAAAGCGCTCTTTCAAATAATAAAATTGCTGTAACGGTAATGACAAATAAATCGCTTCACATAGAGCTTTCAAAGCTTGGTATTGACTGCTTGGTTACGGCGGTGGGCGATCGCTTCGTTTATGAAAAAATGCGAGAGCTTGGACTATCCCTTGGAGGTGAGCAATCCGGACATATTATCATCGGAGATGAACCAACGGGAGACGGAGTATTAAGTGCCATTCACCTTGCAAAAATCATAAAAAAGAAAGGCTCACTTGGAGATTACTCTCCCCTGCCACAAGTGATAAAAAACGTTAAGGTAATAAATAAAAATATGATTTTTGAGGATAGTACACTTTGGAAAAAGATAGAGGTGCTCAAAGAAAAAATCAGAGATCGCGGTAGGATAGTTTTGCGAAAAAGCGGAACCGAAGATCTTCTGCGCGTGATGGTTGAACATGAAAATCTTGAAAAATGTAAACTAATCGTTAGCAAAATCGTGGATATCATTGAAGAAACGGAGGCGGCTTACAAAAATGAAAATTAAAACTGAAGATCTTTTCTCTACGATTCCACAACTACTATTCCCTCTCTTTGATGGGTGCCGATACCCCTGGGAGGCTCTTATGGAGCTGGGGGCACGTCTGACCATGCTTGTAGCCTCTCCTCCCAAAGGATACACGCTTTTTTCTGAAGGCGTTCTCGTCGGTGGCGGAGTTATGATAGAGGAGGGGGCAACGATCATACCACCTGCGATAATTTGCCATAATGCGAAAATCCGGCAAGGGGCGTATCTGCGTGGTTCTGTTTTTGTTGGTAACAGCGCCATAATCGGTCACTCCACCGAAGTGAAAAACTCCATACTTATGGATGGCGCAAAAGCCCCACATTTCAACTATGTAGGCGACTCGATCCTCGGCAATAACGTTCATCTTGGGGCAGGAGTAATCCTCTCGAACTTACGGCTTGATAAAGGAGAAGTCTTTGCAAAATTTAAGGGTGAACGCATGGCAACGGGCAAAAAAAAGCTGGGTGCCATTATCGGAGACGACACGGAAATAGGCTGCAATTCCGTACTATCCCCCGGAACGGTTCTCATGCCTAAAACGGTGGTATATCCCGCACCATACGTAGAGAAAAGATAGCATAAATATTTAGCAAATAATAAAGAGAGAACAAATCGGTTTTTTGCCGAATCGTTCTCTCTTTTTTGTTTTTTTATTTTAATATAGGTTGTTTTTTGCAAACCACGCTGTATCTTGTCTGATTATTCCTTTGCCTTAAGGATAGAGATAAGATTAAGTCTATCTATACTCTTGTTAGAAATAATAGCAGAGATCACAACGATCGCCAGCGCAATAGCAATATCAAACAGGGCAACTGCGGGATAGAAATCAATAGCAACGATACCGTAGAACTCGCTATTAACTACTGCTGAAAGAGCTGTAAGGAACACCTCGTTTGCCACTGCTGCACCGATCTGCATACCGAAGTATGTAGCGATCAATATTCCCACACCGATAAGCAAGCTTTGGGAGATGAATATTTTGCTGATATCCTTTTTGATACCGCCCATCGCCTTAATTACGCCTATCTCATAGATATTGGATCTGATACTCTTGATACCAAAGTTTATAAGGAAGAATACACAAGCAACGAGAATGATTATCATTGTAACACCGAAGAAGTTCTCGAAAATGCTGATACATCTCTGAATGAAATGCACGTTACCAACCTTACCAGAGAAGATAGAAAGCTTCATCTCCTCAACAAGATCCATAACGGGTCTTGCGTTCTCCGGATCGTCAAGATATACGGAATAGGTATAAGTATTAAGCTTGATGAAATCTCTAAAGGTTTCCTCGTTCATATAAATGACTTGTGACCTTGAGGTAACACCTTTTACTGTAAATGGAGTCTGGTTTATAGGAGTCTTAACCGCGTTACTTTCATAATGAGTGAAGGTGAAATCCTTTGGCTCAAATGAATCTATAAACTCTTTTTTGGAAAGATCTGAAGCTTTAACAGAAACAAAGCCTTTTTCCTTCGCACAGATGTTGTTGTAAAGTGTGTAGCCCATAACAACCTCGCCGTATCCAAGAGACATAGTTTCTGTAACCGTCTTTCCGTCCTCACCCTTGTAGCTGTAATCTACGCTATCAACAAGAACAACTGTGGGAGAAATGGTTGCCGAATAAGCATTATTTTCATTGATACAGAAGCCGGAGAATTTGAGGATACCACCGTCGGTGATGTAATCGTTAAGCACCTCGGCATACTTCTCCATGTCACAGAAGCTGTAGCAAAGGTTGTATCTCTCCTCTGCATCTGCCACAAAACCTATGTATCTCATATCGGTTGCTATAGCAGTAAGGTCAGAATCTGTATCCAAGTTGAGAAGAACGTTTTTGATCTCTTTGTGTTCTTCTTCATAATTGGTATTAATAATACCGTTGATATAGGTTTTGTATTCGGCATAAACGTCCCGTGGAACTACCTTGCCGCCAACCTCAACGTTTTGCTTACCAATAGCAGTCTTTGTATCGGCAACGATTCTCTCTCCAAGCAGATCCTCGTAGCTTTCGTATGCAGGAACTGTGGGAGTAGCCGCAGCACCTGCAGAGCCGCTAGCGTTAAGCTTTTCGTTGTACTGCCTATGGTTCTCAATAATACTGTCCGCCACGTAGTCGGTAATATACACACCGTAGTCACGTTTTTCCGCATCGGGAAGCTGTGCAAGATATTCAAGGCTATCAAAGCCGAGCATCTTTGCGGCATAAGCCTCTGTGGTGTTAAGTGTTCCTACCGTGATCTTGGAATAAAATCCTATGGAATTGGTCTTGCTTGTAACAAGGCTTTCTCCACCGTAAAAAGGCGTTGTATACATATACTCGGAATAGAGTCTGTATCCCTCACCCTCGTAGGCAGCAAGAAGCTTGGCTATCTTTTCCTCGGGCATCCTGGCAACGTATTTGTCGGCAGAGGCAGATCCAACGTTCGCCTGAATGATAGCACCATAGGAATCGGAATTAACGAGAGTGTTGATCAAGGCGTTTGAGGTATCGTAAAGAGTCAGCGCCTGGATAACGTAAAATACCGAAAGAATAACTGCCGTAAGTGCAACGGTTGTAAGCTTCGATAAGAACTTTCTCTTAAAGAATACGGAGAATATCTTCGTTACGTTCTTCAAGGAAAGCTTTTTGTTTTTGAGTTTGATATTCTCGCCGTCATCCACGGGCTCAACAGTCTTATTGAAGCCGCCCTCCCCCTGAACTATACCAACTACCTGATGGCTGCGACGAAGAAGCTCTCCGATCTCAACCTTTGTAAGATCTCTATGGTGAGGAAGTCTTATAATACCGTTTTTGAAGCTGAATTTATTTTCATAGCCGGGAACGCGACTCTCATCCTTAACGATGCGTCCGTCTGCAAGCTCGATTATTCTGTCTGCATAAACGTCTGCATCACGAAGGTTATGAGAAACGACAAGCACAAGGGTGTCCTTTGATGCCTTTTTCAAAAGGTCGAGGATCTCCTTTGTGGTCTGCTGGTCAAGGTTACCGGTAGGCTCATCGGCAAGTATTACCTTTGGCTTTTTGGCAAGCGCACGTGCGATAGCAACTCTCTGCTTCTGACCGCCGGAAAGCTCCTTTGGCAAACGTTTTTCATGATCATCAAGACCAACGAGATCAAGATACTTCTCATAATCCTCACCGGATGCGGAAATATCAGATGCAAGCTCAATATTCTGCTTTACGTTAAAGTCCTCGATAAGACGGTAGTCCTGGAAAACGTAACCGATATAGGAGCTGAGGTATCTCTCTTTCATTTTCTTAGACATACGGGAAAGAGAGTTTCCACCTGCCTTGATGCTACCGGAGGTGAACTTGTCAAGACCGGAGATCATATTGAGGAGGGTGGACTTACCCGAACCGGATTTTCCAACAATGAAAACCATACCGGTTTTAGGAAGTGTGAAGCTGACGTTATCAAGCGCAACTACATCTGCACCCTTAGTTTTGTAAACTTTAGTTAGATTTTTTACTACAATCATGATACTTCACCTCCGTTGTCCTTAGCACGGATAATTTCGATAGGTTTCAGATTTCTTATTACGAGAAGTGAGATCAGAGAGGTCGCAACGGTGACAACGATTACCATAATAGCATTAACGATAGGAAGCCACAATGGCATATTTACTATAGTAAGATCGAAGGCATTGGTGTTAAGAACCATAGCAAACGACTCTATAAGGATAGTATCGTAAAGGTCCACTATCATAGGCTCGAACACAAGAGAAAGTACTGCGATAAGCACTCCCGTGATAAGTACGCCTGTGATGAAGATAACGCCTACGTCTACGTTGTTTGAACCGAAGGAACGAAGCACGCCTATCTGGAAGTAATTCTTTTTTATCACCTGCATTGCATGATTGATAAGGAAGATTATGATGAATATATAAAGACCTGCAGCAATAAGCTTAAAGAGCGGAACGAAAACGCCCATGATCTTATTGATACCTGCAACAGCCTCGAAGGCTACGGTCTTTGGAGCGTATGCAAAATCGTTAAGAGTTGAAATTACTCTATCAACGTTCTGGTTGTTTCTTACGTAAAGTCCTATGGTGTTATAGTGGAATTTGCGGAACTCATCAAAGTCATCCGTACTTACCTGCATTCCCGAGCCTGACGACAGTTTTACTATTCTAAACGTCTCTTCATAAATAACTCTTCTGCCCTCGGCGCCTGCATTTCGATCGTAAATTCTAAAGACAACGTTGTGCGCGTCTTCATCGCCAAATGTCTTGTAGTTATCTGCAGTATAGCCGGTGCCGAAAATCTCGTTGTACTTTGAAAAGCCAAGAATGATCTCGCCGTGCTGAACGTTTTCTTCTAACTCATCCTCGCCATCCTCGATAACTTTTTCTTCAGCGCTGGCAAGGCTCTTGCTGGACGAAACTGTAATTCTTGTACTGCCGATTTCCTTGCCGTCCTTTTCGAAGGTAACGTAACGGAGAGAGGCAGAGGTAAAGTTTTTCAGTGTTGAAGCATACGTGTCGTATTCAGTGTTAAATGAATAGTTTATACCGAGAGAATAAAGCACCTCGCGAAGAAAATCCTCAAAGAGAGGATCGTCGCAAAGCTCCTCAAAAAGCTCCTTGTAATCATCTACGGCTATAAGTACGTTTGATGTACTGTCAACAGGAGTAATCAAGAGGTTTTTATCCTCTGCATACTTGCGATAACGTTCAATGATCTCTGCATATCTCTCTCTGTAACCCGTATCAACTACCGCAATAACGGAGGTATGATTTTTAATTAGGGCGTCATAGCAATATTCTTCAGTACAATCGGGATCTATACATCTATAGTTTTCAGGACGGTGCTGTATATACGAATCCGCTACGTAGTCGGTAATGATCAAGCCGGTTTTCTGGCTACGTTCATCAAAATCATCTGCTTTGATAGCGTAATTGACCTGGCCGTTAACACCGTATTTTTCAATAAGGAACTGCTCGTCGCAAAGGAGTGTTCCGTATGTTTCGCCGATGTAGTATCCGTAAAGATTTCTTCTCAAATCCCCCTGAGTACCACCGGATGTACCACCGGCACTGGGGTGAACTACGTAGGTCACGCCTAAAAGGCGATAAGTCTTTTCGCCGGAAATGCGCTCTGCTTCTGCAATTTCGTCCTCAAGAACTCGATAGTAGTAAGAGGAGAAAAGACCGTTTGAAGGGTTCTCAAGACCGCCCTTAAAGAGATTTATATACGCTTCGTTTTTCTCATAAGGGATCTCACCATGTCCGATCTTGTGCATAGAGAAGAATACAGAAACGCAAAGAAGCATAAGCGTTACGATAGCAATGGTAACAAGCTTTGAAAACGCTCCCTTGAATGTAAATATTGACGTGTACTGCGCTCTCTTTGAAGATGCAAACTTTCTTCGCTCAAGATTTATCTTTCTCTTTGAATCTCTCGGAACGGTACTCATTACAAAACCGTCGTCCTGCTGTTGAATATCGTTGATCCTTCCCGTACGAAGTCCTATACCGAGAAGCTTCGCCTCGTCCTTTGAAAGATTTCTGAAGTAAGGAAGAAAGGCGGTTTTACCCTTCAGCATAAACTTCTTTTGAGCATATGTAATTCTGGATCTGTCGCGCAGTATCTTACCCTCGTGAAGCTCGATGATTCTGTCAGCGAACATATCAGCCTCATCAAGGTTATGAGATACGATGACTACAAGCTTTTCTCTGGAGATCTCCTTGAGTACTGTGAGAATATCAACAGAGGTATTGTGGTCAAGGTTACCCGTAAGCTCGTCACCAAGAATAAGTCTTGGATTCTTTGCAAGCGCGCGAGCGATAGCAACTCTCTGCTGCTGACCACCGGAAAGCTCTCTTGGGTATCTGTTACCGTGCCCCTCAAGACCAACCTTGCGCAAAAGCTCGTCAACCTGATCGGAATCGTTAAGTCCGACAACACCCATTGCAAGCTCGATATTCTGTCTTACCGTCAGCTCCTCGAGAAGATAATAATGCTGGAAAACGAAGCCGATATATGCTCCGCGATAGTCCTCAAAATCCTTTTTATCAAAGGTGGAGAGCTGGTTTCCATCAGCAATTATATCACCGCTGGTAATGGTGTCAAGTCCGCCAAGAAGGTTAAGCAACGTAGACTTACCGGAGCCACTCTTACCGATAATGAAAACCAAACCCGTGTCCGGCAGCTTCAGATTTATACCATCAAGAGCAACGCAATCTCCGCCCTTTTGGCTCTTATACACCTTTCTCAAATTTCTAAATTCTATCATATAATTCTCCTAACGAAAATCATGTTTTTTCGCAGTTTTTTAGCGTATACTACGCCACTTTAATTATTTTAGCACAAATTATATAAAAAATCAATATAAAATGACAATTTTTTCGCGCGTATTAAATATTTTTGTAGAAAATATGACACTTTTCATGTTTTTTCGCAGTCAAACAGCCTTGCGATTCCTCATTTTTCGTCATGGCTGACAAATTATTACAAAAGCAAAAGAGAGTGTGAACAATTCAACCGGCCTCACCCATTGAGCCTTTGGGAAATCATAAAATACAAATTGCAAAATTTCTCACAAACAAAAAATCGCAAATCAAGCAAATCAGCATGAAAAAGTGTCCAAAAGCAAATTATAGTTTGCAAATATACAGTAATTTTTACATTTTTTAAACAGAATTTTATAATGAGCTTTCCACATAATCATCCACTTATGTAAACTATATTTTCCTCTGATCTAAAGAACAAAGTCGTTTATTGTAGATTTAAGGTTGATTTGATAGAATTATACTAATAAATAGTTATTGCGAAAAAAACTACCACAAACAGACGAAAGGAGAAAGTCTTGTTTTATGGAAAATAAACTTTTAGAAAACAAAGCAAAGAAAGAGAAAAAGAGAGAGCCACTGCCAAAGCAAAGCAAGTTCGTTTATGGTATAACTCAAGCGGCAGCATGGCTGGTTTCAAAGCTGGCGTTCAAGCGCAAGATGCTTCGCAATGAGATCCGAGGCAAGAATGGCCCATTCGTGATAATAGCTAACCACGAGGCAGCGCTCGACTTTGTAAACCTCATCGGTGCAACGAGGACTCCCATGACGTTCGTTGTCAGCAACTCATTTTATAGCACACTTCCCCTGAAAGGCGCTATGGACAGAATCGGCGTTATTCCAAAGCAGCAGTTCCAAACCAGCCTTCGCGATCTTACCAAGATGAGGAGAGTTGTGGAGGAGGGGAGAATACTTGTTATCTACCCCGCAGGTCTTATGTGCGAGGACGGACGTTCCACTCCTATTCCCGCAGCAACCTATGAATTTTTGAAATGGTTGAAGACCGACGTTTACATGGCAAGAACCAGCGGAACATACTTCACCATGCCAAAATGGTCGAAAGGCATTCGCCGCGGCAAGACATTTATGGATATATACAAGCTCTTTGACAAGGAGGAGATAACATCACTTGACATCTCCGAAATCAAAGAAAGATGCGATAAGGCTCTTGACTTCGACGCCTATCGTGAGCAGGAAATCCTTCAGGTCAGATATAGCCACAACGACCATATAGACGGACTTGAAAACGTGCTTTATATGTGTCCAAATTGCCACACGGAATTCACCATGCACGTAGTTGATCACAATACACTGCTCTGCCACAAATGCGGATACGCAGAAAAGAGCGATGAGCTTGCATTCCTTCACAAGGTGAGCCGCGACGGCGATGAAATACGATATGTTTCAACCTGGTCAAAAAGAATATATAATTACTTAAAACGCCAAATAATCAGAGGCGAGATCACCGAGCTTTCATCAAAGGTTGAGATTCATATGCTTCCGCCTGATAAAAGCAAGTTCACCCCCGTTGGCGAGGGAGAGCTGCGACTGACTCGCGACAGACTCTATCTAAAAGGTACCGCAAACGGCGAACCCCTTGATCTGGCACTACAGACAATCAATTTTGCTTCCCTGCCGTTCAGCCCTGGCAAAAATCTTGAGGTTCAGCACGGCGACCTTATCTATCGTTGCTACCCCGAGAACGGCAAGCTTGTAATGAAGTTCATCAATATGATAAAAATCTTTTACGAGCTTAATACAGCAAAGAGAACCATGGAGCAGCTGTCGAAAAAAAAGCCTAAAAAGGATCAGAAGTTTGAAAAAGCTCCCAAGCCCAAGCGCCCACGCAGACCCCGTCCAAAGCTGGAGGAAAAGCGTAGAAAAAAGGAAGAACGACGCAACCAGCGTATGTTGGAGAAAGAGAAAGCTGAAGCTTCAAGTTCCAAAAAATGATTTTCATTTTTCGTTTTCTCGAAGATTTGCATTAACAGAACTTTTGTTTTTTCTTAAAAAAGTGACAAAAAGCAAACAATACTTTACATAATTAAAGTTTTTTCACTTAAAAACAAGTTTGATTTTTATTGTGGTTTTCTGAAATATAAGCCTAATTACCATCATAGAGCCTCCTGAAAAGTTTTGGAGGCTCTTATTTTTTCAAAAATATTTCCTAACCTCTTGATTTTTGCTCCTTACTTGTGTATAATTAATTCGTTCAAAATATTTTACTTATTTTTTGATCATTAGCACGTATTTATTTTAGTTTATAACAGGAGGCTTGGCTTTGGAAACTAACACCATAAAGCAAGGCTATAAAAAGAATCATGCAGAATATCTTCTGTGTCTCGCCCTTGACGTTGGCGAGGGAATGTTGAAAAACGGCGGTGACGTTAACCGCGTTGAGGACACGATAGAACGAATCTGCAGAGCCTATGGCGCAGAGCATATTGAGGTATTCACCATCATATCGGTGATAAACGCGGCAATAAGAATGCCTGACGGAAGCTACACATCACAGCTGCGCAGAGTAAAGACCACTTCAAATAATCTTGGCAGGCTCGAGCGACTAAACGCGCTGTCAAGAGAGATCTGCCGTGAAACACCTGACCTCGAGATCTTTGATGAAAAGCTCCACGAGCTGAAGAAAACCGTCGAGTATCCGAGAGGAGTCATTTTGGGTGCGTCCGCTATTGCTGCAGGAGCATTTACCTTGCTCTTTGGCGGTGGAGCCCTCGACATGGTAGTTTCCATGATGATAGGTCTTCTGATCTCGCTCATAGAATTTATCTCAAAGGACAAGTTCAATATAATGGCGCGCATAGTGCTGTCCACCTTTATCGCCACGGTGTTCTCCGCCATTGCGGTAAAGCTTGGCGCTGCAGCCTCACACGATACTATCATGAGTGGAGTTATCATGCTCCTTGTTCCGGGAATGGCATTTGGTACGGCTATGAGAGATCTTTTCTACGGCGACCTCATTGCAGGCGCCCTGAAGACGATACAAGCCGTGCTTTCAACGCTTATGATAGCCTTTGGCTACGTTCTCGCCATGGAGGTCTTTCACGATCTGGTGGTTATTGACAGCGCACCTGCCAAAGGCTTCTTGGCATTTGCTACGGCATTCGTGGCATCGGTGGCATTCGCCATACTCTTCCGCGTAAATAAAAGACATCTGCTTTGGGCAGGAGTGGGCTCTATTCTAACCTTTGCCATCTATTACGTAATTATCGAGTTTGGTGGTGGAAATGTATTTTTAGCAGCTCTTATTTCTGCTATCTTCACTGCAGTATATTCGGAGATCTCCGCAAGAGTACATAAGGCTCCCACCCTGGTATTCCTCATTACAGGAATTATTCCTACCGTGCCGGGTAAATATCTCTATCAAACCATGCGCTATCTTTTGGAGCAAAACGTAGAGCTAGCCCTCTCAAACTTCCTTGACACAATCAAGATCGCCGTGGGCATTGCGGTTGGCGTGGTTGGTACAGCGATAGCTTGGTCACTCCTCTACGGAGAGTTCAAAAAGCGCGTCAAAAATAAAAAGGCATAACTCAAAATACAAATGATAAAATAATCAAGACCCATGAAAAAAGCCCGTCGCAAGACGGGCAATATTATTGAAATAAACGACTCATCGCATCGTAGCAGAAAAATCATTAACCGCTGTAAACGTCCGTGAATTTCATGAACGCAAGAATCGGAAAAAGAGGCCGCCTACACGGCAGCCTCTTTTAGGAAAAAAGTATTAGTCAAGGTTGAGCTTGTTAAGCATATCGCGAAGAACCTTTGCTTCTTCAACGGTGATGGTAACACCCTTGCCCATCTTCTCATGATCGGGAGACCATGTACGGATATCATAAACGGGTTCTCTTTCGTTCCAGCTGATAAGGTTAAGCTCCTTGTTCCAGCCGTTGTTACCTTCGCTAACGAGACCGATTCTGTCAACTACTTCGTACTTGATTTCAGGCATTTCTTTTCTCCTTCCAAAAAATATAAATTAAAAATTATACATTAAATAATAAAAATATTTATACACTAGTATTCTAGCATATATTTTTCTGCTTGTCAAGCAAATATAATAAAATATATAGGAAAATATCAAAAATATTTTGTTTTTTTGTTGATTTGTGCTAATTTTTTATGTTTTTAGAAGAAAAAAACCTGATTTTTTTGGAAAATTCGACCCTTCGCGACTTTTTTCAAAGGTATTTCAGGAATAATATGATTTCAGCCCCTCCTTTTTTTCGGAGGGGCTGAAGGTTTATTAAATATCGTCACCGACCTTATTGGGAGCGAAGTTCTCTCCCGATCAGTTCTTTTCGATAATATGAAGTGTGGGGTTAACTATCTGATCGCAAACTGCAACAGTAGTCTGGCGCATTGACATGAGGCGCATACCCATATTCTCGATAATGTTTCTTGGAGGAAGTGGGAGATCACGCATTTCCTTGGAGTTGATCTGCTTTGACTTGGAAACGATGCTTATGTATCTATCGTAAATCGTGGAGTTAAGCAGAGCAAAAAGACCGAATGCAAGGCGCGCGCACATCTCTGTGTTCTTATCCTTGGTATCAATGAAGTTGATCTTATTGTGAGTTGAAATGAAGCGATAGGATGGAAGCTGTGCTGCCATGTAGATAGCAGAGTTAACGAATCTCTCGTCGCTCTTTGCGGGTACGCGCTTGATGATGACCATGTTCTTGTTCTTCTGAACCAAGCTGGTACTTGTGGGCGCGATATACTGATGCTTTACAGGAAGGGGGAAATGAATTGTTCCGTTCTTGATTGCTGCGGGTCTGATGAGTGGAACAGCTCCCTTGATCGGCTGATTGAAGAGCATTTCCTCACATCTGGAGTCAAGCACAAGACCTGTTGACATCTTAAGACCAAGGCTGGAGAGTGTTTCGGGGAATCCGCCGATGTACTGAACGATCTTTGTATCCTCAACACTCTTTGGAAGTGTGAGAGATCCGTCGTTCTTATCAACTACGAAGTCATAGTTGAGAGGAGGAAGTGTGGAAACAACCTTGCCGTTATCAACCGACGTAGTGATAGTGATATGCTGATTTCTCTCTGCCTTCTCTGCATTCTTGTAGCAGAGGATAATGTTCTTTTTAAGCGGAACTGCTCTCTTGGGGTTCTTCTGCTTGCCTATGAAGAGATGAATAGACTGCAGGTGAAGAAGCTCTGCAATCTCGCGGCGGAGAGGTGTAAGTGCAGAAGCGGTAGCCACGGTGGTAGGAAGAACAATAACCAATGAGCCGCCCACCTCAAGATGTCTTGTAGCAAGCTTGAAGAAGAGATAGGGTGCGCCGATCTTCTGAAGCGTCACGCCGCCAACTGCATCTGCTTCCTCAGAGCCCTTTGTAAGAAGCTTTGTAGGGGGATTACAGATAACTATGTCAAACTTGTCCTCTACTGTGTCGTAAATTGTCACTGTGTAGTGATTCTGGGAATTAACAAGATAGTTCTCCGCATTGATAGTTACGAACACCTTGATACCGTAATCATGACGAGCTTTTTTTCTGATTCTCTCAAGGTTGTCCTCAAGCATAGGAAGGAACGTTTCATCATTTTCATAGCAGGTCACAAAGATCTGCTTTGCCGCAGGTGCGTTTTTGCAAATATGCTCAATTGCCGCAGCTGCAAGTATACCTGTTCCTGCTCCGGGATCAAGAATTGTATAAACGGATTTTTTCTCATCAAGCTTTATCATAGATGCCATAAGTGCGGCGGTGTCTTTCTTTGTAAAGAGTCTACCAAGACGGATATTATCGCTCTTTGATTTTTCTCTTACCAGCTTTGCTGTGTTTCTTACTGCAAGACTAAGCATTGTAAATCTCCTTAAATTAACAAAGTACTACGAATTCCGCAAAAAGAGAGCCAAGCATTTCTGTTTTAGCCCTCGTTTTTTGCTGGTTTGGGCAAAAAAGTTCTGCCCTAGTTTTTCCATAACTTATTGTAGCATATTTTTTCCTTTTATGCAAGATATTTTTTGCATTTTTTCGAGAAATTTATAAGAATTTTTTGGCAATTTTAAGGCCAACGTAGAATAAGACCACGAAAAAAAAGTTTTTTTGGCAAAATTATTGCAAAATCGCGAAAAAGATGATATACTATATTATAATATAATAATTTGAGGAAATTAGGAGATTACCATGAGCGAAAGAAAAATTGGCGAAAGAATAAAATTTCTGCACTGCAGCGACATTCATCTTGATACGCCCTACATAGGTCTTACACCCGAAAAGAGCGACCAAAGAAGAGCTGCTCTGCGCCAGACCTTTGTAAGACTGATGGACTACGTAAGAAACGCTGGCATCAAATACGTTCTTATGAGCGGTGATATTTTTGATATCAAGCACGCCACAGGCGCAACGGCAGAGCTTTTCATTAGAGAGATCCGCAGCACTCCCGATACAAACTTCATAATCGCTCCCGGCAGAAGCGACTGCATAAGTGCAAACCCCATTTATCAGTCAGGAAGACTCCCTGCTAACTGCCACGTTTTCGAGAGCGAATCTCTTTCCCGCTTTGACTTTGCTGATGACAAGGTAACCATCTACGGTTGGGGCTTCAGAGATCAATCCATCACGGAAAGCCCTCTCTACGACAAGCACGTTGACGATATCTCAAAGATCAACATAGTTTGCGGATATGCAGACGTTGACGGTGAAATTGCCGCCGAGCGTTGCCCGATCTCCACACAGGATATGCAAAAATTCGGTGCAGACTATTACGCTCTCGGATCAAGACATGACGGTAGCGACTTTATCAAGCTCGAAGACTCCATGTACGCATATGCAGGCTCCCTTGAATCCATCGGTTTTGAAGAGCCCGGCATGGGCGGTGCAAAGCTTATTTCCGTAAAGTATAACAACGGCGAGCTTTCCATTGATGCAAAGACTATGACCTTTGGTCAGCTTCGTTTTGAAAAAGAAGTGGTGGACATCACAGGTGTTAATACGAACAACGAGATAATCAACATCGTATCAAAGCTTGTAAACGAAAAGAAATACGGTGCGGAAACAGCACTCATCATTGAGCTTTGCGGCTACGTTGATCCTCATTTCTCCATTCCGAACAACCTGGGATCCGACACCTTTGGACTTTATTCCTTTGACCTTGTGGACAAGACTCTGCCACTCTACGGTACAGAGTATCTGAAGCGCGATATGTCCGTTAAGGGTGACGTTTTCCGTCAGCTCCTCCCAATACTTGAGAGTGGAACAGAGGCGGAAAAACTTCTAGCAGCAAGAGCTTTCAGAGAGGCTTTGGCAGCGCTTGAAGGCAGAGATCTTGACATGCAGATCAACAACTTGCACGAATAAGCAATATCATAATTTGTGGCAAAAACGCACCAAAATGCAAAACAAACTTTGCAAAAATCGGGTTTTTCCGAAATAATTTCAGATAACTCAAAATAGAGATTAAAACCAAAAGTAGACTCAAGAGATGCCTTAATCGGAGATCTTGAGTCTTTATTTTTTTGCAAAAAAAGTTGCGAACTCACAAGCCTCTGCAAACAGAGCAGAATCGACACTTGAAAGCATAATGAAGCGCTCAAAGGCAACTGGCGAATAGCCGTAGAACTCTCACTTACGATTTTTGGAAGATGAAACTCGTTTTTTCGACAAGTGATGGTGAAAGAAATTATCGATAGCGGCTAAAATTTGGTAAAAAGCCAAAGTTAATTGACGTTTGTTCACTATTAATTTGCTATTTTCGTTATAGTTTACTTTTTGTTCATCTTTTGTTAAAGCAAATATATATTTTGATATTGTATAATTTATAGTGGTTGGTTATAGCCATTTAACTAGCAAAAAGAGGAATAAATTATGAAAGACAATAACACCGGCGAAAAGTCAGGCGCGTTCATAACCAAGAAAAAGAAAAAGAACGCCCCATGGCTTAAGCCACATCACAAATTTGTGAGAAACGTTCTTGAGATATTGCTCTACCCCTTCGTGCGCTTGCTTTACGGAGCAAAGACTCCCAAGCTCCCCGAGGAAGAAAGACAATACCTCATCCTTATGAATCACCAAACAGCATTTGACCAATTCTTTGTTGGGCTTGCGTTCAAAAAGCCCGTTTATTACATAGCCAGCGAGGATCTATTCTCCAAGGGCATTATTTCCACCGTCATCAAGGCACTCGTAGCTCCCATACCAATCAAAAAGCAAACTACAGATGCAAGAGCGGTTATCAACTGCATTAAGGTAGCACGCGAGGGCGGAACTATCGCCATGGCACCCGAGGGCAATAGAACATACGACGGACGCCCACTCCACATCAATCCCACGGTGGCGCCCCTGGCAAGAAAGCTAAAGCTCCCTATCGTATTCTTCCGAATTGAGGGCGGATACGGAGTACACCCACGCTGGAGCGACGTTATTCGACGCGGCACTATAGATTGTAAGATCGAACGTATTCTCGAACCTGAAGAATATGCTAAAATGACCGACGACGAGCTTTATCGCACTATTGTTGAGGAGCTTGCCGTAAACGAGGCTTGTGTCAGCGGTCGTTACTTCCACAAAAAGAACGCGGAATACCTTGAGCGTGCGCTCTACTCTTGCCCACACTGCGGATTTGCAAAGCTCGAGAGCCACGGCGAGCAGATCAAGTGCCTCTCCTGCGGTCTTGAGGTAAAGCACACAGACGAGAAGGTTCTTGTATCTGAGGACGAAGGATTTAATTTCCGATTTGTTGCAGACTGGGTGGACTACCAAGAGCATCTGGTATCTTCACTTACCACCGAGGACTATATAGACTCACCCATATTCACCGACACAGCCAATCTTTCCGAGGTTATCCCATATAAGAGAAAGGTAAATATCAAAAAGAACGTTGGGCTTGAGCTTTACGTTGACAGGGTCACCATCGACGGGGTAACTTACCCTTATGCCGACCTGT
Organism: Eubacteriales bacterium; assembly: GCA_045589435.1. Taxonomy (GTDB): domain Bacteria; phylum Bacillota; class Clostridia; order Oscillospirales; family CAG-272; genus UBA1740. Next base: position 33,848 of record JAZNPB010000148.1, on the reverse strand, counting down.
TAGGCATCACGGTTCTCGGCAAGAACAAGCTGAACGTTTATCACGACGGTCACATCTATCAACTTAAAGGAGATAAACGCTTCTGCGCTGTTAAATACGTTAATATCTTTAATCATTATAAAAATCTGACCGAAACGCATAATGCGCTGGCAAAAAACAACAAGGAGGAAATTAATAATGGTAGAGAATTTTTGGGACTATAGTGTCTGGGGGTCTATAAACCTCATTGCAGTATTAATGCTTGCCCTCTTCGCGGCAAACGTGCTTAAAAGGCGAGTAAAGATCGTAAAGCGCTCGCTTATTCCCACTTCCGTTCTGGCAGGACTATTACTTTTGATAGTTTCCAGTGTCTGGGAACATTTCACAGGAACAGTTTTATTCAACACAAACTTCTTCGCAGGAAAGGGACTCAACTCCCTCGAATTTATTACATACCACGCTCTTGCACTTGGCTTCATAGCATCAACCCTTGCAAGTGACAAGAGAAAATTCAGCAAAAAGCGCACCGGCGAAATCTTTGATTCCGGCGTTACTACCGTTGCAACCTACCTGCTTCAAGGCACCCTCGGCATGGGTATCACCATCGCAGTGGCTTACTTCATCAATCCATCCATATTCCCCGCATCAGGTCTTATTCTCCCCTTCGGCTATGGTCAGGGCACAGGTCAGGCAATGAACTGGGGCATGATCTATGAAAATGATTACGGCTTCACAGGCGGCAAGACTTTTGGACTTACCATTGCGGCTCTCGGCTTCCTTTCCGCTTCTATTGGTGGCGTTATTCATCTCAACATCCTTAAATGGACCGGCAAGATCAAGATCAACCTTGGTGAAGATTCAAATGAACCAATGGAACAGGTTGAGCAAAAGGGTGAAATCCCAATGAACGGTACCATCGACAAGATGACGGTTCAGGTGGCATGGGTAGTAGTAACTTACGCTCTCGCTTACGTATTTATGTACGGACTCGGCGAACTCATCTCCGGTATGAAATCTGTAATCTACGGATTTAACTTCCTTCTCGGTGTTCTTGCAGCTACTCTTATCAAGAACGTTCTCCACTTCCTCGAGGGCAAAAACATCGTTACAAGAAAGTACACAAACAGCTTCCTTCTCAACCACATCTCCAATCTCTGCTTTGACGTTATGGTCGTTGCGGGAATCGCGGCTATCCGCCTTGATGCTATCCGTGAGTATTGGGGCATCCTCCTCGTTCTAGGTGCAGTTGGTCTTGTATTCACCTATGGATACAACCTCATTATCGCAAAGAAGTTCTTCCCCGAGTACACGCAGGAGCAGTTCCTCGTTATGTACGGTATGCTTACCGGCACAGCTTCCACGGGTATTATGCTTCTTCGCGAGCTTGACCCAATGTATAAGACCGATGCGAAGGATAACCTGGTTTACCAGAACTTCCCTGCTATTGCTTTTGGCTTCCCGCTTATGCTTCTTGCAAATCTTGCACCAAAGCAGCCTATCCTCACGTTTATCATCCTCTTCCTATTCTTCATCGTGATGAATATAATTCTATTCAGAAGACAGATATTCGGCAAGAAAAATAAGAAGAGCGAATACAAGGTTGTGGTAAAATAAAGCAAAAAAACAGCATAAAAGCAAACCAAACTTAACAAAAATGCAATAAAGGCCCGTCTTTCGACGGGTCTTCTTATTTAGAATAATACTATTTTTTCTTTTTGAATTTTTCCGCAATTCCGGATATAATGTTCTTGATGCCAAAATCAGACTTTTTCTCCTCTACCTCGTCATCGTCGTATCTGATGTACTTTCTCACTACGTTTTTGATGGTTTTTACAAGATCGGAATCCTGACGAGCCTTCTTTTCCTCCTCGGCAATGATGTTCTCATACCCATGCTGACAAACGTCAGCTATTACAAAGCTTGGAGCAAAGGTTCGCTCGATCTTCTCGCGGATTACCTCCTCACCAAACCTGTTATCAAGCACGTTCATCAGTATTTCAACCGTAGAATGTGACTCCACAAGTCTTGCAGCGATGGAATCTATTACACCGGAGTTTGGTATTTCGGTTACTTGAAGCTCAACTCTATCCTCAAATCGTTTTACAAAGCGCATCATAAGAGTATTCGGCAGCTCGGGATAAACAAGCTCGATCCTGAATGCTTTTGTACCGTCAGGATTATACTCTGCTTCACCTAATGCCTTTATCAGATATTTCTCCCCGCGGAAGTCCACCTCGGTAGTTTTGTATTCATAGAGTCCAACCTCGATCTTATGGATCTCCTCGCGTTCCTTTACTGTTAAATACAGCTCCTCTCCCTCGCGAGAAAAGGTCATGGTATCAATAGAAGTTTCCAGATTATTCTGCATCGCACGAACAAAAAGAGGCAAAATTCCCGAGTTGTTTTCCGGGAACTTGAACGTATGGAGCATAGCATCCCAACGCTCGTCAAAGGGTGTCTTATTGCGAAGACCGAGGAAATAGAAAAGGCCGTGATGCTTTTCAAGTGGATGAGCAAAAACTCTGCCGGAGAAGAAGCTTTTTTCCTTGCTGTGAAGCACGTCAGAGTCGCGGAATGAAATGGGATCGTCTATCTTGCCACCAAGATGTCGCCTGATTATTTCAAGCGAAGGACTCTCCTGCAAAAGCTCGTTGTTTCCCGACTGAATAACCACTAAAATATTGTTTTCTGGACACATCCATACGTTTTGACCCAGCATACCGTTAAAGAGCAGCTGGCCGGAGTCCTTTGAAACCCATACCTGATATCCGTAATTGAAATCCACGTTCAAAACCGACGTAATAGCATGAGTTTCTCCCGAAAGCTTTATCCATCTGTCAGACAAAACGCGCTTTCCCTGATAAACGCCGCCCCCCATAAACATGAGACCAAGCTTCGCCCAGCTCTCCGCAGAAAGGTATAATCCCCATCCGCCTTTTTCCACGCCCTCGGGGCCAATCTCCCAGAAATAATTAGTAATTCCCAGAGGACGGAAAATCCTTTCCGACACGTAATCAATAACGCTTCTGCCGGCAAGCTCTGCTACTACTCTGGCAAGAATGTAGGAGTTCATGCTGTTATAATAAAACTCCTCCCCGGGACCAAACGTCATGCCTGACGCAAAGAAAGCCTCACTCCAGAGCACCTCGGTCACTGATCCCGCCTCTCCAAAAGGAACACCTGACGTCATAGTCAGAAGATGCTCGATGGTAATGTAAGGAAATCTTTTATCCTTGTACGGTATCTCCGGAAAAATATCTACTAGGCGAGTATCAAGCGTAACAAGTCCATCATCAAAAAGAAGGCCTGTTGCCATGCCGATAAGGCTCTTTGTCATTGAATGAGAAAGATGCCATGAATTTACGCTGTAACCCGGACGCGAGCATTCAGAAATAACCACTCCATCACGGATGATCATGATATTATGAATGTTGGATCTGCGTTCCCCCTCAAGCTCGCAAAGCAGGTTGTAAATTCTCTTCGACGAAATACCATGAGCCTCGGGAATGGAGCGTGGAAGACTTGGCTCTTCCTCTCCGTTTATTTTGATTTTTTGTGGATAATAGGGCACTACCGTGTTGCGATCACCACCGCCAAACACTATGGACGTTATAAGATTAGCCGCCCTCTTTTTCCATTTTTCCATATTCACACCTCAAAGAAACTTCCATATCATTCTTCAAAAAATCGCAAAATATGTCACCGATTGTTTGCATTTTTGTAGATTTTACAGCCCTAGAACTCCGGGCATGATCAAGTCTGCCAAAAATCCAAACACAGTTCCAGCTAATATCAGTATTGCAATTATAGTTGCGTTTTCTTTCTTGGGCTTGTTTTGGCGAAGCAACACTGCAAGTCCAACACCCGCACCGGAGAACAATCCTGAAAGCATTACTCCCACGCTGATTACTCCCTCCGTAGCAAGAGTTGAGAGAGCCACTGATGCCGCGCAGTTGGGTATAAGACCGAAAACTGCTGCCACAAAATGACCAAGTACGGGAATGCGAGGAATTATTGAATGAAGCCCCTCCTCACCAAGGAAGAATATAGCCGTATTTATGATTATAGTGACTAAAAGAACAAAGCCAAAGGTCTTTGCTGTGTGTAGTAAGGCAGACTTGACAATCCCACCTCCACAGTCCGACTCATGATGGCAATGACACTCATCAACACATTCATCATGGCTCTCGTGATGGCAAACGTGATTTATTCCTCGGCGGCGCAGATAAAAATCAATTAGAAGCCCCAAAGCAATTGCCACAGCCACTTTATAACCGAGAATAGCCAATATTCCAAGAGGACTGATCTGTCCCGAAATCAAGATAGGCAGCATTTCGTCAGACGTAGAAAGAAACACCGCAATAAGCGTTCCTGCGGTGATCACACCACCTGAATACAATCCTGATGCCGCCGCCGAAAAACCGCACTGGGGCAAAACGCCGAGAAGTCCGCCAACAGCAGGCGCAAAAAGTCCTGCGCGACGCATAAAATCCTCGGATCTGCTTTTCGCTCTATGTTCAATATATTCCATCAGTAAATAGGTGATAAACAAGAACGGCAAGACCGTAGCCACCTCTTTAAGACCGTGAAGAACAACCTCGGAGAAAAATCCCCCGTGCTCTCCTTCATGGGCGTGAAGAATCGCACTGTCAAAAAAAGCCAACATTGCTACACCGTGTGTATTTAATAAAAACATATTACAATTCCTTATCTTTATACTTTTCCAATATATATCTTAAATGTTTAGCCAAAAAAAGTCAAGATATTTAATAATAAATTTAAAAATTAAATGGTCAAAAGCTACCACTTACCTTTCAAAATGATCTATCTAAACAGCACTGCGAAGCAAAAAAGCAAAAGTCATTATATCATGCGCTTCTGCTTTTTTATGAAAAACCACAAAAAATGCAAACTATTATTCTCTTTTGACGTATATTATCTCCTGCATTGTCAATAATAAGAAAAAACGCATGGAGGATAATTTATGCAAAAAGATACAGTCAAGCTATTAAGAGAATGCACCGCAGGAGCAAAAATGGGAGAGAGCGCATTAACACTTGCGCTTGAAAAAACCAAGAGTCCGGAGCTACGAGGCGTTCTGGAAAGCTCATTAAAAACACATGCAATTTTAGGTGATGAAGCCAAGCGACTGCTCTTCTCTGCACGGCAGAAAGAAAAGGAACCACCAAAAATCGCGCAAATGATGAGCGATACAAAAATCAAAACCCAGCTTGCTTTCTCACCCAAAAACACCACTGTTGCCTCACTGATGACCGACGGTTGTAACACCGGTGCAAAATCGCTAGCACGCGCAATAAATCACCACCCTTTAGCAAGTCCACAAGCAAGAAATATCGCACAGCACCTGATCACCACCGAGGACTCTTTGCGCACAAGCCTGAAAAAATTTCTTTGATCACAAATCAACACGGTTTTGATCCTGTACAAGAAAAACAAGTTCACGTCAGCCTCGAATCAAAAAAGAATCCAAATAATTAATCACAAGAAAGCCAATCGCCTCGCCACCACGCGCAATAACAATCACACGAAACCCAGAAACCAAAAAAACTTTGGAAAAACTTTTACAAAACTATTGACATTTCCAAAGCAAAGTGATATAATATATTAGGTTTTTCGAAAGTGAGTAGAATTTTACTCACCAAAAAGCCAGCAAAACCAACAAAGATCTGGGTGTGGCGCAGTTGGTAGCGCGCTACCTTGGGGTGGTAGAGGCCGCAAGTTCAAGTCTTGTCACTCAGACCAAATAAGACCAATCCGAACTAAGGATTGGTCTTATTTTTTGCCTAAATACGGTCTTTTTAGCCCATTTTCTGATATATGCAGCCATTTTTGAGCCTACTTTTGCCAGAATTCACATAAAATTTGTTAACACGAGAGTTAAATGCACATCAGCATTTGGCTCTCTTTTTTGATTTTTAGAGAAAAGGTGTCCAATTTATTGGTACAATTTTCAATTAAGTGTCCAGTTTATTGGACACGAATTTATAGATATTAAAGGAGATTACTAATGTTTGATAAAAATTTACCTTCTATAATCAAGAATGTAGCATTAAGAATTGATTACCTTAGAGGTCAGCAAAATCTTTCTGTAAGAGATTTAGCTGCAAAATCCGGGATTTCAAAGTCTGAACTATCCTATATAATATTAGGAAGAACAATCCCAAACATTTACACCCTACACTCCATCTGCAATGCACTAGGCATTTCCCTCTCGGATTTCTTTGACTTTGATGACGAGGTTATTCCACTACGAGGAAAGGAAAATATCCTAATCAAAATTTTTACCGTGAAGTTTCGCCAATGTCACAGGATACATTAATAAAAGTTGCTAAGTGCATGAAATAGACGAAGTCCTTGGCTCATTTGCGAGTCAAGGACTTTCTTTATGATGTTTCTACTATCCTCAAGTGAATTGATACACATCACCAGAATTTTTAATAATTATAATTTGTTGCACCGCCTATTAGTACAACATTATACCACAAAATTTCCGCAGCGTCTAAATATGTTTAGAACTATTAGTATTTTTTTATTTGTTCCTCTAAATTATTAACAAGCTTAAATACTTTTTTGGCAAACAAAGGATCGATGTCGCAATTCAGAAAAGATAACAAATATGCTCGATATCCACACAAAAATTGGACAAATTGAAAGACCGTCTTATATGGAAACAGTGCCAAATTTCTATGTTTAAGCGGAAGAGTATTAGCACCTTGCAAAAAAACTTCGGGATTGTTTTTTGCAATATGATGATTGTTTTTTGAATAAGCTATAGTTTTACGCACATCAAAGATCCTATCCCTCGACAACCTTATACCATCACTCGAGACAACATATCCGTTTAAAGAAATCTCTTTATCACCATATTTGATTTTACTGTAATTAACTTTAAATTGCTTTGATAAAAGTATATATTTTATCTTTTTCAAAAACCATTTCTTATCTTTAAAATTAAAACCTGTACTTGAGAATAATAAATCATCGGCATATCTAGTGTAACAAATTCCCAACGTTTGACAATACTTGCTAATACGCTGATCTATTCTAACCATTATAAAGTTGGATATTATAGGAGAACACGGAGATCCTTGAGGCACGGTGTCATTAAGTGTAGCTATATTTGAGACTAAGTCCAAGATCTGTTTTTTATCGTTTTCACTATCAAAAGATAAATGATTTAAAAGTTCGTTTTTGATAATATCGGCTGTAATGCTTGGAAAGAAATCTTTTATATCCACACGCAAAAAGTATTTAGCCCCAACATGAGGTTCTAGATACGATAAATAGTTCTCACCTTTTCTAAATCCTTTTACACAAGTAGGATACTCTTGTTTTTCAAGATATCGCGCTAGCCCCTTTTGCACACTGAAGAACATCGATGTTTTAGGCAGATAATTAATTTTTCTGACACCATTTTTCTTCGGGATAACAAATTCTTTGTAATCGCTTTTAGAAATTGATTTCAAAACCTTAGAATAGGAGAGATCCCATACCATGTTGCAAAACGATTCTGTTGTCATGAAATCCCTCCTTTCAAAGAATAGATAAAGCGAAGTACTTTCTTAATAAATCGCGTAGCGCGTGCTATGGCAGCACATGTACAACAACAATATGCACGACGGGGCAGGTCAGTCTAATAGTGACCTCTGTTCCTTGGAATTTGGGTTGCTAAACCACAACATCAAGGCCTTGATTAACTCAAGCATTGCTACTTCGCTTTACCTTATTTCATTATACCATATAATTTTACAAAAAGCGAGTGTAATTCGGAAAAATAATATTTAAATTCTGAGAGAACTTTCTTTTTTCCGTTTTCTTCGTCTTCAAAATATTTCATCATGCCTCTAGGTGACTTTTCATACCCTTCCGGCAACACCGAGCAAAAGAAATTGTCAATATAATCTGATACCCAACCATCAGCTTTCTTGTTCCCCATAACTCTATCTAAAATCAACGCATCATCACTGGGAATATTCTTTTTAATAGACTTATATGACTTAAACAAATCCGAATGTCCTGCAAAAACAATTCTCAAAATATTGATTTTATCGGTATTCATCATTCCGGAAATGTATGTATCAAAAGCGTCAAAATCGCCTTTTTCATTATGTTTTTTTAAATAATCAATTGCATATGGATAAGATTGGTTGTTAATTAATGCTGCCTCTATATCGGTTGCAAACATAAAAATATTATATCTACTCAGATAAGTTTTAACCGAATCAATAAACTGTGCGAAATATTGATCATTACAGCTATAAAATGGTTTGAAACAGTGGATATGCAGTTTTTGTGCCATTTTTTCGATCTTTTTTCTTTGATGCGGTAAATATATTTCTCTATCTTTTTTGTTTCTAAACAGATATTTTTCTCTTTCCGATCCCAAAAATTCACTTCTTAAGGAAACCGCATAAGATGAATCGTTGAAATTTATAGCTTTATCTGCGTCTATTAGGCATATGTATGGGATTTCAGCTTTATTTTGAGCCGGAAGCATGATATTAAGTATCGGTTTTTCCGTCATAGCCTTGTAAACATCAATTTTTTTGAGTTGTGGAAACAATATCTGCAGGTATGGATTTGCAAATAACTCTAACTCTGTTTCGCCTTCCACAAACAAAATTGCTCTGGAAAAGTATGAATTTATATGATCGTCCAGAACACGATACTTTGACTCTGGACTATACTGCGTATACTTTTTCATCTTTTTAACAATTGAATGTTTTTCGCTAATAGAAACCCTGTGTAAATTTAAATTCTCCGATACGGTCATTATATTTTTTATTAAACGCGAAGAATGTGTAGAAATAATTATTCTAAGTCGGTTGTCCAAATTTAAGTATGATTCTGCCAACTCATCAACATAATTGGGATGCAAACTGGTTTCTGGCTCATCGAACATTACAATAGGCTCTTTCAGCTTGTTTTTTGCAATTTCATTTATTGCTTTTAATAGCAACTCGATGTATTTTACAGAGTTGGTACCGGTAGAAAAATATTTAAGCTTGCGTCCTTTTTGATATATTGTTTGACCGTCAAAATATAATTTACTTAATGTTGTTGCAAATTCTTTAGATGTCGCTGGCCTAATGCTAACTTCAGATGAGTCAAATATGCCTTGAATACCTTTAATTTTCTTTGATATCTCACTGTCCCTATCTACAAGATTGCGTATATTATCTTGTATTGTATTTCTTTGTTCATTGGATACTTTTCCTAATTCTCCAAGCACACTCCAAACTTGCGACCACTCATTAATATCCAAATCACGAGTATTAACATAAAAGCAAGGAAACAAACTTTTAATTATGAAACGATTTTCATACTTTTCACTCCACTCTATTCCTTTCCCCTTAGTTTGAACCATTTTAAGAGAAAATTTATTGTTCTTTTGAGTAGATGCCAACGAAATTATAGCTCTGTAATAATTCTTATATCTATCGTTCTCCGCTTCATCATCAAAGAGAAGCGATAAGTCATCCGTGTGCGTTTTTGATATTTTAACAAAATCCGTTAAATCAAAAGTTAGTGTTATTCTAACCTGATTGCTAAATTTATTGTTTAAATCAAACACTGCATTATCGACATGCTGTTCAGTTAAATTGCTATAAAAATAGCTAATCGCATCCAAAATATTTGTTTTGCCGGTGCCATTTGCTCCTATTAATGCATTTATGTTATTCAAATCCAAATCACAACGTTTAATCGATTTGTAGTTTTCTATTCTAATATGAGTTAATGGCATTGTTTAACCTCCGTGCTATTTTATATCAACATTCCATTACAATGATCAATCTCGTGCTGAATTATTTGAGCTGTCCACCCGGTATAGTTCTTTACATGAGTTTTCATTTCGAGTGTTTGGAACTGTACCTTAATGGCCTTATAACGTTTGCACTTGCGAGGACCGCCGAGAAGCGACAAACACCCTTCTTCGGTTTCATAAATCCCAGACTTGGCAATTATCTGAGGATTAAGCATAACAGTATATGTAGGAGCTCGTCCACTTTCATCAAGAAAAGCGATTATGCATTTGCGAACCCCTATCATATTAGCTGCCATGCCTACACATCCCTCTCGATGTGCTATAAGCGTATCAAGCAAATCCTGTGCGACAACCAAATCCTCTTTTGTTGCGACCTCCGACTTCCCTGCTAGGAAGAAGGGATCGTGCATAAGTTCTTTTATCATATTAGGTTTCTCTTTTGCAAAACAATTATTGTCTCTTTCTTTATAGTTTTGAAATTTTGTGCTTTAGTATCTGAATAATTTTTATTTTTCAAAATATTTCTTCTAAAATCATAAATCACATCAAAACCATAATACTCTGCAATGCTCTCAAGAATTTCATCGAAAGGGACCTCCAGTTTGTTCACATGGCGATTGCCAACAGTAAAAACCATGAATTTATTTTCTTTTACAATTTTGTGTAGCGAGGCTATGACCTTTTCAAAATCCAAAAGAAAACTAGCAACCTTGCGAGCTTTTTCTATTTGCATTGCATCCGTCAATTGGTTGTATAGCTTTGCAAAAGGCTCTGAATATGTATAAAGATTTGACTCCACAATCGATTTGACTGTATAATTATGTCCTCCCAAGCTATCACTGTCAATTTTTGACAATGTTTCAACAACACAATTGTCGATTTTATCATCAATGTCAGCTAACGGGATCCACTTTAATGGCAAAACTGAAAACTGACCATATGTAATAGTGGTAGCATTATCGCCATATGGAGGTGATGTTATAACCAAATCCACGCAATTATCCTTAAATGTACGTCTATCAGACAACAATTTAAGAGAGTCGCCGTATTTTACAACAACTTTTTTTTCACGAATATCTTCAGGTAGCATCTCCATGAAATCTTTTATGGCCGTAATATTCTCTACAAGTTTAAATTTGAATTTTTCTATACAATCATATTCCCAATTCTCAATGCGACCTGGCTCTTTTATGTGCAATTTGAAAGTACTTGTTCTTGAGTTGTCTGCTTGTTTGGCTATTTCCGCAAAGGTTACCCAAAATAATTGTCTATATTTTTTATCTGGTTCCAAAAGAATACATCGTCTTATTTTACTTAAAGATGCTATTATTTCCTCTTTATACCATTTACGTATATTATTAAATTCAAAGCACTCTTTACTATTATCACCTTGAATTCTCGATATCAATGCCTTTGACTTCCTTTGCAAGGTTTTTATAGTGTACCTTTGCAGCTTAACCTTTACAGCAAGAAAAGATAATGGGTTTATATCTATACCCATAACATCTAATCCTCTTAAATAGCCTTCGACCAAAGCAGTTCCAGACCCCATAAAAGGATCTAAAACATTAGAAATTGTATCATCATGTTTTAAGAGAATGTCAAATATTTCGCCTTGCATATTAGGTACCATAACTGCAGGATATTTAATCATCGAATGTACATGTTCACGTTGATCTTTTCCTTTAAAATCCCAATATTCCGGCAAGGAATCTTTTGACTTTATATCCTCAACTATATCTTTCACACTCATCCTATTACCTTTCTGTTGGATGACAATCTTGATAGTAATCACATTTTAATTCTTTGCAGAAAGTTTTAGCTTTAGGAACTCTTAGTTCTGTAGCCTTTGGATAATTACTATTTTTTATATTGTCTTCGCATTCTTCCAACTTTTTAACAAATTTATCTCTATCATCGTCTAACAACTCTATTGTAATGGGATTGCTGTTGTTAAAATCATAGGACTCTATATAATCGACTTTTTCACCTGTAAGATTTTCATACCCCAACACATAAACCATAAGCTGATTCTTTATCTGGTCTTTCGAAAGAACCTCACTACTGGATTTAAAATCAACAAGAGTTATAGTGTTATTTAATTCATCTCTTACTAGGTCTATTCTACCATTAATAAACATATACTCATCAATACTAAAATCAATGCTTTTTTCAGAGAATTTAATGTACTTAAATTTAGAACTATTATTCTTTATGTAAGACGTCAAATTTATCGTAGCCTTTTCGGTCATCGCCTCGTATAGTTTTGGAGAACCATAAGGTAAATGCAAGTATTTCTTTACAATTCCCTCTATCACTTTAGGATTGTTATAGTCAATCCTTTGATAATTTCTGTGAATAAAGTCCAGCATATTATGAATAGATCTTCCATAACCCATCCTGATATTGAGGGGGGAACAGAACCCAAACACGTTTGTTAGTTTGAATTTGTATGGGCAATCGAAAAGATCTTTAAGGAGCGAAAAATTCAAAGTAATTATTTCATCAGTAGAAAACTTTCTCTCCTCGCTTCTTTCATATTCTTTATCTAAAAACAACTTGGTTTCCTTATACGGAGAGTGTTTTGCTTCGACAAAGGGTAACGCTGCGGTTTTGTACGTTCTTCCCCCACCAGGAGAAACATTATCGGAGCGAGTTAAGAATAAGTACTTTTCGCTTCTGGTCATGCCAACATAAAACACTCTTCTGATGCTTTCGTCATCATCAGCATATTGTTGTTTAATAGAATTATCATTAAATATTCCCCATGCATTAGTTCCGCCTGGATTTTTCTGAGGGAAAATAGAATGCTTTGTTAAGAATGGCATAAATACAACAGGGTATTCTAATCCTTTTGATTGATGGTATGTCATAATTCTCAAGCACTTGATTGCCTTAAAATTAGGAGAAAGCCATCCTTCTGGATATAAATTGGGGGCATCAAATGTTAAGAAGGACCTGAATGCCAATAGTCTGTATGGAGGTGCTATTTTTAGATTGATTTTTTCAAAATCGTTCACCATCTCTGTAAACTTTCCCCAGTTGTAAAGAATTTTATCATCATCTATGGTAAACAATTTAAGATCGCGAAATAATTTTTTAATCGAACCTTGGATAGTAAATTCATACTCGTCCACTTTATATGGATGCATTATAAAATCTTTTATAGAAGACTCTATTTCACTTAAAGAAAGGTCGGAATACTGGCTCCAACGCAAAACAAGCTCATCCGGAATGTCTTTCTCGCTTAATCTCGATATGGTGTCGGATTTGCTTTTGGGATCAATAGAATCAAATAAAAGTCCTAAAGTGTCGCATAATACCTTTATCTCATTAGAATCAAATAGATTTTTTGTTCCCTCTACAATGAAATCAATATTATTTTCTTCCAATGCAGATATTAATTCCGGTATTTTCTTCACTGAACTTACCAGAATAACCATATCATCATAATCAAGTCCAAAAGTATGACCCTTTCTTGTATAAGCAGTACCAATTAGTTGCTTAATTTTATTTACAATAAAATCTATCTCGGACTCTTTATCCTCAAATTCATATGTAATAATATCTCCGCTTTCATATGCCTGAGAATTATTACTCTGCATATTTTTTTCAATACGATTGATATTATTATTAATAACTTGCTTTGCTATCTCAGTGATTCCCTGACTACTTCTAAAGTTGATGTCTAAATCCACTTTTTTTACATCGGGATATCTATTAGAAAAGTTTTTAATAAAAGACAAATTACTTCCACGCCACTGATATATAGTTTGGTCATCATCACCAACAACACAAATATATGTGTCTCTATCTGCAAAATACTTAATTATCTGTTCTTGTGCAATGTTTACATCTTGATATTCATCAATGATAAGATATTTCACAGTAGAAACTACATTATCGTCAAAGTATCCTTCTTGCAATTTTCGAAGAGTGGTCGTAATAATTGATGTAAAATCAAAAAAGCTATTAGCAATCAAAGTGTTTTCGTATTTTTGGATATGACGTTGTAAATTTGTGGGAAGATTCTCAACCCCATATTCTCTGCCAATATCGAGAAAACTTTTATACGCACTTATAGCTTCAGGCCAACGTTCAGCCCTGGTTTTATCATTAACTAATTTATAGGGGGACTTTCCATTAGCGGGATGATAATTAACATCCATAATTCCATTATGGTATCGAGTATTCTTGATGAACAATCTTGACTGAACTTCATTCAATGTTTCAAAAGATTTGTAATCGTCGGTAGCACTTTGCAACATGTTTAAACAGAATCCATGGATGGTTCCAATAAACATATTTGCCAGTCCTTCCAGATTGTGGTTTTTCTTTTCGTATTCATCATATACCTTATGTTTTAAAGATGCTGCGGCTTTCTCCGTATATGTAATAGCAACAATATTTTCCGGAGATACTCCATCTTGTTCAAGCAATTTCAAAATGTGAGCAACCATAGTTGTCGTTTTGCCAGAACCTGCGCATGCCACAATTTGCATATTGCAATCAACTGAATTTATTGCAGTTTCCTGACCTGGTGTCCAAGCTTTTTCCATTTTATATCTCCTTTAATATTGATTAAGATTAATTGCCCTTGTATTTTACGGGAACGTTTTTTCTTATGTAAGCCTAACCGGTAGTAAATACCCAGTTGAGAAAATGAGTGCAGTTTTACACCTTTACAAAATATCTTTTATCTTTTCTGCAATTCTCCTCACAACCGGTACACAGACAGAATTTCCTATTTGCTTGTATGCGTCGTTAATTGTAACAGTCTTTGGAAACTTAAATCCATTAGGAAAACCTTGAAATGCCAAACACTCCCCAATTGTTATCTTTCTCACCCCAAAATCATCTATGATCAAAGGGATTTGATTGTGCTTAGTACCCATAGAAGCTGTTAAAGTAGGGCACATATTATTATTGATTCTCTTAATATCTCCATTAAAAACTCGATATATGCCTCTTTTACTAGCAACTATTTCCTTCGCTTTTACTGAAAACGGGGTATCATCATTGTAATAGTAGAAATCGTGTTTTTTGATATTACGATTCAAAACTCGCTCAATGTCAAATTTCAATTCGATTTTTTCAGGAAACGCAAAGCAATCGCAATCTTTTTGTAATTTAAATGCTACAATGTAAGTGCGATCTCTTATTTGCGGAATTCCTCCGTATTCAGAAGCACGTAACACTCTGTATCTTATGAAATACCCCAAACTGCTTAATGTGTTATGAATTATGTTGAACGTCTTCCCATAATCATGCTCGATCAAGTTAGCGACATTCTCGATAAACACGACTCTAGGTTCAAAATGCTTTATGAATCTTTCAACTTCAAAAAACAAATGTCCTCTGGGGTCATCAAATCCTCTTTGTTTACCGGCAACAGAAAAGGATTGGCACGGAAAACCTGCTGTAAGAATGTCTATTGGCGATAAAGAGCATACATCCACACTACGTACATCGTTTTGAATTAAGCGATCTATCCCAAAGTTATATCTATATGTTTCACAACATTTGGCATCTTTTTCGATCGCCCAAGCGAGTTCGAACCCAGCTTGTTGAAAACCTAATTCAATTCCTCCAATACCAGAAAACAAGCTTCCTATACGCATTATTTTTTATTCTCTTTCCTGTACTCGCTTAGTGAAGCTGTTATCAGCTCAGACAGCAACTCTATTTCACTCGGATTATGTTTACTCAGCTGCTCCATTAGATATCTAGTATCCAAGAGAATGCCAAGAACATAATCATAATTTGCAGTAGTTGGACTATATGTTTTCCAATCTGCAGTTCCAATGCTCACAAATTTGTAATTCTCGCAAGAGTTATCTGAAGCGTATGGCATGATGAAGGCATTATATACTTTATCCTTATGTACCTTTTTAAAGGTCTCGACATACTCACCATACACAATTTGCTTTTCAATTGAAGAAGAGCCAGGCAAATGCAACGGGTTCTTTGTTATACCGTACTTGTAATATTTAGCATCTAAGATGTATGTTTTGTCTTCATACAGCATGATTGTATCCGGTTCTAGAGGACTACTTTCCTTCTTGTTGCCGTTAATAATATGCCAAGTAGCGTGGGGGAAGTATTCTTCCTTGTTGTCCTCTCCGAACACATAATCGACCATCTTTTCCCATACGTATTCAAATCTGGTCACTCCGAAGGCTTCTTTGTCTACTGAATCAGTATTCTCATCTTTGCTATTAACGATGTTCAGCATACTTGTAAATATCAATCGTTTTCGATCGTTAAAAGTATTGTTCAAAGCATCCTGCAGCACACTTACAAACATCCTTTTATTGAATTTAATTCTTGGTTTCAGCGGAAGCGATTCTGTAGACAAATAAAGCCAACCTAATTTCTCAAAACTTTCACGAACACAATATTCATGAATTCTGGTTATCATATTGTTGGAATTGATTTTATTGATTTTAACAATTAAATCTAAATAAACCAAATTACCGTTGTTATAAACAGGTTTCTTGTTCTGTACCGTCCGCCTCCAATTCACTTTACCACGAGTGCCATCTTTGTACTGGTTCTCGTTCTCTATGTAATATCCGTGAACCAGAAAATCTTTGATAATATGCTGATACGACAGTATTGGGAAGGTTAAGTTAACTTCTCCATTAAACGAAGTGTTAGCAGAACCTTCTCTTCTACCACTAAACTTTTGTATGCACGAAAGAAGGCGCAAAATATCCTTACGGACTTGATTATCATCATTAGACAAACGAAATCCTCTCGGGAAAGTTACCTTTGGTTTACCTTCGACGAATTTCAATCCGACAAAATCATCATATTCACTTGTGCTTACTGTACAGAAACCGTTTAGCATTATTAATTATCCTTTTTCAGTTGTTCATACGAATTAACAATAGCCGATACCACTAAGTTCAAATCACTGTCTTTGGTTACAGAAAGCTTAAAGTAATGATCATGACTACCGTTATATTCAATTTCATCTCCCAATTCTAGCAAAGATTCAATTGTCGGTTTTTCAATTTCGATGGATAAATATCCCGATTTCAAAATAACCTCTGCGAAAGATTTTCTAGTAATATTCTTTGCTCCTATACCTATATACTGTTTGCTGTTGGTCGTATAGGTGAACAAATCAGGAATTCTCTCCTTTATCATATCTTTCAAAGATATGTATAAATTCACTTGTTCTGGCTTTTTATTTTGCAGATACTCTTCTTCGCCCAATGTGTTAACACTACTTATGCTTTCATTCACAACATCATTAAATCCTAATTGCGTGTTAAAAATATCAAATTTGTGTGCGTAAAAGCCTCTCAAAAGTTCCTCAAGTGTTCTATATTCACTCTTGAAGATTTTGTCCCGGTCGTATTTAAAAGCATCGTTCCACAAATACATAAGTACTTTTTCCGCAAACGCTTTCTGATCTTGCAAATCTTCCGCCTTTACAAAGTAAGCACCCAGGCGGTTATCTTCGCTACCGAGGCTTCCCTCTCCGATATCTATGATAGTATCGTTAATTTTTGTCGCAAAATACTCCCATGTTATTGCTGTATCGCAAATGGGCATTTTAGCATGTTTACAACCATGAATGTTATTTTCGATGCTGCGCAATGTCCATCTACGCTTAAAAGCAGTATCTAATGTAAATACATTCTGATCAGCAGTATTCATAGTCGCAATAATTGTCAAATTACTGGGTATTTTAATTTCTCGCTCAGTTTCATCTTTGCCATAAATATACCCCGCAATATCAAAATTATTGATACCGTATTCACTCTCGCCATTCTCTCTATCTAAAAGTTGGAATACTTCACCAAAAATCGCAGGTGCATTACCTCTATTAATCTCCTCAATAACCAAGTAATACATGTGTCCTGGATCGCAAATTGCCTTATCAAGAATTACCGTAAAAGGTCCAGGTGTGAATGGGTAGGATATGTTTTCGCCATCTGTTTTTGGCAAAATCTGACCTATGAAATCCGAGTATGTGTAGTCTGGATGGAAAACGACACGTTCCATATATTTCTTATCGTTACAATACTTGGTTTTTATCTCATGACTCTTACCGCAACCGGGTACGCCATACAAAATTATATTCGTTCCCTGGACCAATCTTCCAGATTCGCCCACAGTAACACTAACTGTAGATTCCTGCGAAGAACCATAATGCAGCTTTTTGTAATTATCAAGGTAATAGAATATAAATTCTGGTCTAAAGGCAGCGAGATTTTTTTCTTCATCAAAATAGAATCCTTTATTCTTTCCTTTGACCAAAACACCGTTTACAAATGCACCACGCAAACTTGGATTGGTGTCATATTTAACATTCTGATCAATAGGATAACCAACAAATAAAGCATCCGATAAAGAGTCATCTTTTTTATATGTGTAGACTCCGATAATGATGGTGTTTTGTTCCGCCAAGCCTCGAGGATCTTTACCATTCAATTGAATTTTCTTTTCATGGCTGTTCCTGTCTTCATTTCTAATATTCCCGCTAAAAACATTTACAAAGACATCCTCAAAATCGTCTTTGCTAAGTTTTAACTTCATATATGGGCCTTCTTTTTCTATTTCCTCGGCTCTCCAACCATATTGAGAAAACAAAGATATTATCATAGCATCTCTATTGCTACAAAGTTCAGTTTCGCTTTCAACAATACGTCCTTGATGATCTATTTCGTATCTAACTTTAGCCATTAAAATATCTCTCCTTTATTTCTTTCGCTACGATGTATGCCATATCACACGGAACAGCATTTCCAATTTGCCTCCACTGTTCTTTGAAGTCACCAGACAATTGGTAATCATCGGGTATTGTCTGAATTCTCTTTGCTTCTTCTATTCTTAAGAACCTGTTTTTCCAGTGGAATGGCCCCTGATTGTTTGAAAATGATGCTTGGAGTGTCCATGAGGGGCGGTCTGGACTCAATTTCAGCAGGAATGTCCAATATCTTGACTTCCACTTAAATTTAGGATTTTTACATCCTCTCTTTTCAGTAAAGTATAGATAGTTATCCCCGGGAGGAATTTGAACGAACAAATCATAATCCTTTGAACCCGGTCGCTGCAATTTCTCTTCTTCTGTTATATAATCGAAATCTCCTATAACTTCTCCGCAAGTCACCCATGGCAGCTTTCCATCTTTTATTTCAGGATCTGAATGTGTTTCTTTGGGGAACTCAAACCTTTCCAACCCTTTTTTCACACCAACACATATAAATCTTTTTCTCGTCTGAGGAATACCATAGTTGGCACAGTTAATAACTTTGAACGTTATATCATATCCCAATTCTTCCGAACGATTTTTCAAGAAACTGAATGCCTCTGTATGCGTTTTAAACATAAAG
The DNA here is from genome assembly GCA_045589435.1 of Eubacteriales bacterium. GTDB lineage: Bacteria > Bacillota > Clostridia > Oscillospirales > CAG-272 > UBA1740. Next base: position 14,732 of record JAZNPB010000148.1, on the reverse strand, counting down.
CCATCCACATTCTCAAAGAAAAACACCTTAGGACGCAATATTTCTAATGCTCTAAAATACTCAGGTACTGCGAAACCAGCTTTTTCATCTTGAAAACCATCGGCTTTTCCTATCAAGTAATGCCGGGTTTGACTATAGGGAGGACAAGGCGGTCCACCAATCAAACAATCTACTTCGCCAATCTCCTGACTCAGCGACTTAAAATCTATTTGTCTAACATCTCCGCAGAAAATTCGCTCAGACATACCATTGTTTTTTAATGTTTCACAAGCTTTGTCCCAAATATCCGTAGCAAACACGGTTTTGAATCCAGCTTTATGAAATCCTATGTCTAATCCTCCTGCACCTGAGAACAGACTAACTATTCGGGGTTGTTTTATATCCATTTGCAAAGTTCCTCTATTATTATTTTGCCAAGCATTGGCGGTACTGCATTTCCTATCTGTTTATGAATTGAGCGATAACTTCCATAAAATTCGTAGTCTTCAGGAAATGTTTGTATAGCAGCTAATTCTTTAATATTCAATCTTCTATTTGTCCAATGGAATGGACCCTCCCAATGCCCCGGACTTGCAATAATAGTCCATGAAGGCTCCAATGGATGTAACTTAAGTAACGAAGTCCAATATCGTTTTCCAGCAACGAATTTAGGTTCCGGGTATCCATCTCGAGCGGAGAGTGCTATGTAATTACGTCCCATAGGAACACAAGATAATTCATATGCATATTTACCTTCGACCTCTATAGCGCTATAATTACAATATTCTTCTCGGTCATATTGTCCTATCCAGTCTATGACCCTTTCATACGGTTTCAACATAGGGTTTGCTATCCTGTCTTTTTCGGATCCGTGTGTGGGGTTGATTTTGGCATCGATAGGTTTTCGGCTTGCAAGAAAGAAAACTCTTTTTCTCTTTTGCGGTATACCAAAATCTGCAGCATTAGTTTTTATCAGAGAGCATCTATAACCCAATCTCTCCATATTATCATAGATTGTTTCAATAGCCTCATGATTACTTGGATGCAAAATACTTTCAACATTTTCCAACACAAAACCATCAGGCATGATTTCTGAAATGATTTTAAAATATGGAACTATCATATTTCTCGGATCATTATTCGAATCTCTTTTTTCATTGGTCACCCAATATCCCGCTTTGGAGAACGGTTGACAGGGAGGACCACCTATTATAATCATTTTTTCAGGGTTGCTTTTCCTTAAAATATCTCTATAGTCCTGAGCTGTAACTGTTGTTATATCCCTATTCATATGTACAGAATTAGAAAAACATCTGTTCAATCCAATTGTTTTGACGCTATCCTCAAAAAAGTCGAGACTTGATAGTATATTCACATTGGCTAATTGAGCACCAATGTCTAATCCTCCAGCACCGGAAAACATACTAATAGCTTGCACTGGACTATTGAATTTTGGTTTTTTATCATTAACCCGATATGATTTAAAATCTACATTTATCGATATATCTCCATTAACACTTACGTCAAAGTCTTCAAGCATTTTAATCTTTTGGTGCTCTACAACATTATTAAAGTGTTCTTTTCCAATAATATATTCCATTTTCAACCCCTCTTACTCATCCATAGAAACTATTTCCACTATATCATCCATAGTGCAATTAAGTGCTGTACAAATCTTTACAAGCACGTCACTCGAAATTGTAGCACCGTCTTTTTTCATTTTTGCAAGAGTTGCTTGACTAATGCCGGCTTTTTCGGCCAGTTCCTTGCTCTTCATTTCGCGATCGATTAATAGTTTGAATAATCGTTTGTAACTCGCAGCCATTGTGTTACTCCTTAATAAAAATAAATATTTTTATACAGTTAACATTGTATCACTTTTTTCGATAAAAATCAATAGTTTTCGAGGAACAAATTGTACGAACGTTTAATTTTTTAAAGATTTCTTCAATCAATGTGACACTGATTTTTTATTTTTTGCCTCCCGTTGTGTCTATCGTAGCACAGTTCTCGTATATGTCAAAGTCTGTAAAATTTTGCTGATAATCTGAATATTTAGCTTTAAGGTCAAGTAGCGTTACTTGGCTTTTTTCTTTTTATGCAAATTTTTAAGATAGGCGATACCGAGAATTAACTGACACTTTGACATATACATACTTCATTTTCAGCGGTTGGGATTAATACCGAACAGTGCTTCTCTGCCCCTGCCGGTAGGCAAATAAAAAATAAAGGAGTAATAGAAAATGAAGAAAGTTGTTTACAACATCACAAGGTATCGTCAACAGGAGTTAATCAAGATATCTGGACTCGGTTATATTACCGATACAGACTTGATTATAGCTTGCAAAAGTAAAGAAGGAAAACCCTATATTCGGGTATTTGAAGACTGTATAAAGGATTGTCATCCAATTCCCTACAAAACCGATGAATATGCAGGTGGTTACTACGAAATACGTGAAGTTCAGTTCGAAGTAAAAGACTCGTATGAAACTAAAGAAATTCAGCTTGAATACAAGATTTGGTACAAGCTTGTAGATTAATAAAAACTTAAAAAGGAGAATTTGAAAATGAAGAATAAGTTCTATTTACATGAATTTGCAATATTTGATGGTGAAGCTTGGATCACCTTTAATATCGTTGAGCTTAACGAGCTTAAGAATGAAATATCCGTCGCTGTTACAAACAGAGGCAAAATCACCGTTACTACATACGACCTTTATCAGGATGAGAATGGTTATTACTTTGAATATGGATGCGAATTTACTAAGATAAGCATCAATGATTTCAAAGAGGTTAAGGACTAAGAAAGGAGGTGAAACTATGACTAACAACAATACAGTTTCTATCGTTATAGGATCTTGGGGATCTTACAATGAATGCAATGAGCGTGCCTTAGGGTCAAGACGCTTTGACTTGTCCGAGTTTGAAACTTGGGATGATATCGAGGCTGAGCTTGAGAAGCAAGGCTTTGAGCTTGATGGTTTAGATGAAGAGCTGTTCATTCAAGATGTTGATGACTTTCCCGGCGAGATTAGCGGGGATTACACGCATCCTAAAACCTTCTTTGAGGTACTAAAAGAATCCGGTGTGCTCGATGATGAATACAAGTACAAGATTATGGAGGCCTTTATTGAGGTTTTAAGCTATTTTGACTTCGAGCGTAGAGTCGAAGCTCATGGCGAGCATTGGGATGATGACGTTTACATCTATCCTAACACAGATTGGTATGACTTGGGTTACCAGCTTATACACGACAGCTACGGCTCGCAAATTCCTGATTCGTTAGATAGTTATATCGATTACGAAAGATACGGAGAAGAACTTAGATACGATGGGTATTATCAGTACTCAAACGGAATTATTGAAATTAGATAAGGAGAATAAAAATGACACGTGAAGAAAGAAAAGTTAAAGGCATCGAGATTATGAAGAAGATGGACATTTTCAAGCCATATGTTGAGGACTTTGAAAAGCGCGATCGAGTTTGCTACTTTGAATACTATGCAGGTTATTGGGTATTCCAAGAGCCTGAGGTTGAAGCAAAGATGCGAGAAATTGAAGAGACACACAAGTGTACGGTTTATGCCATTACCCACGAGTTTACAGAGTTTGGCGAGCTGTACACTTTTCTTTTAGTTACAGATTACAAGAGCGAGTGGAAACGCCTTTGCGTTACTGAAGGCAACACACATTATTGCTTCGCTTACGTATGGAACAAAGATGATGATTTTTGTTCTGAATTTGGAACCGTCGGTATTAAAAGCTTCGGCGGTGGAATTACAAGAGTTGAGTAAGAAAGGAGAAACAACATGGCACTTAAAGACAGACTTTTAACGACAATTCGTACCGTTATTGCAAAATATGATTTTGAGGATGCAATAGAGAGTGCTTTAGATCGAATCAATATTGATGATCTTGTTGAAGAAGAAATAAGCACAAAAATTTCCAAGCTTGATTTGCAGCCTCTTATTGAGGACTATGTCAAGGACTACATTGATGAAGAACTTGACGAAATTGATCTTGAAGCAGAAATGCTTCGAACATTGGATAATGTACTTTAAGGAGGGTTATATGAAACCATTTGAAACTTTAGCTCATATTCATTCGCTTAACGGTAAGATGGATACCGTGACAGTACTTGAAAAGAACACAGATGGTACACAGACAATCTATATAGTTGATTATAAGGGTGTAAAGTGTACTGCTATTTTTAATCCATTTGTTTGTGAATACTACGCAGATGATAAATACGGAATTATAAAGGAGAACAACAATGAAAGACGTAAAAGTTGGTGATAAAATCCGAATTATTGAGATGAAAGACGAACCGCATTACTCAGGACGTGAAGGTTATGTAAAGCATATTGACGATGCTGAACAGATACACGGAACTTGGGGTGGATGTGCCTTAATTCCCGGTCTTGACAAATATATAGTTGTTAAGGAGGCTTGCGATGAGGAAAACAATTCTTGATTTATGGTATGGAAATACCGATCCGCAAGAACATCGTGAAGATGATCCTCGAACAAAGGATTTAATACACTTAGCATCCCGTAATAGTAGTGAGCTTTACGCTACTCTTGACGATAAGCAAAAGGACTTATTTGAAAAATACTGTGATGCAATTCAAGAGCTTAATTGCCTTAGTGAAAAAAGCATATTCGTATATGGATTTCGTTTAGGAATGAGGTTAGCTTTTGAAGCGTTATCTGACGAGAAAGAGGTTGATGACGGAATATGAAGCCAAATTTACATAATCCGTATGGCTATAAGGTTTGCTATAAAGAGAGAGGTAGCAAGGAACACATAAAGCATTTCTTGACATATACCTACTCTCAGGCTCGGCAAGCCAAAATGTATTATATCAAATATCCGCAGAGGTCACGAGAAGACGATCACCTTTTGGATAGACCCGAATGGGTCATCATTCCGATAAAGAAATCTGAAGTGCGTGCAGGTATTTGGCATGAAGTCCCATTCTGGAAACAGGATGGGACTTTCAACTTTTACAAAAATAACAAATTAGGAGGACGATATAATGATTACATTGAATCTTACAGCTAAAGGTACTGAACAAGAACTTGTTAAGAGATATCTTGAAGAAAATGCAAGTGAAACGCTTGCAGAAAAAATAAATAATGGTGTCCGTATTGAAAAGTACGGCAAAACCTTAATTAGCCGCAAAACACTTGATGGCTTTATGAAATATGCCGCAGATGAAGCGAAAAAGCTTGCTGAAAAAGGGGCTTCGTCGGCTTGTGTTAGAAGCGACATTGTATTTGGATGGGCAATTCACTACTTTGAAGAAGATAGCATAATTGGTGTGCTTTACAACGAAGATGGTAGTGAGTACAAGGCTCCAAAGCGTGAGGTCAAAAAGACCACTAAAACGGCTGCTACTTCGATTGCTACTGAAGTTAAAAAGCCCCAGTCTGCACAGTTATCTCTATTTGACTTCTCTGGCGATACACCGACGGTTAACCAAACGGTTGACGAAACGGTTGACGCAAAGGTTGACTCGGAGGTTGACAGCTTTGAAGAAATTATTGAAGAACCTAAAGTTTCTCCTTTATATACCAGATATGTAAAGTTAAGTGAACAATATCCGACAACCATTGTGGCTTTGCGTGTTGGTGACTTTTATGAGGTGTTCGGTGAAAAGGCTGAACTTGTAGCCGAGAAGCTTGAGTTGACACTTACGAGCCGAGATTTCGGACTTGAAGAGAGAGTGCCTATGGTTGGATTCCCTTACCATAGAGTTGATGTATATAGAGAGAAAATCCAAGAATTTTCAAGTGTTGCCATAGCGGAAAGCGAAGATAACGTTAGATTCCACCTTAAAAAGGCGGAGGAAAAGGTAGATCTTCGTGTAGATACTGAAACCGGTGAGGTTATTGAAAATGCGCGAGATTCGAGAATTGATGACCTTATTGGTATTCTCTTTGGCATACTTAAAGATGATTTGGAGGTGAAACTCTAATGAAGATGGAAAAGATTAAGCCTGTTCCTAAATACATAGTCGCAAGGATTAAGGCTATAGATAATATACGTGTTCCAAAGCCCACAAAAATGGTTAGATATTACTCCTATCTGACTAAAAACGATGGTGAGCTTGTAAAGGTTACTGTGGCAGTACGAAACAACAGAAATGATTGGTACTGTAAACAAGTAGCTGTACACGGTATTGATTCGGATATATGCTTTGTAAAAGATATGGTCAGATACTTTATGGGAACACTTGCTGTAGGTTGGTACGAGCAAGGACTTTCGAGAGAACCCAAATGGTTTGAGGATAAGGAATGGGGTTGGCATTATGACAAAATGTTTGACCCGTATGCTATTTGTGTTAACAAGGAATATGTAAAGAAATTTCCTGAACACAAATACAGTGCTTTGGAATCCTACGAATACTGTGATGTTATTCCCTATCTTCGCATGCATAGACAGTATCCGCAAACTGAATATTTAGTGAAACTTGGATTATCTAATTTAGCTCATAGTGTACAACTATTGAGGTTGTTAGGTAAAGACAAGAAATTCCAAAAATGGATTGCTCGAAATAGAGAGATTTTAGGCTCCGGGCAGCGCTATGTCTCAGCTATACTATTAGCCTATAAAAAAGGTATGGATGTAAAGGCTGCACAAGAATATGAGAGCGAAAAGAAAAGCTTATGTGCTGAAAAGGACTTGAAGCCTATACGTGAAATGCTTAAGCGAGATTATGCACCATACCTAAAGTACATAAAAGAAAAGGGCATTTCTAATAGACTATATCTGGACTACTTAAAGGCTTGTAATTATCTTGGTTTGGATATGTCTGAAGAAAAGAATCGCTACCCACACGATTTTAAGCGTTGGCACGATATTCGTATTGACGAGTACAACACCAAGAAGATGGAAAATGACAAGAAGGAGCGTGCTGAATTTTATGCAAAATTTGAAGCTGTTGCCTCGAAATACTTGCCTATGCAAAAGGATAAAAACGATGCTTACTTAGTCATTATTGCAAAGAGTCCTGCAGAACTGCAAGCAGAGGGTCTTGCTTTACATCATTGCGTAGGCAGAATGGGCTATGAGCAAAAGTTCGCTCGTGAAGAAACTCTTATCTTCTTCATACGGAGTGCTGATGCACCGGATGTGCCTCTAGTTACAATGGAGTATTCATTGAAGAGCAAAAAGATACTCCAATGCTACGCAGATCATAATAGTAGACCGTCTGAAGACTTAACGGAATTCGTAAATAAGAAATGGCTGCCTTATGCAAAGAGGCAGTTAAAGAAAATAGCTGCATAAGGAGGTTTATATGGCAAATTACTTTAGAATTACCGCATATTATCCTGAAAAGGATTTCTCGGTTATACTAGACTCAAATGGCAAGTTTGAGAAGCTATGGCAATTTAGTGCTTACCTTGTACAAAGAGGTTTTAAGATTGTTGAGGTAGGCAAAATTGAGGATATACTTGAAGACTACTTCCCTTCTGTTAAAAAGGAATCTAACAAGATATATCTACGTGGAATAGATAAAGGACGACCAACCGTTGAAGAATTGGTTTACAAGGAACGACCTTGTAAATGTATTATTGTTCACGACAAGATATATGGTCAGTTTTACTATCCTTCAAGTGAATATTGATTTTAAGCCGAGCTTGAGTATAATTCAGGCTCGGCTTTTTTTATTGTAAAAGAACAGGTAATAAGATCAGAAGAACTCCCTTATTTTGTTACCCAAAGTAATTAGACCAATGTGAGCAGCTACATATCCAATAAGAATCAAAATTATAAGGAATGTAGATGGATATGCCATACACATTAAGTACAGCAAAGCTGTGTGTATGCAGAAGAATACCATATAGAGAATGCTTCCCCAAGCAGGACAAGATCTGCTTATATAATAGATGCCTACGACGAGAAATGTAATTGTAGGCAAAACACCTCCTGCTATCCAGTTAAGAGCGTCGGGAGTTAGCAAAAGCTCTGCTCCAGATATGGTTACAGTTATACCTTCGCCCAAAGCTTCAAAAGGATTAGGCATATAAAATTGTCTAATAAACCAAAATGCGACTGATAACATTTTGTAAATCAATTATTTAATTGATACCTCCTATTAGTTTTGTTATTCGTAAGTTTTTGATATTGTGTTTGTGTATGCTTTAAGTTCCTCGACTGTATGATCCGGGGAGATGAGTTTGAGCTTATCTCCAAATGAGCAACACCAACCGAAGAAGAGGTCACTAACTTGGACGTTTACTTTGAATCTGACGGTTGTGTCGGTGTGATCGTAGATATGGATGTGTTCTCCAAAGAGGTCGAAGATGGCATTTCGGAGAGACTTGTCTATCTCGATATGAACCTCTGTTGTTTCGCCGGAGAACATACCGAAGAGCTGCTTCTTGTATGTTGCTACATCGTCAGCTATTTCTTTTGGTGGCACATCTGCTTCATCGTCAATTACTACTATCTTTTCCATTCTGTCTACTCGATAATGAGATACTTTATCGTACTTGGGATAGTAGCTGAGTACGTAGTAATTGCCATCGGCAAATACAGTTGCGAATGGGCTTATTGCGAAACGCTTAACCGGTTCGTAAGAAATTTCAGTACGGTTCTTTGGATTACGGTAAATCCTCTTGTGGTTGTTATCGTAATCGAAGTAATAAAATACGATTTTCTTCTTGGACTCTATTGCTGTTACTATCTCATTAACCGAGTAGTAGATATCCTCGTTAGAACTCTTGCTGGTATTGAACTGAACTATATTACGCTTCAGAATAGTTCCCTTTTTACTACCTGCAAGGGAAGCAATTTTATCTACAAGTTCTGCAGTCTTTTTATCTGTGATAAAGTTGGCTGCTTGAACTGCATCGAGAAGTATATGTATCTCTGGGTCGGAGAACTTTCTATCCATAACGTAGTAGAGATTTCCTCTACCTCTACGCTTCATAATCTCATAACCACAATCATTAAGGAAGTTTATATCCTCATAAATGGTTGTTCTACAGGTTACGATACCTTCTTCAGCGAGCTTGGCTATAAGCTCATTTGTACCCATGGGGTTATATTCATCGGTCTCCTTTTGAAGGATCTCCCAAATCTTTAAGGGACGAATTCTGTTATACTTTTCATTAGGGTTCATACGATATACCTCTAATTCATCAAAATGCTCTAAATATATTACCTTTATTTTTCAGAAAATTCTTCAAATTTCGAAAAAGATTTTAAAAAATTTAAAATATATTTATACAGTATAGAGTATACCACAAATTGGGAGCCTTGTAAAGGGGTGAGATGTTGTCATTTGACATCATCTTAAGCGTATAGCCCATAGATATATTCAAATGATGTTGTGATTTTGTGCATTGCATGAAATCACAACACGAAATTTTAATGCTTTGCTCGTTTATAAATGTTTTTCATAAAAGTTGACAATTAGATTTTCAAAATTGTGGCGATTGAAAATGCTAAATTGTGCCGATTTACAAAATAAAAATATTGCTCACTTTTTGTAGAAAAAACTGCTCACTTGTTTTCCAAAAAGTTGCTCACTTGTATTGACAAAAGCTGCTTTCTCTGCTATAATAGTAAAAAAAGGATTGGAGGTAAGCTATGAGCGTATTAGTTGACAAAAAGGAATACCGAAGAAGACTTATCGATAAAACGATTGAAACTTATTTAGAGGTAAGCGGAGCAATTTGTATAGAGGGACCGAAATGGTGCGGCAAAACATGGACATCCGCATATCATTCCAATAGTGAATTTTTAGTTGGTGACCCTGCAAACAATTTCTCTAATAGACAGCTTGCCGAATTAAATCCCTCGTTGATTTTGCAAGGTGAAACCCCTAGATTGATTGACGAGTGGCAAGAAGTCCCTGCAATATGGGATGCGACCCGTGCCGAGGTAGATAGGCGTCACGAAAAAGGACAAATTATCTTGACTGGTTCATCAACTCCTAAAACCAAAGGCATTATGCATAGCGGTGCAGGAAGAATTGTAAGGCTCAGAATGCGAACGATGACCTTGTATGAATCAGGAGATTCCACGGGCAAGGTTAGCCTTGAAGAATTATGCAACGGCAATCTCACTATGCAATTATTAGAAGAGGTCTCTCTTGAAAAATTAGCAACTTATATTGTACGTGGTGGTTGGCCTGAAAATGTCAAAGTTCAAGACAAAAAGGTACATTTGATGCCTCGTGCATATATGAATACTGTTATCGAAGAAGACTTAAATAATCTCGATGACGGTGTTGAATATAATAAACACAAAGCACAACTGCTTCTTCGTTCTCTTGCTAGAAATGAATCTACTACGGTATCGGATTCTTCGTTACTGAAAGATATCATAGAACAAGACAACGAATCGATGAGTAGAAATACGATTGCAAAATATCTTGAAGCTCTCAATCGTTTGTTCTTGTTTAACAATCAAACTCCGTTCTCTCCCAATCTGCGTTCTTCGCTTCGAGTAAAGCAAGCAGAAAAAAGACATTTTTCCGACCCTGCTATGGCTTGTGCCTTGTTAAACATTACTGCAGATAAACTTTTAGGAGACTTAAATACTTTCGGCTTCTTGTTTGAAGCTATGGTAGAACGAGACCTTGCGGTTTATGCAGAATCATTTGGTGCTAAACTTTTCCATTACCAAGATTATAAAAACAACGAGATTGATGCGGTGATAGAGCTTGAGAGTGGAGAGTGGTGTGCATTTGAAATAAAACTCGGTGCAAAGAAAATTGATGAAGGCGCAGACAATCTCATAAGCGTTTGCAATGACATTGTTGCCCATGGTGGTAAGGCTCCCAAAATTATGTGCGTAATATGCGGTTTATCTAATGCAACATACCAACGACCTGATGGAGTTTATGTTGTGCCTATTACCGCACTTAAAAATTAACATATCCTTTATTGCCCGTCTTCGGATGGGCAATATTTTATTGGACTTAAGGATGTTGTAATACTAACATTCATGTCATCCACTGTACTTTTACGCTGATAAACGCACTAAATTTCAGCGTGAAAGGCAGACAAATTGGGTAGAGGTATTACATACATGTGTTTTAATGATATTTAGTTTTTACAAATTGATGGATAAAAATGTATAGTTTGGTATTACCTATGTGTAGGTTTGTACCAGTTTGAATAATGATTGACTACAGGGCGTGTGCTTGTCTTGATACAAGTCGGAGGTGCTGCGGTCCGCCGCGGGCAAGCACACGCCTAAAAACAAAAAGACCGGCACAAACGAAACGCAATATCGGCAAAGAACGGGCGGCGGCGCTAGACCGCTTGCCGACTCGCCCGTTGTTTCTTCTGCCGATTAAAAGTTGCGTTTTAAAACCTTTGTTGCATCCTGTCCCTATTTTGATTTTAGTTGGCTTTACGAAGTTGCTTTATTACGTCGGAGCTTACTTTACCGACCAAGACTCCATTGTCATAACAATTAAAATCATCGTAGAGTAATAGTTTTGTTTCTTCATATCCTATGTTGCATACTATGTCTTCGTCCATAATATCCGAGATAAAAAACTGAGGGAGTCCTCTGCTGTACACTAATTTCTCACCAGACTTTTCTATGTATTTCATGAGATATGCTTTTGCTTCACCTAACCTTTTGGGATCACATATCGGCTCGAAGTCTGAACGACCAAATCTTTCGTTGAAATATATGCTTTGATTAGTCAACTGACGACTATGAGTTTTAAAACTATAGTCATTTACTTCGATAAACATACCGGGCATTGTTCCGTCTGGAATATAGAAAAGACCGTGAAAATGTAAACGTTCATTTACAGGAGCACGCTCCCAAACACCTGCATACTTCCACCCCTTACGTTTTGCAAAGTTGGAAATTGTGTGTCTTAGCTTATACTTAAAGCTTTCTTCGGTATGTTTTTTAGAATCGTATGTAAAGGTAACAAAGTAATTAAACTCTTGCAGATTAACCTTCCTATTTAGCCTTATCCTTCTTGTAATTAGGTTACGCAATTTGCGTTGCATATGGGCTTCGACAAAGAGTTTCGTCTTGTCCTTGCTATCAAAATATGGTCGCATCTTGGTTATTAGAAATCGCTTTCGTTCCCTTTTCGGTAAATTAAGACTTTCGCTATATGCTTCTTCAAATATTTCTTTGCGTGTTGCGAATCTTGGGGTGTCCTCGGGGGTAGGTGGTTCGTCATTTGGAAAGATGTCTTCCTCTACCTCTATTTCCTCAAACTCGTTTTCATCCAGCACAAAAGGCACGTCTTCCACTTCGGACGGCGTGCTTTTGTCTATATCTTCCCTTTTTTCGTTATCTTTATTTTCATCCTTTACCTCAACACGTTCCGGGGAGGGTGTATATCTAGGCTTCGATGGTCTCGTAGTATGCGGAATAGCTATGTAGTGAGACCCATCGTTATATACCTTAGCGTCGTGGTAAATCATATACCTCCTTTTTGACGCAGACCTTTGAATTTAACTGTAACGCCATCAGTTAGAGCCTGCGTTTGAATATAGTGCGTTAATAAAATAGCTGTTCTGCATTTTAAGTTCCTCAACACTCGCTCTTTCTGTTTCGTATTCCATATAATCGTTAAGTCCTATATTGGATTTTCTCGCAAGTTCATTAAAGTAATCGCTAAAGCAGTCTGTAGTAAATCTTCTACTATAAATCTTCTTGTTAATTACGTAATATTTCTTCTTTTCAGCCTCGCCATCCATCGTTCCTCGCTCTTTTGCTATATGTGTAAGACTGTATCCGAAACGGTTGTATAGCCCTGCGTTCCTCCGATAAAGCCAAGAGGTTATGAGCTTTAATACGTATATGAAAAGCGTAGTATCGCCCCGGAGATAACGCATCATATAGTAAAGGTTAATGAAACCTTTGAAAGCCCATTCCACAAGCATTTCCTCTATGGTATAGAAAGGCATTGCAAGCTTCTGTTTGCCGTTGGATTCTATGTAGAGGATGTCACAGAGATCTCTTGCATCAGCTCCCCAGCTTTCCGGGCGTTGCTCGTCTGTAAAGACTTTAATGAAGGGATAGTTATCCACGGTTGCAGAGTGCCTACACATCTTCAGCCAAGAATTGAAAAGGTCATTCTTCTGGTTGGTTTCATCGGTGTTACGTTTAATCTCTCTGTTCTCAAGGTTGTTGCCTCGCTCTTTACCTACCTCAGATATTACTACCACACCGAACTCAAAGCTGCCTGCGTTGGGGTTATTCTCAATAACCTTCTTGCCGAGCCTGAGAACATCAAAGTCAAGGATATGGGAGTGGCGTCCTTCATCACTTGTAAACTCCGGGAAGAAGTCGCAAGCCCATTTAGGAAAGTTACCTGCATCTATAAGCTCGTTATCCGTTCTTATGGAGTAATTGGAAACAATAAGCGAAGATTCTATAACGTAGATAAAGTAAAGCTGTGCATAGTTATATAGCACATCATATATGTGCATTACTTTAAGATTATCGTCATACCACTCTCCGTACCTCTGAACGTCATATCCATACAATCGCTTTTTGGGATCACCGTGCTTTTCGTATCTTGCGCGCTTTTTCTCAACCCATTCTCTAACGGTTGCGAGGTTAAAGACTTGTCCGTAATCCATAGCGGTACGAAGGTCTAACTCAAAGCATATCCACGGGAAGTTGGGAAAACGCATATCATTTGCCTTTAGCAGCTCATATACTTTTTGCCTGAACATTACCTCTTGGGATAGAGCCATATCTGTAATAAGCGTTGTCTTTTTCTTACCCATACTACCACAGGTCATTGACACAATGGGAAGCGAGTTAATAAAGCCTCTGTTCCTCATTTCAAAGTGGTTAAGAATACCGGCGGCTATTGTCCGTCTGAAATTCTCAAACATTACCCAAAGGAACGGAAGGAATATATACAGAGGCACCGTTGTTACGGCTACCTCAAGGTCAAGGATGAGTTTGACAAACTGACCGTATAAGCCAAGAAAATCACAGCTCACCGAGAAGTAGAGATAGTAAGCCACAAAAGCTACAATAATGCTCATAAGATTAAGGTTCATTAGCCAGATTATAAGCCATAAATTAAGAATATTTCTATTCTCTTGCAGGAAACTCCAATACCCTAAAATCACTCGTTTTACCGGGTGATATGTATATTTTGTTATAGTCTTAAACACTCTTAGCGGTATTGTTTCTTTGCCGTGCTTGTGGTTAGGTCTTAGATAAAGCATCTTAATCAGCATTACAAGTAAGACCATAAACGGCAGTAAGATAAGTAATAGCCTTGCGAAATCTCCTATCTTCACCCCTACAGTGTAGTTATAGTAATTAACGTTCTCCTTATCTACAAGAAGGTTCATATAGTTTTCCATATCAACCTTTGCATCTTCGGGTGTTTCGGGAATAGAAACATCCCACTTCATAATCTCTGAATAATCTTTAACTGTGGCGACCGTATCGTGATCCATTTCGAATATCTCAAAGAAATAGTATTTCATTGAGTTCCAAAGGTCACCGAAAGTCTCTCCAAGTCTTAGATAAGAATTACTGAAGTGGGATATGGCAAGGTATATGAAAAAAATTGTAAAGATAGCAGAAGCAACAATACAAATAATCTTTTTTACGTCTATTTTTGCTTTCATCGTTCCTCCTATCTGCTTTAAGGTAATCGGTTACCTGTAAAGATCAGATAACCGACCACCCAGAGAAGCACGAATAGGAGAAATACTGCAATAATTCTCTTAATCGTTTTCATTTTTCCTCCTCTATACGTCAGGTGGGATATCCCCACCTC
>JAZNPB010000147.1:0-1726 GCA_045589435.1 Eubacteriales bacterium | reverse complement strand
CTTCTGCTCGTGCTCCTGTGCTTCCTCTCTCCCATAGGAAACTTGTTCGGGCTTGTCAGCAATCCTATCATCTATCTGCTGGCATCATTCCTGCCCGCAATAGCCTTTATCATCTGCTATTATGCTATGTCATTCCCAAAGAAAAAGAAAATCACAGACGAAAAGGGCAAGAAAACGCTGAAAAAGCAAAAATAATTGTAAACAATTTGTTAATTTATAATATTGTGCTTGAAAAATATTTACAAGTATGATATAATCAACTGTAATTTGCGGTCAGCAAAGTCTGGCTGTAAAAATAATAATACACACACGTTCCATAGAGAACGATCCGGTGTCGGCGGCAAGCGCGTGCAGTCGATTGGTCGTTGATGGCAACGTGGTGGAAAAAACCGAAGGAGGACATAAAAATGTCTGTTATTTCTATTAAGCAGTTGCTTGAAGCAGGTGTTCATTTCGGACACCACACAAGAAGATGGAACCCCAAGATGCAGGAGTACATCTTCACTGAGAGAAACGGTATCTACATCATTGACTTGCAGAAGACCGTTAAGAAGTTTGACGAAGCTTACGCTTTCGTCCGTGATATCGCAGCAGAAGGCGGCAACGTTCTTTTCGTAGGAACAAAGAAGCAGGCTGCAGACGCTATCAAGGAAGAGGCTCTCCGTTGCGGTATGTACTACGTTAACGTACGTTGGCCCGGCGGTATGATGACAAACTTCAAGACCATCAAGAAGTCCATCGGCAGACTCAACGCGCTCACGAAGATGCAGGAGGACGGAACCTTTGATCTTCTTCCCAAGAAGGAAGTTGCTGCAAAGCAGAAGGAGATCTTTGACCTCGAGAAGAACTACGGCGGTATCAAGAACATGGATACTCTCCCCGCAGCTATCTTCATCGTAGATCCCAAGAAGGAAAGAAACGCAGTTCTTGAGGCTAAGAAGCTCGGTATTCCGGTAGTTGCTATCGTTGATACCAACTGCGATCCTGACGATGCTGATTACGTAATTCCCGGTAACGATGACGCTATCCGCGCTATCAAGCTTATCTCTTCTGTACTTGCAGACGCAGTTATCGAGGGTAAGCAGGGCGAGCAGCTCACCGAGGCTCCTGCAGAGGCAGAGGCTGAGGCAGCAGCTGACGCTGAGTAATTTTAACTCGATTCAGTTACTCAAATTAGTTAATAATACGAAAGGAATTATAAAGATATGGCAAACATTACAGCAAAAGACGTTGCCGAGCTCCGCGCTAAGACCGGTATCGGTATGATGGAGTGCAAGAAGGCTCTCGTAGAGGCTAACGGCGACGCAGAGGAAGCAATAAAGATCCTCCGTAAGAGAGGTGAGCTCAAGGCAGAGGCAAAGGCAGCTACAAGAATCGCTGCTGACGGTATCGTTGACGTTATGACCGCTGATGGCGTTACTGCTATCGTTGAGGTTAACTCCGAGACTGACTTCGTTGCTAAGAACGCATCCTTCCAGGAGTTCGTAAAGAATATCCTTAAGACCATTATCGCAAACAAGCCCGCTGACGTTGATGCACTTCTCGCATCCACCTACGTTGATTCCGACGTAACCGTTGACGCTAAGCTCAAGGAAATGATTTTCGTGATCGGTGAGAAGCTCGATATTCGCCGCTTTGTGGTGACTGAGGGCGTTTCCAGCACCTACATTCACGGTGTTGGCTCCATCGGCGTTATCGTAACCTTCGACGCTGACGAGGCTGTTGT
>JAZNPB010000146.1:0-4537 GCA_045589435.1 Eubacteriales bacterium | reverse complement strand
TGTATCGGGTGCAGACGTAACAAGCTTACCCTGTGCGTTTAACGTCGTCTTGGTCAGCTCTGTACGCTTGAGCGTGATGGAAAGATCTCCTGCCTGCAAATGGTTGTTTACCTTTTGCGTATCGGTGAACAAAGCCCACGTCATTCCCACGATAATCGTCATACACAACAGGATTACTGAAGCGGAAACAAGCAAAGCCCTTTTTCTGTTCGTACTTTTCATAGTCACTCCTCCTTTCTTACAGATTTTTGTTTATTGAAACGCTGAAATCAGCGACTTCAATCTCTAAGGATAATAACCGTACCGCCCGTAAGCTCGATCATCTTGATCGCCTGAATGGAATAGCTTTCGGACTTGATGGTAAGCGGCTTGTTGAGCATTCCGTCGGCAAGAACCTTCATTCTGCCAACCTTTGAAGATATGAGTCCTTTTTCCTTCAAAACTGCGAGTGTAATCACGTCGTGTGCATTGAAATTATCATCAAGTACACCAATGTTGATAATTCCCTGCTGTCCGTGTCCCGCGCCGCTTTCGTAATTTGCGGTTTTCATAGCCAGTGAGTCAGAGATCATAGCATCCGCTTCCTCAGCGTCAATATGCTCCACAAATTCGGGCATTACTTCGGGTGCAGCATCAACAATAGGAGCTGCTACAACCACGGGCTCTTCCTTCTTCTCTTCCTCGGGTTTATCTTTATTGCGAATTTCAAGAACGATGTCAACTGTTACGTATCCAAGAGTTCCAATCGCAAAGATCGATGCAATAACCATAAAAATGATTATAAATATGTTCATATCATTCGCCTCCTCTCAATCGATTTTATTATTTATTTTGTTCTGTTGTTAGAGGAATGTGATCTCGTTGTAGCGTAAGCCGTCAAAACACCGCCCGCCGTACCGATTAAACTGCCGAGAATCAGCCAAGCGTAAGTCTTTGAAGGAAGCGCTTTTTCGACACACACGGCAGTATGCTTGCGTTGCTCATTCTTCCGCTCTCCGCGCTGTGATGAAATACTTCCCACAACGTAAATAAGCGTAGCAATCGCAAACACGGATGCAACTATACAGAATATAATAACCGCTTTGCTCATTCCGTTTTATCCTCCTTGATTTCTTCGTTGTCGTTTGATTCTACCGCAGTAGGTTGAGAGGTAGTCTGCTCGGTCTTTTCCCTTTCAAGCTCCGCAAGCTTACGGCGAAGCTCTTCAAGTTCACTCTCCTTCTGAGCCTTCTCCTCTTGCTCCCGTTTCTTTTTGTCCGCGCCGAGCACCTTTGCGATTTTCAAGACTTCGAGCAAGATAATAATAAAACACGGTACAATAATTAAAAGGATGATTCCTATCGGCTGCATCAAGAAGCTCATAATCAAACCGAGCAGGTATGCCTGCCCCGTAACCTTGCCGATCACGTAATTGGTATTGTTGGGAATCGAGGTATCAATGACCTGCGTAAGCTGTCCGTCCTCGGAGTTCTTGTTATCTCCGGCAAGTTCAATGATGAAGCCGCCCGTATCCTTCTCGGTAATAGAGGTAATACGGTGTGTGATCGTTACTTGAGTAGTGTAAACGTAGCGGAAGGTGAGCACGTCGCCTACCTTCAGACTGCGATAGAATTCGTCAGCCTCGTCCGTGTCATCGGGCATTACCTTAACGAACACCATAGAGCGAATCGGGATATCCTTGATCTTAAAGCTCGATACGTCGGTAAACTCACTCTCTGACATAGAATCAGAGGTGACTACGCGCATCTGATACCCAAAGACCTCGGCGGCACCATCCGAATCCCGTTTCGATATCACGGTAACGATTACCGCAAAAATACAAATTGCGAGAAATATGTAAAGAAGCACGTCAAGTGCTATTTTGCCTATCTTTTTTATCTTTGCTTTATCCATACACTACCTCACTCGTTGCTTGCCGTCAGTAGTAGCTCAAAGACCGCTTCGGCATTTTTAGCCTCATTACCAACTTCAAGGGGCAAATAGTACACAATCTTCAATTCTGTGTTCTCTCCCTCATCAAAGTCAACGGGCAAGACAATTTTTTCTTTTTCAAAAGCATCAGCAAGCAGCTCGTCGGAAATAACCTCTCCGTTTGCAACGATCTTCACACGAGCAAAATCCTTTAGTGTCTTTTCCTTGTCGGTGTCAACGAAATCAAGCTCCAAGTCGTATTGGCTTGCGCTTGTTTTTTCAAGCTGAATGGTATATTCGCATTCTTCGCCGGGCACGAGAGTAAGATTTTCAAACGCCAGCGACTCAGTTTTGCCATCCTCCAGCTTTACCTCGATCACGCCTCGTTCATCTTCTGTTGCGAGCATCCAGCCCATCAATGAAACGCCGACAATGATCAGCACGCTTCCGGCAATCAAGATGATTCGCATTAAATTGCTTTTAGGCATTATTGTCCTCCTCTCCTAAAATCGCAAAAGTATCGGGAACTTAGTCCTTGTTTTTTGAACGGAATATGATAGCCTTGCAGTTTGCGCAAATAGATTCGCACTCTGCTATCGGCTTGTCGCATATCGTACATTTCTTTTGCGACCTGCCGACCTCGCATTCCATACACACAAGGCTCCCCTCGGGGATTTCTCTTCCGCAGGAAATACAGGTATTGATATTGGCTACGAACCAAGACCTATTGTTCTCCTGCGAGTTTGTTGTTTCTGCGTTTTTCTTCTTGTTTTCCAATTCAATCTCCTACGTACTCACGACGCTTTTGCCGACTCCTTTAGATAAGTCGCCATCATGCAATAGAGCACGTTGAAGATATGGGGTCTGTTAATATCACTATCCTCAAGCTCGCCGTTATACACACGAATGGCAAAATCAAACATTGCGGTAAAAACGCTGTGTAATATAGCTTCGACGTCCGCTTCCTCCTTGAAGATCGGAGTCATTTCACTAACGATTCCCTCAAAGAGCTTTCTATGAGCCTCGCGGGAATGTCCCTTGAAATAGATCGAATAGTAATATCTGACGTAGCAACGGCAACGCTCTTCGTTACCCAAGACAAACTGCCAAGCCATCGAGAAAAATTTGCCCAGCTTCTCTTTTTCGTCATTCTCAAAGCCGCCGATGATTTCCACACCGCGCTTGAATGCGTAGAACAATTCCGTATCCAAGCGAACGAAAGCAGCTTCGTACAAATTCTCCTTGCTTTTGAAGAATCGGTAAATATAGACCTC
Source organism: Eubacteriales bacterium (assembly GCA_045589435.1). Taxonomy (GTDB): domain Bacteria; phylum Bacillota; class Clostridia; order Oscillospirales; family CAG-272; genus UBA1740. Next base: position 1,352 of record JAZNPB010000146.1, on the reverse strand, counting down.
GTTCATCTTAAAATCAGGCAATTGTCCTCCACTGTGAGTTAGTTCCTTGGTTGTCGCTTTTTCAAAGCCGCCTTCGGCAATTAGATGTATGGCATTTTCAATCAGAAGCTCTTTTATTTCCGCTTCGTACCTCATTCGGTTCTCCCCTCCATTTCATCCGCAACCGAGAAATTTTGATAATTTTTAGAAGGCAATTAGTGAACGCTACACCGGCTTCCTAAAAAAAGTCCTATCTGAGTAGGATTCTGTTGGTTTGATGGTTATCGCTCACAAGGACTAATAAAGCGACATAACGAGAGTTATGTACTTTCAAAAAATCAACATAACGAGAGTTATGTGATATTAGATATCCGATAATTTTTTCAGATACATAAGAATTATACCACAAAGACGCTTAGAAATCAATAGGTTAGGCAAAATTTATAGGCTGACAAGATAAATTTATTAAATATTATCTAAAAAATTGCATGACAAAAACGCCTTTCGTACATTTTTTCAAAAAAATTACGGCGAAAGGCTTTTTGTTGCGCTCTTTTTTTTTCGCATCAAAGCGAATTTGGTAACGATTCCCACTTTTTAACCACATAACTCTCGTTATGTTGTCTTTGGTCTCGGTGTGTTCGCATCGGGATTTTTTCTTTATATGATAAGCCTCATATGCTCCATCTTGCGCTTGTGTTCTGCGCCTGTTGTGACAATATAAATGCGAGTTGTATTGATACTTGCGTGTCCGAGTATATCTGCGAGCTTGGCAATATCCTTTTCGATACCGTAAAAGGTACGAGCGAATAGGTGTCGAAGGTTATGCGGAAAAACCTTGCTTGGCGAGACATTTGCCTGCTCGCAAAGCTCCTTCATATCCTTCCAGATACTATGACGGCTCACGGGGTTTCCTCCGCGTGTTACGAATACCGTTCCCGTACTAATTCCCTGCTCCTTCACGTAACGGAGCAGTTTTTTCTTTAATTCCGGAACGATAAATACCCGTCTGTTTTTGCCCTTACAGTTTACGATTGCTTCTCCATTATGCAATGCCTCGACAGTGATATATTGCAGCTCGCTAACACGGATACCCGTACCGCAAATCGTCTGAATAATCAGATTGAGCCGTTCGTTGTGCTTAGCATTTGCAGCCTCAAGCAATCGAATATACTCCGCACGGGTCAGCTCTTTTTCCTCAGAACAGTAAACCTGTCTTTGCATTTTGAACTGCTTGACGCACAGATCGTGCCAGCCGCAGAAGCGCAGAAATGAATTCAGCGCGGCGATCATTGAGTTGGCGCTTGTCACCGCATAGGAGCTGCTCAGAAGCTGCTTGTATTCCATAACATTCTGCTTGCATACGATAAAGT
>JAZNPB010000145.1:0-3922 GCA_045589435.1 Eubacteriales bacterium | reverse complement strand
TGTTTTTTGCTTCGCCGAGAAGATAGGAATAGATCTGTCCCATCTTAATTTCCAAATGCTCGTAGATAAAATCGAACATATCCGCTTCCTTCTGGTTGTCGCTGTAGCGCAGGCGGTAGGTGCTCTCATACATTGCCTGATAAACAGTGGAATGAGAATGATACGCCAAACACTCCAGCACTGCGGTGATCATCTGCGGATCTTTTACATTGGAGGGAATCGTAAGTCCGGTGTATTCGTCATGCGCGGTGATCGAATAATCCGCTTGGTTTTCGTCCCACTTCGGAATCGGCAGAAGCGAATATTTGATCTCTTTTGCAAAAAAGTCGTTGGATTGGATCGCGCGGTCGATCGTAAAGATCGCTTGACCGTTAACGAACTTACTGTATCCTCCCGAGGAAGATACGGCTGAGTTTTCGTAATACAGATCGCGCAACGCAGTGATGATATTGAAGTTATGCTCACTGTTTACGTTAACGGTGGGGATCAAAGAGCCTTCTCCCTTATCCAGAATCGTCAATCCCATACCGGAAAGAAATCCGTCAATGTTATAGGAGTTGGCGTTTACGGCAAAGCCATAGGTTCCGGTCTCATCACCGTTAGACGCTTTTGCGATCAACTCCAAAAACTTTGCATAAGTCCACTCGCCGTTATAGACCAGCTCGTAAAGATCGTATTCGTAAAGATACTGTTCAGCGAGATCGTTGTTTACAAACACGACTTCCATCATTTCAATTAAGGATGTGCAGGCATCACCAAGCAAATAATAGTATTTTCCGCCCAGCTTCTGTTCCTCAATAAAGTTAGAGTTCCAGTAGCTTTTGTCGGTGTTGATGTAGCTGTTCTCAATGGCACCCATCTCAAGATACAGCCCTTCGAGGATGTAAGACGATGTATAGTACATGGGATTTGCAACGATGTGGTACATATCTTTCTCGGAGCCGGTATTGACAGACGTTCTCACTGCTGTTGCAAAAGCACCGGTGCTGGTGGCAGAATACTCAACCGTTTTGAATTCAAATTCAATGTTTAGATCACTCATTACAGCATCGTTTCTGTTGTACACAGCTTGAGAAACAATGCTGCCTTCAACGCCGCTTTCGGAAAAGAATTCACCTTTGGTGGATTCACGTTGCAAAAAGCGAACGGTGGCAAGCCCATAGTCAAGCTCTGAAAGGTCCGTGTCGGGGGTCCACTCGTCGGGTCCAAGGTCTTCGGTGGACTGATCATCTGCTTTGGTTTCATCGGTGTCAACGGGGGGCGGATTGTTTTCCTTCGTGCAAGCTGCAAAGGTGGTTACTGCGATTGAAAGGATCAAAAGCAGTATCAATGTTCTTGCAAGTAAGGAACCATTAAAAGAAGTTTTTTTCATAAACTCGTTCCTTTCCTGATTTTTTGTGGTAGTTTTTTGCGGTAACTCCACGCAACTTTATTTTATCAAAAAAAACTGCTCTTTTCAATGACTTATTCCACCTGTTTTTATCAAAAAACTGCACTTTTCACACTTTTGTTTGCGCTTTATCACTGTATAATATGGCTTTTTCTGTATTGCAAGGGCGTTTTTCCGGTTCTGCTTCGAAAGAATCTGTAAAAATAGGATTCGCTTTCCCAACCGCAGTTTTTTGCGATCTCGGAGATCGGCATCCCGCTTAGTTTCAAAAGCTCCTTTGCGCGATTCAGCTTTACCGCCAGAACAAACTCATTGATGGTCATATACGTATAGCTTTTAAAATCGTGCTGAAGCTTATTATAGGAAACAAAAAAGTGCTCCGTCAGCTCCTGCGAGCTGCAGGGCGTGTCAAGATGCTGAAAGATGTAATCGATCACATCCAAAATGTACGATTCGGTTTTCTTTACTGTTTCGGCTCTGTCCTGCCTCGAAAATAAAATGTTTAGCAGGATCTCCAGTATCTTTTGTCTGTTAAAAGAATCTGTCAGCAAATTGCAGGTTTGGATCAGCTGCGACACGGTGTCATAGTCCTCGGAGAGATTAAAAATACGGGAAGCGTTTCCCATCAAAAGCTGATCCAGCGAAAAGGGAAGCTGCAGGGTATCGGTAACGTCCGTTCCGAAATAAAAGACCATGCGGTAATATTTCCCGCTATATTCCAGAGCGTTTGTAAAATGGGGGATAAAGGGTGCTGTCAGCATGGCGCAGGGGTAATCGGTTATGATCTTTTTTCCGCAAATGATGGATTCTGTTTTCAACGGTTGTGTCAAAAGGTACAGCTCATAGTGCGGGTGTACGTGAAAGGCGGTGCGGTCTCCGTAGGATCTCAAACGGGTATAATCCAAGCGGAGTCCCTGCCCGTAATTCAAATAGGATCGCATAGTGCCTCCTTATTTTGTTTTGTGGTCGAGTGCCTTCATGTGGATATTGCGTTTTTTTGCGTATTGCAAGGGTGTCATTCCAACCGCTTTTTTAAATGCGGAATAAAAGTGAAGGCTGTTTCCAAAGCCAACAGCCTCGGCAATTTCGCGAACGGTGTCGTAGGTGCCGTGATAAATATAGAAGATGGCGCGGTTGATGCGGATATCGAGCAGAAACTGGTGCAGGGAGGTTCCCGTGTGTGTTTTAAAATCCTTGCTCAGCTTGGAGCGGCTGACAAAAAACTGCTCGGCTAACGAATCCAGCGTCAGCGGCTCGGCGTAGTGCTCGCACATATATTCCAATAGCCTACAAATATAAGGGCTCTGCTCGTAAAAGCGCGTCACCTTGCATTCGTCCGAGTACTCTAAAAGGGTGTTGAGGATCAGTAAAAAGACCAGCTTTTTCTCGGTCTCGGTCATTTTGGGAGGGTCATACGGTGCCAAAATGGTGCGGATTTTTTGTTCCATGGCGGAGGAAAGCTCAAAAATGATGGCAGTATGTTGAAGAAAGCCGTCGGTAAAGGCTTTAAATCCGCCCGCATAATCCCGGACCATGTCTTTCCCAAAATAGTAAACGTAGCGCTCAAACATTCCCTTCGCGGGGAAATATGTTTTATGTAGATTGTAGGGCGCGGTGAGAATAAAAAACGGAGGCTTTACGGTGTGCTTGCTTTGGTTGACAAAGAGCTCCGCAGGGGTTTGATCCAAGATCAGCAATGCTTCATAATGCGGATGCAGATGCATGGCGGGCATATTGCCGGGAAAGGGCGCGGAGCCATAAAAAAAATGAAAATCAGAGCCGTAATCTTCAAAAAAAGCCATGTGCCTTCCTCCTTCTCAAAAATACGTTTTCTAAACGCGCCAAAAAGATGTCTGTATCTCATTATAACATATGCAAACGCTAAAAGCAACACTTTTTTGGCAATTGTTATAAAATCAAAGCGTTTTTTTTGAGCTTCTTCAAAACAAAAAAGAGAGTGTTTGGACGAAATCGAAGTTTTTGAATACTATATTTGCGCTTTTTTGAAGTTGAAAAACTTGAAAATGTGTGTTATACTGTAGTTGCGGTAGCTTCCCCCGAAAAAACAAAACAAGAAAGGACAGAAACCAAAATGAAAAAGAAAATTTTGAGCCTTATCCTCACCGTTGCAATGCTTGTTGTAATGGTACCCATGTTTGCAGTAAGCGCGGCTGAAACGACCGGTACGGTTTACGAAGTAACCGATGCGGCATCGATCACTGCTCTGATTAAAGATGCAACCAAAAACGTAGCCGGCAACACCATGAAGCTGACGCAGGATCTGACCTACGATCCCACCGGCAGCAACGGCCCCGGTGTGTGGGACGGTTGCAAAATGCATGTTGACGGCAACGGTCACAAGGTCATCCTGAAGGACGGAGATTATTTTGCTGCAATTCTGTTTGCAATTGACACAACCGCAACCACACAAATCATTAAAAATCTTGCAGTGGTTATGGAAAATGATACTGCGGTTGCAAAAAGAACTACATCCGAGTATATTTCTCTGTTTGGTCAGGCAGCTGCAAGCAC
>JAZNPB010000144.1:0-4780 GCA_045589435.1 Eubacteriales bacterium | reverse complement strand
TTAAGGATTACGGTATTGACGAGAATGACTTCCTTGCTCGCCTTGATGAAATGGTTGAGCAGGCATTCGATGACCAGTGCACCGGCGCTAACCCCCGTTATCCTCTCATGAGCGAGATCAAGCAGATGTATCTGAATGCTTATTACGGAAATCACTTTGTAGAAACCAAGAAACCCACTGCAGCCGATGTTGCTGAACCTGCTAAGGTTGACGATGTGAAAGTAACCTACAGTAAAGGTAAGAAAGCATAATTAAGGGAGGAAGACGACAATGAAACTTGAGAAAATTATTGCAGTAAGAAATAACAAGACCATCTACCGTGATGGCGACAAGTGTATCAAAGTATTCAACGAAGGCTTTTCAAAGGCTGACGTATTGAATGAGGCTTTAAACCAAGCCAGAATCGAAGGCACCGGCCTGAACATCCCTAAGATCCTGGAAGTTACCATGATCGAAGGCAAATGGGCAATCGTATCTGAGTTCATCAAGGGTAAGACCTTGGCTCAGCTTATGGAAGAGGACCCCGAGAAGAAGGATGAATACCTTGCCCTTCTCGTTGACCTCCAGCTCGAAATGCACAGCAAGACCTGCGCACACCTCAACAAGCTGAAGGATAAGATGAATCGCAAGATCAGCGAGTCCAACCTGGATGCTACCACCCGCTACGATCTTCATACCCGTCTTGAGGGTATGCCCAAGCACAAAAAGGTTTGTCACGGTGACTTCAACCCCTCCAACATTATCATTACTGAGGACGGCACTTCCTATATCCTCGACTGGTCCCATGCTACCCAGGGTAATGCATCTGCTGATGCAGCCCGTACCTACCTCTTGTTCTGGCTGAATGGTGATATTGAAGGTGCCAAGAAGTATCTTGACCTTTTCTGTGAGAAGAGTAACACCGCAAAGCAGTATGTTCAGAAGTGGATGCCTATCGTTGCCGCTTCCCAGTCAGTTAAGGGCAACGAGTATGAGCGCGAATTCTTGCTCTCTTGGGTTAACGTTGTAGATTACGAATAAGGATAAAAGGAGAAAAAACAATGAAAGTAACCGTATGTATCGGCAGTTCCTGCCACATCAAAGGCTCACGTCAGATCGTTGAACAGCTTCAGTATCTCATTGCTGAAAATAACCTCGGTGACAAAGTAGAACTTGGAGGCACCTTCTGTATGGGTAAATGTCAACAGGGTGTATGTGTTACCGTTGACAACGAATTCTTCTCCGTAACTCCTGAAACGGTTGACGAATTCTTCGAGAAAAACGTAAAAGGAAAGATTTAAGATGATTATACAGATCTGCGTAGGAAGCTCCTGTCATTTGAAGGGCTCTCCCGAAATAATCGAGCTTTTAGAAAAAGCCGTTGCGGATCATCATCTTGAAACCGAAGTTACGCTTGCCGGTAGTTTCTGTATCGGCAAGTGTAACCGTATCGGCGTTACGGTGCAGGTTGATGATGAGATTCACACCGGCATTACCCGTGAGAACTTCAAAGAGTTCTTTACGGAAAATGTACTGAATAAAATTCAAAGCGAAAGGAAGTAACAGGCCATGCCGAATTGTTTGACACTGAAAAAATCAAACTGCAAAAACTGCTATAAGTGCATTCGTCACTGTCCTGTGAAAGCTATTCGTTTCTCCGGAAACCAGGCTCACATCATCGGTAACGAGTGTATTCTTTGCGGTCAGTGCTTTGTTGTATGTCCGCAGAATGCGAAGGAAATCGTAGACGAGACCGAGAAGGCAAAGGTTCTCCTGCAGAGCGGGGATCCGGTTATTGTCAGTCTTGCACCCTCGTTTATAGCAAACTATGAAGGTGTTGGAATTAACGCAATGCGTAAAGCATTAAAGCAACTTGGCTTCTATGACGTTGAGGAGACCGCAATCGGTGCAACTATCGTTAAGACCGAGTACGAGAGAATGCTGAAAGAGGATGAGAGAGATGTCATCATCACATCCTGCTGTCATTCCATCAACCTTTTGATTCAAAAGCATTATCCCCAGGCGCTCGAATATCTTGCTGATGTAGTGTCTCCCATGCAGGCACATTGCAAAGATATCAAGAGTCGTTTTCCAAATGCAAAGACCGTATTTATTGGTCCTTGCGTAGCAAAAAAAGACGAAGCTGAGCACTATGAGGGCATCGTGGATGCAGTGCTTACATTTGAAGAATTGACCGAATGGTTCAAGTCGGAGAATATTGAGCTTGAGAAGGAAATGGATAATGATATCTGCTCCCGTGCAAGATTTTTCCCGACAACCGGCGGTATTCTCAAGACTATGGCTCAGGACATTCCCGGATACACCTATCTGGCGCTTGATGGCGTTGAGAACTGCATTGCAGCCTTAAAGGATATTATCGACGGCAAGATACATAAGTGCTTTATCGAGATGTCTGCTTGCGTCGGAAGCTGTGTAGGCGGTCCTGTTATGGAAAAATACCACCGTTCCTCGGTGGTTAAGGATTATATTGCTGTTTCCGGCTATGCAGGAACAAAAGATTTTGAGGTATCTCAGCCCAAGGTAAATGAGCTTAAAAAGAACTTTGGCTATATTGAGCTCCGTTCACAGATGCCTTCGGATATGGAAATTCAGAACGTGCTTCGTCAGATGGGCAAATTCAAGCCTTCTCAGGAACTGAATTGCGGTTCCTGTGGCTACAACACCTGTCGTGAAAAAGCAATCGCTATCCTTCAGGGTAAAGCAGAGATTTCTATGTGTTTGCCCTTCCTGAAAGATAAAGCAGAGAGTTTCTCGGATGCCATTGTTAAGAATACCCCCAACGGTCTTATTGTTCTGAATGAGCAGCTGGAGGTTCAGCAGATTAACGACGCTGCCCGCAAGATGATGAATATTCGTTCTGCAAATGATATCGTTGGTGATCAGGTCGTTCGTATTCTTGATCCTGCCGTGTTTATGAACGTTCTCAGAGACAAGAGAAATGTACGTGATGAGAGAGTATATCTCGCCGAATACCGCCGCTATGTAGAGCAGTCGGTAGTGTATGACCAGGATTCGAGATTGCTTATCTGCATTATGCGCGATATCACTGATGAACAGGATGAACGTGAAAAGAAAGAAAAGATCAGTCGCCAGACTATTGAGGTTGCCGATAAGGTAGTTGAAAAGCAGATGCGTATTGTTCAGGATATCGCATCCTTGCTCGGTGAAACTGCTGCTGAAACCAAGATTGCTCTTGCGAAATTGAAGGAGTCTATTTCCAATGAATGATTTATGTGCTGATATCGGATACAAAAGTATAAATCATTACGGTGAAGAGCTTTGTGGAGACCATGTGGACGTTGTGGAAACCGGTGATGATTCAACCGTTATCGTTCTCTCTGACGGCCTTGGAAGCGGTGTAAAGGCAAGTATATTGTCAACGCTCACTTCCAAAATTATCTCTACAATGCTGGCAGAGGGTCTGTCACTGGAAGAGTGTGTAGAGACCATCGCCGCTACTTTACCTGTCTGTTCGGTTCGAGGTGTGGCTTATTCAACCTTTACCATTATCCATCTCAAGAACAATCAGACAGCCGAGCTGATTCAGTACGACAATCCTCATGCCATTATCATTCGTGATGAAAAAATATGGGACTATCCCAAGACCGAAATGACTATCGGCGGCAAAAAGATATTCAAGTCTGTCATTAAGCTTCGTGAAAATGACGTCTTTGTTGCGATGAGCGACGGTTGTCCTCATGCAGGTATTGGAACCGCCTATAACTTTGGTTGGAAACGTGATGATATAGCTGATTTTATGGAATCTCTGGCACCGGCAGGCTATACGGCAAAGACACTTTCTACGATGCTCGTAGATGAATGTGATAAGCTGTATGGTCATCAACCGGGCGACGATGCTACCGCTTGCGTGGTCCGCATCCGTAAGAGAGAGCCGATGAATATGCTGTTTGGTCCTCCGTCCAACCGTGATGATGCTGACCGTATGATGTCTTTGTTCTTCTCAAAGACCGGTAAGCATATTATCTGCGGTGGCACCACCTCGTCTATTGCTGCAAAGTTCCTGCGTAAGCCCCTGAAAGCAAGCCTGAACTTTGAGAGAAGCGATATTCCTCCGACTGCAGAGATCGAGGGCGTTGACCTTGTTACGGAAGGTGTTATCACTGTCAACAAGGTGGTTGAGTATGCTCATGATTACCTTGGTGAAAACAAGTTCTACGAGGAGTGGAGCTTCAAGAGAGACGGTGCATCCCTCATCTGCAGACTTCTTTTCGAGGAAGCAACCGATATTAATTTTTACGTAGGCAGAGCGATAAACCCTGCACATCAGAACCCCGATCTGCCGATCAATTTCAATATTAAAATGAACCTTGTAGAGGAACTTTCCAAGTGCCTCAGAAAGATGGGTAAGAGAATAAAAGTAAGCTATTTTTAAGGAGTAGGTCGTATGCGTAAGTTTGATACAAAGGTACAACATTTGAAATATAAGGTGCTACGAGAGGTGGCACGTCAGGCTTGGAACGATACGCTCCTGCAGAATGTTTTGGATATTCCTAAAACCATCGTCCCAGGCAAAACCTCGACAATGCGTTGCTGTGTTTACAAGGAACGAGCAATCTTGGGCGAGCGTGTTCGCATTGCCATGGGCGGCGATAAAGAAAACCCCAATGTCATTGAGGTTATTGATATAGCCTGTGACGAATGTCCTGCCGCAGGTTATGAGGTTACAGACTCCTGCCGCGGATGTCTTGCTCACAGGTGTGAGGATGTCTGCAAAAAAGGTGCCATTTCCTTCGACCATAACCACGTTGCCCATATTGAC
>JAZNPB010000143.1:0-2562 GCA_045589435.1 Eubacteriales bacterium | reverse complement strand
CCCGTCGGCAAAATCTGGGAACTTGCTGACCCGGTTGTGTCCCCCGCTTACACCCCCGGTCTGGAAGGTACGCCTAACGAATTAAAACTTAAATATTTGGCAGATAACGATTTCGCCGCACTTTCTGGCAAGGAATTGCAGGAAGCGGTCAAAAGCAAGATACAACAGAAGGATGGCTCCTCCCTTGTCGGAAACATGGCATCGCAAGGAACCACACCTCGCCGTTTAACCGATCTGATCGGATCGCTTTGTGACTTAACCTCAGGCTCCGGTGATAAGGGCACGCCCATCGTATATATCCAAGGGTATTTTGATAATTATACCAACGAATAATCGAAAAGAATAAATGAGATATTAAGGAGAGTTCCACTATGGAAAAGAAACTTGTTTACACAGGAAAAACTAAAAACGTATATGCTTTAGAGAACGGCAACTGCCTTCTTAAGTTCAAAGACGATTGCACCGGAAAGGACGGTGTATTCGATCCCGGCGAGAACTCGGGTGGTTTGACTATTGAGGGCGTCGGTGATGTCAACCTCCGTATGTCCATCTATTTCTTTGAGAAGATCAATGCAGCAGGCATCAGAACCCACTATGTAAGCGCAAACCTTGAAGATACCACTATGGAGGTTCTTTCTGCTAAAGTGTTTGGCAAGGGTCTTGAGGTTATATGCCGTTATAAAGCAGTGGGCTCCTTCTACCGCCGTTATTCCGATTACTGTACCGAGGGGCAGGAGCTTCCCGCATACGTTGAGACCACCTTTAAAAACGATGAAAAGGGAGATCCCCTTGTAACCAAGGACGGACTTGTCGACCTTGGGGTTATGACTGCAGATCAGTATGACTCCCTCAAGGCACAGTCTCAGGCGATCACCAAGATCGTTGCGGACGACCTTAAGGCAAAGGGCCTTGACCTTTACGATATTAAGTTTGAGTTCGGATACGATGCCGACGGCAACGTGATGCTTATCGACGAGATCGCATCCGGCAATATGCGTGTCTACAAGGACGGCAAGTATATCGATCCTATGACGCTCAATAAGCTCTTCTTCGCTTAATGGGAGGATTTTTCGGAGCAGTCTCCAAAGGAGATTGCGTAATGGATATTTTCTTCGGAGTTGACTATCACTCTCACCTCGGCACAAAAAGCGGCGGTATGATCGTTTATGATGCGCAGGATGGATTTCAGCGTCAGATCCACTCTATCGGCAACACACCGTTCCGCACCAAGTTTGAGAAGGATCTGGTCGACTTCCACGGATGCAGCGGTATCGGATGTATCAGCGACAGCGATCCCCAACCGCTTCTCGTTCGCTCCCATCTCGGTATTTACGCCATCACCACAGTAGGCTGTATCAATAACGCCGAGGAGCTTGTGGAGAAATATTACTCGGATCACGGTCATCAGTTTATGGCAATGAGCTCGGGCAAGGTCAATACCACCGAGCTTGTGGCAGGGCTTATCAATCAAGCGGACGATCTCGTGTCGGGAATTCTTCACGCACAGGACGAGATCGACGGCTCTCTGACTCTACTCATTCTGACCTCGAACGGTGAGGTAATCGCGGCAAGAGATAAATACGGTCGTCTGCCCGTTCTGATCGGCAAGAACGAGGAAGGACATTGTGTGTCCTTTGAGTCCTTCGCTTATACTAAGCTTGGATACGAAGATGCCTATGAGCTTGGCCCCCGTGAGATCGTGAAGCTCACGCCCGATAAGATAGAAACACTCTCGCCTGCGGGTGAGAAGATGAAGATCTGCGCATTTCTCTGGTCCTATTACGGCTATCCCAACTCTCGCTATGAGGGAAGGAACGTGGAGGTCATGCGCGTGACCAACGGTAAGATTATGGCGCGTGACGAAATGGCAAGAGGTGAGCTTCCCGAGGTTGACTTCGTGGCAGGCGTTCCCGATTCGGGTGTGCCACACGCTATGGGCTATGCAAGACAAAGCGGATATGAATACGCCCGTCCCTTTGTCAAATATACGCCCACTTGGCCGCGCTCCTTCATGCCGGCTAATCAAAGCGTTCGCAACCAGGTAGCCAAAATGAAGCAGATCCCCGTTCCCGAGCTGATCGAGAACAAGCGCCTTCTGTTCGTGGACGATTCCATCGTGAGAGGAACGCAGCTTCACGAAACCGTGGATTTTCTTTACAACGCAGGTGCCAAGGAGGTACATATGCGATCGGCTTGTCCCCTCATTATGTCCGGCTGTAAATACCTCAGCTTCTCTCGTAGCAACTCGGATAAGGAGCTTCTCGCCCGTAGAGTGATCGACGAGCTTGAGGGGGACGAGGGAGATAAGCATATTGAGGAGTACGCAGATGCCGGCACCGAGAGAGGAAAATGTCTCCTTAAGCGTATCTGCGAGGAATTCGGCTTTGACTCCTTGGGCTATCAGTCCCTTGACGGATTGCTTGAATCCATCGGCATCGATAAAGAAAAGGTCTGCACCTATTGCTGGACAGGCAAGGAATAATACGGAGAAAAAATATTCAACAGAGTATTTATGGATATTACGCCGAAACCGATCGGCACGATAGAATTTGAATAAACAAC
>JAZNPB010000142.1:0-2575 GCA_045589435.1 Eubacteriales bacterium | reverse complement strand
GCAGCTTATACACTGACGGTCATTACTACTATTTCCCCGAGCAGGGCTGGTCGTCAATGTGGGACAAATATGCGGCATGCGATGCTCCCGAGGGATACGAGAATATTGACGTGACCTATTTCACCGCAAATAAGCCCTCTCTCATTTGCGCAGAGGCGAAAGGGGATGACATAGTACACGATATGTCGACAGCTTATTGCACAACCACCTCTACCTGTAAGAACGGCTGCGGATATACAATAGGTGAAATCGATTATCACGACTGGCAGCCGGTAGACGGCAAAAAGGAATGCTCACTTTGCGACACGGTGTTCTTCCCGGATTTCGAGTTCATTGACCGCACGTATAATAATCTTGAGGAATCGGGCTTCCCTTACGATGAGATCAAAGCGGTTTTCCCAAAAGTACTGACCGTTAAATACGAGGACGGCAAGTATATGGTAAAGGACGTTGGCGCTGATAAAGCTAAAGTTTATAATAACGTAGACTATGAAGACATCGAGTTTTCTCTTGTCGACGGCTGGTGGATATGTGAGCTTGACGAGGAGATATACAACGATGAGAGCATTATGCTCTTCGTTTATTTCGAAGGCAAGATTGACGGTATTTATTGGAATATAACTTATGCCAACGGAACAGTAAACAGCGACTTGTACTTAATGTCAATGAGTGACGATCTTGGCGTATTGGTATATTATGACGATTATGATCGGGTCGTCTCTATGCATTACGTAGGAGACAGACTGTATAATGATGAGTATAAAAACGGTGAGTTAGATTCGCAGGAGGGCTCCTTATTTGTTGGTGAAGACCACGTCTACGTCGAATATCTTGCCGACAGAAGCTTGGAGAGAGTGCGCATATATATAGGCGATGATTGGTACTATTATTACCTGGATGGAGTCTGGGAGAAGGGCGTTGAAGTGCTGCTCACCCCTCCCGCGGGATATGAGAACGCTGACGTTGCGTATTTTGAATCAATACTTCCCACAACTATAAATTGTGCGCACGGAAATATTAAGGCAGCAGATTGCGAAAGCCCGGAATACTGCCTAACCTGCGGCATCGTTTCTGAAGGCAGCGAGCCACTCGGACATAACTACGTGGGTGAGCTGACTGTAAATAACACCTGCTCGTCTGTTGGCGAGATGACCTACGTTTGCCAGAATGATGCATCTCACGTCTATACCGAGGAGGTAGCTATCGATGAGAACGCACACGCTTGGAACGAGGGCGCAGTAACGACCGATCCTACTTGCTCCACCGTTGGCACAAAAACCTATACTTGTACGCACAATAGCGAACACACCAAGACCGAGGACGTGGCGATTGATGCAAGCGCTCACGCACACGGCTCTGAATGGAAAACCGATGAGGGCGAGCATTGGAACGAGTGTGCTTGCGGAGATAAGGCAAACAAGGCAGCTCATACCGATAGCAATAACGACGGCAAGTGCGATACTTGTGAATATCAGATGAGTACCACTCCCAACACTCCCGATGATCCTACCGATGATAAGGACGGACTCGGCGCAGACGCAATTGTTGGAATCGTGATCGGCTCTGTTGCAGTAGCAGGCGTAGGCGGCTTTGCTCTTTTCTGGTTTGTTATCAAGAAGAAAACGTGGGCAGACTTCCTCGCGATCTTCAAAAAGAAATAAGCGATAACCAAGATTAGCAAAAAGAATTATATGACTAACGCTAAGCGGTGGGCTTCGGCTCACCGCTTTCTCTGTCGATACGCAGATATTGCGTCGCTGAAAGCAAAGAAAAGCCAAATCGGTTGAAAAGTTCATAGAAATATGATATAATGTGCGCAGAAATCCTTGCTACGCAAGTCTTTGGCGCTTTGCGCCTCGATGCTACCGCATCCTGCGCTCCTTGAATCAAGGCATAAAAATGCCCTTGCAAGCAAGCATTTTTATTTATGATATAACAATTTCAACAATAAGAATTTGATGAAGCCATCGAGAACGGTGGCTTTTTTTCGCTGAATATGCAACACTGATTTAAGCATTCAAAATAAATCATCTTTATACAATCTTAATACCGCGGGGTATAGTGCTAACGCCGTCTTTATCTGTTTTTGGGTATAATAATAACAGAAAGATCACAAGGAGAGGTGTATAATGCGACCTTTACATAAATTAAAACTGTCATCATTCCAAGTCATTTTACTTGGCTTTGCGGCAGTAATACTGATCGGAGCGTTTCTGTTAATGCTCCCTATATCAAGCAAAGACGGTGTTGTAACGCCGTTTTCGGATGCCTTGTTCACATCCACCTCGGCTGTTTGCGTAACGGGACTAATCGTGCAGGATACGGCAACCTATTGGTCGTACTTTGGGCAAGCGATTATTCTCATACTCATTCAGATAGGCGGTTTGGGTGTCGTTACGGTTGCCGCTTCGGTATCTATTCTCGCAGGCAGAAAGATAGGGCTTGGACAGCGAAGCACGATGCAGGAGGCAATGTCAGCTCCAAGTGTTGGCGGTATCGTACGTCTGACTTGGTTTATTCTCAAAGGTGTGCTGATCGTCGAAGCCATTGGAATGCTCGCTATGCTTCCCGTGTT
>JAZNPB010000141.1:0-3658 GCA_045589435.1 Eubacteriales bacterium | reverse complement strand
ATAGCGAGAGATTGGCACCCGTTGAAACAATGGAAACCAAGGTTCGCCTTATTGACTCGTTCTTTCCGGTTGCAAAGGGTGGAACTTATTGTACTCCCGGTCCCTTTGGTGCAGGCAAGACGGTATTACAGCATACCACTTCAAAATATGCAGATGTAGATATTGTAATCATTGCTGCCTGTGGAGAACGAGCCGGTGAAGTTGTTGAAACGCTGACAGAATTCCCCGAGCTGACAGATCCTAAAACAGGGCGTTCGCTTATGGAGCGTACCATTATTATATGTAACACATCCTCAATGCCGCTTGCATCACGTGAGGCTTCCGTTTATACCTCGGTAACACTTGCCGTGTATTATCGACAAATGGGACTTAACGTTCTTCTCCTGGCTGATTCTACTTCCCGTTGGGCACAGGCTCTTCGTGAAATGTCAGGCAGACTTGAAGAGATTCCGGGTGAAGAGGCTTTCCCTGCTTATCTTGAATCGTATATAGCAGCATTTTACGAAAGAGCAGGTTATGTCCGTTTGCCTGACGGAAGCACAGGCTCGGTTACTATTGGAGGTACGGTTTCTCCGGCAGGCGGTAACTTTGAAGAACCTGTAACTCAGGCAACATTGAAGGTTGTAGGAGCTTTTCATGGACTATCCCGTGTGCGTTCGGATGCAAGAAAATATCCGGCTATCGATCCTCTTATTTCCTGGTCAAAGTACAAAAGCGTTATTGACAATAATAAATTGGAATTTTGCAAAGGGATTCTTCAACATGGTGATGAGATTGGTTCTATGATGAAGGTTGTCGGCGAAGAAGGTACAACTCTTTCGGATTATATTACCTACTTAAAATCAGAAATGCTCGATGCCGTTTATCTGCAGCAGAACTCATTTGATTTGATTGAGGCAAACTGCACAACATTACGTCAGCGCTATGTTACCGATAAGCTGGTATATGTTTTGGGCAGTAATTATGCTGCCGAGAGCAAAGACGATGCACGTAGTTTCTTTAATCGTATGCGTCAAAAATTCATTGACTGGAATTACACAGAGTTTGAGAGCGAGTCGTTTAAAAAAGCAGAATCCGAAATTGATATATTGTATACTAAGGGTGGCGGAAAATTATCTGCACCGGCTGAAAAATTATTAAAGGACGGTGAACGAGAATGAATAAAGTATATAATCGAATAGAATCCATTACAGGAAACGTCATTACCGTTCGTGCAAAAGATGTTCAATATAAGGAATTGGCGCAGATAAACACGCGATTCGGCAAATCCTTGGCTCAGGTTAACAAAATTGATGGAGATATTGTATCATTGCAGGTCTTTGCCGGTGGTCAGGGTGTTTCTACCGGAGATGAAGTGCGTTTTCTCGGTCATGAAATGAGAATATCATTCAGCGATGACTTGTTAGGACGTATATTCAACGGTTCGGGTGAACCAAGAGATAAGGGACCGGCACTTACAGAAAACATGAAGCCCATCGGAGGTCCCTCTGTTAACCCAACCAAACGTATTCTTGCCAACCGAATGATGAGAACCAACATTCCTATGATTGATATGTTTAACACATTGGTTGTTTCTCAAAAACTGCCTATTTTCTCTATTTCCGGTGAGCCGTACAATCAACTTCTTGCACGTATTGCAATGCAGGCTGAAGCTGATGTAATTGTGCTCGGAGGAATGGGACTTAAATATGACGATTTCCTGTATTTTAAGGACGCACTTTCCAAAGGCGGCGCTTTGAGTAAAACTGTAATGTTTATTCATACTGCTTCCGATCCTACGGTAGAATGTATGATGATACCGGATATGGTACTGGCGGTAGCAGAACAATTCGCATTGCAAAACAAGGATGTATTGGTGCTTCTTACCGATATGACCAACTTTGCTGATGCAATGAAAGAAATTGCTATTACTCAAGAACAGGTGCCATCAAATCGTGGATATCCCGGAGATCTTTATTCTCAGCTTGCAGCACGTTATGAAAAAGCGGTTGACTTTGCTGATTCAGGTTCAGTTACCGTTTTGGCAGTTACCACAATGCCGGGCGATGATGTAACACATCCTGTTCCCGACAATACCGGATATATTACAGAAGGACAATATTACCTTAAAGGCGGCCGCATAGAGCCTTTTGGTTCACTTTCCCGATTGAAACAAAATGTAAATGGTAAAACACGAAAAGACCATCGTGCATTAATGGATGCAATGATTCGCTTATATTCTTCATATAAAGAAACACTCGAAAAGAAGAATATGGGCTTCTCTATGAGCCGATGGGACGAAAAATTGCTTAAATATGGTGAACTGTTTGAATGCAAGATGATGTCACTGTCTGTTAATCTTTCGCTTGAAGAAGCACTTGATTTGGGCTGGGAAATTTTAGCGGATTGCTTTGATAAGGATGAAACCGGAATAAAATCAGACCTTACTGATGAATTTTGGCCTAAGAAGTAAGGAGGGATGCGGTTTTGGCAAAAATCAAGCTAACAAAAAATGAATTAAAAGTGCAAAAGGACGCACTCAAAATGTACCGCAGATATTTGCCTACTCTGACACTGAAAAAACAACAACTCCATGCAGAAATTCGCACGATTGCCCAAAGAGCAAAAGCAGTAAGAAAAGAAAGAGAAATTCTTGAACTTGGGTTTAGAGAATGGATAGCTGTTTTTAGCGAAGAGGATGCCTTCCCCGAAGGAATCATAACTGTAAGCAATATTCGTAAAGGAATGGGGAATATTGCAGGTGTTGATATTCCTATATTTGAAGGCGCAGATTTTCAAAGAGGAGATTACGATTTATATGAAACCCCTCTTTGGGTAGATATAGCTGCAAATCATATGGAAAAAGCAATGTCTCTTGACTTGGAAGCAGAAGTGTTGGACGAACAGGTTAGACTATTGGAGAAAGAGCTTCTTTCCACATCTCAAAGGGTTAACTTGTTTGAAAAGGTTAAAATTCCTGAAACAGAGGAAAACATTAAAAAAATATCTATTTATATGGCAGACCAACAGGTTAGTGCTGTTGTGCGTTCTAAAATTTCAAAACGCAAGATAGCTCTTCGTAATGTTGTCGCTTCCGAAACGGAGGTGTATTCATTGTGATAGTGCCTATGAAAAAAGTATCTCTTATTATAAGAGAAAGTGAAAAGGATAAAACCCTGAAAAAGCTTCGCAGCTTGGGTATTCTCCATATCGAGATAACCGAAGGAACAGGCGAACGACTTGCAAATCTCAAAGAACAGGTAGCTTTACTTGAAAGTGCAATTTTTACCATCGGAAAGATTAAAAACACAGAACAAAAGAATGTAAATGCTGCAGATGCATTGACTATCGCAACCGAGGTTAATTCCCTTGATGAAGAGAAAAAACGATGTCAAGCGGAAAAAATTGCTCTTGATGCAGAACTGGATCGTTTAAAAAGCTGGGGTGACATTGATCCAAGTGATTTAAGTGATTTGGAATCAAAAGGTATTGAAATACTCTTTTATGAGATGCCGAAGGCCGAATATGAAAACCTTTCTGATAATGTTAAAACTGTTAGAATTGATACTACTAAATCTACAGTTAAATTTATGTTGTTTAAGTCTAATGATGAGGAAGATGAAAAATTTATTTCGTCATTAAATGTTTATCACTTGGCTTTGCCTCAGATGTCTACTGA
>JAZNPB010000140.1:0-65490 GCA_045589435.1 Eubacteriales bacterium | reverse complement strand
GTACCGAGAACCCAGTTGCAATAGTAAACAAGGCCAAGGTTCTTCATGGAAACACCAAAGGTGTAAATAAGGAAATATGCGAAAATTATTACCATATATTTATCCGTAAGGATTATGCGAAGCTGGGTAAGGAATGGGATTTTCTTATCCTCTGCATCCGCGCTTTCCTCTGTAACTCTCTCCTTTGTGTAGTAATATTCAAGAAGAATGAGAGGAAGAGAAATAATGGAAATGATGGACATAGTCATTATCCATTTTGCCTTGTCAACGCCCAGCATAGGCATAATAACCATTGGGAAGATAAGTGCTACAAGAATACCGCTCATCATAATAGATGCGATCTGGTTAAATACAGAAAGACCGCCGCGCTCTGTGGTGTTTCTGGTTGAAAGAGGTACCATGAGGTTATGGCTCATATTGAAAATGGTGTATGCAAATGAATAGAATAAGTTATAAGATACCATTACCCAGATAACCTGCACCGCCTCACCAGCATTAGGAACTGTAAAGAGCAAAATTCCCGATATTGCAACAAGTGGTGCAGAAAGGAGCAGCCAGGGACGTGCCTTGCCGTGTCTTGTCTTCGTTCTGTCGATTATGTAGCCCATAATCACGTTGGTAATAGCGTCAATTATCTTAGAAATTATAGGAAATACAGTGAGGAAAAGTCCTCCCCAAATATGAGTCAGATTTAGAACGTCGGTATAGTAAACGTTGAGATAAGTTGCAAGAACTGCATTGAGAAGCAGTGCGCCTGCGGGGCCCAGAAGATAACCAAGCCACTTTTCTTTGTTTGTTACACTTTCACTCGTAATACGAGAATTAAAAGCCTTTTTGTCAAGTATTCTTTCCATTTTTATATCTCCTTTCCTTTCGGAAGAACGGAAGCTTTAACTCCCGTAAATAGATTTTTGATTTTACTGAAGACGCCGTTTGCCATAAACAGCATGAATCTTGCCAGCGTATCATTCATTGCACCGCTGCTGCTGATAACCACAGATCTCATTGGGCAATCCGTTGCGCTGAGGATCATCATCTTGAAGGCGGGGTCACTCATATCCCGCTTTCCGCCGAATCCTTTGGCTACAATGCCCTCGGTCACCTTGTACTGCATCTTCATCATAAAGGAATGATCCTTCATTTCCATGCAGGTGTTATCCATGTTGAACGAGCCTTTTTTTGGTTCAGCAGTAAGTGGGATGCTTCTGCCCATCAGAACTTCCCATTCTTTGCGAGTAGGTGTTCCATTGGGATTTTCATACCAGCTATCCTTCTGCCACTGTGGCACGGAAATGTCCTCCCCTTCCACCGTAATGATCTGACTTAATCGAATGTCGCGGCTGGAGCTTCCCACCTCGATATCGTATTCTCCACCGGGTATTCTCCAACCGTCAGCCCATATAGCAAAGCTGCGGTCGTCAAGCGTGAAGCGTACTACCTTGCTTTCACCTGGCATAAGCTCCACTTTTTCAAATCCGCGAAGCTCTCTTACGGGGCGGAAAATGCCCTCGGTTTTAGGAGCGATATAAAGCTCTATAACCTCTTTGCCTGCTACGCTACCTACATTCTCCACTTCAAGAGAAACCTCGCGTCCGTTTACGCTAAGGTTTTTGTATTTAAAGTTTGTGTAAGAAAGTCCGTGACCGAAGGGAAAACGTACCTGCTTATTTGACTTATCGTAATAACGATAGCCAACGTATACGCTCTCGCGGTACTCGGGGTCGCGCACTCCGAAAGTATCCTTCGATACTACGTCCTCATAGCTCATGGGCCAAGATTCGGTGAGCTTGCCAGAGGGATTGGCTCTACCCGTAAGAAGATCGGCAATCGCCTCTCCGCCTGCCTGGCCGGGAAGTCCCATGTAGAGAATAGCCTTTGCTTTATCAGCAAATGGTATCTCCATTACACTTCCGCCAAGAAGTACCACAACAGTATTTGAATTTGCCTCTGCTACCGCATCAACCAATGCACAGTAACCATCGGGGATTCTCATATGATCGCGGTCAAATGCCTCCGACTCATAGCTATCGGGAAGACCCACTATGATCACAGCTGTTTTTCTGTCCTTTGCTATCTGCACAGCACTCTCTATCTCCTCAGCAGAAACGTTTCCATGTTCGTCAGAACAAGAGAAATGGAGAGAGTCAGGCATAGCATCGCTGGGATTTATTATCTTTGAGGGATTGATATGGCTACTACCGCTACCTTGATAGCGAATATGATCTGCCATGTAACCGATAAGCACGGTTTCCTTTTCATCAAGGGGCAGGATATTGTCCTCATTTTTTAGTAGAACCGCTCCCTCCGTTGCGATCTCACGGGCAAGGTTATGATGCGCCTCGAAATCAACGCTATATGGTTGAATTTCGGTGCCGCGTTCCACGACGCGAAGTATCCTTTCTACAGCTCTGTCAACAAGACTCTCGTCCAGCTCACCGTTTTTTACTGCTGCAATAGCGTCCTTTTCCATATATTTTGAACCGCCGGGCATATTCAGGTCGCAACCTGCTTTGTAAGCGTCTATCCTGTTATAAAGTGCGCCCCAGTCGGTAACGACCATGCCGTCAAATCCCCATTCCTCTCGGAGAATATCTGTAAGGAGTTTCTTATTATCACTGGCATGGACGCCATTTATTTTGTTGTAGGAGCACATGATTGTGGATGGGCGTCCGTTTTTTACCGCGATCTCAAATGGAGCAAGATAGATCTCTCTGAAAGCTCTGTCGTCAAGTCTTGAATCGCCGTTCATTCTCTTGTATTCTTGGTTGTTGACTGCGAAGTGCTTTAAGCTCGTTCCAACACCTACGCTCTCCACTCCCGAAATAAAAGAAGCCGCCATATGACCTGCAACGTATGGATCTTCGGACAAGTATTCAAAGTTTCGGCCTCCGAGGGGATTTCTCTTTATGTTACAGCCGGGTCCTAAAACCACGGAAACCTCATATCCGAGTGCTTCTCTACCTATCGCCTCACCCTCTTTTCTGTAAAGATCCCTATTCCATGTAGCACCTGCGGTCACTGCGGTAGGGAAACAAGTGGCGGGCAAGGAATCATTGATGCCCATAATGTCAGCAGCACCCTTTTGGCACCGCAAGCCATGTGGGCCGTCACACATCATAATAGATGGTATGCCGTATTTTTCCATCTTTTTTGTATGCCAGAAGTCTTCTCCGGTACAAAGTGAAATCTTGTCCTCAAGGGTCATTTTAGAAATTATTTCTTTAATATTCATAAGAACTATCCCTTCTTAAAATATTCTTGTTATCTGTTTACATATATTTTAGCATAAAATAATCTCATATTTCTTGCATTTTTGTCTTATTTATGATATAATTGTATTGTTTTGCGGTGGAGGACGATGAAAAATGAAGAAAATTGACATTGAATATATTTGCAGGGTCATAGGCAACCTTGCGGGCATACCTATAAGAATTTACAAGAATAAAGCAGAGATATTTCACTATTCGGTGGTTGATATTCCAGCCGACCCGATAAAGCCGTATGCGGAGCGCGTGTTTGAAATCACCGAAAAGGTGGGATATTTCACCACGCCCTACTTCAATTACTACGGCGTTGTTCGTTCGGGCGCATATACGGTAGTGCTTGGCCCCTCAAGGCAGACACCGATGAATGAGAGGGATATGCGTTCTCTGGCATTCGAATGCGATCTTTCACCCGATAGGGCAGAGGAGTTTATCTCTGCAATGCGGAGCCTGGTTCAGATGCCACTCGGAAGTATTTTGCAGATACTCTGTACTATGAATTACGTGATGAATGGGGAAAAGCTGTCGCTTGAAGACGTGAGTATTTTTGATTTTGAGCAAATGAGTATTGAAAAGACCATCGAAAACGAAAGAATAGCCAGAAATTACGAGCAAGGTGGGGAGTATTCGCCCAGAGAGGTACATAACACGCTGGCTCTTGAGCAGACCCTGATGCAGATGATTACAAAAGGGGATGTGGGCGCACTCTGCGAATGGCTCTCTCATGCTCCCAGTGTTCGTGGTGGAATTATAGCAAACGATGCTCTCCGGCAGCTGAAAAACACCTTTATCGTTACCGCAACTCTTGCATCCCGTGCTGCTATTAAGGGAGGACTTGATACAGAGGATGCCCTTTCGCTCTCTGACGATTATATCAAAAAATGTGAACTTCTTTCGGATGTGGAGCAGATAGTAAATCTCCAATATCATATGGTGTTGGACTATACTCGCAGAGTCGAGCGCGTGCGCCTCGGTAAAAACCCGTCGAAGCTACTGATGCAGGTGACAAACTATGTACAGCATAATTTATCAAAGCCCATGAACGTAGACGAGATGGCAAAATCCATGTTCATAAGCAGAACTCATCTGTCGGCGAAATTTAAAAAGGAAACGGGTTTTACCCTGACGGACTTTATCTTAAAAGAAAAAATCGAAGAGGCAAAAAGGCTTCTTCGTTATAGCGATAAATCCCTCACTACCATAGGACAGTACCTGGGCTTTTCATCCCATAGCCACTTTTCTAAGGTGTTCAAAAAATATACAAATAAAACTCCGGCCGAATATCGTGAAATGCACACATAAAAGAAAAAAAGACTGCCAAAATGTAAATATTGGTAGTCTTTTTTGAGCTTTTTAATCAAAATTATTTTTTTCACAAATATAATTCACAAGATTTTTTAATATTTCACTAGCGTCTGCATTTTCTGCTGCACCATCATCTGAAATATATCTTATGAGGAGTCTATAGCATACGTCAGAGTATAGCTCTCTCTCGAGGATCACGGCGCCGGAGGTTTCTCCCGGTTTATATTGCGAGGCAAATCCTGCCTTGACGATTTTTTCCATATCAAAATTTTCTGTTCTCACCTTCATCAAAAGAAGCAGGGTCTTTTTATAATGCTCGGGAACGCCATGCTTGAGGTAATCGCTGTTAAAAAGAAGATCAAAATGACTTCTCGAATCATCCGTTGATCCCGAGATCATTTTTTCTCCCATCGGCGCCGCCATCTCCTTAATATTGTCAAGAATGTCGTATTTATCAACATAATGACGGTAAAAGGTAGAGCGGTTTATCTTCGCCTTCTTGATAATGTCCGAAACGCTGATTTTATGAAAATCTTTGGTTTCCAAAAGTGAAAAAAGCGCCCCCGTTATAGCTGCGTCAGCCTTTTTATACGAGCTTGTTCTTGTTGAAATGTCCATGTTACCTCCCAAAAGTGCGACACTTTGTTGCAATTTGTTTCTTGTTTTAGATTGTAGCATATTGTATAATAAAAGTAAAGAGGTGAAATGAATTTTGTGAAATTTTACCACTTTTGGAAAAATAAAACCAAAAAAAGAGATAAAGGAGAAAACAAAATGAAAAATCAAGCGACTGAAAAGAAACGCTTCCCCTTAGGCAAATTTTTAGCCTGGAAATCCTCGGATATTACCGCAGCGGGTATATTCCTCATTGTCGGAACGTATATGACTATGTTCTGCACCGACTTCCTTGGTATGGAGCCCTTGGTAGTTGGTAACATCATCCTTATCAGTAATATTCTCGACTTTATAACAGATCTTATTTTCGCATTCCTTGTGGATAACACCAAGTCAAAGCTTGGTAAAGCACGTCCCTACGAGATTGGCATCTTGGGTATGACTCTTTGCACAACCCTGATCTATCTCACGCCCGTTGGATGGAGTGACACTATTAAGGTTATCTGGATCTTCTCTATGTATACCTTCCTCTACGGCGTATTCAATACTGCTCGTACAACTGCAAACGTTCCATACCTCGTTCGTGCCTTCGATAACGATAGAAAGCTTATCGGTAAGGTTTCTTCCTTCGGCGGCTTTGTAACAACAATGGGCGCTATGGTAGTTTCCCTTACGTTCCCCAAGGCTATGGCTTCCATGGCTACATCCCAGGCGGGCTGGGCAAAGCTCATTCTTATCTATATGCTTCCTCTTACGGTTCTCGGTATCTTCCGCTTCATCTTCGTTAAGGAAAATCCCGCAATTGATGCAGGTCAAATCAGAGATAAGGTTTCTCTTAAGGATATCTTCACAATGATCCGCAAGAATGGCTACGCTTGGCTCTACCTTGTAATCATGTTCCTCTTCCAGACCATTCAGTCTATTTCTGCGCTTTCTTACTACTTCAAGTACATAGTTGGCGATATTGAGTCTGCAGGTCTTCTCAGCATTATGAGCTTCGTTATTATGCCCGTAATGTTCCTCTTCCCACTTCTTATGAGAAAGTTCACCGCAAACCAGATCATCGGTCTTGGCGCGGCAGTTTCCTGCGTTGGTTATGTAATTAACTACTTCGCAGGCGGCAGCATGACAATGCTCATCGTTGGTTCTATCGTTACAGCTCTTGCAATGCTTCCCATTTCCTACCTTGGAAACATGGTACAGATGGATCTCTGTACATATAACCAGCACCTCGGTCTTCCCAGAATGGACGCTTCCATTTCCGCGCTCTTTAACGGATTTGGTACACAGCTTGGTCAGGGCTTCGGTGGTTGGCTTCTCGGCTTCGCTCTTACAGCAGCGGGCTACGTTGCTTCCGATGGTGATGCAGTAGTAGCTCAGCCCGAGAGCGCTATTACAATGATCAGACTTCTTTATAGCCTTATTCCTCTGGCTCTTATGGTTCTTCTCGCAATCACTGCTTTCGCTCTTACAAAGCTCTCAAAGAGAATTCCTGAGTATGAAGCAGAGATCACAGCTGCGGCTGCAGAAAAAGAAGAAAAAAACGAGTCTGGCGAAGAAGTTACCGAGCACGGATACACAGTAATCCGCAAATAATCCTATATTTGAAAACTATTATTTACAAATAGTCCGTTTAAGCAAAAAACAATATGGATTTGAAAAAACATTTTATAACAACGTCTCGCGAATATACCGAAGGTGCTGTGGAGATTTTTAGTCAGACTATCGCAGTTTCCGGCATTAAAAGTGCTACCCTGAAAATCACCGCTCTCGGTGTTTATGAAGCAGAGATAAATGGCAAAAAGGCGGGGAACCGCCTTTTTGCGCCAGGGTTTACGTACTATCCCGACCACCTTTACTATCAGAGTTATGACGTGACCGATATGTTAGGTGATGGAGAAAATATACTTCGCGTCCTTCTTGGTCAAGGCTGGTACGCGGGCAGATTTACCTTTGAAAACAAAAACCAAATCTACGGCAGCTCCCCAGCAGTTTCCTGGGAGCTGATAGTTGTCGACAATAGCGGAACAAACACGTATTTTTCCGATGATGAAAACGTAAAAGCAGAGCCTTCACCATACGTTTATGCAGGATTTTATGATGGGGAAATTTACGACGAAAATAGCGGCACCGAGGTCTTCCCAAAGGTGAAATTTGAGGGGCATATTCCCGAAAATATTGAGGAGAGCATCATTTCGGTTCGTATTCGCGAGCAGATGCCTATAAAATCCGTAACTGTACGCGATGATAGCACAATTATTGATTTCGGTCAGAACTTTGCAGGCATCGTTTCTATTGACCCCACTAAAATGAAAGGACAGGAGTTGAAGCTTCGCCATGGCGAGATCTTAAATTCCGACGGCAGTCTTTATACTGCGAATCTTCGGAAGGCAAAGGCGGAAATTGTTTACCATAAGGGAGAAAGCGATGAGGTTTATCGCCCCAGATTTACATACATGGGCTTCCGCTATGCAGAGCTTTCGGGTGTTCCGTACGAGGAGGGGCTGATTACCGCTCACGCTATCTACTCCGATATGGATAGGGTAGGTGACTTCACCTGCGAGAATCCGCTGGTTGACAGATTATTTAAAAATCAAGTCTGGGGACAGAAATCAAACTACGTTGAGGTTCCCACGGACTGTCCTCAGCGTGATGAGCGAATGGGCTACACCGGCGATGGTCAGGTTTTTGCAAAAACGGGTGCGTACAACTTCGATACAGAAAAATTCTGGGCAAAATTCCTTCGCGATATTCGCTATTCACAGGCTAGAAACAAGTTTGGCTACGTAGCGCCTACTGTTCCTGCGCCCCCCGGTGAGCAGGGCGTTGGTTTTATGTCAATGCTTGGCTGGGGAAACTGCATTTGCATCATTCCCGAGCTGCTTTATCACCACTTCGGCAAGGACTCTTACGTCAGGGAATACTACGATTGCATGAAAAGATTCGTTGATCTCGAAATAAGCAAAATGGGTGGTATTTTTGGCAAGAAAAATCTCTGGATCGCGCCAAGCCTTGGTGACTGGTTGGCAATGGGCAGAGATGTGAAATATATGGCGATGCATAACGGCCCCGTTTCAAATGCTTTTATAATAAATGATCTTCGGATTATGATCTGGGCATCCGAGCTGCTAGGCAAAAATGAGGACACTCTCCGATATAAAGAACAGCTTGAAAAAACTCGCGAGGCATATATCAAGGCCTTTATCAAAAAGGATGGCACAATGCGTGACGACTATCAGGGCGCATACGTTATGGCACTGAAAATGGTAGTTCCAAAGGGTGAGCTGTGGGATAAGATCTACAATAAGCTCATCGAGAAGCTGCGTAGCGATGGTATGCAGACAGGCTTCTTTGCCACAGAGTATATTCTGCCGCTTCTGGCGGATAACGGTGATAAGGAGCTTGCGTTCGACCTTCTCCTCAGCCCGAAGCTTGGCGGCTGGATGTATCAGGTTGAGCGCGGCGCCACTACGACCTGGGAGCGCTGGGATGCTCTCCGCCCTGACGGAAGCGTGAATGAAAGCAAAATGTCAAGCGATAATATGGTGTCATTCAACCATTATTCCTTTGGCAGTGTTGGTGAGTTTTACTATGAATACATACTTGGAATAAAGCCGCTTGAGCCCGGTTTTGCAAAAGTGCAAATCAAGCCATTTGTTGATTCTCGCATTGGAGCATTTAGAGGCAATTATAAGGGGGTTTATGTAGAATATGACAATGGTAATTTACATATTTCCACAAATAAGGATGTAAAAATCATTTTACCCGATGGCAGAGAATTTGAAAAATGCGCGGGAGAATATACATTTTTGATAGGAGAAGAAGATGAAAAGATTTCCTGAAGGCTTTCTTGTCGGCGCATCAACCGCCGCTCATCAGGTAGAAGGCAATAACATACACAGTGATTATTGGACAATGGAGCAGATGCGCTCCACAAGCTTCCTCGAGCCCAGCCTTGATGCAGTTGACCATTACAATAGATATGAAGAAGATATAAGACTTCTTTCTGAGGCGGGACTGAATGCTTACCGTTTCTCCATCGAGTGGGCAAGAATAGAGCCTCGTGAGGGAGAATTTGATGAGACCGAAATTCAGCATTACGAAAATATGCTTGATTGCTGCTATTCTCTTGGAGTTGAGCCCATCGTAACGCTTCACCACTTTACAAGTCCCAAATGGCTTATTGAGAAAGGCGGTTGGGAGAGCGAGGAAACAGTAAAATATTTTGCAAGATACTGTGGTTTCGTTGCCGAAAGGCTCGGACATAAGCTGAACTATATCTGCACAATAAACGAGGCGAATATGGGACTTCAGCTTGCGGCAATCGCAAAGAGATATATGAAGGAGCTGATCTTCGGCAAGAAAAAGCAGACAGACGGCAAGGCTCAGGTTGGCGTTAATCTTCAGCATATGATCGAGAATATGAAGATCGCCAAGACCGAAAACCTTGAAGTCTTCGGCACGGAAAAGCTCAATTCCTTCGTTTCCTCGAGAAGTGAACAGGGGGATCTGCTTATTGCCAGAGCGCACGTTGCAGCAAAAGAGGTAATAAAAAAACACGCCCCTCACACGAAGGTTGGGCTTACCTTAAGCCTCCACGATATGCAGCCCGGTAAATGGGGAAAGCATCATGCAAAGAAAGAGTGGTACAGAGAGTTCGGTCACTATCTACCCTTTATCAAGGATGACGATTTTATCGGCGTTCAAAACTACACCCGATATGAGTTTGGCTTCTTCGGTCAGAAGGATCCTGCAAAGGACGCGCCCCTAACACAGATGAAGTATGAGTATTATCCTGAAGCTATTGCCAACGTGGTAAGAGCCGTTGCAAAGGAATTTGGCGGCGAGATCCTAATTACCGAAAACGGCATTTCCACAAGTGATGATAATGAGAGATGTCGCTTCATCAAGACTGCTATGGAAGGCATTGAAAAGTGTGTAAATGACGGCATAAAGCTGCGTGGATATTGCCATTGGAGCTTGCTTGATAACTTTGAGTGGCAGAAGGGATATTCTATCACCTTTGGTCTTATCGCGGTTGACAGAAGTACCCAACAAAGACATCCAAAGGAAAGTCTGTATCTTCTTGGCAGTTACACAAAATAAGTATTTTAAAAAATATTGTTTACAAAACAGCACATTTATAACGAAAAATGACAAGCCTTATCGCTTGTCATTTTTGTGTCATTTGGTTTCATTTGCTTTGTATTTCTTAGGGCTGGTGCCGTATTTTGCACTGAATATCCTATAAAAATAACTCTTGTTTTCATATCCTACCGCAAGGGCGATCTCCTCTGCTGACAGATTGGTGTTTTTTAGGAGAAACGCCGCCTGGGATAGTCTTTTTTCTTGCAAATGCTCGGTATACGTTCTGCCTGTGCGATTTTTGATTTCATGACTCAGCCAATAAAAGTCGTAGTGCAAAAGCTTTGATGCTTCGGATAGGGAGCCGTCTTTGTAGTTTTCTTCCACGTATTGCAGCACCTTGACAATCGCCTCGTCTTCGCGGCTCTCATATACCAGCTTGTCTGTATGATTCAGCAGTTGCATAAAGAGGAGCGCCATGGTTATCTGATTGATATTTCTTTTTGAACGGGTATTGTTTATTAGTGTCCAGATCAGGTTTTCAATAAGGTTCTGCACGGGAAGCACTCCAGACACCTTAAAGTATAAATATCCTTGATTATCGTCGCCAAAAAGTGACCTTAAAAGAAAGTTTTTAATGGGAGTATCCTCTGCGCCAAGCATCTCAAGTGTTTTATCAAAAAAGACGGGCTGAATAATGAAGTTCACCGCTATGTCTCCATCTCCGGCAGGTAGAATTTCTTGCTTTGCATTCTGACCAAGAAACAGCAGCTCCCCCTCTTTCAGTGTCAGCTTTTTACCGTTGATTATGTGGACGGTTTCGCCTGCGCACATATAAACCGCCTCGATATAATCGTGTGTATGCTCCGGAAAATGCACAAATCGGGTATGAGCTCTGATACGGATGAGCTTTCCGTCGGATAGCAGCTTTTTGTGTCTGATAACGCTTCCGCCATGTGTCGTGTAAATGCTTTTGTCCACACCCGCTCCGTCAAGTATAGCTCGTTCCTCATCGGTTATAGGAATAAGCTCCTTTAGTATTTCCTGTTTAATCATAAAATCACCTCGCTTTATTTTAGCATACAATCAATGAAAAATCAATACAAATAAGGACACTTTTTTAAGCAAATTATGTCCTTTTATTTTTGCATATTTTATGATATCATTAGAATAGCTAACTATGAAAGGAGATCTATCTTGGCATATTATTTAGCAATAGACATTGGCGCATCTTCTGGCAGGCACATCGTTGGATGGTGCGAGGGAAGTGAAATAAAAACAAAAGAGGTCTTCCGCTTTCCGAACGGCGTAAAAAAGGAAAACGGTCACTTGGTTTGGGATATGAAAGCGCTGTACAAAAGCGTTCTTGAAGGAATTGCTGAGGCATTTCGCTTTTATCCGAAAATAGAAAGCTTGTCTATCGACACATGGGGTGTTGATTACGTGCTGCTGGCAGGCGATAGGGAAATTATGCCGGTTTATGCTTACAGAGATGGCAGAACAGAGGCTGTGATTCCGACAGTTCATGAAAAAACCCCATTTTCAAGATTATATAGTCGAGTTGGCTGTCAGTTCCAACCTTTTAATACAATATATCAGTTGTATTGCGACAAGGTTGACGGTCGTTTAGACGAGGCAACCGATATGCTTATGATCCCTGAATACCTGATGTGGCGACTGTGTGGAGTTAAGGCTCGCGAGTATACTAACGCTACCACTACCGGCATGATAAATGCCGAGGAGGGCGAGTTTGATAAAGAAATCATTGAGTCGCTTGGGTATCCACAGCATCTGTTTCCGACTCTTATGCAACCTGGCACTGTGCTTGGAAATCTCCTTCCCGAGGTGAGGGAGACGGTAGGTGGCGACTGCAAGGTGATATTCTGCGCGACTCATGATACAGGTTCTGCGGTGGAGGGTATCCCCATGGTGGGAAATCACCCCTATATTTCTTCCGGCACTTGGTCGCTCCTTGGAGTAAAGACCGAAAAGCCTATAACCGATAAAGGCAGCGAGGTGGCAAATTACTCAAACGAGGGCGGCGTTGGATATAACCGCTATCAGAAAAATATTATGGGAATGTGGCTTGTAAACGAGCTTCAAAAAGAGCTTTGCCCTGACACGTCGTTTTCAGAAATCGTGAGGATGGCAGAGGCGAGCAGATATGATGGACTGGTAGATGCAAACGCCAGAGAATTTCTTGCTCCGGATAGTATGAAGGCGGCATTCGATAAAGCTACGAGTGGTCTTGAAAATATGGGGGATTATTTCCGTTGTGCTTATCGTAGTCTGGCACAGAGCTATCGAGTTGCCATCGAGGAGCTTGAAGCAAATACAAATCAAAAATATGATAAAATATACATTGTAGGTGGTGGCGCAAGGAATAAGTTCCTCAATGATCTTACTGAGGCTGCCACGGGCAAAAAAGTGGTGGCTCTGCCTATTGAGGCAACTGCCATTGGAAACTTAAAAATACAGATGGAGAGAGATAAATGAGCAGATATACAGAAGCAAAAAAGGTTTATGCTGTTTTTGGCATTGATACGGAAAAAGCTATCGAAATTCTTAAAAATGTAAATATTAGTGTGCATTGTTGGCAGGGTGACGACGTAATTGGCTTTGATAGCCGTGAGAGCCTTTCCGGAGGAATACAGACAACGGGCAACTATCCCGGCAAGGCAAACACCCCGGATGAGCTTATGGCAGACTATGATAAGGCGTTCTCCCTGATCCCGGGAAAGAAGAAACTGAATCTTCACGCGTCCTATGCAATCTTCGAAGACGGAGAAGCGGTGGGCAGAGATAAGATCCAGCCAAAGCACTTTAAGAGATGGGTAGAATTTGCGAAAGCAAGAAAAATGGGAATTGACTTTAACCCTACCTTCTTTTCCCACCCTATGGTAAAAGATAATCTCACACTTTCATCTCCTGATGAGGAAGTCAGAAAGTATTGGATAAACCACGGTATTGCCTGCCTTAAAATAGCAGAATACTTTGCCACCGAAACGGGTATCCCCTGTGTTATGAACATATGGATCCCCGACGGATATAAGGACATTCCCGCAGATCGACTTTCCCCCAGAGCGAGATTCAAGGCTAGTCTTGATGAGATCCTTGATACTCCCTACGACAAGAGCAAGGTTTACGTAACTCTTGAATCTAAGGTTTTTGGAATCGGTCTTGAGAGTTACACCGTAGGAAGTGCAGAATTCTGCCTTTCTTATTCGGACTATAAGGGTATCACTCCTCTTATGGACAACGGTCACTATCATCCGACCGAAATGGTAAGCGACAAGATCTCCTCGCTTCTCCTCTTTAACGAGAAGATCGCTCTCCACGTAACTCGCGCCGTTCGCTGGGATTCCGACCACGTTGTTATATTTGATGATGAAACAAAAGAGATCGCAAAGGAAATCGTGAGAAATGACGCTTTAGATCGCGTGTTTATCGCAACAGATTATTTTGACGCTTCAATCAACCGTATCTCTGCATGGGTTACAGGCGTACGAAATGTACAGAAAAGTTTGCTTTTTGCCCTTCTTCAGCCCGATTCTAAAATGAAAGAACTTCAGGACAAAAATGATTTTACGGAAATTATGTACCTCTCCGAGGAGATGAAAATAATGCCGTTTGGTGATGTTTGGGATGAGTTCCTTACGCGCGAAAATGTGCCTAAAAACTATCTCTCCGAGGTCAGAAAATACGAAAGTGAGGTTTTATCAAAGAGATGAAAAATATACTTGAAGCCCCCTTTGTTACAGAAATGATAAAGACCTGCGCCAATATGTATCGTCTTGGTTGGGATGAGCGTAACGGCGGAAACATCAGCTATATGCTGGATGAAAATGAGGTTGCAGAATATCTTGATATAGACAATTCACTTCGCCAGATTCCTCTCGGATTTGATGCCATGGCGTTGATTGGCAAAATTTTTATTGTTACAGGAACGGGTAAATATTTTAAGAATGTAAATGATGATCCCGAAACAAATCTTGGTATAATCCGCATTGCAGAAGACGGAAAGACTGCAAATCTCCTCTGGGGTTATTCAGACGGCGGACGCTTTACAAGCGAGCTTCCCGCTCACCTTATGAGTCATATCGCTCGCCTTTCGGTCGATCCTGATAACAGAGTGGTAATGCACTCTCACCCCACGCATACTCTGGCTATGAACTATGTTCATGAGCTTGACGAAAAGAAATTCACTCACACCCTTTGGGAAATGTGCACCGAGTGCATCGTTGTGTTCCCCGACGGCATAGGTGTTCTCCCTTGGATGCTCTGCGGCACCAACGAAATTGGCGAAGCCACAGCAAAAAAAATGAAGGAATTTCGCCTTGTGGTCTGGGGAATGCACGGCATCTATGGAGCAGGAAAAACTATGGACGAAACCTTTGGTCTTATCGAAACCGTAGAAAAGGCAGCTGAAATCTATATGCTGACAGCCCATCTCCCTCGCATCAATACCATCAAAGATGAGGAAATGGTAGAGCTTGCTGAATTCTTTGGTGTGAAGTACAGAAAGGATTTCTTAAATCTTTGATTATTGAATGATTGAACTAGTGGTTAGAGAGTTTTTTATAAAAGCAGCTATCAATTCAGGATTATAAAGATAAAGATATAGTAGAAACATAAAACGCGCCTCAAGCGAGGCGCTTTTTTCTTATTTTTAGTAAAAAGTGTACAGTAATTGGCTATGCCCTGACAAATAAAATGTCAGCTTCTAAATGGCTTGTTAAAAGAACCTATTTCGATCAGATTTCCTTCAGGGTCTGCAATATAGCAAGTTCTTTGTCCCCAAGGCTCTGTTTCGGGCTCCAATACAGAAACGGCACCATTAGAGATCGCTCTTTCGTATTCAGCATCAACTTCTTCAAAAGTATCAACATACAATGCAATTTCTGTATGACCATTGAGTCCTTTTACATATTCATATTTACGGCTTGTCATTTTTTCAAAATCTTTTCTTCCGTACAAAAGAAATAATGTGTCATCCTTGATCAAATATACATTTGAGGTATTTTCACTTTCCTTTATTTCAAAGCCTAAAACATCTCTATAAAAGCGAATCATATTAGCCATGTCATTTACAAATAACCCAAATCCATCAAGTCTCATTTTGTTTACTCCTCCGTAAATTCTGGATTTTTGGTAAGTTAATTATACTATAATCAAACTCAAAAGTCAACTATGTAGCACCAAGGCGTGTGAACCGTACGAGAATTTGCTCACCCTATAAAACTTCCGACACAGGAATTTCGCCGAGGGTGAATATTTGCTCGCTCTCCGCCTGGCAAACAAGCTTGCCAATCTCCGAGCGGCAATACCCATATCCTGAAAAATTTGCAATTTTCAGGGTGGGTCGATCCCGACGGATCACCAAAGGAAAGAAAAGCACCACCCAATCCGAGTTTTGCGACGTTAACTATTTATTAGTTTTAATAGAATGTACGGGAATTTCATCAAAGATGAATATACCCACACCCTACGCCTTGAAAGCGAGCTTTCAGATCTTCGGGTGGGGTATGCGAACCCATGCGACATACGTCGCTGTGTGAGATTCCTCGTACAGGTCACCCAAAAAAGAAAAACAACCCAATCCGGAATAGGATTAGGTTGTTTTTGGTGACCCGTACGGGAATCGAACCCATGTTACAGCCGTGAAAGGGCCGTGTCTTAACCGCTTGACCAACGGGCCGCTTGTGGTAGCGGATGTCGGATTTGAACCAACGACCTACCGGGTATGAACCGGGCGCTCTAGCCAGCTGAGCTAATCCGCCACAAACTTCGCTGGAATTCCAACGCTAGGATATTATATCACACCTAAAACAAAATGTCAATAGGTTTTTTAAAAGTTTTTCAATTTTTTTGTCATTATTTGAAAATGCTTTTGTTATCGGTTTCTCTCCATGTGGTGATTTCGGTTTTTACTTTTTTTGGATTAAATATGCAAGCGGATTTCCCTTTTCACTTGACATAATGGTTGATTAAAGTAGCTTTTAAGTACATGACTGCCTGCTGCGAAAAAGCACTTTTTAATCAGTGGTTTTATGGGAAATATCAGGTTGTAAAAAATGGCTGTTAATACTGGTTGTGGGTTTGGATTATACTCTCGGTTTTTTTGTGATAATCAATACACATTCTAAATAAATGTTTTTGGATTACGTTGCTTTTTGGCTCGAAATACATATAAATGTAAACTTATATTATCAAATGTGAAGGAAAAAGCGGAGTTTGCTGGCGATTATCGTAAGAGCCTGTGTTAGAAAAGTTCACGCATAGGGCACTTTGATGTCGCTCGGTTTTTAAGTGTTTTTAGTAGCTTTGCGCAAAAAAATTAATATTATTTAATATTTTTTAGCCGCATTAATATTGACAAAAAACTCTTTATATTGTATAATAAAATATCTAATTGTTTTTTCTTGAATTTTCGTTTTATAAAGGAGAGCCGCAAATGTCAACTACGTCAAAGAAGATTGACAAATTCTTATTGGGAGAATGGTATCCGGTACTGCATTTTTTGCTGATAATTTTTGGATTCTTCAGCGGATTTGAGGTATATACGATACTCGCATCTGCCATTCTTGTGGGATTTGCCATCGTAAAAACCAAGACGATAAAGCCGATGCTTTTCTATATTATGACCTTCATGCTGCAGTTCAATCCCAGGCATCTGTATATGAAGCCTTATGAGTCAAAGCATTATTTTGAGGGCATAAATCCATATCTTCTTATTGCAACGGCGGCGATACTTGTTCTGTCATTCGTCATATTTGTGTTCAGAGCAAGGCTCTTTAAGGTGTCATGGCGTGAGATACCGCTTTTGATTCCGCTTTTGATATTCTCGGTGGCGATGCTTCTTAACGGACTTTTGGTTGAGGGCGACGATCTTGAAGATTTGCTTTGGGGACTTGGTCAGGTGTTCGTTTACCTGATAATTTACGTTTTTTGCTACCTTGGCTTGCGCAGAGAAAACCGCAAAAATCTCCTAGACTACATACACCACATTGTAATTTTGATGTCATGGGTACTGATAATTCAGGTTGCGTACGTTTTCATCAGCGGCGAGGCAACTCTTGGCGCTGTTTCCGACCGTAAATTCATTGTACTCGGTGTCGGTAGCTGTAATATCGTTGGTGCGCACGTGGCTATGCTCATTCCCGCGAACTTCCACGGATTTATCAAGGGCAAGCGCCCGTATCTCTCAATTTTTACAGCCGTTTGCGTTTATGCAATAGCACTGACAACTACCTCGAGAAACGCCATGCTATTTGGCGGCCTTTACTTTATACTTTGCTTCATTATCTCGATTGTCTCCGGACAGAGAGGAAAGCAGATGATAAAGCTCTTGATAGCATTCGTTGCTATTGTTGCCGTTTTGGCTATCGTCTTCCGCGAGCAGCTAATGTCCATTATTGATCTTTACATTCAGCGCGGAATGGGCAATAACGGCAGAAAAACTCTTTGGATAGCTGCGTTTGAAGCCTTCCTTGAGAGCCCAATATTTGGAAAAGGCTTCTTCACCCTCGAGCTTACAACGCCAAATTCATTTGCACAGTTTGACAAAGAGTTCGGCATGGATCTGATACCTGATTTTGCGCATAATACCGTTTTTGAGCTTCTCGGAGCCACGGGTATCGTAGGCTTTATCAGCTACTCAATTTACAGAATTTCAACCTTTGTTGTGGCGTTTAGACGCGCCTCGCTGGATAGATTTTTGCTGATGCTTTCTGCGTCTTACGTTATGGTTTCCAGCCTTGTGGATAACTTCAATTTCCAGATTTTCTCCCCTGTTTTCTACACCATTTTGGTGGCTGTAGCCGCTTTGCTTTACAGAGATGAGATCAAGGGTGGAAAAGGAAGTCGCGACGATGAAATTCATCTTGCTGATCACAAGAGAATCAGCAAGTTCGTTCCTATCGAGTATCTTAAACTTGTTCCTGATGATGAAAAGATCGCGAAACTCGAAAAGGTAGATAAATATGCTGATAAGTCAGCATTATGCAAACTTACATTTACAAAAGAACCTGTAATCATCAAAAAACGTAAGCCTCGCCAAGATGATAAAAAAACAAAACCTGGTACAAAACCCGGTGGCGATGCCGACAAAAAGATTTATGATACCACACAGGAAAAGAGCAGGGCAACGTCGAACTTCTTTACCGGTTGGATATATCCGATAATCGTTGCTGTTTTGGTGCTTGTAGGCAATCTTACCGGACTTGAGGTGTACCTTGCATTCGTGAACGTTTGCCTGGTTTCCTTTGCGATGTTCAAGTCCAATACGATAAAGCCCTTCCTGTTTTTCCTTATCACCTTTGCATATCAGCTTCCTAAGGAGCATCTATATCCATCTGATTACTACTACACAGGACCTCGTCCTTACGTTCTTATGGCTGCAATGGTGATCCTCTTTGTGGCACTTATTGCATTCATCTTCAGAAACAGGATCTTCTACCGAGGAAAGCTTTCAAAGATACCACTGATAATTCCGCTCTGCGTCTTTGCCGTTGGTATGTTCCTTAACGGTGCATTTAACCCCGAATACAAGATTATGAACCTTGTGTGGGCGGCGCTTATGATGCTGGTTTATCTCGTTCTTTACGTGATAATTTATTGGGGTCTGAAGCTTGATGATCCTAAAAAACTCGTTGATTACTTCATCTATATTACTATATTAACATCGTGGATTCTCATCATCCAAATTGCAAAGGTTTACATCTTTGATGGTGTTTTGGTTAACGGATATGTGAATCGTGATGCGCTGACTATGGGATACGGCGTTTGTACGCTTGTTGGTTTCCATGTGTCAACCATGATACCCGTAAGCTTCTACGGATTTATAAAAGGCAAGATGCCGGCCCTTTCCTTGGTTACGACGTTTGCTCTCTGGATCGCCAGTTGTGCCACTACCTCGAGAAACGCTATGCTCATGGGTACGCTGTACTTCATAATCTGTCTTGTTATCTCTATGTTTGCCGGAAATAATAAGAGAGCCGGCAGAATAGTTGGAATGATTATCGGAGCGATCGTGATAGCGCTTGTAGCATACTTCGGTTACTATTATATCAATCCCGGCCAGGCACCCGAAGGAGCATTGGGCTCTATTATCACCAACGTTAACGGTGTAGTAAAGCAGTATATTGACCGTGGATTATCAAGCAGCAGCAGAACTACCATATGGAAAGAATGCGTTGAGATATTCAAGGAACATCCCGTGTTCGGAGCAGGCTTCTTTGGAATGCGTGTTTCTGCACAGTTTGTTCCCGCAGAGTATATCCCTGAATACGCCCACAATACCATTTTCGAGCTTATTGCCGCGACTGGCGTTGTTGGTACTCTTTGCTACGGATTCTACCGTATTGCTACTATCAGATTTGCGTTTAAGAAGTTCTGTCTTGATCGTTTCATGCTGATTCTCGGCGCATCCGTTCTGGCGGTTGAGAGCCTTCTTGACAATTACGTTTTCCAGGTGTTTACCACGTTCTATTACGTTATAGCGTTTGCCATAGCGGCAAGACTTTATGAAACTCAAGATGAAACGCCGCTTGAGATAAAACGGTGATTTGTCGGTAAATTATTGGGAAAACAAAACTAAAAAACGAGCTTGCAAGTTGCATTTTTGACAGAGTGCGATTTGCAAGCTTTTTGTTTTTTATTTGCAAAAACCACCAAATAAGCAAACAATTATTGACAAAAATGCCACTTTTTCACAAAAACTGATTATCGTATGAAATTTGTCAGTATTGGATTTTCTTGTTTTGGCATCCCATATGCCTCCTTGCCAAGCTTGATGCTTTTGGCAAGGAATGCGGCATTTCGTCCGAGTTCTCGCAGTGTTGCGAGCCCCTCCGCATCTCCCTCTGCCTCTGTTGCATTTCTGCCGTGGAGTTGATTCCAATATCTTGATGATGCAATGGGCATTCCGGATATGGTAAAGTACTTGTTGATGACGTCAAAGGTGGCAGTTAGACCGCCGCGTCTTGCCACAACTACTGCCGCCCCCACTTTCATTCGTTTGTCGAAGCTTGCGCTGTGGAAAAGTCTATCAAGCAGTGATATCAGAGTGCCGTTTGGTGAAGCGTAATAAACCGGGCTGCCTATGATCATTACGTCTGCCTCCTCAAATTTTGGCAAAAGTAGATTTACCTGGTCGTTTATTACGCATTTTCCTGCCTTTTTGCAGTACCCACAGGCGCGGCAGCCGGTAACGTCGGATTTTACGTCTGCAATTTCACAGTCAAACCCCTCGCTTCTGAGGGGTTTTTCTATTTCCAAAAGGGCTCTTTTTGTTGTTCCGTTTACCCTTGGACTTCCGTTGATCAATAGAGCTTTCATATCGTACCACCTTTGCGTTTTTCTACATCATTATTATAGCATTTTTGATTTGGCCTGTGAATTTGTTTGTAATTTCTCCGTTTGGAAGATAAAATCGGGTGTTTTTTTGAGCTTATGGATGATGAGATGTCGTACTTTCATCATCTTTTTGCTCATTATCTTCAGGATTGTGTGTCGGAAAATGCAAAATTAATAAAAAAATGCGAAAAAAATGAAAAAAATATGAAAAAGTACTTGCACATTAAAGAAATATGTGGTATAATATTTTTGTATATTTGCATATGGGCGCAAAATATTATATATATTATAAGCGCTGGATTCACGAAAACTACGAAAGGAAGGTACTCGCATGAAAACGATTATAGGCATAGACGTCGGTGGAAGCACTACGAAAATAATTGGCTTCTGCGAAAACGGTGGTGAAAAACAATGGATAGAGCCCATGGTTATCACGGCAAACGATCCGCTCACCGCTACCTACGGAGCTTTCGGAAGATTCACCGATGAAAATCGGCTTTCGCTCTCGGACATTTCCAAGGTGAT
The DNA here is from genome assembly GCA_045589435.1 of Eubacteriales bacterium. GTDB lineage: Bacteria > Bacillota > Clostridia > Oscillospirales > CAG-272 > UBA1740. The sequence continues at coordinate 44,341 of JAZNPB010000140.1, read as the reverse complement.
GATCACGGGGGTTGGCGCTTCGCACATAAGCGGCGGTATTTATGGTCTGGACTGCCATAGGGTAGAGGAGTTCCAATGCATCGCAAAAGGCGGCTCGTACTTATCGGGGTTTGATAATGCTCTCGTAGTCAGTATGGGTACCGGTACTGCAATAGTACATACGATGCCTGACGGAGCTTACGAATACCTGGGTGGAACAGGGGTTGGCGGAGGAACGCTGATGGGGCTCTCAAAGCTGTTGCTCAATTCGGACAATATCTCCGATATAGCAGAGCTCGCTGACGGAGGCAATCTTGATAAGATCGACCTCAGGATCAAGGATCTGGTTCGCGGAGATGCTCTAGAGGAACTTAGCAGAAACCTTACGGCTTCGAATTTTGCAAATCTCTCCTCCTCGGCAGAGAAAAGTGATATCGCTCTTGGAATTATGAATCTGGTATACGAGGTGGTTGGAATGGTTTCCATATTCGCTGCAAGATCCAGAGGGGTGAAGGACATAATCCTCACAGGAAACGTTACCATCCTTGCAGAATGCAAACGAAAATTCCGAGAATTTAATACCTTGGGTTACGGAGTTAACTTCGTAATACCCGAACGGTCCGGCTTTGCTACCGCAATCGGTGCGGCGATCAGCGGATCGGAGTTTTAATGTGTTATTAATAAAAATATATAAGTAAAACAGGGGGAATTTAACATGGCAGAGAAAAGAAAAAATCCGACTGCCGAGGCTTTAGAGAATGAAGCTTCTGTAGCGGAGACTAACGCGCCTGATTCCGTGGTTGACGTAGGGGAAAATAACGTCGACATCGCGGGCGCTGATGCCAAACCACGTCAGAGTGATGACGGAAACAGTGATCCTGGCGAAACTCGCGAGGAGCAGGTAGCTCGCTTGAGAAAGCAGAAGCAAGATTCTTTCGCTTATGCTGACAATTACAGACAGAAGCTTAAGAAAGATGCAGAAGAGCGTCCTATGACACCTGCTCAAAGACGTAAGAAGGCTGAGAAAGAAGCCGCTATCGCCAAGGAGAAGGAAGATCGCGAAAGAGCAATCAAGGAAGCGATCGAGGAAGAGATCAGAAAGGAAAAGGAAGAGGCAAAACGCAGAGCTGAAAACGCCGCAGCCCTCCTCGAAAAGGTTGAAAAGAGCCTTGCAGAGAAGAAGGCTATGGAAGAAGCAAAAAATGAAATTCCTGTTGAGGAAACCGCTACTGACGAGCCTGTTGCAGAGGAAACTCCAGTTGAGGAAACTCCTGCTGACGAGCCTGTTGCAGAGGAAGCTCCAGTTGAGGAAACCGCTGCTGATGAGCCTGTTGATATGGTTCTCTCCATTGATCCTGACAATCTTGACGGTGAAGAAGACGAAAAAACCGATGACGGAATGTCATTTACATATGACTACGAGCATCCTGAAGAAGAGCCCGAGGAAGAGCCCGAGAGCATGATCCTTACCTACGAGGTAGATAATATTACCTACGGTGAGATCCCAGAAGACGAGAAACCTGCTCCTGCGCCCGAACCCGAGCCTGCTCCTATGCCCGAGCCTATGGCTATGCCTTCCTTCGAAGCTCCGGCACCCGCGGCACCTGCTGCTGTCGTAGCTCCCAGAAAGAAGAAGAGAAAGAAAAAACCGAAGAAAGCCGTTAGAACTCCTAAAAAAGCTCGAGCTATACCTAAAAAGCCGGTTGCAAAGAAGTCAGCTCCTGCTGTCGTTGCACCTATCGTTAACATTAACGGTGAGGGCATTGATGACGCAATTGCAAAGCTCCTTGAAGAAAATGCAGAGCTTCTCCGTGAGAATATTGACGAACTTCGTCGTAGAAAGGCTGAACAGTTAGGTACATTGGACGTTTCCCCTGCGTCTGATATGGCAGAAGATTCCGAAACCCCTGAGGAAGAATATGCTCCCGAACTTGAAACAATATTTGTTGGCGATGCTAAAGACGGCGTTTCCCCCGACGCTGATGAAGCAGGCCGCTACTTTACTGATGATGAAACCCTCGCTGCTGACAAAGAAGGACGCGGCGGTTACTCTATAAACGAAACTCCTCTCTCTGCTGCCGGTGATGCGGTAGGAGAAGGTGGTTATTCCATTACTGAGGCTACGGCTGACGGTATTGACGTTGATGCAGATCACGAGCTTACCGTTCCAAGTGATAGCCCCACGTTTGCTGTTGCAGAAGACGGTATTCCTGTAGTTGGCGATGACATGAAGTTCTTCACCAGCGAGGATGGCGAGTTCTCTGAGCTTGGCGACGATACTGCTATTACCGGCATCTCCCAGGACGGTTCTGCATCCAAGGTTCTTAACCGCGGTGCAGCAAACAGAATTATCGAAGAAATTCCCGATTCCGAGCTTATCATCAACTATCAGGGCAGAGGCGAAGGTCTTGTAGGCGCTGACGGTTATGCAGGTACAGGCGACAACTATACCTATATCACCAACAATTACGGTGATGAAGATGGCAAGGTACTCGGTATGCCTATCGGCGAGGCGGCTGGTCTTGGCGCTCTTGGTCTTCTTTCCGGTCTTGCGGGACTTGGCGAGAGCGGACTCAAGAAAAAGATCAGAGATAACGATAAGGTTGTAAGAAGCCTTAAGAAGAAGCTTGCCGAAGCTGATAGAAAATACAAGTTGGCAAAGACCAAGGAAGAAAAGATGGACGCTCTTACCAACTGTGCAGAGTTCCAGAGAAGTATCCTTGAGTTTGACGCCGAAAGCCTTGCAGCTACAAAAGCTCTTGGCAGAAATACAGATTCTCGTAAGAGAGAGCTTCAGCGTGACGTTAACAAGTATAACGGCTATGCAAAGAAGCTTGAAAAATATTCTCTCAATAAGATTACAAGAGCGTCTGCGACTCTTCCTGACGACGTTCTTGCAGGAAAAGAAATTCAGAAGCTTCCTCAGATCCTTGAAAAAGACCTTTACGAGGATGAAAAGGACGGCGATAAGAAGTCACCTCTTTCCTACGTCAGCCAGATCGATAACGATGAAGACGGCGTTGCTGCAGTAGGCGGCAGAGCAGGCAAGGGCAAGAAGGGCAAGAAGTATAAGATCAGCAAGCGTGAGCTCAGAAGAAGCAAGCGTGAGCTTCGCCAGAAACTTGAAGAAAGCAAGCGTCTTATCAAGGAGAATAAGGGCGACTTCAAGGATCAGATGCGCAATGCTGAGAATACCGAGTACGGTCAGAAGACAGAGCATCTCGTTTCAGCCCTTAACCACCAGCGTGAGGTTATTGCTATTCTTGGCGATACTTATACCGACGCTATCAGAACAGGCGATACTGCAAAGGCAAGACGTCTGTCCTCCAGAATCAACAAAGAAATCAAGGTATATAATGACCTCGCTCGCGAAGTTGAAAAGAGAGTAGGTCAGACCCTTCCGCGCGCTTATAATACTTACGCGAAGGATCTTGCTGAAAACAGAAAGACCAAGCTTCCTCCTCTCGTAAGATACGGCGCAGGCATGGTAGAGGGTACGTTTACCGATTCTGATGATATTACAAAGCTTGATAAGCCAATCGTTACCGAAGAGGGCGGAACTGAAAAGATAGTTCAGCTCGGTAAGGAAACACGTACTGCACAGCCTCAGGATGCAGGTATAGTTGTTATCGACGATCTTGGAACAGTTCCTGTAGCAGGCGCGGTAAGCACTGCAGCTCCTATGGTTGTAGGTCCTACAGGTGTTGAACAGGGTCAGGTAGTTGTTATTGGTGATTCCCAGGCAGCAAATACTCAGGAGATCCTCTCCACATCCACATACAAGATCACGGAAACCGATCGTAACGCAGTAGCACCTCAGGCACAGCAGCCTCAGGAGCCTATGATCTGCTTCCCTGCATCCTATATCAATCAGCAGGGTATGTTTATCCCTGCAATGTCCAATGTTGATCAGGCTCAGGCAGCTCAGTCTGCACAGCCTTCAACGTTCATTATCGACGCTCCCGAAACGAAGCGCGATATTTCCGAGCGAGTTGTTGAAGAGGCAGATTCTGCCAAGAAGATCCCTGCAGCTGCAGGTACTATCGTTACCGGAGAGCCCGGCGTTATTTCCGGTTCTGCAAGAGATGGATACAATATCGATTCCCAGAGCAGAGAACAGGGCCGTCAGACCGCAGAATACGGCTACGAAATCGGCAGTGGTGCAGATGTCTCGGATCAGCATGCTACTATTAATAATAAGGAAGAAATCCTTCGCGACGAAAAGGTTCTTCGTCCTCTTAACGCGCGCATCGTAGAGAGCGAAGGTGCTGCTGTTACCATCGACGGATGGAAAGATGCTCCTTACGAGGGTGCCGGCGCTGATGCTGTACGTCCTGCAATTGGTATAGGTGCAGATGGTGAAGAGGATAACACATACGTTGCTGACGGTAAGGGCGGCGCATTTGATGCTTCCTTCATTCTTCCTCTTCCCGGTGAGGGACAGGGTAGCCGCACGCACAAGGATGACGTTGCTAACTTTGATCCATTCGCTCACGTTAGAAGCAGAGATGCTTCCGAAGATTCTGATGAGCTTGTTGTTGTTGCATCCGAGCTTGACCAGATGGTTGCTGCAAAGGATGGTTCTGCTGCAAAGGGTACAGCTCAGGCTGGCGACCTCGCGGAGCCTATCGAAGAGCCATTCTCCAATATCGAAGATGCTACCGCAAGAGAGCCTATCGCAGATACATCCTCCACAGATGGCGAAGATGCAGATCAGTCTGTAGCTTCTGTTGTCGTAGATAAGAATGCGTCCGAAGATGCCTTTGGAGGCGTTTACGAAACTTCCGGTGATAAGAGTGCAGCTTCCGACGAAGACGGTACTGTAATCCATAAGTCCGGCGACGCTGCTGACTCCAGAAAGCCAAGACCTGTTACTAACTTCGACGACTTCACAGCTGACGGAGAAGAAAAGACAACCGCAAAAGCAAGAAAATCCACTGCAGACGATGCATCTAGGGGTGCAAGATCCGCGAAAGATACAGAATACGCAGGCGAGTCTGTTGACGGCAGAGAAACTGCCGATGGCAGAGAAGCAGCTGATTCTGTTGGTCGCGCATCTGAATCCGACGCAAGAAGAGATAGATCTGCAGGTGAATACGTTGACGGTACTTTCGTTTCCGACGAATCTGCCGATGCTGCAAGAGAGTCTGCAGACAGAACAGAGAAATCTGCTGAAAAGGATTCCAAAGCAGGCGGAAGAATCGAGATAACAGAAGGCATCCATGTTGACGGTGCAAAGAGACATGGTGAATCCGATGGCGTTGCAGGCGAATACGCCGGTGATGGCACTCGTGACTCCAGATACACAGGCAGTGCTGCTGAATCTCGTGATACCAAGGATAAGTCTGCCCATAAGACAGATAAGGGCTATCTTGTAGAAACCAAGATCGTTCCCGTAGACTCCAAGGTTCTTGACACTGATCCAAGCATCAAGGGCAAGCTCGTAGAAACACAGTACGTACGTGTTGATAAAAACGCTCCTGAGGCAGGCAGAGATGCAGAAGGTCGCATTGTCGACAGCAGAATTGCCGGTGCCGACGAGAAATACTATGAGTACGGCAGAGATGCAGACGGTCGTGTTGCCGATAGCAGAATTGCCGGTGCTGATGAAAGATATTATGAGTACGGCAGAGATGCAGACGGCCGTGTTGCCGACAGCAGAATTGCCGGTGCTGATGAAAAATATTACGATGCAGGTAGACCTGCAGACGGTCGCATATCCGACGTTGAGGTTGCAGGTGCTGACGGAAAGACCTATAGCTCCGGTAGAGGCGCTGAAGGTCGCCTTGCTGATGCAGAGATCGCCGGTGCCGAGGGTAGAACTTATGATGCGGGCAGACCTGTAGACGGTCGCATCGCTGACAGCAGAATTGCCGGTGCTGACGAAAAGTATTACGATCAGGGCAGACCTGCAGACGGCCGCATTGCTGACGTTGACGTTGCCAGCGCAGATGAAAAAGCGTATGCAACCAAGTCTTCCGATCATAAAGATTCATCCGGAGAGTCCGCAAGATATGTAAGATCCGAGGACAGAGCTGCCGGTGCTGACGCATCAGCTGAATCCGGTGAAAAGAAGATCAGCGAATCTGAAGGTAGACCTCAGGATAGCGCTGATAAGGCAGCTGACAATAGAAGAAGATCAAGCAAGGATGCCGTAAAGGGCGAAAAACGCCAGATCGCTACCAATATAGCTGAATACACCGATTCCGAGCTTGTTATCTCCGGTGCGAAAGAGGCACCCGTTGTTGAAACTGACATCTCTGATGATCTTGCTCCATGGCCCGGCACTGCAAGTGACGATTACGATTACCACGTTGCAAGAGTTCGCGACGTTGATGCAGATAACAAAGAAAGATCCGGTAAGGATAGCGTAGCTGACGAGCATATCAAGTCTACAAAGGCAGGTGCTATCAGCGAATCCGCAGATGCTGAAAAAGTTTACGGCTCCGGAAAGTCCGATGACAAGGCAGCTGCTAAATCCGATAGAGGCGCAGAAAAGACTGCTGATGGCAGAAAGGTTGTAAAGACATCTGCCGACACAGACGTAGAGGATGAAGCAAACATTCGTCCTATCCTTTCACGCATCTTTGAGGATATTGATTCTACAAAGATCATCAACAAGGTTGACGTTGCTGATGATAAGAAAGATGGTATGGATGCTCTTGTTGTAGCTTCTGTAGCATCTGATGATACAAGAGTAGGTTCCGGTGCTTCGGAATCTGCAGATAAGGCAAAGACCTCCGGTGTTGTTGAATCCACCGATGCAGCAAGATCTGTTGGTGATTCTACTGACACAAGCGAGGTAGTTGCATCCGCAAAAGAAGCTGCTGAATCCGCAAGAGCTGCTGCCGAATCCGCAAGAGAGGCTGCTGTTTCTGCAAGAGAAGCTGCTGAATATGCAAAAGAAGCAATCAAGACTGCAAAGGAAGCTGCAGCAGCAGAGCATTATGCAAGAGTTGATGAAGAAGGCCGCCATGTAGCAGCTGATGGATCGGCTCGTCCTGCAGATGAAATTATTACTGCTGAAAAGAGCGACGCTACCGGCGCTACTACCTATACTCTTGAAAAGAGAGATGCAAAGGTTGTTGAGGCGGCAGAGGGCGTACAGCGCGCTGATGCTGACGGTGCAAGAGAAGTTGTTACAGCTGACGGAACAGAAAAGGTTCTTTCCGGCGAGGCTGAAAAGGAAGTTGTTTCTGCCGATGGCACAGAGAAGGTTATTTCCGCTGAAGGCGCAGATGACGTTGATTCCTCTGAAGAAGGCAGAGATGAAAAGGCTTCCAAGAAATCCAAGGCTTCCAAGAAGTCTAAATTAAGATCAAAATCAAAATATGAGGCAGACGAGGAAGAAGATCCTGAAGTTCCCGGTCTTCGTCCCAGCACTCCTTATATCTTCGAAGACTTCGATTCCACAAAAATTATCCCAGGTCTCGAAACCGCAAAGGGTGGCGAGTCCGATACAGAGGCTGTTCTCTTCGTTGATGACAGAAGTGATGCAGTAGCTGATGATAAAGAAAAATCCGCTGCAGTATCCGATGATCGCCAGAAGAGCGCGGCTGATACAGATGCAGCTGACAAGACAGTAGACGGTGCAGAAAATGCTACCGAAACTGAAGGTGCAGCAGGAAAGGCACGTGCAGAGGAAGATGAGTCCAAGCTCCGTCCTCTCATGAACCGCATCTTTGAGGATGTAGATGCTGCATTGATAATCGCAGGTAAAGATTCCGGCGATAAGTCCGATGCAGACGTAGTAATAGCTGCTGTTTCTGCAGACGAAAAAGCTGATGATGCAGAAAAATCCGCTGCCGACTATGCCAAGGAAGCTGCTGAATACGCAAGAGAAGCTGCAAGATATGCAAAAGAAGCAGTTGACCTTGCAAAGGCGAATGCAGAATCTCCTGCAGGTGAGGCAGTTGCAAAGGCTGATGCTCTCGCAAGAGAAGCTGCCGGTGCAGCAGGTGTTGAATCTGATGAAACCGTTATCATCCGTTCCGGCGCTCCAATCATCCATGAGGATGCTGATGTTACTATCGTAATCACAGATGGTGAGTGCGTTGCAAACGGCAAGGTAATAGAATCCAGATCCGGTGATGCCGTTGCTATTTCAGCTGACGGTGCAGCTCTTGGTGCAGAAAATGCTGCCGATGCTGCAGGAAAGGTACGTGTAGAGGAAGATGAATCCAAGCTTCGTCCATTCATGAACCGTATCTTTGAGGATGCCGACGCTACAATGATCATCCCCGGTACAAAGGCCGAGGAAGAAAAGGTAGAGGATTCCACACTTGTAGCAGCCGTAGTTGCTGATACTAAGGATGGATCTGCTCCTGCAGACGAAAAGGCTGTTTCCGAGAAGACTCTCGAGACAGCAGAAAAGACAAAAGAGTCCGAAACTGAGGCTACCGCTGTTGCAGCAGAGCCCGAAAAGGCAAAAGCTCACACAGAGGAAGACGAGTCCAAGCTTCGTCCTCTTATGAATCGCATCTTTGAGGATGCAGACGCCGCATTGGTAATTCCCGGCACAAAGACCGAGGAAGAAAAGGCAGACGATTCTGCAGTTGTAGCTGCCGTAGTTACTGACACCAATGAAGGATCTGCTCCCGCAGATGACAAGACTGCCGCTGAATATGCAAAAGAAGCGGCAATGTATGCAAAAGAAATTGCTGAATACATCAGAGCTAAGGAAGCAGGAGAAAAGACTGCTGCTTCTACCGTAGCAGAGCCCGAGAAGGAAAAGGCAAGCGCAGAGGAAGATGAGTCCGCGATTCGTCCTCTTATGAACCGTATCTTCGAGGATGCAGACGCTGCGTTGGTAATCCCAGGCACAAAGGATGAGGCAGACGGTTCTGTTGCTGCTGTCGTTGCTGATGTTGAAGCAGATGATAAATCCGTAGCTGAATATGCAAAAGAAGCAGCAATGTATGCAAAAGAAGCTGCTGAATATGCAAAGGAAGCTGCAAGAAAAGACGGCGTAGCTCCCGCGACAGATGCTGAAAAGGCTGATGCTGCAGAGAGTGACACGCTTATCATGCCTAATATTCCTTACATCTTCGAAAATGTTGATGCAACCACACGCGTTGACGGCAAGGGCGAAAGCACTGCTGATGCAGCACAGGGCGCAGGTGAAGGAACAGCTGCTGCTGATTCTGTAGTTTACGGTGGTCAGGGCCGCAGTGGCATGAATGTAAATGATGCTGTTTCCAGCACTTCCGCTCCTTACGCAGGAATGGGCGTTGATTCTCCCATTAACTATGGTGCAAGAGAAGACGATTCCGTAAAGGGTATCGTATCTGAAAAGTCTAGATCTTCTGCACAGCCCGAGGAGGAAGCAAAGGCTCAGCCTCAGGTTCAGGTACCTCTCACTTGTCCCGTTTACGATCTTCTTAAGAGCCTTGAGGGCAAGCAGCTGGTAGTTACAGATAAAGTGGCTCCCAAGAGTGCAGAAAGCGCATCCGAGCCCGGACACGTTGAAGTATTTGATAATGTTACTGTAACACCTCCTGAAAAAGCTGCTGAAACTACTGAGGAAGCAAAAGCTCCTGCAGAAGAGCCAAAGGCTGCTCCAAAAGAAGAAACTAAGCCTCTGGACGAGGGCGCTAAGCTTTCAAGAGATGAAACAGGTCCCGTTATCGGCGAACCTGTAGCACCTGCTGAAGAAAAAGCTCCCGCAGCTAGTGAGGAAGCCGAAACACCTAAACCCGTATTCGAGGATGACAGTATAATCTCCGTAGTTGATGATGAAGAGTTCGAAGAAGTTCTCTCCAGAGTAGTGGCAGATAATGACGTTGTTCATTCTTCCATGTTCGAGTCTGTAGAGCCCGTAGAGCCTGCATCCGCATCTGCTGATTACCTTAATTCCACCGAATCCACAACTGAAACCACAGAGTATACAGAATTTATTCCATTCATTTATCCTCGTATTTATGAGGATGCGGATTCAGTAAGAATAATTTCCGGTATACCTGAAGATACAACCAAAGAAGAACTTCATCAGGCTATCGCTGAATATCTTGCCGCTCGCGGAATTGATATCGGTGAAACCGGCGTAACTATCGAAGAAATTGCTGATTACGTTACAAGCTGTGATACCTTCAAGGATACAGTAGTAACCGAGATCTGCTCTTATCTCCGTCCTCGTACACCTATCATATTTGAGGACGTTGACTCTGCGAAGGTTATCCCAGGCGTAGTTCTTGAGATGGAATATGAGGATGCTGCTTCCGTTGAGATGATTACTCCCATAGATGGCGAAGCATCCGAAGAATCTCCCGAAACAGAGAGCGCTCTTTCCGAGTCTGCTCCTCTTGCAGATGGTGAAGGATCCCATACTGAAGTTCGCTTTATCAATAATAATGTAGGAACTACCGAAGAAAGCATCGAGTCTGAAACTGATTACTATTCTTACATGCCTCGCATTATCGAGGACCACGATATTAAGACAGTTATTAAGACTGAACTTCCTGAGGTGATAGAAGAATCTGCTCCCACAGAGCTGCTTGCTATCGAGGACGTTGTCGTTGCACAGGCTGATACAAAGATCGGCGACGAGTTTGTAGCAGCAGAGGGACACGTTGCTAAATCCGCAGTTGCACAGGCTGAAACAGTAGAAACAAGCGAAACTGATAACGTCATCGGTCACATCGCTGCTACTAATATCGCTCATGCTGATATAAAGGATGCAGGTGACGTTGATTCTGTTGAAGGCAGAATTGCAGAAACAAATATTGCTCGTGCAGAGTCCAGAGTTCTTGAAACAAAGGATACTATCAAGGGCAAGATCATTGAAACCCAGATTGCTCGTGCAGACGTGGCAGATCTTGGCGAGGTAGCTGACGTTAAGGCAAAACTGGCTGAAGTAAGCGTTGCAAGTGCTGACGAGGTAACTCTTGGTGATGCAGGTTCTGCTGAAGCAAGACTTGCAGAGGTTAAGATCGCTCATGCAGAGTCCAAGGTTCTCGAAACTAAGGACACAATCAAGGGCAAGATCATCGAAACTCAGATCGCTCGCGCAGACGTAGCAGATCTTGGCGAGGTAGCTTCTGTTGACGCTAAACTTGCCGGTGTAGAAATCGCCCGTGCAGACGCTGCTGATCTCGGCGATGCAGATCATGTTGAAAGCAAACTCGCTGATGCAGATCTTGCAAGTGCTGACGAGGTAACTCTTGGTGATGCAGGTTCTGCCGAAGCAAGACTTGCAGAGGTTAATATCGCTCGTGCAGAGTCCAAGGTTCTCGAAACCAAGGATACTATCAAGGGCAAGATCATCGAAACTCAGATCGCTCGTGCAGACGTAGCAGATCTTGGCGAGGTAGCTTCTGTTGACGGAAAACTCGCAGCAGTAGACGTTGCTCGCGCAGATGAAAAGGCATTTGACGCGGTAGTGGTTGACGGTAGACTTGCTACAGTTGATATTGCTCGTGCAGAGTCCAGAGTTCTTGAAACCAACGATGGTATCAAGGGCAAGATCATTGAAACCCAGATCGCTCGCGCAGACGAAAAGGTATTTGACGAGATAACACCTGTTGAGGGTAGACTCGCTGACGTTTACGTTGCAAGTGCGGACGGTAAGACATATGATGCAGGCGAAACTGTGATCGGCCAGCTTGCAGAAGTTGAAATCGCTCATGCAGGTGAGAAGGCGGCAGATGATAGAGAAACAACTATTCCTAAGCTTGCTACATTCACTCTTGCATCTGCAGATGAAAAGACTGTTTCCGATACCGATGCAGCAGTAGGCCACGTTGCTGAAGCAAGCATCGCAAAGGCAGACGGTAAGACCTATGATGCAGGTGAGGCAGCTATTGGTCAGCTTGCCGCAGTTCAGATCGCTCGCGCAGACGATAAGAGCTACGAGGCAGTACCTCTTGCAGAGGGTCAGATCGCTGAGGCACACATTGCTCGCGCAAGTGCAAAGAACGTTGAGGATTCCGATACAGTTCTTCCTAAGCTTGCAAAGTTCACTCTTGCCGAAGCAGAAGAAAAAGAGGCTATCGAAGTTGAGTCTGAGGCTAAGCCTTTGACAACTATCGATCCTAACGCAAATGTAATTCCAATTATCATAAATCCCGATGATGAGAATCCTATCAATGCATATGTAGTAACAGATGCAAGTCTCATCAATAAGGAAGCAGAGCCTGTAGTGGTTGAAGAAGAAGGACATCGTCACATTGTCGAGAACTTCGAGGAGATGAAGTCGGTTAAGGTTGATCTTCCTCCTGAAACAACTGCTGAGGAGTTCATGGGATACATTCTTGATGTTGATGACGTTGTTCCCGGTGAAAAGGATGACGTTGATACTATCCCAATGGGCGAGGCAGAGGAAGTATCCGAAGTCGTAGCAGAGCCTGCTGAAGAAACTGCTCCCGAGGGAGATGAGGCAGGTGAGGTATCCGTAGTTGAGGATGCACCTGTTGAAGAAACTCCCGTTGAGGAAACTCCTGCAGAGGAGCCTGCTCCCGAGGCAGAAGAAACTCCCGCACCCAAGCACAGCATGGGTTATGCAATCTACGAAACTCCTGTAGAGAAGGCAAAGGATGCTGCTGATGACGTAGTTGTTTGCGACGCTCCTGAAGTTACTCCTACTGATAAGCCGGAGCCTGTTCGTGTTGATGACGAGCCTGTAGAGGAAGCTCCCGCAGAAGAAACTGCGGCAAAAGAGCCTGAAAACGTTATCATCAGAGCTCATAAGCCCGCTTATACAATCGTAGAAGCATATAAGGATGCACCTGTTGAGGAAGATCCTACGGTAATCACAAAGAAGAGTGGTTATAAGATCGTTGAGAGCGTTTCCGATGGCGCAAGTTCCGAGGAATCCAAGCCTGGCGCACAGCGCATGAACGTTAACGATCTCATAAATTACAGTGCTCGTGATTATAAGTTTGATTCTCACCTTTACGTAACTTATTCGTACGCAGGTACAACTGCTGAAGAAGTTGAAAAGGATCCTATCATTAACGTAGTTAACGCTACCGTTAAGCATAATAGCGGAGTTACTACCGTTGAAGTAAATGAACTTCGCCGTGTACTTCATAAGTATGGCGATAAGGAAAACTTCAAGCTTATCGTATTCGTTGATATTCCTGCGAAGGTTAAGGCCTTCAACATGGCGTTCGACAAGGCAGCACTTACAAAGCTTTGTGAAACACTTGAGGCAAACGGCGATACAAGAGCCGCAATCTCCTATAAGGCACTCAAGGGTAATGACCTTGGCGAGTTCAAGATCGACAGAAAGCTTGCAAGCGCTATCAGATCCGTTTACAATGGATACCAGAAGCACAAGTTCTCCGCAAAATGTGACATCAACGTTTACGGTGCAAACACCAGATCTCAGGTATCCGACTTCAAGGATACTGACGGTAACGGACACATTTACATTGCGATTCCTTACGATAACAAGTTTATCAAGTTCTGTAAGGACATTGTAAGTAATATCAATAATCCCAGAATCACCGATGAGATCAGAGCCATAGCTTATGCAAACATCGTGAAGTCTATGCTCGGAAAGCATATGTCTTCCGTAGATGCTGCAAAGAGTCAAGACTCTATCATCGATAGAATTACATCGGAACACATTTACCTTGTTCCCATTAGCCACCTGTCCATATTCGTCTTCGCATCTCTCGGTAAGGAGATTGAAGAAGAAAACGATGCTTACTATCTCGTTTACGAGGATGGACGCAGAGAACTGATATGCGAGATCCCATCTTCCATTAAGCAGGAAATTCGTGAGATCGTTGTTCCAGAGGCACCCGAAGAGGCTGCAGCTGAAGAATCTGTATCTGAGGCTGACGCTGCAGAGGAGATCGTAACAGTTGTTGAAGACGAAGCACCCGCAGCTGTCGAAGCAAAGGTTTCCAAAAAGGCTAAGGGCAACGGTGGATATGTAATCACCGAGGACTTCTCAAGATCCGTTCCCGCAACTGTTGCGGAAGTGGCTGAAGAAGTAGCTGAGGAAGTAGCTGAAGCTGAAGAAGTTCTGGCAGCTCCTGTGTCTGCAGAGGCAGTTGAGCCCGGCGAGGTTGACGTTTCCGACGAGAGCACCGGTGAGGGATATGAGGACGTTTCTGTTGAGCCTCCTGTTCGTGCAGCTGGCGAAGAAACTGTAGCAGAGGAATCTGTAGAAGAAGCTCCTGCTACCGAAAGCGCTCCCGATGAACCCGTTTCCGAGTACGCGACTCTCACCTCCGACCACCAGGTAGAGGCTGATAAGTCTGATCGTCCCGAATACGGTGACACCATCGTAATAACAGAAAAAGCAGAAGATTCTGCAGAAGAAGAGGTAGTTGAGGCAGTAGCAGAGCCCGAGATCGAAAAGGTTGTTGAGGCTGCTACCACAGAGGAAGCTCCTGCTGATGAAACACCTGATTCTGAAGAGACCGTTACTGACGAAGTAGAGGAAACTCATGCAGAACCTATCGAAACCATAACTAAAGGTTACATTTTAACCGAAAAACCCGACGAAGCGAAGAAGATCGCTGGAATGGGTAATGGCGAATCTTATGTAATTGTTGAACACGCTGATTCTGCTCTCAAGCTTGCAGGCGTAGCTGAAGCTCCAAGCGAAGAGGTTGTTCATGATGTTACAGAGGACATAAAAGAAACAGAAGAAAGAGCTGAAGGAACTTCTGATGTAGTTGAAGTAGTTGACATTGCAGCTCCTGAAACTGTTGAGTCTACATCTGATACTGAAAGCGCGCCCGATGCATCCGAAGCACCTGCAGAGGAAGCTCCTGCTGCGGTTCGCAAGATAGTAATTGACACCCAGGCAACGAAGGTTATTGAAGGTGCAGCCATCAAGGCACCTGCTGCTGAAGGTTCATATATAATTACTGAAGAGATCAGAGAAATGGCTCCTCAAGAGGCTCCTACGGTAGAGGAAGCACCTGAGGTAGTTGAGTCTACTTCCGAGGCAGAAGAAACCGTAGCGGTACTCGATGACGAAGTAAGCGAAGTTGCAACAGAGGCTACCGAGACCAAGGTAGTTTCCGCACCAAAGGCATACGGCGTTTACACGATCACCGAAGAATTCAGAAAACCTGTATCTGCTCCTGTAGCTGAAGAAGCTGTAGCTGATGAGGAAACTGTTGAGTCTGTAACAGAAGAAGCAGTTGAGCCTCAGCTTATGGAAGTTGAGTTTGACGGAACTATTCCTGAGATCATAGAGGAAAGTCCTGTTGATGAAATCGCAGAGGAGGTTGTTTCCGAGGCTGCTCCTGAAAAGGTAATCACCATCGATACAACCGCAACAAAGGTTATCGAGGGCAAGAAGCACGGCTCATACATGCTTATCGAGGATATCAGAGATATTCCCGCGGCAGCAGAGCCTGAGGCTGTAGCTGAAGTAGTAGACGACGTCGTTTACGAAGGCGAGGAAGTTGTAACCGTACTTGCAGATGAGCCTGCAGCTGAAAAGCGCGACGTTGTAGTTGACGAGGCTTCTGCAAAGGTTATCGAAAAGAGAGAAACCAGAGTTGTTGAAGCTCCAAAGGCTAATAACGCATACACAATCACAGAAGAACTCAGACAGACTGTTGAATCTGAAGCTCCCGCTGATGAGATCGCAGACGATCGCCGCTTCGTAGTAGATCAGGCTATCGATACCGAAGCTCACGAGGCAGAGGAGATCGTAACCGAGGTTACCGAATCTCCCAAGGCAGAAGGAACCTACGCTATTACAGAAGAGCCCGGCTCTGCAAAGACCTTTGAAGCAGCTCCTCTTAAGGGCGGTTATACACTCACAGTTGATCCTACTAAGGCAAAGACTATTGCAGGCGTAGCTGCTGTTGAGGAAGCTCCCGAGGCTTCTGATGAGGTTCTCCACGTAGGTGAAGAGATCGTAACAGTGGTTGAGGATGCTCCTGTAGAGGAAGCAACTGTTGAAGAAGCTCCCGTACAGAAGGTTGTTGCCGTTGATGAGGATGCAACAAAGATCGTTACAGCTAAGGTTCCTGAAAAGGTATCCGAGGTTAAAACAATCAGCGCACCTAAGGGTAACAACGTATACTCCATCACAGAGGAAATCAGAGTAGCTCCCAAGGCTTCCGAGCCTGCGGCTATCGAAGATGAAGTTCTTCATACAGGTGATGAAATAGTAACCGTAGTTGAAGATGCTCCTGTAGCAGAAGCACCCAAGACCGCGGCAGGCTATACCATTACCGAAGAGCCCGATTCTGCAAAGAGATTTGAGGCGGCACCTGTAACCGAGATCGAAAAGGAAACATACAAGATTTCCGTAGATCCTGCACAGGCGAAGAAGATCGAAGGCAGATCCGAGCTTAAGTACACAGTAACATCTGACGAAAACGGTAAGAAGATCGTTTCCGCAACACCTGTTGAAGCAGAAAAGCCTCTTACTGTATATGAAATAACTGAGGCTGACAATCAGTCGTTGGTTATCGATGCAGCATCCGACGCAGAAGGAAAGCGCGAGATCCTTGTTCTTGATGACAGCACCAAGACAATTGAGGCGGCACCTTCTGACGAGGAAAAGCATGAAGTTTTCGTTCTTGATGAATATACAAAGACTATCCCAGCCGGCGAAGAGGCTCACGAGGTTGTGATAGACGAAGAATCTACCAAGGTTATCGAGGGCGGCGCCCAGAAGACAACCAAGGCAAAGAAGGGCGCATACTCCATCCATGAGGAAAAGAGAGAATCCACATGGACAGCACAGAGAGGCGAGCCCGGCAAGATTCTTGATGAGGAAGACGGATTCCTTACAGAGGCTGATGACGTATCCGTTATCACTCCTGAATCCGTAAATGCAGTTCACAGCGAACCTGTGGAGGAAGATTCCTACGCTATTCTTACAAGCGACGTTGAAGTTGCTGAAAAGACTGAAAAGTCTGATTACGATAGCATTGGAACGATCGTTGTACACGAGGCAAAGCGCGTTATCACCGAGGATAAGTCCTCTGCAAAGGTTATCGTAGAGAGAGCTGCTACTACAGAGCCCGAACAGACAACCGTTACAAAGGTTGAAGCTCCCAAGGCTAACAGCAAATACACAATTACAGAAGAAATCAGAAAGGTTTCTAAGCCTGAAGCTCCCGCTGCAGTTGAAGATGAAATTCTTCACGTTGGCGAAGAGATCGTAACCGTTGTTTCCGACGACGAGCCTACAGAGGAGAAGGCAACTTCCAAGAAGGCTAAGAAGGCTGTACCTGAAAAGGTTAAGAAAGCAGCTGAAAAGACCAAGAAGGCAGCTCCCGAAAAGACTGCTGAAGGCGCGTTCGTAATTACAGAGGAGCCCGATTCTGCGAAGAAGTTTGCGGCAGAGCCTGTAACCGAGATCGATAAGGGTGGCTATAAGCTTTCTATCGACCCTTCCAAGACAAAGGTTATCGAAGCAAGATTTGAGCTTGACTATGCAGTTAAGTCTCATGAGGATAGCGAGCTTATCATTCCTGCAGTAGCAATGGAAGATGCTCCTATTGAAGAAAAGCTTGTTGTAGCTCCAAAGGCAAACGGCGAATACACAATCACAGAGAAGTTCAGAGAAACTCCTGTTAAGGAAGACGCTGTTGATGAGGTTCTTCACACCGGTGAGGAAATCGTAACAGTTCTTCCCGATGAAGTAGAGACTGTAGAAGAAGTTTCCGAAGCTCCTGAAACCGAACCTGAAAAGACCTATACAGGATACATTCTTACAGAAGACTCTAATAAGACTAAGGTTATTTCCGCTGCAGCTGCAGAGGAAGTTGTTATCGAGCAGGTAGTTCCTGCTGAGGAAGTTGTTGAAACAACAGAACATAGCGCAGCAGTAGTAGAAGAACCCACAGAGACTGTTAAGGCTACCGGCTACGTTCTCTCCGAGGATAGCAACAAGACCGTTGTTATTGGCGGAAAGGCAGAGCCTGAAGCTTCTGCAGAAGAAGCAGTATCCAACATGTTCACAATCGACGCTCCCGATCATACAGGCGACGAGGTTGTTACAGTTGTTGATGATGTTGAAGAAATCGCTGATGAACCTGCAAGGGTTGTATCCGAGCTTAAAGATTCCGAAACTATCATCTCCGCAACCAGAGTTATCACTGCACCTAAGGCTAACAACACATACGTTCTTGTTGAAACTGCTCCAAAGGTTATCTCCGCTAAGGAAGAGGAATCTGAGGCAGAGCCAGAGGTTGTATATGATAACGAGATCGTAACAGTTCTTCCCGACGAGCCTGTGGCTGAAAAGCGTGGTATTGTAATAGATGAGTCTCGCAGAAAGGTTATTGATGCAAGAGAAAATCCTGTGGAAGATTCCACAGAAGACGTGATCGATGACGAGCCTATCGTTATCTACCACGGTCCTGATATTGAGCCTAAGGCAGAGGTTGTTGCAGAGGAAGAATCTGCTATCGCAGAGGAAACTCCCGTAACTTCTGAAATTTCTGACGACTTCAAAGTTCTTGAAGCTCCTAAGGCAAAATCTTACAGACTCCTTGAAAGCCTTAACGTCAGAACTATTGATGAGCAGCCCGGAGAATTTGAAGAGCTTACACCTATTGATCCTGATGCACCGTTCGGTGATGATGAGATCACAGTTCTTGCTCCCGATTCCGACGTGGCAGTAGAAGAACCCGTTGATAAGTCTGCTGCATACACAAGCTATAAGATCTTAGAAACACCTAATCCTAAGGCAGCTGAAATTGAGGACGAAGAAGAATTTGAGCCTATCGCAATTCCTGATGAAGAAGTTGTACACGGCACAAAGACTAAGGCTACTAAGTCCGCAAAGAACAAGAATTCTTACAAGATCACGGAAGAGATTCCCGAGGTTGAGGAAGATGAAGATCGCGAACCTGAGTACGTAACCGTCTTCGGTAAGAAGCGCAAGGGCAAGTTCAATGTTGCTGAAAGACATGATAAGACCCATAAGGTTGGCGCAGCAGAACATAAGACCTTCAGCGATGATAAGCTTCTTCCGTACGAAGAGATTGATAGTGCACATATTATTGATTCTGATAAGTATAAGATGCCTGAACAGCCTCTTGTTTACGAGGAGATCGACAGCGAGTACATAATCGATAAGGATAAGTATAAGATTCCCGAGCGTCCTCTCGTATATGAGGAAATCGGCAGCGAGATGTATATCCAGGTTGAAAGCGGTGTGAAAAACAAGCTCAAGGACAACATTATACCATATGATGGAACTGAGATTGTTATCCGTGGCGATATGCCTATCGTAGACGTTCTTATTGATCCGTACAAGAAGGGCAATATGGGTGTGCTTGCAGGCAGAGGTATGACTCGTCATCTCCAAGAGTCAGAGAAAGAAATCAATCGTCTCAAATTCGATCGTAGCTATGCAAAGAAGAAGAGAGATTCTTACACATCGGCATCTGATAAGGTTAAAGCTCATATTGCGTTGATTAATAATCAGTGCTTAATCTGTGAGAATTATATTGAGCGAATCAATGTTTGTGTTTATTCTAAAGCTATGGAACTCGCAAGAACCAATGCAGAGATCCTTGCAAGAGAAATTAAATGCTACAATGATTATGTCAAAGAGTACAACAAGATGACAAACTCCAATATTCCTCTTGCGGATAAGAGTATTGTTAAGAGAGTTCTTGCTGGTGAGGCATATGAGCATCTCACGAGAATTACCTATACGGAAACTAACGAGGCATTGCCTGAGAAAGACAACAAGCGAAGAACAAAGAAAGAAAAGAAAGTTCGCGATAAGAAGCACGAAGGCAAGAAACGTGACAAGAAGAACGAAGACACTAACGATAAACCTAAGAAAGATGAAGGAAAGGGCAAACGCAGAAAGAAGAAAGATAACCGTATCCATCAGGAAAATCGTTACCGAGCAGATATCAAGCTTCTTAACAGATGCGATGAAGAGGATCTGAATGACCTTTCATTGATCGAAAACCGTTACAAGTTTGAGATGGCACTTCTCGAGAGTGAAAGAGAAATAATGTCTTATAAGTTTGCGAAGAACAGCATTCACAACTATAAGAGAAAAGCATTTATCAAGCGTAAACTCAGAGCACTTAAGAAGGAAAAGGCAAAGGCACTCAAGTTCGAGAGCTTCGATAACAAGCGTTATTACAGAGTTCTCAGAACTGATACCAACCTCGCTCCTTACGGCGATAATAATACAAAGAAGAAGCGCGTAAACAGCATTATCTACGAGGTAAGCGATCTGCTTAAGAAGAGAGATGAACTTAACTCCAAGCTTAATGCGATCTACAGCGGACCTCTTGGCGACGTCGCGGGTGTTTCTGATAGCGAAAAGTGGCGTGATATCAAGGTATCTGCTGCTAAGAAGCATGCAAGAAAGCTTAAGGCTAAGGCAGACGCTCTTAAACGTACTGTTCCCGGCTTCGGCGAGGGCAGAGCAAAGAAGATCCATATCTTCAACAGCTTGCTTGACTCGAAGGTTGAGGCACTTGCAACTATCGACCTTTGCAAGTACAGACTGAGAAAAGAGCGCAACAGCATTGCTGAAACTTCACAGATCAAGAGAGATATGAAGGAAGCTCGTAGAAACAACAAGCTTATCGATAGAGAGATTAGACGTAGAAAGAGAGCAATTCTCAACGACTACTACGGTCCTGATGCATCTCACGACTTCATTGCTATCGCAGGTCTTGTGGCACTTCTCGGTGCAGGTGTATTGCTCGCTGCATATCTTGTTCTTGGAGATGAACTCTTCACCATGATACATGGCGTATATGAAAAGATCTATCCAATGGTAAAACCCTATATCGACCAGATCAAATCTATGTTAATGTAATAAGGAGGCGTTAATATGAAACAATTAAAAAAGTATAAAGATTCAAACCTTTCGTCCTCTAACATGATTAACGCGAGACGAGATGAGGTTGAAAAGCTTGAAAAGCAGAGATTGGAAGTTAACCGTAAGCTTGAGCGTCTTATGAAAAAGTACGCTCAAGCCACGGGCGACCGTAGTGCTTCTTACCGTAGATACACAATGGGATACTCTCCTAACGACTGGAAGCCTACCATTAACCCCAACGGTTCAAGACGTATTCTTAAGACCTGGCAAAAGGTACTTATCATACTGTCCGTTATAGCAATATGTCTGTTTATTGCCCATAGCGTGATCACGATATACGATCTGGATGTTTTAGGATTCTTAAGAGAAATTGCGCAAAAGCTGTTCCGTCCTGCTTAATGCAAACCTATCAAAAAATGCAATTTACTTGCATGACATAAAAAGAAAAGAGGCTTCATCTGAAGCCTCTTTTTGATATTAAAAAGTTTTGAGTTTTACTGTAAGTCCAAATAAAACCTGACTTTTGAGAACAATTGTTGTCAAATTTTCGTGTTTTGCCACTTAATGGTGAAGCATGCTTTTTTACTCATTCCCGAATATCTTCACCATCGTGAGGTATATATACCACCTTTTCTCTAAGATCTTCGCTAATATGCGGTGAGAGTGTGTCCTCTAGAGATTGCCCAATCGCTGACGGTAGAGAAGCATGAGAGCTTTTTATAGAAAACACCGTCCCAAACGGCGATGAATTCATCTTTTATGACCTTGATTATCAAGAAAATCACCACTTCTACGGTAAAAGGTCGATCTTTCGCAAAACGTCCATGGTCTTTATTTGCTGAGGTTCGTAAACAAGCTCCTCGACCTCAAATGGTAGTACTCCGCAGTCATCAAGCTTGATGAGTGTGTAGTTTAGAAGAAGTATATCTCGGCTATCCCGTATCTTTTCTCCGAGCTTCTCGGGTTTGATTTTTTCTATATCTGAAAGGATCTCTGCAAGTGTTCCGTATTCAAGAATAAGCCTTGCCGCAGTCTTGGGCCCAATGCCATAGACTCCATTAATGTTATCTGCCGTGTCGCCCACCATGGCTTTCATGTCGGCATAGTATTCAGGTTCAATTCCGTAACGCTCGCGAACATACTCTCTGTCACAGATAACGGATGAAAAACCTCGGTAGCGAATAACACTTACATTGTCGGAAATTAGCTGGAAATAGTCACTATCAAAAGAGGAAATAATCACCTGAAACTCTCCCGAAAAACGCTTTGCATACGTGGCGATAACGTCATCACATTCATAGCCGTGAACCTCGCAGTAGGGTATATTCATTGCCTCCAAAGCCTCGTAAACCAGAGGAAGTTGAATAAAAGGATTCTCCTCCTCGGACATTTGCGAATAATCAGGTCTGTTGGCTTTATATTCCTCGAGAATATCGCACCTCGGGTTGTGTCCCTCCCCGTCAAAAATAACTGCAATGTGGGTGGGCTCGGTTAAGTGTATAAGCTTTCGCAGCGCTCCCACAAAACCGATAACTCCCCATATTCCTATTGAATTTTCGTTGTATATTTTTCTCGGCATGCCGAAGAACATTTGAAAATGCAGATTCATGCCGTCAACAATGAGAAGTCGTTTCATAGCAAAAACACCTAAAAAAGTAAACTTAACCTTTCATTTTGGTATCAATAACCTAATTCCTCGCCAACGAGTATTACTTTGATTCTTCCAGGAGTGTGGGATCTTCTGGTTATTACAGTGTTAGCGCAAATGCAGTCGGGGGATTGACAATCACTGCAAATACCCGTTGTGGCGCAGGGGGTGCTTCTGTCAAGGCGAACAGCATTCATAGGCGCTGCCACAGTCTTGATTCGCTGTATACCTGCTTCAACCGTTGGCACGATCTTATTCATGCCACAAATCAGAATAACGCTCTTTGGACCGTATTCGAGGAAGCATACGCGGTTTCCTCTGCCGTCAACGTTGATAAGCTGACCGTCAATGCTTACGGCATTGGAGCTCATAAGAAAGGCATCACAGAAAAGAATATCACGGAATACCTCCTTAGTTTCCTCCTCGGTCTTTGCCGCCTCTCTTTTTATGAGGCGGTATTTTTCATTATCAAATGCTGAAAGCGCACTGATCTCTCCAAGAGTAACGGAGCCACCGTAGCCAATGGACGCTCCCTCGGGAATAAGAGTGCGAAGCACCTCAAGTGCTTCCTTTTTATCTTTTGCATAGTAGCCGCACATCTCGCGCTTTTCCATGTTTTTTATTACAGTTGCCGCGAGATTTTCGTAATTTTTCATTTTAGGATTCATTAGCATTTCCTCCGTTTTTTAGGATAGGTCGCATAGCGCGAAAGCGTCCCTTGTTTTCATCGCTGATCCTGAAAGAATCGCAGATCTTTTGAATAGCCTTCGAATTTATCTTGTAGTTTAACTTGTTTTCTCCGCCAAACCAGCAAAGCATCCTCTCGGGGAAGAATACGGCAAGCTCGCATATCAGCCAAGCTTCAGCCATCTGTACAGTGTAATGATCGTCGTTTTTCAAAAGCTCAAGGATCTTTTCCAGATTTTCTTCTTTTCTGCAGATCTTTGATATGAACATAACGTAACCCCATCTGCGGATAAATGGATGATCGCTGTCAACGTATCGCTTGGCATATTCGAGAGCACGGTTAAAATCGAGATCGCTTACGAATTTTATAATTTGGTCTGTGTGCCACCAATCGGAAAAGAGCAGATTTCTGTCAATAAACTCTGCCCGGTCTTTCGGATCATTGATCTGATAGAGCGCCACGTAATAGTAAATTCTATGTAGCACCTGCCGGTCGAGTATGTGAGGTCGGAGCGCTGACGGATCGGCTTTTTCTCTTACGTAGCGTCGTATCAGCCTGTCTATGTCGGCAGTTTTTCGCCCTTTTCCAAGTGCTGCTACATCGGAAAGAACCATCTCTTTTGTTAATTTCATTTGATTTCACCTATGAATTTCAGGGTACCATTGGTTATATACTGTATATTCTCGTCGCTTACCTCGGTATCCTTTGGCGTATGGATATAGGGGGTGTAGAGAAGTCCCTTTTTTGATTTCTTACACGCCATACAGCCGATGCCGGCAGGGAAGTTTTTGTAGTCGGAATTAGACTCCGAGCCACGCATGGGATAGAACTCTGCGGTGTAATCACCGTTTGCGGTAAAGCATGATTTCAGCACCTGATATTCAGCACGTGTCTCTGCCTTTTCTTTGGCAATAAATACTACCGTGTTACCGTTTCCAACGCAGTCAAAATTCAGGAGCAAACGATCCTCCATATCTGCCTTGTGATCGTAAAAATAGGCTTTCGAGCCTCGCTTACCACGCTCCTCGTTATCGAAGAAGATGAATGCAACCTTGTCCATATCGTCCTCTGAAAGCCCCTCGATTATAGACAGCAGAGTAGCGACACCGGAGGTATTGTCATTGTAGTTTTTTGGGTTTGATGCTCCGCGAAACATTGCAAAGTATAAAAAGTAGTAAATAGCGAGAAATGTCAGCATATAGGCGCGCTCGTCCTTTAACCAAACCATGCCGATGAGGTAGGAAAGGGAAAGACCAATAGTCAGCATAAAGATTATGGGTAAAAACTGATAAGACCAGAAAAGAAGCTGATTTCTTGGTATCATAATATTTGGGAAGAGGGATTTTGCAGGGGTGTCGTAATGGGCAGAAAATACTATCTTTGCAGTGGTAGGATCGCCTACGATCACGTTTTCATTATTGCCGTCTGCTGTGGTTTCCACCTTAGCAGAAAGCCCCCTTTTTTCTATCTCCGAGATCACGTAGTCCCGAAACGCTTTCTTTTCACTTTTGCTTCGTCTTATAGCAAAGTTTTCGTTTAAGAATTCTAGATAACTCATATTTTCATCTCCAAAATGGATAGTTTTGATAACAATTATTTGCAAAATCAGTTATTTTGCAGCTTCTTTATAAGGTTAGTGCCGTGCGCATGAATTGAAATTGACATTTTTCCCATCTCAAATAAATAAAGCTTTTTCGTGTTGCTATCAAGCAGCATATATACAGCGCTGTTAAACTGTGGTGATGGGAGAGTGCCTTCCACTACCATGAATACTTTATTAAAATCGCGCAGGGTATTTATGTCTTCTTCTGTGACGTTTTCAGCGACATCTATCAAAATAAAGCACATATTCTGGTTCTTATATTCGAAAGAGTCGATCCTGGTGTTTTCTCTCTCAAAATCGCTTGCAACGTCGTCAGAAGTATGGCAAAATCTGATAAAGTAATTAACGTAGTCCTTTGACAAAGAGAACTTTCTTTTGTAGAAATATCCGTCCCTTTCTTCAAATTTCTGACCTGCAAGGGCGCCTTTTAACTTTTCTTCCGACACGTTTTCTATAACCGTTGCCTCTTGATGGTCTATTTTATCGATCTTTCTTGTTATCTCATATTCTGTAGCCCTCTTATTGTTTGCGAACAGGAAGACCAGAGAAATTATTGCGCAGGGAATAGTAGCTAAACCAATGGGAGTGTATATGGAGGAGCTGACTCCGTTCTCCTGAAGAATTGCAGCTGTTACTAACGGCGCAAAGAAAAGAATGATAGAGCCTACTCCCAAAACGAGATAGGTCACGTATTCCTTTTTCGTCATTGGTGATTTTTCGTTTTTTCTTTTCATTATTATTCCTTTCTGTACCAGCTTGGTACCACGGTTGTCATGTTATTATACCAGGTGAGGATGTTTTTTGCTTGCTTTCTCATTACTTCCACCTGTTTATCTCCAAACGGTATTGCCCATGGAATAGATGAGAGCATATTGCGGCAGATATAAAGCAGTATCAGCCTCCAGAATTCTTCGGGAATAGCCTCACCGTCAAAATAGCCGTCAATGGTTCCTCTGGCAAATTCAGCAGATGCCTCTGCCGACCAAACTCTGTTAAATTCCTCCCATGGATCGCCGAAATCGTATCGATCAAAGTCGATAATATACAGTTCTCCATCCTTGATCATCATGTTTCCGATGTGATAATCTCCGTGCTGGAAGCATTGGGGACGTCCGACGATCAGATGGCGGTTTTTTGCTATGTAATCCAGCATATATTCGCCACCCTCGAGTTTTAGCGGGCATTCCTCGTAAAGCTTTATCTTTGCGTCGATCTTCTTGCCCATTTTTTCGCCCCAATCGGGTATTCCGTCAGGCGCAGGGATGGAGTGTATCTTGCGAACGATCTCTCCCGCCCGAAGTCCCAGCTCATATTGCTTGGAGAGAGGCAAGGTGGGGATAACCGTTTCTGCATCATCGCCGTCGATCCATTCCAAAAGAGAGTATACCCCCTCATCGCATAAGCCAAACTCCACAGCGTGGCACATTGGCACCTCAAGCTCCCCCACGGCTTTTTGCATTTCATAGAGTTTTTTTCTGTTTTCAAACCGCTCTTTAGGAGAAATTCGCAATAGAAAAGTCTGCCCCTCGTCAGTGGTCACTTTGTACTTTTTGTCACCTGACCAGCCCTTGAGGAGGGGCTCTTTTTTTACTATTTTCTGATATAGCATTATCAGATCTTAATGTTCTTTGCAAACTCCATAAGGAAATCGTCAATAGCCTTTTCGTTTGCAAACAAAGCTTCGTCGCAGTGGTCGAAGAATGCGCCGTTTTCCTCTGCATCAGGGCCGTTTACCTTGTATGCGTGATAAGCCTCATGGAGGGGAAGCTTGATAGAAGCAGGGAGCATCTTTGAAATATAGGCGAGGGTCTTTGTCATGTCGCCGGCAGCGATCTTCTCGAAGAATTTAGCATGGCCGATGGTATGTACGTCGCTCTGGTAAGACATGAGATCAGCGTAAGGTGATGGTACTTTACCCTCGCACCAGAGATCCCACATTTTGTTCCAGCGAAGGTCGTTATCAACGCGAACTCTGGACTTCTTGTTAACCCAAACCTTGGTATTACCGTTTGCTTCTTTTTTTGTTTTGTTGAAAATACTCATAACTAATTCTCCTTTGTTATTGTGTTTTTTTATTTTAATATGTAAATAATTATTTTCAATTTTATTGTTTTTTGACAAATTCTTGCATTCCGGTACGGATCATCATTTTGTCGAGCCTGCTTTTATCCCACAGGATGATACCTACAGAGTCTGCAAGCTGACGCGCCCCTTTTGTGAAGGTGGAATTCGTCATCACCACACCTACGTGGCATTTATAGAAAGTCTTGCCGGCGTAGACCTCCTGCACGGGGGAGTTTCCGAGAGGATGAGAGTAGTTTTTACATTGTATTGCGTATTTTATATCCTCTTTTCTTGCGAGAATATCTACGCCCTGATCTCCCGATCCGCGAGTTACTTCCACCTCCTCAAAGCCGCATCGCTCCAGCAGCTCTGCACAGAAATACTCAAATTCTCGCCCCTCCATTCGGTCAACGTTTGTAACACTCGTAATAGTGTAGGCGTGATCACCCTCATCGTCTTTTTTGCCGTCAAGAGCGCCTGAAAGTATTAGCAGTGCAAAGGCAACAAATCCTGCACCGCACAATATCAGCGGTAGCTTTCCTTGGTTTGCAAAAGCTCCCAGCGTGATCAGCAGCGCCCCGATGCCTATGAGTAATATTATAGCTGCATTTTTTGATTTATTTGTGTTTTTCATTAATCCTCTTTTCTATAAAACGGTAACTTTAATAGATCGCTTTTTACGTCATAAAATATCTATAAATTGGAATGCCGTACCCAAAAATCCGATAGCGTAAAGGGCGATCACTAAAAACAAGGTCTCTCTTTTTTCTTCATCGGACATTTTATCCCTTACGTCGACCATCATTCTCTTGTGAAGGAAGGTCTGCGCGCAAGCTCTCGCATGATTCCACTTGAAAATCAAGCCTAAAAGATTATACGTGCCAAAAGCAATGCACGGGATAAATATCGATAACGTAGCGTAATTTGAAAATACGGGAGATTCGTTCGCTTTTGAAACTATCAAAAACGCAAGTAGAATCAAAGGTACTGCAATAATAAATCCCCAGCAGATTATTTTTCCAACAACTATGTCGTTCTCTTGCTTGACAGTCTTTGGCGTTTTCCTTTTCTTCGAATATTTTTTTGAAAAATCGATTGTAGCATCCTCTTTTTTTACTGTTTTTCTCATGTTCTTTTTATTAACTGTAATAACAGGGCTCGTTTTTTCTCTACGACGAACTTAGTTATTGTTCTAAATGTGGGTCACGAGCTCGCTTGTTTGTGATTTATTTAGGTATGAAAGCTTAATTGATTGCTTTCTCCATAAGGTAGTAACTATTACCGTACATATCCGCTTCTCCGACCACAGCAAATCCCGCTTTTATATACGTTTTATAGGCGGGCAGGTTGGATTTTACCACAGATAAATGAATAGCCTTACGGCCGTTCTGCCGCAGAATTGCCTCAACGCTTTTCACCATTTCAAAGGACAGACCATGACCTTGGTATGCCTTGTCAACTACAACTCTGGCAATTTCTTTGCCATCCTTATATGACCAGCAATCGAAACCGTCCATTTCATTTTCTGGCACAATAGAAATAGCTCCTATTATTTCGCTTTTATCGGTCATAACGTACAGATTATTTGTGATTAAATCATGCTGGATTTCCGCAATAGAAGGATAACTATCGTTCCAAACGCAGAACTCACTTGTTTTAGCATTTTGATAAAGGGAAAGGATATGCTCAGTATCACTTTGATTTGCTTTTTTGAAGTTCATTTTTCTGTTTTTCGCTTTCTTTACTTAGATAAACGACACTTTCAATGTGGGAGGGGACTCCAAAAGGCCTCAAAATCGGTCAAAAACGGGGGTTGTAATATCTTAAAGTCTTAATTTTCCCCTATAGCCTCTGTATGTACTTTATGAGTTCTCACATAGTTAGTGTTCACATAGCAATTAAGCGTAATTTTTGTGTTTAACAACTCCGCTCGCGTCGCCTTTTTTGCGCAATAAGAAATCCCGTTTACTATGTCATAATACTTTTTGCCATTTTCATCTGTTAATACAATACATATAATTACGGCGGAATGTTTGGATATAGGTTGAGTCAAAAATTCCACCTTTTTGCAAGTAATTTCGATAGTCTGTTCACTTGAAGATGTAATCTTGTTGATTTCCTTAAAGATAACAAATCGTCGAATAAAAAGAAAAGTGAAAAACATGGTAAAACCAAGAATAATGGGTGTAGCGACAAAAACAATTCGTTTTGAATGCGAAGCGTCTTCTGTCAAAAGTCCAACTACAAATACAACGAGAGCCATCACAAAAAACATAATTGTAGCTCCTAAATAATCAAGAAAAGCTTTTTTCATTGTTTGCTTTTGCATTGATAACACATCGTGAATTGATTGGTCTATTATTTCGTCGTTCTTTTGCGTGATTTTTTAGACATTTTGGTCTCCTTTCGATATGTTATACCAAACAGATGTAAATTGAAGTTTCGAGTTTAGCTCGAAATCATTATTTGCCCCAACATAAAATTTTTTGGGGGTTGATTTTGAACACCGTTTTTTGAATTATTATCTTAAAAACGTTAAAAACGGTTTGATTTTGCCTGTTTTTAACCGTTTTTGGCGCATTTTCTCGTCAGACAAACGACAGATTCGACATGGGCGGGGACTCCAAAAGGTCTCACACCGGTCGAAAAATGGGGGTTGTAATACCTTAAAGTCTCACTTTTTATCGTAAATCTTCTCAAAAGTATATTTTAGGCAATTTCAATTTGCCAAAAAATTCTTTTGCACTTAATATAAGGCTCTCCAATCTCGGACCCGTAATCACAGCCGTCAATCCAACCTGCAAAGCCGTCTAATACCGTGAATGAAAAACCTTCGTCCGTTTTCTTGATTTCCGAATCCAATATCTGACCTACTTTTTCTTTGAAATCAGCCTCGACAACTCCGTCAAAGGTTACGGTAATGTAGCAATCCCACGTTGTATCAAAGCGTATTACAATACTGCCGTCCTTTTCCTCATACTCCTGTATGAGGGAATCGTGAAATCCAAATGAAACATCTTCGAGAGCAGCGATATCTTTCTCATCTTTTATCTCAAAGAGATCAGGCACGCATATATCCTTGCAATACTCTTTGAATAAAGGGAAATCCTCTATATTTGCACCTTTCTTTGACCGAAGTGCCTTGAAAAGAGCTTTATCGTTGATTACCCAATCATATCCGGCAAACTCTCCACCGTTTGTGTCAAAATCATTTTCAAGCACAAATACAATTCTGTGGATTCCACTAAAACCAGAATTCCACATTTCAATCTTTTTGATTTTTTCAAATGTTTCATCAAAGACAATCACCTCTGATTTCCAACCTGCATATTTCAAAGCAAATATCGGTGACACATAGGTCGAACCGTCTTTGTTTTTTATAATTCCATAAGTCAATTTGGGTAATCTCCTTTCGATATGTTATACCAAACTGATGTAAATTGAAGTTTCGAGTTTCGCTCGAACTCATTATTTGTCCTTATCCGTTTTCCTTGGCTGTGGTGATGGAAGCAATAAGTCTGCGCCTGATTGAACCGCATTTGTTGCGTAAATCCTTGTAGGTTATTTCTGTCACTTTACCTTTTCTAAAAATCAGCTCAAGCCAATATTCGGTTTCCGAAGACTCTTTTAAGGAGATTTCCAATTTATTTATAAAATCGGCTTTGCTCTGTGCGTATTTTGCTTCGTGAATATTGGCTCCGATGGACGATGAAGAACGGACAATCTGATTCACATAAACGGAGCAACCTTTTATTTCATCACAGAGGTCGGATATTTGGATAGCAAATTCTATGGCGTCCTCTCGGAGTTGGTTCTTGTTGTCGGTCATTTTGTCTTGCTCCTTTGTTTTGTAGCATTTGTCGATATGTTGCTTCGCAACTCGATATATGGTCGCGTTGCGACCATTCGATATATTTCTCGCTTCGCTCGAAATTCGATATGTTGCCTCTGGCAACGAGTGTCGATTGCGCCTTTTCTCCTCGCCCCGCAGGGCATATCGAGCGCTTTAGCGCCATATCGAGTCGCAGACATATCGAGCGACGCATCAACGGCGCATATCGACGTCGAGCCGACGTGTGAGACACACGACGGACTCGACATGTCCTGTTCCGGGGAACATATCCACTGGAGTTACCGTGCCGCCAATGTAGCCTAATTCTTTTAAGATTGCCATATCTCTTGCGAGGGTGGCGGGATTGCATGAAATGTACACGATTTTTCTTGGAGAGAGGGAAGCTACGTGATGGAGAAGCACCTCGTCTGACCCACCACGCGGGGGATCAAATATAACTACGTCGGGCAAAATCTTCTCTACGCGTGCTGCCTCTGCCGGATGAAGGAGCTTTTCTGTATCCTTTGCATCTCCGGTGTAGAAAGAGGCGTTTTTTATGTCATTATTTTCTGCATTGAACTTTGCACATTCAACTGCGCTATCTACAATTTCTATCCCTATAACCTCTTTACAGTCTTTTGCCATTGAGAGTCCGATAGATCCGGCGCCGCAATATAGATCGAGAAGAACGTCATCAGATTTGAGATCTGCTAGCTCGCGCGCTTTTGCATAGAGTATCTCTGCGCAGTCGTGGTTTACTTGATAGAATGATGGAGCAGTAATTTTCAGCTCCACTCCTGCCAGGGTGTCGAATATATAATCTCTGCCAAAGAGAGCAGTGTATTTTTCACCTAAAATTATGTTGGTGTTTTTTGTATTCTCATTTATAAGGATCCCCACGATCTGGGGGAATTTTTTGGTCATTCGGGAAACCAGATCGTCGGCGTTTGGCAAGGAAGCACCGTTAATAACGAAGGTGAGCAGCACCTCTCCCGACACTTCACCACGGCGAAGATATATGTGGCGCAGAAGTCCCGATCCGGATTCTTCATCGTATACAGAAAGGTCGTTTTCCTTGAAGTACTTCCGTGCTTCAGCAAGGATTTCAGAGAAAATTTTTGGTGCCAGAGGGCAATCGATAGCATCTGTAACGCGGTGGCTCTTTGGCGCAAAGAATCCTATTTGATAATCCCCGTTTTTGTCACGACTGATGGGGTACTGCGCTTTGTTTCTGTAACCGCAAGTCTTTGGTGATGTGATTATGCTCCCGATCTCAACCTCGGGAAGCCCTGCCTTTTTGAAGATCTGGCAAACTGCCGCCGCTTTCAGCTCTGCCTCGTGAGCATAGGATATGTTCTTGTAGGCACAAGCCTTGCAGAGTCTGTTATCGCATCTATGGTCGCGCTTGTCAGAGAGGAAAATGAACTCCTCCGCCTTACCTATGGCATATGAGCTTGCAACCTTTATCACCTTGGCGCGGACTCTATCCCCAGGAACTGTGTCGGAAATAAAGATGACCTCCCCCGATATCTTTCCAACGCCAAAGCCAAGATTCGTTATATCAATTATATCAAGTTCTAAAATTTGATTTTTCTTTAGTTTCATAAAAACTCCGTAAAATGTAAACTGAGCTTGTCAAAAAAAGGATTTATATAAATTTATCCTTGAATTTGTTTCTATACTCCTTTGGGGTTTCGCCAAAAGCATTCTTGAACGTTTTCGTGAAATAGGATGCGTCTGTAAAACCGCACGCCTCTGCGATCTCGCCCGTGGTCTTGTCGGTTTCGCGTAGCATTCTCTTTGAAAGCTTCAGTCTGTATGCGATAATGTACTGTCGCAAGGTCATACCCTTTGTGTCCTTTAGCACGTTGCTGATATAGAAGGGGTGGTAGCCGAAAATTGCACCTATCTCCGTGTTTGAGATCTCGTCGCTACAGTTTTCTCTTATGTAAGAATCAAGATTTTCAACCATTCGCATAGGTAGAGAATGTTCGTCGGAAACTTCGGCAATTTTCAGGAGGATCAGCTTGAATCTTGCGGAAAGCTCGGCGCGGAAGTTGCCCTCGGCAGAGGTGAAAATATTTGCAAGTCGAATAAAGTTATCTCGCTCCGCTTCCATGTCGTCAAGCCTTATGACCTTGTCAAAGGGGCTGTCCGGAATCTCACGAAGCTTGTCTTTATCAAACTCCTCGGCAGATACGGGGTGAATTATTTCCGCCTCCGTAACGTTTTCGCTAGTCAGGTCGAAAGTTACAACCACCATACGAACGTATTTGCTTTTCAGCTTATATGGGGTGCCGCGAGGGATAAAGATGGTGTTTCCAACCGAAAGATGCGAGAATTTTTCTCCACAAACGGCAATTTGTAAGTCGCCGGAGATAACGTAGATGAGCCTCTCGTCATAAGCGATGCACTCGCCTGCGATAGGCGGCTTTTCGTAGAGAGAAACCGAACGAATATATGGATTAAGCTTCAAAAAGTTCATATTGCACCTTCCGTTATTTTTTACTAAATCCTCGCGAAAAAACTTTATAAAATTATCGCGAAAATAATATAAAATCTTTGTTTAGTTATATTTTATCATTTTTTGTAAAGAAAATCAACAGTAAATACAGTATTTTGTAAAAAAATAGGTATGCGAAGTTCGCATACCTATTTAAAATCGATTTATCTCTCAAGCTTCAGGTGTCTTGGCAGGCTGTTAACTGCTAAAATATCGTGTCAACAGCAAAACAGTAGCAAAAACCGAGAAAGCATATCCACTAATTATGCTAGAAATATACTTGAAGTGTAAATATCTGTCTTTTCCTTCCCTAGAGAACGATACGTCCCCTTTGACTAATCGAACGAGCCAGTATGTAGCTGATGAGAAGGGAGCCAAAAATACAAATATTAATGCACTAAGTTCAAAGGGTATTATGGGGAAAATGATTCCCAATAAAGCAGAAATTAAGAAGACCGTAAAACTTACGATAAAAACAAATTTCATACCGAAGCGACTGTCAAATAATTTCATGATTGCCCCCTTGTAATTTTATCTCTCAAGCTTCAGGTGTCTTGGAAGACCGTCAACCCAAAGGGGCGCGATCTCTGCCTGAATGAGAGGTCTTATGTAGTGAACGAGAGCAGGAGTTACGTAAGTGCCGTCCTCGTTGATCCATTCTCTTGGAACTTTCTTTTCAACGTTTGCGATGAAGTGAACGTCAGCAGGCTCGGTAATGCACATATATGGATCCTCGGATACTCTCTGGAGAGTGATAACCTGACCGGTCTTACCCTCGAAAGCAAGCTTAACTGCTGCGCCACCTGCGTTGAATGCCTCGGTGATGTCAATACGGCTGGTAACGTGTGCCGCGCATCTTTGGAGAGATGAAAGCTCGATAGCTCTTGTCTTAACCTTGAATCTCTTTGAGATCTCGCCTGTAAGATATCTTGCCGTACCTGCCAGCTGCTTGTGTCCGAATGCGTCAACGTAGTCGATATGATCTGCAAGCTCGCAAACGTATCTTCCGTCTGCAACCTTGATACCCTCGGAAACTGCAATAACGATAGAGCGTTCTTCCTTAAGAAGCTCTCCAACCTTGTTTATAAACTTATCAACGTCAAATACTGTTTCAGGCATATAAATTAGGTCAACGCCCTCGCAGTCCTCGCCCTTTGAAAGAGCAGCAGCTGCTGTGAGCCAACCTGCGTTTCTACCCATTATTTCGATAACGGAAACTACGGGATAGTCGTAAACAAGACCGTCGCGAATTATTTCCTTTGTGGTAGCTGCGATATATTTTGCCGCAGAGCCGAAACCGGGGGTGTGATCTGTGATGGCAAGGTCATTGTCGATTGTTTTTGGAACACCGATGAATCTGATGGGACTGTTTATCATGTTACCGTAGTCGGTAAGCTTTTTGATAGTATCCATAGAGTCGTTACCGCCAATGTAGAAGAAGGCGTAGATCTCAAGATCGTTCAGAATACCGAAGATCTTGTCATAAGTTTCTTCATTTCCCTTAATATCAGGGAGCTTATAACGGCACGAGCCGAGGAACGAGGAGGGAGTTCTCTTGAGAAGGTCCATATCAAGGTCAGTTTTGATCTGCGAAGAAAGATCAACTATATCGCGATCGAGAAGGCCTTTTATACCGTGAACCATGCCGTAAACGATATCTGCGCCTCTGTCCTTTGCAGTTTTGAAAACTCCGAGAAGGCTGGAATTGATTACTGATGTAGGACCGCCTGACTGTCCAACGATTACATTTTTCATAGGGGTGTTCCTCCGTAAAATTATATTTAATTAGTCTACTAACGGGTGATGGGCGTATAAAAAATTACGCTATGTACAATTATAACATATTTGTTTTGCTTTTTCAACTACTTTTTGTGCAAAAAGATAAAAATGTTATGTAATTTATCCCTTTTTTGCTAAATTCAGAAGTATCTCGTAAAGCTCTTCATGGTCTTTTGCTACGTAATCCGGATAGGGAAGTGACCGATCCGGATAATCCCTGGATTGCTCTGTTTTAATGTATACGGTCTTCATACCGGCACGGCTTGCTCCCAAAATGTCGTCGCGAAGATCGTTACCAACGTAAAAGGAGTCATTCTTATCAATGCCGAATTTCTGAAAGGCAATGTTGAAAATTTCACTGTATGGCTTTTTCCATCCTACGTCAGAGGAGATTATAATACCGTCAAAAAGCTCTGTCAGTCCAAGGGTATCAAGCTCTCGCATGGTAAAACAGCTTTGAGCGTTGGATAAGAGATATACTCCGGCACCGCTTGTCTTAAGCTCAGTCAGCATCTCCTTTACGAGAGGGAACAGGGTAAGTCGCACCATGGAAGCATCGCGAAATTCATGTGCCAGCTCCTTTGCATAAGCCTTATTCTGTCCTTCGTTTTCCAGAAGCTTTTCAAACACGCGCAAAAGATCAAACTCATGTCCCTCGTAGCGAACTTCCTCGCTGCAAAGCCTCATGTATTCATCCTTTGCAAAGGCGTATTTCCTCTTGCACCCGCGAAGTCTTCCCGCAAGAGCTCGCCAAACTCTCGGTGAGTCCTCATCAGTCCAGATATCTATCAGCGTTCCGTATAGGTCAAAAACAAAATTCATAAAAGTCTCCATCCTGAAAAGTTTTCGATAGATATATTCTACTATTTTTTTCGAGGTTTGTCAAGTGCCTTATAGAAGTTGCTGAAAGTCAAGATGTTTGTAAATAATTATTGTCAAAAACAAGGAAAAATGTGAGAAATGCAGGAAAATGTCAGAATTGCTGTTTTTGAAAAATCTCTTTTATTGTCATAGGCATGATACTTTTGTTTCCTTATAAAGCTCACAAGGCAGTTGTGAAAATTGCACATAAACTACGTCAGGTTTTTGTGCTACTTCAACAAAAATATGCTAAATTTTGCAGAACCTATTTTTTTCGATGCGGATTTATGGTATTATATATGTAAGGTCTTAAACTTGATGGACATGCTTTATGGAGGAGTTATGGAAAAATTAAAGGAATCTCTTAAAAAAGTGACAAATAAGATCAAAGCATTTTTTGTTAAAGCTCTTGAGTGGATAAAGGACGTTGTAGTCAAACTAAAAGAAAAATTCAAGACGGTTTGGGGAGCGTTTGCAGAGAAAAATCCAAAACTCTCGCAGTGGGTGATGGAAGGCGGTCTGTTCCTCATCGTAAGCATTCTTATCACAATTTTTAAATATCTGATCCTGACGTTTTTACCAATGGCATTTTCATTTATGGGCAACCGTGATTTTGGCTTCCCGGGACTTGACGTGACTCTCTTTGGCATAGAGTTTAAGTGGTACATAATCGGCTACGGTGCAGATCAGGGAGGACTTTCATACTTTACTGCATACATGGTTGCCATGGTGATCGGTGAGGTCATTAATTTCTTCATGCAGAGGAAATACGTGTTCAAGTCAAACGGTAATATACTGTATCAAGGCGGCTGGTATTTTTTGGCGTTTTGCGCTGTAACTTGCGTTGTAAACTCCATCAACTGTGCTTGGGCAGCCGTTGCAGGCCACTTCGTTGGTCCTTGGCTTTATAATATCGGAACCACCATGTTAAACGGCACGATCTCTATGGTTGTTTTCTTCATAGTCAATAAGATCGTCTTTAACGATAAGAAAAATGAATCTGCGCATCAGTAGTGTTGCGAGCCTCCCCTGGATCTGGGAGGCTCTTTTTTGTAATTCAAGTAAAGAGAAAAACACGAAAAAGGCACCGAGAGAGTAAACATAACTTGTCAAAAAAATATCATTTAACAAATTATGTAAAACCTATTGACAAAGTCTTCCTATTGTGTTAGAATACTTTTGTAAATAAATATCAAGGAAAGGAGGAAGTAACAATGACAATCTGTAACACAAACAACACTATCGGCAATATCACAAACAAAGTACTCGCCTCCGGAGAAGTAATAGCGTAAAATAGCTGACACACGTTTGCTATAATTCCCGAGCGTAGAGTGCGCCTCGGGGTTTTTCTTTTTATACGGATTTTCAGTGCCCCGGCGTATCTTGCGCTTTAGGGGTGCTGTTCTTTTTCGGACGAAAAAACCTAGAAACAAAAAATGAAAAAACTATTAGAATTATTAAAACCTTACAAAAAGCAGCTGATCGCAGTTCTATTGCTTGATGCATTGGGAATGATCACCGCGCTGTTTATTCCCTACGTTATGAGCGAGATCGTAGAGCGCGGTGTAGCTGCAAGAAATATGAAAGTTGTATGGCAATACGGTATAGTAATGCTTTGCTTGGCTGTTATATCGACCTTGGTAAACGTAATATCTGCAAAGCTGAACACTCACATTACTGCAAGCTATACCTCAAATCTCTTTCAAAAAACCTTTGAGAAAATTAACTCGCTCTCCTACTCCGACTATTCAAAAATCGGCCCGTCAGGACTTCTCACAAGGGCTACGGATGACGTGTGGAACGTAGAGGGTGCTGTCACGAGCTTACCTTATACTTTCGTCACAGTTCCTCTCATGTTTATTGGATCGGCAGTGCTTTCCTTCATGGCAGACGGAGTGCTGTCCTTGGTGTTTTTGCTATCCATCCCACCCGTGATTATTTTGGTGCTTATCATTATGCGCCCTTTATATGAAATGTGGGATAAGTCGGATAA
The DNA here is from genome assembly GCA_045589435.1 of Eubacteriales bacterium. Classification (GTDB taxonomy): domain Bacteria; phylum Bacillota; class Clostridia; order Oscillospirales; family CAG-272; genus UBA1740. The sequence continues at coordinate 6,657 of JAZNPB010000140.1, read as the reverse complement.
ATACGTGGATATGCAAAATAAAGTTGTCAGAGAGAGGCTTTCCGGACTCCGTGTCGTTCGTGCATTTAACAAAGAGGCTCACGAACATGGGAGAGCAAAGTTTGCTACTGAGGAAATGTCAAAATACATGATAAGAGCCAATATCAGAGGCGGAATGGTTGATCCTTTCGCTATGTTTCTTCTGAATATGGCGACCGTTGCGGTGGTGTATTTTGGCAAGATGAGAGCAGAGGGGGGAGCAGGAATAGGCGCAGGTGACGTTATTGCCGTTTTGCAGTACGTCGCTCTCATCTCAAACGCTCTTATCAACCTCTCGTGGACACTTGCATGGCTGCCACGACTCAAGGTTTCTATAAGAAGAATTAACGAGATACACAGCCTTGAAAACGAGGAAGCTCCCGGTGATAAACTCGGAGTACCTGAGGGATTTCATCTGCGCGTTGACGGTCTGACGTTTTCCTACCCCGGCGCCTCGGAGCCCTCCTTGCGAGATCTTTCGCTTGAAATCAAAGAGGGGGAGCGCGTTGCTATTATCGGTGGCACGGGAAGTGGAAAAACCACATTTGCAAAGTTGCTCTTAGGACTATTTGAAGCAGATAGCGGTAGCATAACTCTCGGTGGTGCAGACTATGCCGATCTGTCAAAATCTGTGATAAGATCAAACTTTTCCACAGCGCAGCAAAAGGCGATAATTTTCGAGGGAAGTGTTCGCGATAACGTAAAGATGGGTAAGCCGGATGCTACCGATGAGGAGATCTACGAGGCTCTCCGCTTATCCAAGATGTCCGATTTTGTGGACTCTCATAAAGAGGGGCTTGATTACTTGCTTGTCGGTATGGGACAAAATATTAGTGGTGGACAAAGACAAAGAATCAACATGGCAAGAGCGGTTATTAAGCAAACAAATATTTACATATTCGACGATAGTTTCAGTGCTCTCGACTTTTTAACCGAAAGCGAGATCAGAAAAAATTACGGTAGAATACTACGTGGTAAAAGTCAATTGATCATCACCCAGAGGATAAGTACTGCCATGAGTGCAGAGCGTATTTACGTAATGGACGGAGGCAAAATAATTGCCGAAGGATCTCACGACGGACTTATGAGGTCATGCTCACTTTATCGCGAAATTGCAGAGTCGCAGCTTGGTAAAGAAATGCTGGGAGGTGATAGCGATGAAGAATAAATCCTCATTTAAGGTTCTCGGCAGAATCGTTAAGGATTCACTTCCAATAGCCCATTTTCTCGCCTTGGCAACCGCCCTCAGCATAGGCTCTGCCTACACAGCTATGAAAGCACCGGAGATACTCGGCGAGCTGACAAACAGCATCTATAATCTCTTGAATGACGGCACTGCCATTGATAGCTCTGCTTTTATGAACGGGATCTTGTTGCTCGCAGTGGTATATCTGCTTTCAACCCTTTTCAGTGCGCTCACAACTGCGATTATGAATTATTCGGTAACAAGCTTCTTCACTTGCAGAATAAGAGTTCTCATGAGCGAAAAAATAGCAAAAATTCCTGTAAAATCCGTAGATACCACGCCAAACGGAGAGTTTATCTCCCGTATGACTCACGACGTTTCCGTAATGGGTGGCTCGGTTCATGATATTTTCGGGGTAATTATCAACGGTGTTATCAGGCTTCTGATGATCGTGATCATCATCTTTAAGGCAAATTCGGATATGGCATTTGCAGTGATAATTTTCGTACCTATATCCATGATCATTTCTGCCATTTTAGCCTCAAGAAGCGAAAAACACTTCGAAAAATCCCGCGAGGCATCAGGAAAAATGTATTCTCTTTGCGAGGAGAATCTTACGGGATTTGACGTTGTAAAAACCTTTGCATCAGAGGACACGCAAAACGAAAAATATAAGAAGATAACTGAAAAATATGCCAAACTTTCAGAGCGTGGTTTCTTCACGTCGGGCATAGTAGGACCGATCGTGGCACTCATAAATAATTTCTCCTACGTTGCTATCTGTATTATAGGAGCTTATCTTGTAATCAGTACTGATAAGGTAGAGGTGGGTGATATGGTGGCGTTCATTATGTATACAAAGCTCTTTGCGGGTCCCCTTGAATCTATTGCAAACGGAATGTCGATGATCCAGTCCACCATTGCCTCTGCCAAGCGCGTTTATGAGTATCTCGACAGCGAGGAAATGGTGGAGTCCCACGAAACTGAAAGCGGTGGCGTTGTGGGAAGGGTGGTTTTCGAAAACGTCAGCTTTTCATACAAAGAGGACACTCCACTGATAGAAAATTTGAATCTTACAATAGAGCCGGGGCAAAAGGTTGCAATAGTCGGCCCCACGGGTGGTGGAAAAACCACTATTGTTAACTTACTCATGCGATTCTACGATCCCAATGAGGGGCGGATCCTGGTTGACGGAAAGGATATCTGCAAAATGGATCGCTCAGAGGTTCGCGGCATTTTCGGCATGGTGCTTCAGGATACGATGCTGTTTTCCGGCACCGTTTATGATAACGTAGCATACGGCAAGGAGAATGCAACGAGAGATGAGGTGATGGAGGCAGCGAAACAAGCTCACATCGATCTCTTCATCAACGCTCTGCCAAAGGGTTACGACACTGAAATAAACGAAGATAGCACAAATATCAGCGCAGGTCAAAAGCAGCTCTTAACGATAGCGCGCGCCTACCTTTCAAACCGCCCAATACTCATTCTTGACGAGGCAACTAGCAACGTTGACACTAGAACGGAGCTGATTATTCAGAAAACCATGGACGAGCTGATGGCAGGACGCACTGCCTTTGTAATAGCTCATAGGCTGTCCACCATCGAAAATGCAGACGTGATTTTGGTAGTTGATAACGGTCATATAGTAGAGCAGGGAAGCCATGCCGAGCTGATAAATCAAAACGGGCTCTATGCAAAAATCCACAGAAGTCAGTATCCAAATAGTGTTTATGATCAATATCAAATGCCACAAAATGCAAAGTAATATTGTCAAAACGCAGGTATTAAGGTGATTAGATATGAGATATGAATTGTTGGATGACTTTGAAAATCCCGAATTTATCATAGCTTTTAAGAGGTATTTTGCAGAGCTTGATATAAGTGTTAAGGATTGGGGCTCGCTGTTTTCTTGTATGAATAATGAAGAGAATTTTGCTATAGTATATTCAAATGATGAAGGAAAAATAGAGGGATTTATCCAATGTCAGCCCATATGCTCGGAAAGCTGGTTTTTCACCGAAAGATACGGATTTATCAGGGAGTTTTGGGTTTCTCCGGAGCGTCGCAGACAAGGCATTGGCACGGAACTTTTGTCGTTGGCAGAAAAGCAGTTTTCAAGCCTTGGGATACGTCAGTATATTTTAACAACTGATACAGCGGAGTTCTTCTATACCAAAAGAGGATATAAAAAACGAGATGATGTTATTGCAAAAAACGGTGATCCCACCTACGTAAAATCAAATTAAACAGCACCACCCTCATCGGGTGGTGCATAACAAAAAGCGAAAAGCATCACAATTTTTACGTTTTCTTTGCGGATACAGTTAATATATTCACTGTATTTTCAGGTCACGAAAAAAACTTAAAAAACTTTTTCGAAACCTATTGACATTTTCCGCAATTTGTAGTATAATATCCTAGCAACCAAACGACGGCCCGTTGGTCAAGCGGTTAAGACATCAGCCTCTCACGCTGAAAACATGGGTTCGATTCCCGTACGGGTCACCACAATATAACCAGTCGAATATTTCGGCTGGTTATTTTTTTATTGTGGTGACTCGTGCGAAGGAATCGAACATACTCGCGCTTTGCAAATTATGCAATTCATAGCTTTGATCTTCTTGTTTTGCTTTTTTTAGCTTGCGCGAATTGGGTTCGAAACATTGCTCCGCCCTTCCCTGTGGGAAGCTCGTCAGACGGAGCAAATTCCCGTACTATGATTGATGACTTTTTATATTTTTAGCTCAAAGGTAGCTTCAAAGCCCCTTTGGGTTATTTTTATTTTTTGATTAGATAAAAAGAAGTCCCGATGAACTTCCAAATTGGGTTCATCGGGATCAGTATTATTGCCATATACATAGAATATTTCTATCCTATCCTCATAGAGAATTATCTTGTCAATCAAAAGTTCAATCATCGCCTTCGGCTCGGATGCAAGAGCCTCAATTATAAACTTTTCTACGTCTTCTTTTTTTAGTGTCCTGTCAAGCTTACTTTCTTCGGCAGCAATCTTCATATTGATTTCTGCAAGCGAATTTTCAAGCTCGGTCATCCTCGCCTTAGTGGTTGAGGTGATTATGCCTTCTTCAATCGCTATCATAACGTTATCAAGTGACTTTTGAATTTTAGCCCTTTCGCTAATAAGCAAATTAAGAATGCTTTGTTCCTTAGATATCTGTTCGTTAAGATTAACAACCTCGTCTGCAAGCCTGGATATTTTTTCTGGGGTGTTCAGAAGCTTAAGTGTTGCATCTATCACACATTTTTCAAGTGCCTCCTTCTTTAGACTCGTTTTGCTGCAACCTCGGAAACGCTTTTTGTTAGAGCAGGTGTAGTAGAATTTCATTTCACCGTTTTTTGCCGTTCCGCTGTCGCCGTTGATCTTCATACCGCATCTACCACAGTAAAGCTTTCCTTTCAACAGAAAATCGGTATTTCGACTGCTGGATCCGTGCTTGTTTTTATCCATCATTCGTTGCACTCGCTGAAATACCGCCGTATCTACTATTTGAGGGTACATATCCGTGTAAACCTCACCGTCATATCTGTAAACACCGGTGTATTTTTCAAGCTTCAAAATCTTAAATAAGGTGCTTTGGTATATCGGTTTGCCGTTATAGAGAATGCCTCGTTTATTAAGCTCCTCAAGGATCTCTCGCACACATTTTCCGGATACGTATAGGTCAAATATTAACCTTACAACCTCAGCTCTCTCCTCATGTATCAGGATTTTCTTGTTTTCAACCCTATATCCGTAAGGTGGTCTGCCACCAAGAAAGTTGCCTTTGCGACGGCTCTCCCTCTGACCTCTTCTTACCTTCTGTGCAAGCTCGACAGAGTAGTATTCAGAAAGACATATAAGCACGTTTTCAAGAAGAATACCGTCAAGGTTTTTACTTCCGTCAATATTGACCGAAGTTCTCTGCGTTGCCGAAATAAGTATGATTTTGTTTTTGGATAGCCTTTGTTTGTTCAATGCTATCTCAACAGAGTTTCTTCCAAATCTGTCAAGAGCATAAACCAAAACTATGTCCCATATTGGATTTTTGTCGGCATCAGCCAACATTTTTTGAAATGCGGCTCTGTTGTCGTTAGTATCTGTGGCTCTGTCTATATACTTGTCAACAATGATTATGCCGTTTTGTGCCGCAAATTCGTTACATACACGAAGCTGACCCTCAATTGACTGCTCTGTCTGCTTTTCACTGCTGTAACGAGCATAAATTACTGCTGTTTTCATTAGTTTTAACCTCCTAAATTATAAAATTGTTTTTTATTTTTCTTTCGGCAGGAGCAACCAAAACGAAAGGGACGCCTCTGTCAAGGATTAAGAAAAAAGATTGCATTGGTGTTTTTGTTTTTCTTATTATCAGCAATGTTTTTTCCCTTGACAGAGGGGGCAATTTCGTTTAAACTCCGCCAGGCGAAAGATAAATTAGTTCGCCTTTTTCATTTGTTTTATTAACTCGGGACTAACTTGACCCATATATACACCGTCCCTAAAGCAAGAGAAATTATCAAACAAAAGTAGTTTTCTATCCTCTATACCAACGGTGCAAGCAACGTCCTCGTTAAGTATATCCGAGAGGAAATAAGTTGGTGTGTTCTTGGAGTAAAATATCCTCTCGCCCGACTTTTCAATGTACTTCAGTAAATACGTAGTTGCATACCTAAAGGCATTTTTATCAAGTGGGGAAAAATCATTTCTTCCAAATCTTTCCGTAAAATAAGTATTCTGTCTTGTAATCTGCATTTGGTGGGTTTTGGTGCTGTAATCTCTCTTATCCACAAGCTCGCCTACCATCTCGGGTGTGTAGAAAACACCGTGAAAATGTAAACGATTATTAGCAGGAGAGCGTTCCCAAATGCCTATTATCACCCAATCTCGTCTTGATACAAGCTTTTTGAATGCATTAGATAACTTCTTTCTGAAGCTGTCTTCCGTATGCTTTTTATCGTCATAAGTAAACGTGCAAAAATAGTTCCAACGACCCAAATTTATCTTTCTCGCAAGACGCATTCGCCTTACTATTAAATTCCTCATTTTACATTTCATATGTGCCTTTACGTATTCGGCTGCCTTTTCTTTACTTTCAAATTTTTCTTCCATAGCGTCAATTATCTTCTTTACCTTTTCTTTACGTTTCTTTTCATTAGATTCCTTATACGCTTTTTCGAATTCTTCTTTTCGTTCTTCCTGTTCGATACTGTAAATTACGTTCTTTTTCTTTTGCGGTGGCTTTTCTTTTTGAGATATGGCAATATAGTGACTGCCATCGGAATAAACCTTAGCCTCTCTGAAAGCCATTAGTTCACCTCCTTTCCTTTTTCCTCACGGTAAAGTTCGAGAACTCGTGCAAGTAGTGAAATATAAAATGCACGCTGTTCCTCTTCGCCAAGATTCTTGGCATCAACCTCGCCGTGAGTTATGATTTTTGTTTCCTTTTCGC
>JAZNPB010000139.1:0-3596 GCA_045589435.1 Eubacteriales bacterium | reverse complement strand
GTCAAAAGCGGCTCGATGCCACTCTTGATCAGCTCGTCAATAAGATCGGAATAAAACTTAATTCCCTCGGGATTAACCTTACCTTCTTCGGGTATAATTCTGGACCAGCTGACAGAAAAACGGTATGCCCGAAGTCCCATTTCACGCATCAAGGCAACGTCCTCACGCATTCTGTGATAATGATCGCAGGCAACATGACAGTTCTCGCCGTTCTTTATTTTGTTTTCTGGTGCTACGTCCCAAATACTCGGAGTTCGTCCACCCTCATTCCAACCACCTTCTATTTGTGCAGAAGCGGCGGCAGCTCCCCATATAAAGTCCTTGGAAAATCCCATAGTTTTCTCCTTAGATAAATTCTATTGATTTTATGTCGATTTTGCCCTTGCCTACGTACTTCAGGTACAGAGCGTACACCCCGTTGGGAGCATTAAGCTCTGTGGAATGCTCCTTCCATTCGAAGGACGCAGAAAGGCTGATTTCTGCGCATTTTTTCTTTTCCTCGCCGATAAGAATTTGAAGTGCTCCACTTCCGTGTCCACGGCATTTAGTTTTTATTTCTTTTAGTTCTTTGAATTCAAAATATTTGTAGCCAAGCTCACAGCCACCCGAAATATCAGCAACGAAAACGTCATTGCCGTCGTCATCAACTCGGATATTACTTTGTGCCCTACCAATACCCAATCTTACAGGTCTTTTTGTTATGATGTTGCAACAGAGCGCGGCTGGATATTTACCCTTGGCGAGAAGTGGTTTACCGTCAAAACCGCTTGTTGTAATCTCCACCTGCGGTATAGTTCCGTCGGAGAGAATCTCAATAGGCTCGGCACACGCTTGACGGGAATGGTCGGTATTATTTGTGCATCTGTGGTAGAAAACGTACCATTTTCCATTTATGCACTCAATTCCACCGTGGATAGTTCCTGCGGGAGCTTTTGGCTTTTTATTGCCTTTATATCCCAAGTCACTATTTGAAATAATAACACCGCGATATTCAAAATCCCTGTCAGGATACTTGCTTGTAGCATAGGCAAGCTCGTTGTTCTCGCCCGATGAGTACACAAGATAATATGTGTCACCGATTTTTCTGATCGAAGGTGCCTCGTAAAAGGCGTGATGATAAAGCTCGCTGTCTTTCGGAGCTGTGGTCTTACTGTCAAGCACTGCCTTTGGCTCGGATTTAACCGTCAGCATATCGTCAGAAAGCTCAACCACCGCACAGGAAAGAATGCTCGGCTTGGTTGCCTTAATCTCCGAGATAGGTCGTGCAAAAAGCTTGCTTTGAACGATGTTATATATAGGCGACATCAATTTTGAGCGAAAATCCCTTGCAAGTCCCCAGCCGTAGTAGAGCCAAATCCGTCCGTTGTCATTGATAACAGCAGGGTCGTTGGTGAGGTATTTAAGCACGGGTGTTCCATCGGCATATCTTATATCACCGAGATATTCAAAGAGCCCGTGGGGCTCGTCTGAAACCGCCACCGACATAGGTCCGAAATTCTTTGTGTTTGGACCCATTGCACAATAATAAAGATAGTATCTTCCGTCGTTTCCACGAACGCAATCAGGGGCGTAATAGTCCACCTCTAGTCCAGGCTTTGACCTTGGATCTTGTATTTTCTTATAAGTTACACCGTGATTTGTCCATTTTGATAAATCGTCAATATGCGCAGACCAAACGGTGTAGTCCTGCACGCAAAAGCGATTGCTGCGTGCCTTATCGTGTGATCCATAGAGGTAAACTCTGTCACCAAAAACGTGTGGCTCACCGTCGGGTATATATTCGTTTAATGGTAAAAATGGGTTCATAATCAAAAATCCTTACAAGTTTCGCTTTTATAGATCAACTCAAGCACTCGAGCGGCTGAATTATTAAGCGCATTTCTATCAAGTTTTCCTTCTTTCAGGTCGCTCAAAAGCTTTTTAACAACATTATCTCCACCGGGCATAATAAGATCGTTTCCTGCATTTATCGCTTCGGCATATGAGCATTGCTCGGTAGCATTCCAATCGCTCATAACAAGACCGCTAAATCCCCATTCCTCGCGCAAAACTTTTGTACAAAGGTCATATGTATTGCACACATGCTTGCCGTTAACTCGGTTGTAGCTTGACATAATCGTCCAAGGCTTGCCCTCTTTAACTGCGATTTCAAAGGCTCGAAGATAAATTTCACGCAAAGCTCTTTGCGAAACATTAGCGGAAACACCTGTGCGGTTGTCCTCTTGGTTGTTGCAGCAGAAGTGCTTTTGAGCAACACCGACGCCACCTCGGGATTGAACACCTCTTGTGATAGCCGCAGCCATCTTGCCCGAAACCACTGGATCCTCGGAGTAGTATTCAAAATTTCTTCCGCAAAGAGGGTTCCTATGAATATTAAGTCCCGGGGCAAGCCATACCGAAACGCCTATTTCAAGCATTTCATTACCAACAGCAAGACCGAGCTTTTCTATAAGCTCCGTGTTCCATGTCTGTGCCTGAACAGTCTCGCTTGGCCATGCGGTCATATAGCGATACACCGTTTTTTTAGTTCCCAGTTTGGTTTTCAATATGGGCTCAAGCTTTTTAAGATATCCCCATTGCCAATCCTCGGGCAAACCATCGGGGTATCTCGGAAATCCCTCATAACCGATAGCGCTGATTTGATTTACGTTAAGTCCCGCAGGTCCGTCTGCCATAACTATGTTGGGAATACCACGGTGCAAAAGCTTCGTACAGGTTCGTCCTGCCGCACCCATAACGTTGTTGTAGCAACGGATACTGTAGCCACCGCCTGTGGCGAGCATAATTTTCTCCTTGTCGCTAAGCTGTGATAAAATCCTGTTGACTTTAGGAGAGAAATCTTCGTTATATTTTTTGTGTTCGCCCTGTGTTATGGGTGAACCCTTTTCCAGGGTAATTTCATTTTCAATATTGATTTTGCCACACACATTACCATTCAGAATAATTGTATGCTCACCCTTTTCGAGGATAAAAGCAGATTTTTCTTCCACGAAGGTAGCAACCGTTGATAAATCAAAGGATATTTCCACTCTCTCGGTAGCCCTGGGAGAGATTAAACCCGTTTTAGCAAACGCAACGAGGGATTTTTTCTCGCAATCCTGACCCGGCTTTGAGGAATAGAGCTGTAAAATCTCTTTTCCTGCTACCTTACCAATATTGGTTACATCAATAGTTAATTTGCCGTTTTCGAGACTAATCACCTTGGTTTCAAACTCAGTATAACTAAGTCCAAATCCAAATTCGAAGCGCGGTTTTATCTCGTTTTTATCAAACCAACGGTAGCCAACGTAGATGCCCTCGCCGTATTCCTCATTTTCAAGGTCGCCGTTTCTGTGGCTAAAGGTGTTAGCAGCGGGATAATCCTCATATTTTACTGCCCAAGTGTCTGTAAGGCGCCCAGAGGGATTGACCTTTCCTGTCAGTATATCCGCGAGAGCGTTACCACCCTCCATTCCTCCTTGACCGTAGAAGATTACCGCATCAATTCTGATCTCGTCAAGTATGGAAAGGTCAATTACTCCGCCACAGTTCAGTACTAAAATAAGCTTTTTATAGTGTTTTGAGAGAAGTTTTAAGCTTTCCTCCTCGATATCCGA
>JAZNPB010000138.1:0-2982 GCA_045589435.1 Eubacteriales bacterium | reverse complement strand
GCAAACGGAGCTTATAGAGTACGGAGAAAGATTGGGCATTAAGCTGTATTATTTCAAAAACTCGGACAGACAATTACCCCGCGTCAACAAGGTTTTGGGTTTTTTGAAGGGTATATGCTTTGAGACGTTATTGGACGTGGGAAGCGGGCGCGGCGTATTTTTACTGCCGTTTCTTGATGAATTTCCTTATATACAGGTAAGTTCAATCGATATTTTGGATAAGAGAATTGATCTGCTTTCCGACTTGTCAAACGGTGGAATAGATGCGCTAAGTGTAGAAAAGGCAGATCTTTGTGAGCAACCGTATCCCGACAAATCCTTTGACGTGGTTACCTTGCTTGAGGTGCTTGAGCATATTCCAAACGTGGAAAAGGCTATAGCGAGCGCGGTAAGAATGGCTAAAAGCTACGTTGTCGTCACCGTTCCCTCAAAAGAAGATGACAATCCGGAGCACATCCATCTTTTGACAAAGGAACGGTTGACAGCATATTTTAACGCTTGCGGTGTCAAAAAACTAAGCTTTGACGGCGTACCCGGACATTTGTTTATGATTGCAAAATTGGAGGAACAATAATGGATTTCAAAATCTTGAAATATCCGAGAACGCAACATCTTCAAGGTTCGAGGCTCCAGGAAGGTGATGAGGATCTGAGTCAAGTACCGTTTGAGGAAATTCTCGGAAAACATATAGTAATAGAAGAAAAAATAGATGGGGCAAATTCAGCTATTTCCTTCAATGAACAAGGTGAGCTGCTTTTGCAAAGCAGGGGGCACTATCTAAACGGCGGATATAACGAGCGCCATTACAATTTGATGAAGCAATGGGCTAATAACAACAAGTCATTGTTTTATTCGGTGCTTGGTGCAAGATATATCATGTATGGAGAATGGATGTATGCCAAGCATACGGTCTTCTATGACGCACTTCCCGATTACTTTATGGAATTTGATATCTTCGACAGAGAGAAGAATATTTTCCTCGATACGCCGTCGCGTAAAAAAATAACCGGGCAAATAGGAGTAATACACTCCGTTCCCGTACTTGCACAAGGAGTATTCAAATCCAAGGAAGCCATTCTCGGTTACTTGGGCGACTCAAATTATATCACGGAAAAACACATTGATGTGCTTAGGAGATTGTCTGAAAAACAGGGGCTTGACGTAGAGCGGCAGGTCAGAGAAACCGATCCTTCGTTAACTATGGAAGGGCTATATATCAAAGTCGAGACAGACGGAGAAGTAAAGATGAGAGTGAAATTCGTCAGAAATTCCTTTTATCAATGCGTTAACGCATCGGGAAGCCATTGGCAGCAAAGACCTATTATCCCAAATCAACTTGCAGTAAGCAAAAAGAAATGTGAAGATGAATAACTATGATGATTTTCAAAATATAACAAAGCTCGTCCCGTTGAAAACAGACGTTATTGATTGGAAAAAGTTTGAGAATACGTCTTTGTCTTACATATTCAACGAAATGGCAAAAACAAAGCAAAATCCAGAGTATCATGACGAAATAGATGTGTTAGCGCATACCAAAATGGTATGCGAGGAAATCGTAAAGCAACCTGAGTATAAAAGTGGTAGCGATAAGGATAAGATTATCCTTTTTATATCAGCATTGCTTCACGATATAGGAAAGACGGTTTGCACGGTAGAGTGTGATGGCGAGTTAAAATCACCTCACCACTCAGCTAAAGGATCGGCAATGGCGAGGGAACTTTTGTGGAAACAATTTGGACTTTGTGGGGATTATGAAAAGCAACAACTGCGAGAAGCAATTTGTCTGCTTATACGTTACCATTCTTTCCCTCCTTACGCGTTGAGCAATTCAAATCCTGAGTTGAAATTGCTTAAGGTTGCTGCAAACGGCGAGCTTGCGAAAAATTTTTCGCTTGGTAAATTGTGCGTGCTGGAACGCGCAGACGCGCTTGGAAGAATCTCTTCCTCTGCGCAAGATATGTTTGAAAGAATAGAATGTTGCAGAATGCTTGCAGAGGAGCTTGAATGCTTGAATATGCCTTACGAATTCTCCGATGATTTTTCAAAGCGAGCTTATTTTAAGGGAAAGACATCTTGGAAAGAAGATAGTCTGTTCAACGATTCTTGGGGCAAGGTGATTTTGATGTCCGGTCTTCCCGGAACGGGAAAGGATACCTATATAAAGGCAAATTTTTCCCATCTTCCGATGATATCGCTTGATGAAATAAGAAAGGAATTAGGCATATCACCTACTGCTAAGCAAGGAAAGGTCGTGGCGATCGCACACGAAAGAGCGCGCGAATATTTGAGAAAGAAACAACCTTTCGTTTGGAATGCAACAAATATAACGGCGCAAACCAGAGATATGCAGATTTCTCTTTTTGAAGGTTATGGGGCTTCTGTAGAAACTGTTTTTCTCGAAACCGAATGGGATGAACAGCTCAACCGCAACAGAAACCGAGAGACGCAGGTTCCGTCATCCGTGATTGAAAATATGCTTTCAAAACTTGTGTTGCCTGAAAGATATGAAAGCGAAAAAATTATCTGGAAAATTGTGTAACAAATTAGAAAGGGGCTAATTAAATGAATAAAAACTTAACCGAAATGATTTTTATAATGGACCGCAGCGGTTCGATGCAAAACCTCGTTTCTGATACGATTGGTGGCTACAACAGTATGATCGATAAGCAGCGAGACGAGGACGGCGAAGCTTCAGTTACAACCGTATTATTTGATGACCGGTACGAAGTCCTTTTTGATAACGTAGACATTAAGAAAGTGTCTGAACTCACTAATAAAGAATATTACGCCAGAGGCATGACTGCACTTCTTGATGCAATCGGCAAGACTATCAACCAAGTTGCAGCAAGACATAACAACTCCGTTGATAGCGCTGTTCCTGCTAAAACTGTTGTGGTTATCATTACCGATGGAATGGAAAACGCAAGCAAGGAATATAAGCTCCAAACAGTAAAGGCGATGATCGAAAAGCAGAAAAAAGAG
>JAZNPB010000137.1:0-3837 GCA_045589435.1 Eubacteriales bacterium | reverse complement strand
ATTGTATACCGTGGAAGGGCTTCTCTCAAACTTCCCCTTCAAGTAACGGATAAGATGCGATTTACCGGTACCGTGATTACCTCTTACAATAATCATTCTATGATCATTGTCGGGGTTGTAAATCAGTTCCTCAAACACCTCATCCTCGCTCAACAATTTTGTTGGCGCGGGCATTTTGCCTTCTTCATAATAACCACCACGGAACAGCTCCAAAGACGAAAATGGCATATGGGTAGCCATAAAATATGCGTCTTCCGTTGCCATATCATCAGTCTTTATGGCATGGCGTTCCATTGTGGAACGATACAGTTCCCAACTCATTTACTAATCGCCTCCTTCACTGTGATGTGTGTGAAGCTATTAATAGGATCTCCATCCACACGGTAAAGCATAATCGGTGTAGAGTCAGACCATGTTTTGAGTTCTATGAGCCCAAGCTCATGCAATGTTCTAAGACCTGCCGAAAGAGCGAGTGGGAGCTTGTCGCCAAACTCAACTTCGGGCATTTTTGTGCTTAACCAGAGAATGAAATCCTGTGCCAGAATCGTCTCATTAAACTTGAACTTCTCGGCATATGAAGTCGCTAATACATCTTCCAATCTCAACTTCATATTGGGAATAATCATAGTTCCACTCAAGTATCCAATGCCTAAAAAGGCAGCCCAGAAACGCCATCCGAGAACAGCGTTTTCATTAAGTGCGGAAAGCTCTTTGGATTCCGTCTTACAAGTAGCGGCCATTCCCTCCCAGGTTCTCATAGTGAATATACGCTCGTTTTGAGATACCATCCACTTGGTAAACATATGGAAAGTTGTATCTTTAGCTGCAAACACACGCTCACTTACGTATCTACGAAATGCTGTAGTGGAAGATATGATTTCTGGATCAACTGCCAAAACAAGATTGTCGGCATCTGCTTTTATGATAGATAATTCTTCAAGAGCCACGTTGATCGATTTATTAATCTGATCAAGCTCACGCTCGTCATTGACGCCTAAAGTCATGGCTTTTCGAATTTCTTCTCGAGTCATACTCTTATGCGCAACCAAACGGCAAACAGAAAGTACTCTTTCCGGCGTTGGCTCCATTCGCATGCCATCGGGATTTACTTTAAACATACGAATACCTCCTTAGAATTTTTGTATCGGAATTGGATAACCGTCGCTATGTTCCTTTATGGTTTTGCCACCGTTTGCAACGATTATATTCTCGTTACAGTAAAGGATTCTTCTATAACCGTGGGCATCCAGCTTACCAAGATTTTTATATAGCATAAAATTGGTTGTAGCATCCCCGTCAAACACACATACTACGCCCTTTGCAAAGAAGTAGGGGCAATGCGCTACGGCATACTGGAACTCGTCATAATCAAAGAGAATTCCATTATAAATGATTTGGTCAACAAACCGCTGGGGTACTACCAAAACACCAATATCATTCTGAGCTGCCTTTTCTGCAACTTGTGCAACCTCTTCAAGACTACAAGGTCCATTCGCGGTTCTGCTGACAATCATTTCATTAAAGGAACCCATATTTCTATCCAAGCGACGACCGGGACGTGCGGCAGGCAACGTTATATCCGGATTCATTCTGAGTTTATAGGTTTCGTCGTTTGTAATACGTCCTTCCGGATCTGCAGGACAACCATTACAAACCTCTCTCGACAGTGGGAACAAGTGTCTAAATACACTTCCCCAACAAAACGCTTTGGGAGAAGAAACAAGATCACTCATGATTCTATATCCTGCCATCTGAGAAGCATACTCTCGGGCACGAGGCTCAGTTAAGGCTGCCGTAAGTGCATCATCATCGCCAAGAATATCAGGTTTCAATAGTTTTACAGTAACAGTATAATACTTCTTAGACGGTACAGAATTAGTATCTAAGACATAACTTGCATCCAAAAGATCGATGAATCCTGTTCTGTGCAAAAACAGAAGCAGGTTGACATTCCACGCAACGTTACGATTTCCTGCATACTCAGCTTCATCGTCTGTCATCGTGGCGGGAGTTGCAGAGGTATTCAATACACACTCATCTGCATTTATAAGGGCTGCAGGATTAGATAGCATTCCGTTCCATCGAATAACAGCTCGCTCTACGGTAAGAACTCTCTTATTAACAAGCCCCAACGCTCTGCGAACGTCACCTTCTCCATCATACCGGTTCTGATAAGGAATAAAAAGACTGATGGAAGGAAGTCGATCGCGTCCTCCACGTCCAACTTCTTGATAAAATCTACTTAAGTTTTCTGGGCAGCACGCGTGTATGATAGTTCTAACGTCGGGCTTATCAACTCCGATACCGAAGGCTGATGTGGCAATAACGACATCATAGTCGTGATTCTTCCATCCCTTCAAAACGGTGTCTCTTTCGTTTTCCTTGGTTTCTCCGGTAAAGGTGGGGATATTCTTGTAACCAAGCTGACGAAGTTTCTGTTGAAGATCCTTGGCCTCTCTGGGTTCAAGAACGTACACCACCATAGGCTTGGGTAGAAGCTTAATTGCTTCAATGGTTTTATCATCCTGTTCCTTTGTTGACTTAGCAGAATGGAAATAGAACCGTGGCTCTTGTCTCAAAGCATCGCATCTTACCTGAACATTTTTCCCTTCTGTTCCAAACAAAGCAAACAAGGTATCTACCACGTCATCAGAAAGTGTTGCAGATAGAAGGATTGTACGAATTGTGTCGTTTGAATTGTGCTTCCACTTTCTCAGCAATATGGAGAATATCTGGAAATCAGGTCTGAAGAATACACCCCAGTCCGGAACAACGTGAGCCTCATCCACAACAACATTCGCCAAATATTTATTCTTTGCTGCTTCATCAAGAATACGGTGTAATGCCGGATTTTTCAAAATGGCTTCAGGAGATGTGAAAAGAATTTTAGCCTTCTTCTCCTTGAGCGCATTCATAATAACGGTACGTTCCTTATCAGACTGCTCACCTCGATAACAGAAAATACCGTTATTATCTTTGAGGTTGTGATTAGCTGCGTGATACTGGTCCAAAGCCAAAGCTACCGTTGGAACAATAACAATTGTCAACCCGTTGGAAACGCTCGACAAAAGTTGTGTTACCAAGCTCTTTCCTCCACCAGTAGGAAGCGAAATAAGCAGCGTGTGGCCTACGGGAAGGTTCAAGGCAGTATGAACTGCTACCTTTTGTTCAAAGCTTCTATAAGCCTTAAAATCGGTGTGTGAAGCCAACACCTTATCTCCTGCAGAAGCTCGCTCCATTTCTATCCCATCGGTATGTCGCAATGCATACACGTCTTTAATATACTGTTTAGGCTCAAGCCATTCCGGTATATGGTGTATACAAGAAACCTGATAGTCGTTCTCACACACCAAGTCAAACTCCGAAGCATGAGCTCTTGCCGCATTGTAAAATTTCTCATTCAGCTTAACACGACCAAGCACAAGAATGACATCACGAAGATTTAAGCAAAAGTCCTTTGCCGAAGCCTCCTCGCGCCTATACTGAGTCGCGCGTCTGATAAAACCAATTACATAACGAGCTCGTGCAGCTTCTTGCATCTTTAACATTGTCGAAGTATCCGCAAGATTTTTTTCGAGTTCAGCAATGGCACTCAAGGAGTTCATTGCGCCTATTATGTATTGCTGTAGAATCTCCTTACTGTCCATTACTTCTAACCCTCAAGAAACAAGCTGCATCCAATTCAGGCTTTGCGTTTTTCAAAGCACGCAGCGTCATTTCAAATATCTTCTCTTTATCTTCTACAATTGCCATATCTCTTTCGAAATAAATGCATTCTGCTCTATAACCGTTGAGTACACGTTGCATTTCACGTTCTGCAGCATCAAGCTCAGATCG
>JAZNPB010000136.1:0-2290 GCA_045589435.1 Eubacteriales bacterium | reverse complement strand
ACCTCCGCTGTAATCCGCGCAGCTATCAACGTTCAGAAGGCTCATCCCCATTGGAACGTTATCCCCGAGATCATGATTCCTCTCGTAGGCGACGTTAAGGAGCTTAAGTACGTTAAGAGCGTAGTTGTTGCTACCGCTGACGCTGAGATCGCTGCTGCAGGCGCTAAGCTCGATTACGAGGTTGGTACCATGATCGAGATCCCCAGAGCTTGTCTCACCGCTGACGAGATCGCTGCTAACGCAGACTTCTTCTGCTTCGGTACAAACGACCTCACTCAGATGACCTACGGCTTCTCCCGTGATGACGCAGGCAAGTTCCTCAACGCATACTACGATGCAAAGATCTTCGAGAACGATCCCTTTGCAAAGCTTGACCAGACAGGTGTTGGTAAGCTCATGAATATGGCTGTAACCCTCGGCAGACCCGTTAACAAGAACCTCCACGTAGGTATCTGCGGTGAGCACGGTGGTGACCCCACATCCGTAGAGTTCTGCCACCAGATCGGTCTTGACTACGTATCTTGCTCTCCCTTCCGTGTACCGATCGCTCGTCTTGCTGCTGCTCAGGCTGCAATCAAGGGCTAATCAGTACGCTCGTTGAAGAGATAACTAAATCAAAAAATGCCCTGCGCGAAAATCGCGCAGGGCTATTTTTATATCTGCGCTCCATTTTTTTAGAGAAATCTATTGATTTCCGAGGAGCATTGTGATATAATGGATCTTAGTGGCAGTGCTGCCATAAAGAAACGGAGGCATATTATGTTAAAGAAAATTTTATCTTTGATGCTCGTTGCGGTAATGATCCTGCTCTGCTGTGCATGTAACAATACCAATAGCAACGACGCTACTGACAACGTGACAGACAACACCGACGACAAGGCAACTGAGGATACGGGCAACAAGATCGACGTTCCCCCTGCAAACGTTCCCGACGGATCGTTTCTCCTCTCAGGTGAAACCAGATATAGAGTAATCTACCCCAGAGGCGCTAAGAAGACAGCTACTCCCATTTACGACAAACTCGTTGAGAGTGACAAGCTCGCTGACGGAGTGGTTGGCTACTACCAGATGGGAGCAGACACTATCGAGGACGACGGAACCCCCGAAATACTCGTTGGTCTTACCAACAGAGAGCTTTCCACCAAGGCTATGAGTTTGCTCACCTCTAACAAGGATTACGTAATTCTTGCAGAAGGCAATAAGATAGCGATATGTGCAAAAACAGAAGGCTATCTCAAGAAGGCGGTTGACGACTTCATCTCCAAGCTTTCGGTGCTTGACGAGTACCACGTTATCTACACAAATGAGAAGGAATACTTAGTAAAGTACGAAGCTCCCACTGAGATCTCGCTTGACGGCAAGCAGGTAATGTTTATCGGTAACTCCTTCATTTATTACGGAAACTGCGTAACCTATATGCTTGACGATGCCGACAGACACGTGCTCGACAACGGTTACTTCAGCCAGATCTGTCAGGTGAACGGCGAGAAGGTTGACGTTTACAACTATACTTGGATGGCAAAGAACCTTACTTGGATATATGAAAATCAGCTTGTAAAGGAGGAAGCTTCCTTCTTCGAGCAGTTTGACGTCGTATTTATCTCCGAGGCGGGCAGTAACAACTCGGGTATTGTTTCTATAGTTGAGAAGATCACAGATCTCTTCCCAGATGACACCAAGTTCGTTTACCTTATCCACAACAACCACGCGTCCAGCAATCACACGAATATTCTCAACGCTTGTGAAAACGAGTTTATCGATATGGGAATTGAAGTGGCAAACTGGGGCGGACTCGTTTACGATGTTTGGACCGGTGAGACTAAGGTTCCGGGCGCAAAGCTTGAGTACAACAAGGAGACCTTCGTAAAGAACAATACCGGCGTTTCTCACAATCCCGAGGATTGCAACGTAGGCGCAGGCAGACCGAGTGATAACTATCACGAAAATCACCTTGCAGGATATATCACCGCTCAGATGGCTTACTGCGTTGTTACCAACAAGAGCGCCGTCGGTCAGGACTACAGCTTCTGCGGAGATACGTCGATCCACAAGTTCTTCGATTTCTACGAGTTTATCGACGCTCACTACGATGATAACCACGATACCAACTTCCCCGAGGTATTCGCCTCCGAGGACGATATGCGCGGACTTCAGATCCTCATAGATGAGTACATCGCAAATCATCCCGCAAACGACTAAGAAAATATAACTCAAGCCGCTCTTCTTTTAAAGGAGAGCGGCTTCTTTTTTTGAAAGCTATTGCTATTTTTAGGCAAATGTGATATAATGG
>JAZNPB010000135.1:0-4508 GCA_045589435.1 Eubacteriales bacterium | reverse complement strand
TACTTCTTACCTCCTACCATCAGTTAAGGCCGTCGAAGAACTCGATGGTCTTGGAGTCAGCTGTAAGAGTTACAACTGCCTTCTTCCACTCGGAAGTGTATCCGAAGTGTACGCCGAGTCTCTTGGGCTTCTTCTTCATGTTGATTGTGTTTACACACGCGACCTTTACGCCGAACAGCTCCTCGACTGCCTTTGCGATCTCGGGCTTGGTTGCGTTTGCAGCAACCTTGAAGGTGTACTTCTTGTCAGCGAGTTTGTCCATGCTTGCCTCGGTGATGATAGGCTTAATGATGATATCCTGTACCATTTTCATTATGCGTAAACCTCCTCAAGCTTTTCTACTGCTGCGCGGGTCATAACGACCTTCTCAGCGTTGAGCACCTCGTAAACGTTGATGGTGCTGGAAAGAGTCGTAACAACTCCGGGGATGTTGGCACAGCTCTTAACTACGAACTTGTTGACCTCAGGGAGAACAACGAGAGCCTTCTGTGCAACGACAGCAGTTCTTGTCTTCTTCTCTCTTACTACCTGACCGTCGGTAACGGTGGTTACCTTGTAGTTCTTGGTAACTTCCTTCTGGCAACCGAGAGCCTTGAGCATCTTAACCATCTCAGCGGTCTTGAATGCGTCAAGAGTGATGTTGTCAACAACGATAAGCTCGCCTGCTGCAACCTTAGCGGAAAGTGCGCTGCGGATAGCAACCTTCTTAGCCTTCTTGTTCATAGAGAGTCTGTAGTCTCTGGGCTTCGGGCCGAGAGCTACGCCACCGTGTGTCCACTGAGGAGCGCGGGTAGAGCCCTGACGTGCTCTGCCGGTACCCTTCTGTCTCCAGGGCTTCTTACCGCCGCCCGAAACCTCGGTGCGAGTAAGAGTGGACTGTGTGCCCTGTCTCTGATTCATCAGATAGGTTCTGACTGCGGCATGGAGGACAGCTGCGTTAACTTCTGCGCCGAATACTCTTTCGGACAAAGTCATCTCGCCAACTTCTTTACCGGTCATATCAAAAACTTTAATATTAGGCATAGTTTATTTCCTCCTTCCGATTATGCTTTAACCGAATCGCGAACGAAAACTATGCCGTCCTTAGCGCCGGGAATAGCGCCCTTGATAGCGATAAGATTCTTCTCGGAGTCGATCTTTACAACTTTAAGATTGAGAACTGTTACCTGCTCGTTACCGTACTGACCTGCCATCTTCTTGTTCTTGAAGATTCTTGCGGGGTCGATAACGCCCATGGAACCGGGCTGACGGTGGATAGGACCTGTACCGTGAGTCATTCTGAGGTGGTGGTGATTCCATCTCTTAATAACGCCGGAGTATCCACGTCCCTTTGTCATACCTGTAACGTCGACCTTTTCACCTACGGCGAAGGTATCGGCTGTAATGACGTCGCCTACGTTGATGCCCGAAATGTCATCAAGACGGAATTCTTTGAGGTGCTTTGTCTCATAATTGCCCTGCTCGTTCTTTGCAACACCTGCTTTTGCAACGTGTCCAATCTCGGCCTTGGTCATGTGCTTCTCTTTTACTTCAGCGAAGCCAAGCTGAATGGCATTGTAGCCATCGGTTTCGGTGGTCTTCTTCTGTGCTACTACACAGGGACCAGCCTGGATCACGGTAACCGGAATTACGTTTCCGACTTCATCGAAGATCTGTGTCATACCGATCTTCTTACCGATAATACCCTTTTTCATTTTGTTTTTCCTCCTGTAAATTATTGGTTGACCGCTCGCATGTATTAACGGCCAACATGATTTACAAAGTTACCGAACTGCCTATTTGCATCGGCTGTTATCTTTGTTTTGTCTTGAACGAAGTGCTTGATTTAGATTTTTACTTCGCTCTCAACGCCTGCGGGAAGCTCTACGCTCATCAAAGCGTCAACAACCTTCTGGGAAGGCTTGATGATGTCGATAAGACGCTTGTGTGTACGCATTTCAAACTGCTCACGGCTATCCTTGTACTTGTGTACCGCACGGAGAATGGTTACGATCTCCTTCTCGGTAGGAAGCGGGATAGGACCGGAAACTGCTGCGCCGTTTCTCTTCGCTACCTCAACGATCTTCTCTGCTGCTGCATCGATGAGAGTGTGGTCGTAGCTCTTCAGTCTTACTCTGATCTTTTCCTTGACTGCCACCTGTTTTTACCTCCTGTAAGTATTTGCTCTGTTCACATACGCGCATATATAATTAAATTGTATGCCGCTGCGAACCGCATCAGGGGCGCATTTCCTCAACACCGAGCCGTGTGTTTCTTTTCTACCCATTTAAAAATCCGAAAGCCCCGCCAAGCACCTCACGGCAGGGGGATTCGGGTAAATGAGCAGACCGTCCGCACACACTCAGAGTGGGATCTGCTTCGCCCGTTTAATCGGACATACTCCGCGAAAATTACCTGACGGCCGTCAAACTCCGTCAGCAACCTCTCGCTTCAACGCATATCAAGCCCTATAATTTTACCATATCATAGTCTATTTTGCAAGTGTTTTTTTCATAGAAATTTAGAGAAAATAAAGAGCATTTTTTGTGCATTATTCACAAATAAACTATATTTTGTGGTCATTTGCGCCAAATTTACCTACCGATTGTGGTCATTTTTCCCGAAGAAAACGATTTTTCCGAAAAATTTTTTAAAATTTTTCAAAAAAGCATAAAATTTTGCCGTTTTTTCGCAAAAAAGATCCCGTCCGAGCATAAAACTACTCGGACGGGAAGTGAATTTTAACTCTTTTTGACTCTCAGCACCAGACTTTTGAGTGCCTTTGCCTTGAACGGAATGAGAGGATAGAGATAATTTCTCTTGCCGTTGGCGGTGGAATTGGTGGCGATAAGAATTACGATTATAAGGAAGCCGCCGACGTATCCCCAGAAGCCGAAGACAGCGGTAGTGACGAGAAGCAGGATGCGAAGGAACTTAATGGCGTAGCCGAGCTCGTAGCTCCGCTGAGTGAAATTGGCTATCGCAACGAACGCCATATAGAGAATTACCTCGGGTATCAGCCAGCCTATATCCACGGCGAAATCGCCAAGGATAAGCCCGCCCACCACCGAGAGCGAGTTGTTTAGCATATTCGGCGTGTTGAGCGAGGCGAGGCGCAGAGCGTCTATGATGAATTCAACGAGCAATAGCTGTGCAAGCAGAGGTAGCGAGCCCGTATGCTCGGGCATGGCGAAGGACAGCCACTCGGGCACGAGCGCGGGGTACATCTGCATCAGATACCAGGTCGGCGTCAGCACGAGCGTAAAGAAAAACACGAGGTAGCGCGCTATTCTTATATAAGTGCCCGTAAGCGGCGGAAAGTAAAAATCGTTTGACTCCTGCATGAAGTCAAAGATGGTTGACGGCAGCACCATTACCTCGGGGCTGTTGTCGATGATTATCAGCACGCTTCCCTCAAGAAGCTGAGCCGCCGCGGCGTCGGGGCGCTCGGTGGTGCGTATCTTCGGGAAGGGGTTATACCAGCGCGAGTGAATGAGGCACTCCTTGAGCGACTCGTGCCCCATAATCAGTGAATCGGTCTTTATCGACGAGAGCTTTTTCTTAAGGCTCTTGACGTAGGCGGCATCGGCGCGATCGTTCATATAGCAAAGCACCACGTCGCTGCCCGAATCACTTCCTATTTTAAAATACTGCATCGTGAGCGCAGGATTTCTTATCCTTCTACGGATGAGCGCGGTGTTGAAGATCAGCGTCTCGACGAATCCGTCGCGCGCACCGCGCATAACTCGGTCGCCCTCGGGCTCAGAGGTATCTCTCGCAGGGTAGGTGCGCGTGTCAAGCAGTATCGCCTCAGCGCCAAAGCTGCTACCGAGCACGAGCGTGCCGCCCGACATCACCATCTGCACCATATTTTCCACGTCGCGACATACGTCGGTCTCAATATACGGCAGGCAACCCTGCATAAACTCAACGGCGCCGCGCGGAAGCTTCTTGAGCGAGAGGAAATGCATCATGAGCTTCTGAAGCACGGTGTCCTTGGCAAATCCGTCAATAAAAAATAGAGTCAGCTCCCCGTCGGAGAGCGTGAGCGTCTTCGTGAGCATGTCAAAGCTCTGCTCGCTCCTGAGAAGCCCCGTCATAAGCTTGACGTTATCCGAATAATTCTCGCCAAGAGCCGCCCCTCTGCCCGTCTTGTCGCTATCACTTTTCTTCATATTATATATATCCCCCGTTTAAGCACTTTTTAGCTGTTTTTTAGTAGTTTGCACAGTTTTTGCGGGATAATACGAAAAACGGCATTTTTGAGAAAAATCAAAAACGGGAGGATGGTATCCTCCCCTACAATATTTAGGGCTGTCGAGGGCGCCAACCCCTACCGATAAGAATAAAATCTGTAGGGCAATTCACGTGTCGCCCGTTTTTGTTAGTTGGTGGGCGATTCGATATTTCGGTTGTAGGGGACGACGTCCTCGGCGTCCCGAGCAAAACGCAATGACATTTTTATAAACGACGGGAGGATGGTATCCTCCCCTACATACAAAATATCAAAAATCCCACAAATCTTGTAG
>JAZNPB010000134.1:0-4412 GCA_045589435.1 Eubacteriales bacterium | reverse complement strand
TCCGACTTCATTCTTTTTATTTCCTCGACCTGCATCTCAGGTTTTGAATACGTTTCAATAAATCGGTGCACTTCATTTATCACGAACGCTCCGGGATTTAGAACATCGTCCCTTCCGTTGCCATCCGCAAGTGCCTGATAGTACACTCCGTTTGTCTCCCATGCATGAGCGAAATCTTCATTGATCTTCTCGGCTGATTCCGCTTTCTTGCCGGGATGAGTAGCAAATGCATTTGAAATAACTATATCATTTCACCTCATCTTTGTTATTCTTATTTTTAGATCGTCTTCCGTCCTGTTCCTGCTGATAATATACCAGTTTTGGAATCAGGTTAGGATAGACCTCATACATCATATCTGACAGAGAAAAATATGCGGAGCTGAGTAGAATCTTCAGTTTATACTTTGCAAGAATCTTGATTCCATTGGAGTGACTGAATTTCCTTGCTATCTTTTCGGTTGAATAATGGAGGATCTTTCTACATAAATGCTTAACGCATATCTCCGCTCGCTTCTTTCCTTCCCTAGCATCGGTAAAATAGCCTCTGGGAAAGGACTTCCGCTTTCCGGAAAGAACCTCACTGTAAACCTTAGTTACAAGCTTCTTCTGACCAATTCTTCGTTCCGGGAAGATCTCCCAAAGAATATGATCATATTCATTTGGCAATAGCTCTGGAGGTTTTTCAAATCTTTTGATTACAGCAAACAATCTGTGTTTTCTTACGAAATCTCGATTAAGAACTTCCTTTGCCGACTCAAAGTCCGTTATACCGAGTTTGTCGAAGAACACGTACCGCAATATTTCTCTTGATCTTTCTGATGATGTTGCAGTTCCGACATATCTTTGTGGCCAGCGTTCACCTTTCAGCACCCTTTCGTATACAATGACCGATTCAGGTTGCATTACCGCTCCTTTCTCGCATCGGATCACGGCCACAACATATATTTAAACTTTTGTATCCGATACGCTTTATTCTTTGCCCTTGATGAAAAAATACGCAAAGGCAAGTCCTGCTGCTCCGGCAACATAGAAGCCGGTGGGCTGTCTCCAATACAGTGCAGCAAAAACACCTATAAGTAAGGTAACGATCAAAACAGAACAAATAATTTTACGCACTTTTTACACCCTTTTTTTGTTGCTTTATCATTCCTATATATATTATAGTTTATTTTTATCTTAAAGTCAAGGGCATGTATTAAATATTAACGGAAAATTCCAAAATTACTCTTACGTCTTTGCCTCTCAAGGCCTTCTACTGCAAATCCCGCATTGGAATTACCAGAACCCTTCCCGGAGTCAGGTCGAATCAGCTTTCTTGCTAAGGCTTTGAAAGCAGCTGCATATTCTGTTGCCTGACCGCTTGGCTTTCGTCTGTTAAAGAATACCGAGACTCCTTCATTATTGATCTCAACGATCTCAGGATAATACGGCACTTCCCCTACAAGCGGAAGGTTTAGTGCCTTGGCAAGCTCGCCCGGGGACACGCTGGACTTCTCGTGCATTTTATTGACAAGCAGTCCGATTTTTCCAAAATTGAAACCTTCCATCTGGGTGTAGATATCCCCGATCATACCGTCTACTCTCTTTGCAGACAGCATATCACAATTACACACCGTATAGATCTCATCTACTTTTGACAGCGCCATAAGTGTGTAATCAAGAATATTGGGACCGGTATCAATGAGGATGATATCAAAGTCGCATAGCTTCAGATTCTCAATGATAGCTTCCACATGATGGCTGTCAATTCTGAAACTGTCTGTCTTACGAACAGGTGCCAAAAGAACGTACACACCTGATTCATGCAACTGAAGGTAACGCTCTTTTATTGCATTTTCGGTAAATCGAATCTCTTCGGGAGATTCACCTGTGCGCGACGCCTCATAGTCAATATCTTCACACCAAGTCATAATGCCCTGAGCATTTTCGATATTCATAAGCACGGCTATATCGGAAGCTTCAAAATCAAAGTCGCAAAGACAAACCTTTGGACGATAAGTCGAAGTGTCCTTTTTGATCTGAAGACAGCTTGTACCGATGGCAAGCTCGCGGGCAATTGTGCTTTTTCCTACACCGCCCTTTTGCGAGTGAATAGCAACGACCTTTTGCGGAATCACTCGGCTGTCTGCCTGCTTATATCGGTTCAACTGGATAGTCTTAAGTCTTTCTTGAAAGCTGGGTGCATTCTCGGTCGACGGATTGCTCTTCTGACGCTTGCTCAAAGCACCTTTGCTAAACGGATTGTCCTCTTCCACTCTGCTTTCAGCAATGCGCTCAAGGTCACTTTTATCGTATGCAGGGGCATCTCCCATTCTTTTTATGGTTTCTTCAATGAGATTACAGGAATACGGATAGGTTATAACGACGGCATGCTTGGCTATACACTCTTTCGTTACGTCGTCATTGGACCTCAAAGCAACGATCTTTTTAGCAGGATGATTCAAAAAAGCTTTCAGCGCTTCAACACAACTTGCATCCACAAGGTTGTCCGAAATCACAATGATATCAATATCTTTTCGTGCATTAACTTCCTTGATTGCCTGCTGCAAAAGACCGCTTCCACCGCGAAAACAGACTGTGTCATTCACAACGAAAAAGCTTTCGATATCCGATAACAATCCTGCGTTTTTATCAAGAAAATAGATTCCCTTGGTCAATATGGTTCCTCCTTTTTAATACGGAGCCCGATGCCCCAACACCGGGCTCCGCTTGATTATTTATAACAGTGAAATTGCACTTCTCTGAAGCATTCTGGTTTCAAGCTCGTAGTTATTCGGCGGCTCAACGTTCAAGGGTTCAACCTTTACAAGAACAGGTTCAGATTCCTTGAAATCAAAGTTACGAGAGCTTCGACATACAAACCAACCGATAGGCGAACGCGGGAACCATTTGAGGATATCACGGTCATCGTAACGTTCTTCACGACCGATCTTACGGATAATGGTCATAACGTCATCAGGACGTGAGATCTTACCCGCAAAGATAAGACCGGAGTTTGCGATAACAGAAGAAGGCATATCCGCAACCTTCTGCGTAATAGAGAAGATAAAGAGTCCAAGTCCTGCAGACTGGTCAAGAATCTTCTCGAACTCGGACTGACCGCCAAAGGAAGGCATAGAACTATTGCCTGTTCCCGCTGTGTCGGAACCGGTCAAAACTTCGTTTGCCTCCTCGATAACAAGAACAGTTTCGTACTGGTCATCTGCAAGGAAGCCCTTTTCGTGTCCCTGTGCATACTTGAAGAATCCACTGGTAATACAGCCGAAAACGAAGTTTTTAAACGTCGTCTCAAGTCCATAGCTTTCGAGCACGATAACGTCGTCCTTACCGATCAACTCATCAACGCCCATGCCGTCTTCCTGACCGAAGAGTCGAGTTTCAATAGAGAATTTTCGTCCGAAGATCTGCAGACGGTCAAGGACACGGGTATATGCATCTCGTGCTTCATTACCCATTCTACCCTTACCGGATTTTGCGGGATCCTCAAGATCAAGCTTGATACGGTTCATTCTCTCATACAAGCGCGGGAACGTTACCTTTGCAGAACGCTGAGGAACAAAATCACGCCAGTTGGGAGAATCCTCAAAAACGCCTGCCTCATCATACAAGGCATAAAGTGTTTCCGCAAGGATTGCTTTACCTCTTTCCATAAGACCGTATGCGCGACAGAAAATTTCGATGATAGAGTCCGCCCAAACCTGGGGATTAACATTCTTCGGAACCTTACACAAGTTAAGGCTGATGGGCAAAAATTCGGGGTTGCCGAGGCTATAGAAGTGGAAACGCTCGGGTTCGACAAACTTCGCCAAAATACGCCAATCCTGCTTAGGATCAAGTGCAACGATACGGAGACGTTTTCCAGTCTTCTTTCTTCTGACCTTGGTAAGCTCGGAAATAAAGCGTGTTGCCGCAACAGTCTTACCGGAACGGGATTCACCCGTAAAGATACCGTGCATCAATTCACTGTCATCGATGCGGAATTCAAAGGGGGTTTCATAACCGGAAGACTGTGTCCAACGCTCACCGGAAAGCACCTTACCGATATAGACATCTCCTGTCTTCTGTGACGGAACGGAGAATTTGGGAATATCTCCGACGTCTGCGAAAATACCACCTTCACTGATTCTCGGAAGATGCGTGTAGGCACTGAATTCTTCTGAAAGGAGAATAGTGGAATAACGGTAGGACTCCATTTTACCCGGGATACCTTCCTTGCGGTTATCCGGTGAGAATGCATAGAAGTGATAGATCAAATGGTTCTGCTCTTCTGCGGAAAGATCGAGAACCTGCAAAGGACAAATCCTGGATTCATCATTGGACCAAGAGGACTTTGCAAGAGTTCCAGCAGCCGCAAGACTTTCTTCACTGTCTGTCGCCAGATAAACGTCGGTAAAAGTCGGAGGCCAAGCGGT
>JAZNPB010000133.1:0-18060 GCA_045589435.1 Eubacteriales bacterium | reverse complement strand
ATATTGAAGCCGTATTTTTTGCGGAGATTCAATTCGATTAAATTCTTTCCGCACCACTCGTCCTTAACGTCGATCTCAACCATTGATACGTCCTTAGACAGAGAGATCATATCGATAAATCCGGAGCTGAGTAGGTTCTTGGCGAGGCGGATGCCTGATTCGTTTTCAGGGAAAACCACCTGATCTGCACCCACACCCACCAATATTTTTTGATTCATCTCATTCGCGCATTTTGCAATAACGTTCTTAACGCCCGCCTCCTTGCAAAGCGTGACCGCCATGACGCTGGCTTCAAGGTTACTTGCCATACATACAATGACCGTATCAATACTTCCAATTCCAAGGCGTGAGATGACCTCTGCATCGGTCACGTCAGCGCATTTACATACGGGCAGATATGCCGCTGCATCGTTAACGATTTTTTGCTCAGTATCTACGGCAATGACTTCCATGCCGTTCTCTACAAGTTCTCTTGCCACGGCTAAGCCGTATCTACCAAGTCCAAAGATTGCGTATGTTTTCTTTGTTTTCATTGTTCTTCTCCTTTATCCTATACTGATATCTTCCGTCGGCTCTGATATAACATTTTGACTCTCATTTTTGCTTCCAAGAGCAATAGCCAACGATATTGGACCAACTCTGCCGAAATACATCGTTACGATGATAATTAGTTTTCCAAATGTGTTAAGTGTTGCCGTTAAGTTTCTTGAAAGACCGACTGTTGCCGTCGCGCTGACCGTTTCATAAACCACATCTATGGGAGAAGCATTGCTCGTTGCCATCAAGAGTATGGTCGATGTAGCGCAAATCGTAAGGAACATTACAATAACCGAAACCGCCTTTTTTATTGATTCCTCGGAAATGCGGCGACCGAATAATGTTGCGCTGTTCTTATTACGGATTGTAGCAAATGCCGAGCAAATGAGGACGGCAATGGTTACGGTTTTCATACCACCTGCCGTTCCTACGGGTGAACCGCCTATCAGCATCAAGATAATAGATGCGGCGGCAGAGGCATTTGTCAAATTTTCTTGCGGAATTGTAGCAAAACCAGCCGTTCTCGTAGTAACCGATTGGAAGAGGGATATTTGAATTTTATCGAACAAGGACATCTCTCCAATGGTTAATGGGTTAGAATATTCAAAAATAAATATGAGAAGTGCGCCGACAAGAATGAGCCCTGCCGTGACCGTAATGGCAATCTTTGAGTGCAAGGACAAGTGCCTGAATATTTTTCTGTTTTTCGGTGAACGGCTTTTAACCACACGGAGAACATCCCACCACACGATATATCCGAGACCGCCGAGAATGATGAGAGCGGAGGTGACGATATTGATCAAGGGATTGGTTGCGTAATTGCAAAGGCTGTTTTCCGCGATAATGTCAATGCCGGCATTACAGAAAGCGGAAACCGAATTGAATACCGATATCCAGATGCCCCTTGCACCAAACTCGGGAACGAACACAAGCATATACAGGACAGCACCGACTCCTTCAATGATCAGCGTTCCGAACAGTACGTTTTTGACGAATTTCGCAAGCCCGGACATCGTATTGAGATTGAAGGCATCTTGAATGAGTAATCGGTCGCCGATGCCCATTTTTTTATTGAGAAGAAGCATCAGTCCCGACATAATGGTGATGATACCAAGACCGCCGATCTGTATGAGAAGCAGAATGACGATCTGCCCGAACACGCTCCATGTGGATACCGTGGGAATTGTAACGAGTCCCGTCACACAGGTGGAGGTGGTTGCCGTGAAAAGCGCATCGAGATACGGCACGGCTTCTCCGCTTGCAGAGCTGATTGGCAATGCCAAAAGTCCGCTTCCTATGAGAATGGTCACGAGGAAGCTGAGCAATATGATCTGCGTGGTTGAAAGTGTGAATTTCTTTTTTCTAACCATAAGATTTTCCTCTAAAAAGCATAAAAGAACCAATGTCCTCTTCAGTCAGCTGGTTCCTTTTTTTGTTATTTGTTTCTGTAATTATATCACATTTCGCTGTTTATGTCAATATATTTTTACACAATTGGACATCAGTGATATCAAGCATATTCTCATTTATCGGTGAGTTTATTATAGCAAAAAATCCAACTTAAATCAAGGATTTTATTTTATGGAAAAAATAATTGAACGATTTATATTTTACGGCTAAAAACAAAAAAAGCTTGCAAGGAAGAAAACCATCCCGGCAAGTCTATATTTTTGCGATAAAACCTATGAAAAAGAGCAAACTATCCCTATTTTTGCAATAAAAAAGCCATAATACCGATATTTTTCGTATCAATATTATGGTTTCTTTATGGTGCGGACGACGGGACTTGAACCCACATGAATTGCTTCACTGGAACCTGAAACCAGCGCGTCTGCCAATTCCGCCACGTCCGCATTGGATTTTTGCTTTTCGCAAATCCAAGGTGTATTATACCATAAGTATATTTAAAAGTCAATTAAAAAATCAAAGTTTTTTTCTGTTTTTTGAAAAAAGTTGAAAAAGTAGTAAAAAGTTTTGAAAAAGCCCTTGACAAACCGAAAAAAATGTAGTATAATGTAATGGCTTTCGCGGGAGTGGCGGAATCGGCAGACGCGCACGTTTGAGGGGCGTGTGTATTCCTACGTACGGGTTCAAGTCCCGTCTCCCGCACCAGAAAGAAATAATACGAACCTTGATAAGTCGAGGTTCGTATTTTTCTTTACAAGGGATTATTTTGGATTGATACTAAAAAACGATAACGAACAACCTAAACAATAACAAAATCCAAGTGACGATAAAAAGTTACTTGGATTTGTTGTATATGTAGCGTTCATAAGTATTGTTGAAATCTTTTTATTTATTCAGGTCTTATTAAGAGAATAATACATTTTTCTGCAATTTTTGTATCTTATCCCAAAATTCCGTTTTTATTACATCTCCTTTATAAAAAGCCTTTTTAATTATTTATTAATCCTTTAAGCAAAAGTTCGCAAATAAAACATTACCGAAAATCTCTTCATAATTATCAAGATTGCCAGGATTAAATCTCACAAACCACAAAGCATTAATATTTTTGTAATGATAACAATATTTTGTGAAAATTTGAAGAGTTTTAGCAATCTTGGGTACAATATTACATGAAGATACATTTACTCTGTACAATCATAAATAACAAAGAAAGGACTTTTATCCCCTTTACACATATATTGATTAACATATCAAAAACTAAAATACAATCGAATAAAATTTAGGGACGCATATATGAAAATAATTTTAATAGAGTTTGGTTTTAGACTGGTCAATTTTATTAATAAAGAAATTGGATATCGAGTTATGGTTCCTTTTTTATAAAATAACGATAATTATTTATCTAAGGGGTTGACTTTTGAGTCTTATTGTTATATAATATACTATGACTATTTATCTAATCAATAAGTCAAATTAATAATTTGGAGGTGACCAAATGACGAATATTGATGTTGCAAATGGTATGGTTTTTCAAGCCCTTGGTGTAAAAAAAGATTCATTTGATAACCGTATAATCAGTCAAAAGAAGATTTTTTTACTTCAGGAAATGGGAATTGATATCGGCTATTCCTATAATTGGTATATTCGTGGTCCATATTCCCCTCATTTAACAACCTATATTTATGATAATTTGGATATGCTGAAAGATCATGATTTTTCTGCCTATAAACTTTCTGATGTAGCTAAAGATGCAATAGATAGAATTAATGGCTTAGAAGAAGCAAAGCCGCAAACGCTCACCGTGGTATCGTGGTATGAGCTCCTAGCATCTCTTTTGTATATTATCAGAAAATGGAATAAAGAAAATCCGTTCGATTCTTTGATTAAATATAAACCAAAGTATACAAGAGCTGATTATGATGCTGCTATGGATCAACTCAGAAAAATAAGGTGTTGCTAGCAAGAAAGAGGTATATAGTGGCAGAGTCTAGGCTAAAAATTGTAAAGTATATCAATGATCCTGTGTACGGCGGAATTCCTGTTACTCAAATTGAACTAGATCTTATCGCTTTGCCTATCTTTCAACGTTTAAGAGGGCTGCGGCAATTGGCTAGGGTCAATTACGTTTTTCCTGGTGCCGAGCACTCGAGGTTTGTCCACTCTCTTGGTGTGTTGTATATTATGGGGTTAATGACAGACCACTTGTTAAAACAAGAAGCTATTACAGAGGATGATGCAGTGAAGATGCGTGTAGCAGCCTTGTTACACGATATAGGACATTATCCACTTTCCCATTTAGGAGAATCGGTTTATGGGTATTGCAAGGAATCTTGTAAAATAATACCACAAATCGTGTTAGACATAACACCTTCCGCAGAGTCCCCCAAAAAGCCTCCCCTGTATGAAATGGTAGCATCCCATTCTAAAAGCGCACACCACGAAATACTGGGCAAATATATTGTTACAAATCATGAAGGAATAAAGAATATTCTTGAGCAAAATGATTTGGACCCAAATGAGATAGCTGAGATTTTTACAGGCGAAATCGGTTCAAAGAATATGCTGTATTCACAATTGTTACATTCTAGTTTGGACGCCGATAGATTGGATTATCTTCTGAGAGATTCATACCAAACCGGTGTAAAATACGGATTGGTGGATTTGCAGTACTTAATTCGTCTTTTGATGGTTGTCGACGATACAAATACGGAATCGGAAATGTCAAACAAAGTGCTTGTGTGTAATAAAAAAGGGCAACACGTAGTAGAGCATTTTTTAATGTCTCGATATTTTCACTACTCACAAATAATTTTCCACAAAACCAATGGTGCGTTTGAAGGCTTGATTAAAGCTATGTACATTAAGTTGGTTATGGGAAAGGGCTTTATGTATAACTCTTTGGAAGAGATTCATAACCATATTAATGATTATGAATTTTTGAATTTTAACGATTCAAGTTTGGAAGTGGCGTTCAAAGATTTTTATGAATCTACCGAAGATGAAGAGTATAAAGTATTGTATCGAATGTATTTGGAAAGAAAACGTCCCAAAATCGTGTATGAAGTAAAGGATTTATACGATGTTTCTCCTCAACAGCCGTTCGCTGTTTTGAAATGGCAACTCAAACGTGAACCTAACAGTATTTCTGAAATAGTGGGAAGCAATAATTGGGGTTATCAAATCGTTACTGTTACTGTTGAAAAAATACAAAGCAACTATCCCCTGACAGAAAATGCTGATGAACACGCCGAGGAATTGAGAGAAGCTGTTAAACTGTACGATCCAGAAACAGGGGAAATTTCTTATTTGGCAGCTGATTCAATGTCTGTAATCGGACATTTGTCAAATTATAAAAGCGAGTTTATTCGTATTTTTGTGTTTGACGAAAAAGCCGAACTCGACTATCAAAAGATTAGCCAAGACATAAGAAGTAAGATACAAGCTTAGTTCTTGTAACAAAATTTTGGATTATAAGCCCCAAAGGAAATAAAACGAACTTTGAGAAATAGTAGTTTGTTTTATTCTTTAATGCGGAGTATTTCGGCATCACAATTCACCTAAAATAATCAAAAAAGCCCATAGCTTCTTTACAAGGAGCTATGGGCTTTTTTCTTTTATATGGCTTTATACGAAGCCTGATTTTTTTGCCTTTCGTGGTGGCTGATCGTAGCACAGTTCTCGAAAATATCAACGCGAAAAAATATGACTGAAAACCTATATAAATTACCTTACAAGTCAAGTAGCAATACTTGGCTTTTTTCTTTATCAAAACGTAATATTTTTTCTATAATCTGGCAATAAAGCAAGGCAGAATACTGTTCGTTGACATTTTCACACGAGAGCCTAAAAGCACAAGACGAATACCCGAACAGTGCTAACCGGCCCCTGCCGAAAGGCAAAATAAAAAAATCAGGAGGTATTCCAACATGAAAAAAGTTTATTACTCAGTAAAAAGGTACAAAAGAAATGACATGATCGAACAGAAAGGTGTAGGTTATATCACCGATACGGATTTAGTTATAGCTTGCATAAGTCAGAATAACAAGCCGTACATCAGAGTCTTTGAAGACTGCATCAAGGACTGTCACCCTATTCCTTACAGACCCAATGAATATCAAGGTGGATACTACGAAATCCGTGAAATTGACATCGATACCGGTAAAGACAATTACGAAAAACGTGAAGTTCAGCTTGATTATAAAATCTGGTATAAAATCATCGAAGAATAAGAAAAGGAGATAACAAAATGAAAAACAAATTCTACCTGCACGAATTCAAAATTCACGACGGTGAAGCTTGGATCACCTTCAATATCGTTGCCATAAGCGAGCTTAAGAACGAAATATCCGTAGCTGTTACAAACAGAGGTAAGATTACTGTTGTTACATACGATCTTTATCAGGATGAAAACGGTTATTACTTCGAATACGGTTGTGAATATACAAAAATCAATATAAACGACTTTAAGGAGGTGAAATAATGAAATTAACGTTAAGTAACGTAAGAAGCTTAAAAAGAGATGCATCCCCATTATATAGGCGTGTATGTAATTATGTTATAGACGAATGGGGCAACTACGAAGATAAGGTAAATATCTTCACCGACGTACTATATTACGGCTGCCAATCAGGAATGGTTGGCTTTTTAATTTGGTACACGGACACAGTAAGATTCTACAAGCAGTATAAAGAGGAAATAGACGAGCTTTTATACGAATATATGAGCGATACGGGTATTTACTCTCTGCCGGAGCTGTTTGGAGATAAATGGGATAAGGAAGATCCCCTTGGCAATAGCGACTTCAACATGAACCTACTCGCTTGGTTTGGATTTGAAGAAACGCTCAGAAAAATCGGTTACAAATTTGAAAAAGTTGAAAATAAAATCTAAGGAGAAATTATTATGACACAGGTCGAAAGAAAAGCAAAAGGTATTGAGATTTTGAAGCAGATGGATATTTACAAGCCCTACGTAAACGGTTTTGAGAAAAAAGACCAAGTATGCTTCTTTGAAATGTTCGGTGGATTTTGGGTTGATCAGGAGCCCGAGCTCTATGAAAAGATGAAAGAGGTTGAGAAAGAACACAAGTGCACTGTTTACGCCATTACTCACGATTTCACAGAGTTTGGCGAGCTTTATTCATTCCTCATAGTTACCAATTACAAAAGCGAGTGGAAAAACCTTTGTTATACGGAAGGCGGAATACATTACGCATTTGCTTACGTTTGGAATAAAGACGATGACTTCTGCTCAGAGTTCGGCACAATAGGTGTTAGAAGTATGGGTGGCGGTATTATGAGGGTTGTATAGAAATGGCGATGGTAAAAACATTGACATTAAATCGTTTTTGTGATATAATAAACCCATTGATAAATAAGAATTTGACAAGGAGGAATTTCCTATGAATGATATTGAAATCGGATTACAAATGTACCAAAAAGCCACAGAGTTCGTTAATAAAAGATTTCCAAATGGCTGGGGTGGTTGTGCTGTTATTTTCACAGAAGACCAACAGTATCTAATATCCGTAGCTTTAGAATCTTTTAATGCTGGGGCAGGTTTGTGCATGGAAACTGGAGCCATGTGTGAAGCTCAAAAGTTCAATTTGCGTATTACACATTCATTATGTATTTCGAGAGATAGCGAAAATGACGATTTCAAAATTCTGACTGCCTGCGGAATATGTCAAGAAAGGTTTAGATATTGGGGTGGTAATGTCAAGATAGCAATAACCAACCCTAAAAATGAAGTCATATTCAGAACACTTGATGAGTTATCGTATCATTATTGGGGCAATGCTTTCCCAAAATCTGAACGAGAGGAATATGACAATTAATAGTCCGTTTGATAAATTTCAATTTATCAATAAGATATTTATTCACATACATAGATAAACCACGGCTCACAACGAGCTGTGGTTTTCCTATTTTATAAAAGAAAAGGAGTAAATAATGAAAACCCAAACAACAGTATTATACGATGATGCCGATACCAGCAGCTTTGACTCGGTTAAGAATTATCTATTTGAAACCTTTGCCGAAGAGGAAGGCTGGGTGTCCGAGCAGGATATTCCCGACTGCGTAATTTTTCACGAGATGGAAGAACAGCAGCGCCGGGATTGGTATGAATTTAAGGGCGACCTTGAGTATTTACTTGAAAAGGATTGCTATCTACTTACAGGTGTATGTGGCAGATGGGATGGTCCTGCTCAAGGTGGTAAATTTATTCGCAGCATAGATGATCTGCTTGACTGTATTCGTCATTTGGACTTTGTTAAGTTCTATGATGAAAACGGTCATTTTTTCATTTCCGGGTATCATCACGACGGCTCTGACAGCTACGAGCTTAAAAGACTAACCCAAAAGGGTTATGAGTTTGCTGATAGAAATTGCTTTGCTCACGATCGAGAGCTGCATAACACGATTATGAATACTAACTTCTACTCGGCTTTGCCAAGAGTGGCAGAAAGGTTATACGGTGTTATATGAAGACTAATTTACATAATCCGTATGGCTATAAGGTTTGCTATAAAGAAAAAGGCTGTAAAAACTATATAAGGCGTTTCATCACTCGCACGTATAGAGAGGCAAAGGAGATGAAGAAAATGTACCTACGTTATCCCTCTATAGCAAGTCTATATAATCGCCCGCTTAAAAAGCCTGAGTGGGTTATCATACCAATAAAGAAGTCAGAGGTTAGAGATGGCATCTGGCACGAAGTACCCTTCTGGAAACAGAAAGGGGCTTTTTGTTCTTTTACGAAAAACAATAAAAAGGAGGACTTATAAATGATTACATTAAATCTCACCGCAAAAGGTACTGAACAAGAACTTATTAAGAAATACTTGGAGGAAAATGCAAGTGAAACGCTGGCAGATAAGATAAATAACGGCGTCCGTATTGAAAAGGACGGTAAAACACTTATTAACAAAAAGACACTTGACAGTTTTATGGATTATGCACACGAAGAAGCTAAAAAACAAGCTGAAAAAGGATCAAGATATGCTTGCTTGCATAGCGACGTTGTTTTCGGTTGGGCTATCCACTATTTCGAGGAAGAAAACATTATAGGTAAACTCTACAACGAGGACGGCAGCGAATATAAAGCACCGAAGTCGGTTGTAAAGAAAACTACCACAGCACCTACAACTACATACACACCGCCCGTGGTAAAGAAACCGCAGTCGGAGCAGTTATCTCTCTTTGATTTTTCAAACGAAACTCCCGTTGTTAATGATACGGAAGAAATAGTTGAAGAAGTCATTGAAGAAACTATTGAAACCGTAGTTGAAGAAGCTAAAGCAGAGCCTGCCCGGGTGATCGTGGAAGAAGATCCCCAAGGCTCGCCCCTGTTCCAAAAATATATGGCTATACAGAATCAGTATCCCGAACACATAATTTGTATGCGTGTTGGAGATTTCTATGAAGTATTTGGCTATGGCGCAGTACAAGTAAGCGAGCTTATAGACCTTACTCTTACAAGCCGGGATATGGGCTTAAAACACAGAGTCCCGATGGTCGGCTTCCCCTATCATAGAGCAGACGTTTATTACGATAAGCTGACCGATAAGGGCTTAACCTTGGTTATAGCAGAAAACGATGACCTTACTGTAAAATCCGCAATTAAAGGTACTGTGAATATAGAAACGGGCGAAGTAATTGAAATGCCCGAAGAAAACAATAAAGAAGAAAGCATTGACGAAAAGCGCAAGCGTGAGGAAAAAGAACTTATTGCTGTGATTTCAACCCTTTTCGGTAATGACTTGGAGGTGAGATTATAATGAAAATGGAAAAAATAAAACCTGTTCCTAAATACATAGTTGAAAAGATTAGAAGGCTGGATAATCAGCAAGTCAAAAAACCTACAAAGTACGTAAGATTTTATTCGTATCTTACTAAAAATGACGGTGAGCTTGTTAAGGTTACTGTCGCTGTCAGGAATAATAGAAACGATTGGCATTACAAGCAGGTTGCCGTACACGGTATTGACTCGGATATATGCTTTGTAAAAGACCTATGCCGTCATTTTATGGGTACGCTTTCGGTAGGTTGGTATGAAGAAGGACTTTCAAAAGCTCCGAAATGGTATGAAGATCCCGAATGGGGATGGCACTATGATAAATCATTTGATCCTTACGCTCTATGTGTAAACAAAGAATACGTCAAGAAATTTCCTGAACATAAATATAGTGCCCTTGAACTCTATAAATACGTAGATATCATTCCATATCTTCGTAAGCACAGACAGTATCCGCAAGCTGAATATTTAGTTAAGCTTGGACTTTCACACCTGGCACAAAGCGTACAGTTATTACGATTGCTCGGCAAGGATAAGAAATTTCAGAAATGGATCTCAAGCAACAGACTATTATTGGCTTGCGGTGGCTTTTATGTTTCTGCTATTATCTCGGCATACAAAAAGAATATTCCCATGAGGGACGCACAAAGGCATGAGAATGAAAAGAAATCCCTCTGCTCCGATAAGGAATTAAAACCGGTAAGAGATATGCTTAATCATAATTACGAGCCATATCTCAAATACATAAGAGAAAAAGGCATATCGCATAGACTCTATTTAGACTATTTTAAGGCGTGTACTTATCTCGAACTTGATATGAGCATAGACCGCAATCGCTATCCACACGATTTTATGCGTTGGCACGATATTCGTATTGATGAAGCTAACACAAAAAGAATGGAAAACGATAAAAAAGAACGTGCTGAGTTCTACGAGAAATTCAATGCCGTTGCTGAAAAATATTTGCCTATGCAAAAGGACAAAAACGCTGCTTATCTCGTTATCATAGCAAAGAGCCCTGCAGAGCTTAAGGCTGAGGGTAAGGCTTTACACCATTGTGTAGGTGGTATGGGATATGAGCAGAAATTCGCTCGTGAAGAAACCCTCATATTCTTTATTCGTAGTGCAGACGCACCAGACGTTCCACTTGTTACTATGGAATACTCGTTGAAATCCAAGAAAATACTACAATGTTACGCAAACGGCAACACAAAGCCGGCAGATGACATTACCACATACATAAACACCAAATGGCTACCCTACGCAAAAAGGCAGTTAAAGAAAATAGCCGCATAAGGAGGACTTACAAATGGCAAATTACTTTAGAATTACAGCATATCACCCTGAGAAAGACATATCGGTGATACTTGACTCAAACGGTATGTTTGAGAAACTTTGGCAGTTCAGTTCGTATCTCGTACAAAAAGGCTTCAAGATCCTTGAAGTCGGTGCTAATGATAATATTATTGAATGCACGTTCCCGGCAATCAAAGAAGTATCGAACAAAATAATACTTCGAGCTATCGACAATGGCAAGCCGGAAATACAGGAAATTACATACCAAGATAGGCCTTGTAAGGCGATTACGGTTTATGATAAGATTTATGTGTTATTTACAACTTTAAATTAATACACAATGAGAAAGCCGGGCTTGGTTTGACCAGGCTCGGCTTTTTTATTGAATCCCACTTTTGATTACAGTATCAGATAGAAGTATTTTTTACAAAGTGAAAATAGCAATGTGACATTTTACGGGATATTTCCTTATCAAATCAGAAAACAAAATACTTGCTCTATCTTTTACATAAACGGTTTTACCAATCCATATTGGATTGATTGTCAATATCAAACCACATCTTGTCGATCAACCATTCTGCATCTTTTACATTATGTACATTTTCAGTATAACGTTTTGTGTCAACAGAGATAGGTAGTCCGCTACGCACAAACAACATTGGGATCTTGTATACAGTGTCCAGCGTTTCCCAAAACTCTGAAAACACTCTTTTAGCATCAAGATACATCTCATAGGAAATGGTATTCGAGCATTCACCCACAAACCCTTTCAAATACTCTTTGCCAACATACATGGGAAAACGACCAAAGTGCGGGATTTGTACGTATGCCATCATCTCTCTAGAAAAGCCTCCGTGAGCATTGTGGTTTCGGTAAACTTCTTTAATGCGTCTTAATTCAGAAGTAATTCTATCAGGCATTGAATTTCCGCACACATCTTTTATCTTGTTTTCCCAATGCCACTTTGTATTTCTTATATAACACTTGTAATAGGAGGTATTCGATGAAAAATCAACCGTGAATGGATACAACAGTGTTATCACATGTTCAAGCGTAGAGAAGAAAGTATCGATGTATGCTTCAATATCATACGTAATTTCCATTTTTAGAGCACGGAGATAGTCACTACCTTTCATTCGCATGCACGTATGCTTGCCGTCAATTTTGGTTATTTCGTATTTACCATAACACTTTTCTTCGATGATTCCTTTGCGATGAACAAGGCTGTCGATCCTTTTTTCATAAAAAGTCAGTTTTGAAAAGTAGTCACGCGATTCATTTTCCATTGAAAATTCATTATTATTTAGCGCCTGCTCTCCGATTTTCATAAATAGATCTTCCAACAGGGGGCGCACCTTTTCAAAACAGGTAATGATTTCGTCGCGATACTCTTTTTGAATAGATAATTGATAGCTCATTTTAAAATGGCCAACCGTAGCGAAAGTGCCTTTATAATCGAAGTCGATAATGAAATTGACTTTTTCAAAAATCCTGTATTTGACATCAAAACCTAATATCACATCGAAGCAATATGCTAATAGATTAGGATTTAAGGGATTTTCAAAGTAATTAATTTCTACGCATTGATCATCGTTGTGCAGTGTGGTATCATTGACAACAGAAATATCTTTTAACAGTTTTCTTATTTCCTCAGTTAAAGATTCTACTGTTGTTTCTTTCTGTAAAATTTGTGTCATAACAATCCTTTCGACAAATTACCATTGATTTATACAATATTATATCACAAAAGTGTAATTTTTTCAATAAGATGCATACATGTAAAGTATAAAAACTG
The DNA here is from genome assembly GCA_045589435.1 of Eubacteriales bacterium. Classification (GTDB taxonomy): domain Bacteria; phylum Bacillota; class Clostridia; order Oscillospirales; family CAG-272; genus UBA1740. The sequence continues at coordinate 5,228 of JAZNPB010000133.1, read as the reverse complement.
TACATGTAAAGTATAAAACATAGTTGTAAAAAGCCTGCCCGTTTTAACGGAGAATTAATCAAAAACCGAATAGGACAACAAAAATCGTTGCAAGTATTATATCGTAACAATTTTTGTTATTTAAGAAAAGATTATGAAATTTGTTAAATCAACAAAGAATATATTGTAAATTCAAAAAAATATGTGTTACAATATAAGTCTCGATGAAGCAACCATCTTCGAATATGTCTTCAAGTTGGGAATGAAGATTGCCATAGAAACATTAACCGAATAAAGAAAAAGCAATCCTTCGTAGTCAAAAATCTATGTCGGATTGCTTTCCGTTTGCATTAATAGGTTGAAAAAGGACATATTTTATGGTATAATACAAGTGCATATTATTATTTACTTCAGGAGGAACACAATGGACAAGTTGCTTGAAATATTAGAAGGATTCCGTTGCCATTTGCGCCGTGATAATAAAACAATGTTTGAGTTTTTAAGCGAAAACTACGCTCAATACATAACAACATTAAAAGAATCCATCTCTCTCTCGGACAATACTTTGGTTGGCGAAGAAATGTGCAGAATGGTAGAAGCTAAATTGCCAGAAATAGAATCCAATGCCAAACAACTGTTAGAGGTGCTACGATTACATGAATCAGGAAGAATAGTCGATGCCTCTATTAAAGCTTTTGAAGTTTTTGAGAAAATGAAGCCCGAAATGATGCAACGGTATTCTGGGGCTTTTATGCGAGAAATCTATTATAGAATTAGAGGAAGCATTACTTTCCCTATTGAAAGAAAAGAACTGTTCCACATTCCTGCCACCATGAGGCAGTTGGTGAAAACCGAAAGATACAGTATGCCTGGATACCCATGCATATATTTAGCTTCTCAGGCAGAACTGTGTTGGTACGAATGCGGAAAGCCGGAGCAGTTTACTATCGTAAAATATGATATACCACAAGAAGAAAACGATTATTTAAAATTTATAGACTTCTCCGAAAAATTAATGCCATTGAAACACAGCTTCTTCTGTTGGTTTCATAATGAGCAAGATAAGCAAGCGGTCAGAAGATATTTATTGAAACACATTTGCACTTATCCATTGAGAGCAGCTTGCTCGGTAGTCACTCAATATCCGAAAGCCGATTTTAAAGAAGAATATATAATACCTCAGTTATTACTCCAATGGGTTGCACATGATGACTATTTTGATGGGATTCGCTATGAGTCGTGTAGTTCGAGTGATGAGGTTAAATCAATGGGTGGTCATAATATAGTCCTTGTATCAAAATCATTCGATGCAGACGGATACGATGTGAGATTTAGAAAATCTCTTAAACTTGGTGTGCCGCAACGATTTAACATAAACAAAATTGAGGTTGATCCGAAATTAACCGACCTTTTGAAAGATCGTGATATTAGAGAAACACCATCTTTGTGGGGATTAGAATCAATCTCGGACGAATACGATTACATCTAATTAACATTGAAAATAAACCGATATTATTAGGAGATTAGAAAATTACATATTCTCTCAACGCACTTTCTAATTGATCAAAAAAGTTGAATCTATGAAGATATATCAAAATTTGATTGGAGGACAAACAATGAGCAAACTACTAGAAATACTCAAAATAGAATCACAAGAGATTGCAACTTCGTTTGCAAAAGCAAGTATTGAGGGGGAAGGTACTCCACAAGAAATATCTGACCGACGTGAAGATACAATCCATAACTTCTTGAAAAAATTTTTCCCTTTTCCATTTAGAATTGTTAAAGGCAATATTATTGATAGTTATGGAAATAGAAGCAATTCTATAGATTGTATTGTTATTAACCCCTCTCATCCATACACTTTGGATGGTGAAAGAGGGAAACCATCCATTATCTTTGCGGATGGAGTAGATTATGCAATCGAAGTTAAACCAGATTTGTCGAATAATAATGAAATTGAAAGAGGATTAAAACAGGTTCAAAGTGTTAAAAAACTCGTCCGGATAAGAACTGGAATTGAATGCTCGGAGGAAGGAAAAGATCGCATTAAGAGAATCCCAACATTTATTTTTGCAGACAAAACATACGCTGATCTAAGAACGCTAATTTCAAATATTACTGCTTTCTATATTTCAAATAAAGTTCCTAAACAAGAACAATTTGATATGATTATAATTAACAATAGAGCAATCATACTAAATATTGGAAAAAAGATGAAGTTGCAATTAGATGATTTTGAAGGGATTGTATATACCGAATCGAGAGAAAACACATTAGCGCTCTTTTTGTTGTATATGAATATGATCCCCAAGTCTGAGCCGGAAATTAGTGATAACATTTTGAAGTTGTATTTACAAAAAGAAAATTTACAGGGTTTGGGAATGCACTATTATGCGGATTTGAATGAAAAACTGAATGCGATTGATAATAGCTAAAGGAACATTCAATAGGCTTTTTAGTATTACTTAGAATTAATTACAATCAATGCGAGGTTTTTATGAGAAAAGATAAAACTGTAAAACGAATTATACAATATCGAAACCAAGAATTGCGTTCTCGATTGTTTAGTCTATCTCCTTTTTGGTGGTCAATTATTATCTTTTTGATTGCATTGCTTCTTTTAGTTCTATCTTTTCTCATTTATGATTATTCCAATTGGGCATCAGGCGTACTAGTTTCGACAAGTTGTGGTTGCTTTACTGGTTTGGTATTTTACTTTTTATCGAATATTAGGAACAATAAAGTTGCTAAACTTCAAAAAGAGTATAAGCAGCTTAAAGATGTGTTAGATGTCATTAGAAACATCATTAATACTGCCAGTTGCTATAATCTCAAGGCTCTATATGGTAGCAAACGGGATGTTTTTGAGGACAGAGAGAATGTATATCTGTGGATTGATGAACTTGAATTGGCAAGAAATCAACTACCGATAGAGCTCTATGACATACTTCCCGAGAAAGGATACGATCCTGTCGATAGAGATAATCTTAACAATTATAGGAAAAGCCTCTATAATTCGAATGAAACAAATCAAATCGAATCAACTATACTTGATATTCATACAGAGTTATTACCACTTGCGGACAAAATGCAAGAGTTGTATCATGAACGTGAAGATCAATTAATGCTTCTTGGAAAACATTTTTTATAAATAACATATAGAATAGAAAATGTATTAGTATAATAGAAAAGATACTAAATAATGCAAAAAGAAAGCTACTGTAAGTTATTTTTATTTACAACTTAACACCTTACAGGGAGAGCTTAAAAACTCTCCCTTTTTTTATGTCAGTTACAGTTCGGGTAAAGTTGGGGAAAAGTTTGGGTAAAGTTAGGTGTGTGACTACAGGGCGTGTGCTTGTCTTGATACAAGTCTGGGTCCCTGCGCTCCGCCCAGCCCAGCACACGCCCAAAAAACAAAAACAAACGGAACAAAGGAAACGCAATACCGACAAAGAACGGGCGGCGGCGCTAAACCGCTTGCCGACTCGCCCGTTGTTTCTTCTGTCGGTTAAAAGTTGCGTTGTTAAAACCTTTGTTTGAGCCCTTATGTGATTTTTGATTTTTAGTTGGCTTTACGAAGTTGCTCTATCACGTCAGAGCTTACGACACCTATATAGCACCCCTCGTCGATGCAATTAAAATCATCAAATAATAACAGCTTTGTATCCTCTGATCCTATAGTAGTTACAACATCACTTTCGAGAATATCTGAGATGAAAAATTGAGGCAGTCCCTTAGAGTAAACGATTTTCTCTCCTGTTTTTTCGATATACTTGATTATATATGCTAATGCTGTACCTTTTCGACTCGGTTCGTCAATACTCTCAAAGTCTGACCTACCAAACTTTTCGTTAAAATAGGTGTTTTGGTTGGTGATCTGCCGCCTTCTGGTATTAAAATTATAATCCTCCTTTTGAATCAAAAAGCCCGGCATTGTGCCTTCGGGAATATAGAACAGACCGTGAAAATGAAGGCGTTTCTTTTCGGGAGAGCGTTCCCATACACCTATATATTTCCATGCTTTTCTTTTGCTGAAATTTGATATGGTATGTCTTAGCTTTCTCTTAAAGCTTTCTTCGTCATGGAGTTTATCATTGTAAGTAAAAGTACAAAAATAATTGAACTCTTGTAGGTTTGCTTTTCTTGAAAGCCTTATTCTTCTGCAAATAAGATTACGCAGTTTTCGCTCAATATTTATAGTAACATACAGTCGTGCTTTTTCCTCTGTATCAAAATATGGACGCATCCTTTCTATCAAAGCTTTTTTGCGTTCGTGCCTTCGCATATGGCAACACTCTTTGTAATGTTCTTCAAAAATTTCTTTTTTTGTTGCAAATCTTGGCGAGGGGGCTTCGTTCTCATTATTATCAGATTCATCAGTTTCATTACTCTCAAATGCTCCAAAAACATCTTCAATATCATCAACTTCGATTTCTTCCAGCTCAAAAGGCACGTCCCCCGGTAAAGGGGCCGTGCTTTCTGTCGCATTTTCATTAAATTTGCCTTTAAGAGTGTCGGCTTTAACCTCAACTCTTTCTTCCAAGGGGGTATTCCTTGATTTTGAAGGTCTTGTTGTATGGGGTATCGCTATATAGTGACTCCCATCAAAATAGACCTTTGCTTCAGCATAAGCCATAGACCTCCCTTTTATCGCAGACCTTTGGATTTAACTGTAACGCCATCAGTTAGAGCCTGCGTTTTTGTAGAGTGCGTTAATAAAGTAGCTGTTCTGCATCTTAAGTTCCTCAACACTCGCTCTTTCTGTTTCGTATTCCATATAATCGTTAAGTCCTATATTAGATTTTTTCGCAAGTTCATTAAAGTAATCGCTAAAGCAGTCTGTTGTAAATCTTCTACTGTAAATCTTCTTGTTAATTACGTAATATTTCTTCTTTTCAGCCTCGCCATCCATCGTTCCTTTTTCTTTGTTAATGTGCGTTAGACAATACCCGAAGCGGTTGTAGAGCTTTGCGTTCCTCTGGTAGAGCCAAGAGGTTATGAGCTTTAGAACGTAGATAAGAAGTGTAGTATCTCCTCGAAGATAACGCATCATGTAGTAAAGGTTTATGAAGCCCCTGAAAGCCCATTCGGTCAGCATTTCCTCTATGGTATAGAAAGGCATAGCAAGCTTCTGTTTGCCGTTGGACTCTATGTAAAGGATGTCGCAAAGATCTCTTGCATCTGCACCCCAGCTTTCCGGGCGTTGCTCGTCAGTAAATACCTTTATAAAAGGATAATTATCT
>JAZNPB010000132.1:0-209506 GCA_045589435.1 Eubacteriales bacterium | reverse complement strand
CTAAGCCCGCTTGGCCTCCGACTTTTGTATTTAGGTGTTATTCGGGGACTTTTTCTATTCTTTCTCAAAACATAACCGATATCTCGCTGCCATTCGCTTGCGCCTTCTTGAGAGCTGTTTGTACTTTTCCTTCTCGATGCGAACGCGATCGGTGAGATCATTATAACGGTCGCGGTGAATAAATGCACCATTTTCGCTTTCGGTAGTTCATTGTATCAACGAGTGTGTTATTACACATAAAGAAACCATAATATTGATACGAAAAATATCGGTATTATGGCTTTTTTTATTGCCCCAATAGGGGTATTTTGCCCTTTTTCATAGGTTTTACAGCAAAAATTTAGGCTTTCCGGGATAGTTTTCATCCTCACAAGCCTTTTTTTTAGCCATAAAAAATAAATCGTTTACTTTATACCCCTTTCGGCGGGTTTATGGGGTATCGTTCAATTATTGATTTACTGAAGAAACGCCTTGATTTTAGCTAGATATTATGTTATAATAAACTCACCTAAAATCAAGAATTTGCCTGTTAATTCACTCTACCAACGGTTTACTTCTCCTCACTAAAGCAATGGTGTGTGTACTTTATATGCAATAGCGGTTATACTGTATGCGAAAGGAGGTCGCCTATGGATCAATTGAAAATAGGAAAATTTATTGCCGAATGCAGAAAACAAAAAAACTTAACGCAAATGCAGTTGGCAGAAAAACTCGGTATCACCGACAAAGCAATATCCAAGTGGGAACGCGGCATTGCAATGCCTGATTCCTCAATTATGCTTGAGTTCTGTGATATTCTCGGCATCAGCGTAAACGAATTATTAAGTGGGGAGAAAATCAATATGGAAAACAACAATCAAAAAAACGAACAGCTTCTCTTAGATATGGCAAAAGAATTAGAAAAGAAAAACAAAACGATCTGGTCTTCTATGTGGGCAATTATGATTGTAAGTATGACGGCACTAATTGCAGGCATATTTATTGCTGCATTTTTGATGCCTGAAGGAGTGTGGCAACTTGTCACCATTCTCGGTGTTTGCGTTGTGTTTTTAATACCGTGCTTCTATGCGTTAAAGCTTGAAGTGAGCGTAGGTGCATACAAGTGCAAAAATTGCGGTCACGAAATTGTGCCTACTTATAAAGAAGCAATGAATGCGATGCACATGGGATTTACCCGTTATTTAAAGTGTCCGAATTGCAACAAACGCACTTGGTGCAAGAAAGTAGTGAAGAAGTAAATTCCAATTTATCGAATTAATATAGGTGCAAGCCCATTACAAAAATGCACCCATAACACTAAAATTTGCACCCACCCGAAAATGGTATCAAAATTTTAGATTACTCACAGAAAAAGACTCAGGATTGGATACAATTCTGAGCCTTTTTCAATTAAATCCGCCTTCGTCGGAATAAATCCACCTCTGGTGGATGAAATCTCTACGCGATGAAATCTTGCTTCGCAAGGTTAAAACGTATTGCAAAACTCGCGCTCATGTGGTATAATATAAACGAAGTTACAACTGAAAGGAGAACCGTATGAAAACATCGCTATTGGCGATAGTGGGCTTATTAATGGGCTTTTTTGATAGCATTTTAGAGAAGATATTTAAGAAACCCAGACCCGATCGCTCAAATATGGTAAGCTTACGCGGCTATACGCTATTTACGGGCATTCTTTGTGCCGTTATTTTTACAGCGATTGGAATAGTTTTTCTCATTTTTGGAGATGTTACAATGTGGTTTTCATCCGGCGCGTTTTTCCTATTTGCGCTTTTTGGAGTGGCTCTCGTTATCGCTTATTTCAACTGTCGCATTACCTTCCGCGATCAGGATTTCACGTATAAAAGATTCTTTGGCATAAAGAGGACTATAGAGTATCGCGACCTTATGGGGATTCTCGAAGGAAATAGCGACGTAAAGCTATATGCAGGCGACAAAGTTATATACGTCGCAGGCAACGCCGTTAACGGAGAACGCTTTATCGCCCTTGCGAAGAAGCGATATCGCGAGCATAATGGCGGTAAGACGATACCAAAGGCGCGAAAAAAGGATATCTTCAATAATCACGTCAAGGATCCTCAGGCATTCGTTCTTGTTTTCGTCATGCTTACAGTGCCATTTATTCTTATGCCAATAGGCCTTCTCACCTTTGCCTATCCCGATAGCAGGGAAGCCTTCACGGAAAAATCCATAACCGTAGATAGCTACGAAATTTCGGACGGGAACCTCTATATATACGATTCCTTCGATAGCGAGTATTGCGTATCGAGCTATACCGATGTTATTAATAATTCCTCCGAGCTGATCTCTAAGCTTTCGAGTGGCGCAAGGCTCAATCTTTTGATAATTCAAGAAGTCGCCGATAGGGACGTACATTACGTTTCCTCCATCGAAATGAACGGAAAGCGCTACCTTACCTATGATAGGTGGTACGAGCATGAATCCTATACCTTCAAGCTTTTAATAGTGGTATTCGCCATACTGGATTTGCTTATTTTCTTCTTCGTTGGCGCGACGATCTACGTCGGCAGAAATCCGCATAAATTCAGCGACCGCGTCATACATATCTTTTTTAAGCCCGGTACTATTCGAAGGGATTAAAGCGGAGCGGCAAGTCGGAGGCAATCTTCCGCTACTCATAACGGTATTATAAATAATAAATTAAAATGAAGGAAAAATCCATGAGCAATATACGTTTAGAAAGAATAAACGACGATAATTTTTACGCTATAACCAAGCTCCGCATCAAAAGGAGCAGAAGGACTTTGTAGCAGACAATAAGTATAGCCTTATCCACGCATATCTTGAGGTAATCAAGAACCGCCCCGTCTTTCCTTTCGGAATTTTTGACGGAGATAAGTCTGTAGGCTTCCTTATGATCACCTATGATGCGTTCTCGGACAGGGAGATCCCCGCGGGACACGAGAAACACGTGAGAAACACCTATATGATCTGGCGACTTATGATAGATAGAAGGTATCAGGGCAAGGGCTACGGCAGAGAAGCCATGAAGTTCGCCTTGGACTTCATCCGCACCTTCCCCTGCGGCGAGTCGGAGTATTGCTGGTTCTCCTACGATATGAAAAATGAAGGCGCAAGAGCCCTCTATCGCTCCTTCGGCTTCGTGGAGCAGACCGACGTATACGTAGAAGGCGGCGAAATGCCCGCAGTTCTGAAGCTTTGATAGCGAGAGGGAAGACTCGCCTATCATCTTCCTTGTGTTGCATAGCCGCCGCTGTGAAAAAACGCGCTTTTTTACAACCTCATATAATTTGAAAGCAAAGGCTAATCGAGAAACACTCGGTTAGCCCTAATTAAATTCGCACGGCTTGCCGGGATAGTTTCATCCTTGCAAGCTTTTTTGTTATAGCCGTAAAATATAAATCGTTCACTTTATACCCCTTTCGGCGGGTTTATGGGGTATCGTTCAATTTGTGATCTACCGAAGAAACACTTGCTTTTAGTTGGATTTTATGCTATAATGAACTCATAAATAAATAAGAATTTGTAGGAGGATTACTATGAAATTAAGTCATTCAGTAAGTGGAGCTGTTAGGCAGTTTTCGTATTGGATTGCAAACGAAATAGTTGGTTATCCATTGTTAGAAGGAATTGATTATTTTGACGAATTTAGAGAATGTCCAAGTTTGCTTGAAACAGTATATGCTATTTTTATTAACAATCTTGAAGTCGATGAAAATGGGAAAGTATTAAATGCAAAATATGCCGAGCAAAGAGCTGCACAATATATAAAGCAGTGGTGTGTTAAAGATTACAAAGCAGAACCTACTTTTGATGGGTCAGAAGAAGTGGAGTTATACTGACAAATTCCAATTTATCGAACTAAAACGGGTGCAAACCCTTATAGGAAAATGCACCCATAAGGTTAAACTTTGTATCCCTAATAAAATGGTATCAAAATTTTAGATTGCTCACAAATAGAAATAATACGAACCTTGATAAGTCGAGGTTCGTATTTTTCTTTACATGAGATTATTTTGGTATTCAAATCGCTAGACAAATTTTTTTGAAGTAATTCTTCTTGAAGAATTGCTTTTTTTGTTGCATTATTTTGAAATATGTGCTATACTTGTTTTAGAAAATAATGAGAGGTGCGAGTATGTCGAGTTTTGATAAAGTTCATTTTAATGGTAGTTTTCGCGACTATCAACAACGGGTGCTTGATAACGCTGATAAGTATCTTAAAGACGGAAAAATTAATATCGTTGCAGCACCCGGTAGCGGAAAAACCGTTCTTGGACTTGAATTGATTCGTCGGTTAGCTTCACCTTGTATCATTCTATCCCCCACAACGGCAATTCGCGAGCAGTGGGGAGAAAGATTTAAGAATCTGTTCCTTGATAATACAGAAGACTTTTCATTATTCTTTTCAAATGACCTGCATCAGATTAAACTTGTAAATTCAATAACATATCAAGCCTTATATACTGCGGTAGATAAGATATCTACAACCGAAGATGAAGATATTGACTGCTCTGATGTTGATATTCTTGCTACTATGAGAGAGTTCGGGATAAAAACCGTATGCCTTGATGAGGCGCATCATCTCAAAAACGAGTGGCAGAAAGCGCTTGAAAAATTTATTTCCGCGCTTGATAAGGATGTAAAAATCATTTCTCTTACAGCTACACCTCCGTATGACTCGGAAGGATCGGAATGGAGCAGGTATATGAATATCTGTGGAGAGATTGATGAAGAGATTTTCGTTCCCGAGCTTGTCTGCCAAAATACGCTATGTCCTCATCAGGATTACGTGTACTTCAATTATCCGACGGAAGCGGAAATAGAAAGCTTCCGCACTCACAAAGAACGTGCATTACTTGCTGTGGAGGATCTCGGAAAGCTTGATCTATTTGATCATGTATGTCAATCCTTAAATGCAGAACGGGACTACGATATACTGTTTTCGGATGCCAAGCAATATATAGCTCTTGTAACGTTGCTTAAATATTATGGCTTTGAAATTGATAAAAAACTTATTCGTGAATTGACTGCCAAACGAGGACTTCCTCCTTTTAAAATGCAGTATGCCGAAATGGCAATTAGTTTTCTTCTTAACGGAGAATTAGTTACTGAAGAAGAGAAATCTGAGATCATTTCTGTCTTAAAAAATCATTCTGTTTACGAAAAGAAGAAGGTTACTCTTGATCTGAACGAGCGTTTGAAAAGAACTCTGATCTCATCGGTAGGAAAGCTTGAGAGTATAAAGCGTATCGCTTCGAATGAAGTTTCGGCAATGGGTGAGAGACTTCGTATGCTCGTCCTTACCGATTATATCAAAAAAGAGAATCTCCTAAAAATTGCATCTGCCGAAGAATTTAATTCGGTGAATATCGTCAGCATTTTTGAAACTCTCCGTCGCGCCAACTTAAAGGTAAACATTGGAGTTCTTTCGGGATCCCTCGTTATTCTTCCAAAATCAATTGACCTCTCAAATATCAAACATAAAAAAGAAGATATTGCGGATACAGATTACTGCACGGTTGAATTTGCAGGAGCTCTGCATCGAGGCGTTGATTACGTTGGAAAGTTATTCGAGAAAGGTAAAATCCAAATACTTATCGGAACAAAATCGCTTCTCGGTGAAGGTTGGGATTCGCCTTGTATTAACTCGCTTATTTTAGCAAGCTTTGTTGGTAGTTTTGTTTTGTCTAACCAAATGCGTGGACGAGCAATTCGCATTGATAAAAACGATCCCCAAAAGTCAGCAAATATATGGCATCTTGTAACGGTTGAACCGGAATATTTGTTCAAAGATAAAGCCACGGAGAGAATCTCTGCATACCTAAAAGAGGATTACAAGGAGCTCCATTCGTATGACTATGATATTTTAAAACGCCGTTTTGATTCCTTTATGGGGCCCAACTATACGACGGGAACGATTGAAAGTGGAATTGAGCGTATTACTTTGATTAAGCCTCCCTATGATAAAAATGGCATAGAACTAATTAATGAGGAAATGCTAAGACTGTCTGCCGACCGTGGCGAAGTAAAGAACAAATGGCGCGGAGAAGTGGCAGACGGAAGCTTTGCGGTCGGTGTAGAAACCGAAATTCCCACGGAAGCAAGAATTCCTGTGTTTACATTTTGGAATTTCGCATTGAATGCGATTATTGTTTCGATAGAGATTTCATTATTGCAACCTCTGATGAGGCTGATTGCAAACAATAATGTTCCGTTGACATTGGGAACAATTGCGGTGATGGTTGGATTGTTTGTTGTTCTTTACCACGGTATAAAGAAGATGCTGCTACACTTCAATCCTGCTCATTCCATAAAAACATTGGGTGTTGCAGTTTACAAAACATTGTGTGAATGTGAGTTGATATCGCCTTCTGCAAAGGTTGAAACTACTGCTCATAAGGAACTGTGTTTTGTTGCTTTGCATTTGAGAAACGCATCAATTCACGATCAAAATATTTTCAATACGGCTATGGCAGAAATGCTTTCTCCCATTGAAAATCCTCGTTATATCTTGATTTCCAAAAACATATTCAAGCGTTATAACTATGAGCTGTCTTTTGCTTGCCCCTCTATTATTGGCAAAAAGAAAGAATACGTAGAGGTGTTGGCGGAAAAACTGAAAGCCACAACCGGCAATTTTGAGACCGTTTATACGCATCGCGAGGACGGTAGAAGGTTGATTTTGAAATGTAGAAAGCATTCTTATATTACCTTCAATGAAAAGGCCATGGGGAAGAAATATAAGGTTTCTCATTGGAATTAATCTTTGATAATTATCAACAAAAAGGTTCGTACGTTCTCCCGTTTTTTGCACCAATGAAAATCAAAGTTGAATTAATTGTACTTTTAAGGACAGCTTTGAGAGTGTATTACCTATCGATAAAAAAGAAACCACGGCTTGTGTGGTATGTCCCATAAAGCATTTTGACCTTTAGGGGCAATCACGTGTTGGGGCCGTGGTTTTTGTATTGTTTTATTATGTGATTAATGACGAAGCTTAATGCTGTCAAAAGTGATTCTTCTTTGAAATACGAGTATTTCTTTCAGCGTGCTTTACGCCGTAAAAATCTACGTTATAGATGCTTTCTAATAGGCTTTATTATACGAAAATCTCAAAATATAAATAGGGCGGGACGTTCAAAAATTGCACTAGACCAGATGATATTGTTATACCTGACAAGTTTTTTGGGTGCTATTCAAACAGTTCTGCGATATAGTCTACGTCAAGCTCTCCGATAATAACAGAGTGTAAGTGACCGTGATACTCAACCCAACCGTCTAAGGTGATAGAGATTGTTTTGGTTATCTCTCCATCTGCATTGTAGAGGGCAAGCTCGTATTCGATCGCGGTTGGCTCATTGTGTTTCAGTTCCTTGAGCCTCAGGGATTTAAGGTTATCGACAAGGTGGTTGATGCTTGTTTCATCTGTGATTGTAATGGTGCCTAGTTTTTCGCCGATATCATATTTTGTAATTTCAATTTTTGTCGGCAGGTCAATATTAATGCTCTTGGCATATTTCGTTGCTAACGCCACAAGCTCCTTACAGTCGCAGGCATAGTATTCTAAAAAGCTGCCGTCGTTATAGCTATCTGTTTCTGTTGCATAGATCCAAATCGTTTGAGTGTCGTTTTTGTCCATTGTGAAGAATAGCTTTTTATACTTTCCGTCTTCAATTAGAAGTTCAAACCAAAGATCATATGCATCCTTGTTATACTCCACCGCGGTGTCATCGCAAGGCATTTTAACCTGATCGAGGGCATTGGATACATCAATTTTTCCGCTTTCAAGCGTGTTTTTAATTACCGGAACAAAATCATACATATCGGAATTGTGATATTTTGATTCCAAAACGTATTCATCTCCATTAACACCGAGCAATATCTTATGAACCTTATCAAAGATATCTTTCGGGAGTCTGGTGCCGTATCCGAAGCAGCCGGTGCAAGATATAAGCATAGCAATCAGCAGTGCTGTGGCTATTATGCGTAGTCTTTTCATAAAATTGCCTCCTATTCGGATTTTTTATTATCTGTAAGATTATTGTAGCACATATTTAGTACTTTTTCAACACTTTATTTTAATTGTATATAAAATCTTACCATTTTGCGTGGTTTTCAAGGATTCTCCTGATGGTTGATGAGAGTATCAAAACAAGTTATTGATTTATTATTGGGTTTATGGTATACTTATTTTACAATGACGGAACTTGGAGGATTATATGAGTATTGGTAAAAAAATCAAACAGCTTAGATTTAAGCTTGGACTAACGCAGGAAGCCTTGGCAGATAGATTGTCCGTTACTCCGCAGGCTGTTTCTAAATGGGAAACCGGTTATACGCTTCCCGATATAAGCTTATTGCCTTCTATTTCGGAGGTGATGGGGGTTACTATTGACGAGCTTTTTGATCTTTCGGTAGAGCAAAAAATGAATAGAATTGAGAGCAGAATCGATAGAGAGGATGATATGCCTGCGGATATTTTTGCCGAGAATTGCAGATTTCTTGAGGGTGAGATGATGGGGAAAAACCATGATAGGGCAGTTGCTCTTTTGGCAGATCTTTATCACCATAGAATGGAAGCGGATTCCGCGCGCGTCAGCAAGCTCTCTCGCGAATCTATAATGAAGAATCCGGGGGAAAAGGGGTGCCAATGGCTGCTTTGCAAGGCGGAGGGAGCTGTTATTTGGGATTGGAACGTTTGTAACCATTCTAAAATTATTGATTTTTATAAGGCTGTGATCGCAAATGATAAAGCAGAGCCTAAAACCGCGCTGCCATATTTCTATTTGATTGACAATCTCATTGCAGATCATCGCACCGAAGAAGCTAAGCGTTATCTTTCGGAGTTTGTAAAGCTACCTGCGCACAAGCCGGTGATGGTGGAAGTTTATAAGGCGCATATCGCTTTGGCGGAGTATAACGAACGCGGAGCTGATGAAATAATGAGGGCGACAGAAGAAAAATACGGTGATGATAAGATATTTCTTTTTGAAGCGGCGCAGTATTATGCCAAAAAAGCGGAGTACGAAAAGGCAATTCAGTATTACAAGCGCTCTTGGGAAAACGATGAAAAACCAAGATTTACCGATGCGATGCAAGGTATGGCCGCAATTTATGAAATACTTGGAGAAAGAGATCGGGCAAGGGAAGCCTACAATCAGATTATCACTTGCCTTAAGGAGGAGTGGGGGTATAACGATGATGATGCCCCGGTGATAAACGTATTACAAGATATAAATCGCATGTTGGAAAAATAAATATTCAGGCAATCTCGTTTTTTTGGGATTGCCTCTTTTCTTATTGACTTGTAATTGATTTTATGATATAATTAAAATGTCAAAAGTAATGGAAAATGTTTTTTGTTTTTGGTGCGAAATTATAAAACGAAAAACACAATCAAAAAACGCAAATAATGTATATAAATATTTACAAATTGTGGGTTTTGCAATGACAATAAAAGGAGCAAGGAAAATGACAGACTATAAAATTTTCAGAATAACGGAGATCCCGAAAAGATTAGATGAAGCTGCCGGATGGTTTAATTCAAAGTGGGGTGTGCCAAAAGAGGCATATCTTGAAAGCATGAACGACGCTATTTCGGGTGCAGGTGCATACCCTGAATGGTACGTTGCCTGTCTTTCGGGCGGCGAGATCGTTGGTGGTCTTGGTGTGATAGAAAACGATTTTCACGATAGGCCTGATCTTGCGCCAAACGTTTGCGCAGTTTTTGTTGAGCCTGAATATCGCGGTCGGGGCATCGCGGGGGCGCTTTTAAATTTTGTTTATGAGGATATGAAGGCAAGGGGCGTTAGTCCGATTTATCTTCTCACCGATCATGATTCTTTCTACGAGAGGTACGGATGGGAGTTTTATTGCCATGCCTTGGGCGACGGTGAGGAGATGCCCAGCAGAATGTATATAAAGAAATAATTCGGAGATCTTTTTTATGTGTTGCAAAAATAAAAAAGTGATTTTAGAAACGGAGAGGCTGGTGCTCCGCGAGTATTGCCAAGAGGATTTTGCTTGGCTTGCCGAGATTTTATGTGACGGGGAAACCATGAGGTATTATCCGAAGCCCTATGATGATGCCGGGGTGCAGAGGTGGCTCGACTGGAGCTTTGATAACTATAAAACGCACGGCTTCGGTCTTTGGGTGATCGAACTTCGGGAAACGGGTGAGCCGGTTGGTGACGCAGGAATCACGATGCAGCCCATAAATGGCGCGTGGCTGCCCGAGATCGGCTACCATGTAAATAAGAGGTTTTGGCGTCAGGGCATAGCCGGCGAGGCTGCGAGGGCAGTCAGAGATTTTGGATTCTCAACGAGAGATTTTCCTGCGCTTTATTCGTATATGACTGCGGAAAACATTCCCTCCCAGGCAACCGCTTCATCTTGTGGTATGAAGAAAATTAATGAGTATACAGATGAAAGTGGCGAACACCTTGCGGTTTATAGAATTACCAGAGAAGAATGGAATGACTTGTAAAACCGCATTTTTGTAAATTATGCTTTGCAAATTGGGCAATTTATCATGTTTTGCTTGTTTTGGCGAAAGGAGGATAAAAAATGAAAAAGGAAGAACTTATGAAACTTGCTCCAGGGGAGCTTACAGATCTTGGTATCTGCCCCACCTGCTTTAACCGCGAATGTGGAGGCGCACTTTACGGAGATAACTCGGATAAGATGCTCTACGAGGATGGAGATATAGAATGCTTTTTCGTTGGCAATCCTCGCGCACCGGGACATATGTGCATCTCCACCATGGAGCATTATCACGATATGAGCGAGGCACCTGACTGCTTGAATGAAAAGATCGTTCGTTTTTCAAAGGTATTTATGCAGATAATCCGAGAGGTTTTTGGCTGTGAGAGGGTGTATCTTTGCACCATGTGTGACGGCCTAAATAATCACTATCACGTGCAGCTCATCCCCAGATATTCTTATGAGATGCGGGGGAGTAGAAATTTTGTTAAAGCTCGAAGTGCATACGTCTTCGACGCCGAAAAGCTGGAAGCCGTAAGGGTGAAAATCGCAGAGTATGCTAAGTCTAAAAATGTTATTGGAGAAAATAATAATGCACCTAAATGAACTTACAGAAGCTGAAAGACTTGAATATCTCGGCACGCTTATTGATAAAACAAACGCCTTTGCCGAAAGCATTTCGTGGGTCGACACGAGAGATCAGGCAACTAAGGTAGAATATGCAAAAAATCTTTGCGACCTGCACACAGGGCTTGACATTGGTATGTTTCATAGAGCAAAGGAGCTTGAACGTGGAGTTAAGCGTACCGAAAAGCTCGGCGCGAAGAAATCATATCTGAAATACTACTATGAGAGTGAAACTCTCACCTACATAGAAAGCTACGTAAAAACGCTGGACGTGGTTTTCCGAGTTATTTACGATGGCGATATGCGATACCTAGTTCCGTTCTTCAAAAACGGTATGCCTTACCCAACCTATATCCATGCCTGTAAAACCGAAAATGGAAAGGTCGTTGAGGAATGGACGGTTGAAGGTAACCAAATCGTTTATGACGGTTATACGCATTTTGATGATGGCTCGGCAGCGTATTATTTTATCAACTATGTCAGGGGCGGTCAAACTCCCATTTTGATGCAGAAGCAGGGCGAGATCTCCGCTAACCTTGAATGGGTAGAGGATCTCGTAACCACCTATTCCTATACATCGGATACAAAATATGAGTATAGCGAGATTGACGGCTCAATGACGGTTTACGAGTGGGATGGAAAAGAAAAAGTCGGTGCAAAGGAAATCAGCTTTTACACCGAAAAGAAGAATGCTTGCCTTGTAGCAGAGGCTGTGTTGAAAACGAGATGTGTTTCGTTCTTCAAATACAAGTCTGTGGATATATCCGGGCTTATCTTGCCGGAGAGTGATGGCATTTTCTTCTATTGGGTGAGCCGTGTTGAAGGTCTTGCACAGTTTATGAAGAATAACCCTCATATCAATCATTTTTCGTTTAACGATGCAAGCGTTTCCTATCTCGACGAGAACTTTTTCTTGGCACTTCCCGAAGATACAACGCTTGTATTTGACGGTTGCCGTGGGCTGAAATCCGTCAAGGGCTTAAAGGGTGTTTTGCATTGTAACCTCTATCGCACGAAGATCGAGGACGAGGACACCGAGCCGCTTATGCTATGCAAGCACTCCGTGTATAAGCAGAAGGACTACGGTCCAGATGACTAAGGAGAATAAAAATGAAAATACTTCAACTTGACAACAACTATTTCAGATTTCCCGAAGAAATCAAAACCGTCGGGAAATTTGTTGAATTTGTAAATAACAGTAGTCAAAAGTTTATCAAAATGACTATGCTCTGCGAGGAACACTCTGTTGCTCCGTACTTTATCGAAGAAGATCAAAAGACCGTTTATGTAAATCCTTTGCAGGTTACTATCATTGAGGAAATAGACGGCGAGGTAATGCTTCGCGCGGAATATGAGCGCAGACTCCGTGAGGTCATAAGAGAAAAATGTGTCACCTGCGATCACTTTAAGGGCGATCCCGACAACCTTGACGGACACTATGACACGCTCCGCCTTGACGGATATTGTTGGCGCTACGAGAATACGGAGAAAAGCTAAAGGAGGGGATAATTTCATGATTCCAAAACCAAAATATATTGAGAACATACTTTCCGTAACGAAAGAGGGGCGAGGAGAGATTGAATGCGACGTTATTTGCCAGTGTGGAAGCCGTCGCTTTCGCGGATACAAAAACATTGCGCCTGATGCAGAGGAGCAGGAAAAGTATGTAAAAGAGCTTGCCAGAATTTCAAGTCGATCTCGGATGCTCAAGACTATTGAGGAAGACGGCAAAAGGTATATTTGTGGCATGAGAGGTTTGTTCGGTAAAAAGATCGGAGAGAGGATAGAGGCAAGGGATTTCGATTATACCTCGGTGCTATCCGTCAGGTGCGTCGAGTGCGGCAGTGAATACGTGCTGTTTGACTCTCGATTTTATGGCTATGACGCCGTTATTCCCGAGAGGGAAAGCAGGTACGATGAGGTCAGATATGAGTTTGCTCCCATCTCTTGGAGAGGTGATGACGACGGTATTGCCACTTTTTCCGTGCATATCGAAAATGACGGTAGCCTTGAAAGACTGGCAAAAGACGTTCCGGATGCAGACGAGCAGATGTATTCCAATGCTTTCGATTGGATCGGAATAAAGGCTAAAAACTTGAAAACAAAAGAGGAAAAGTACGTGCTTGATGAGGACATGGTTTGAAAGGTATGGGAGCCGTTCTGTTTTCAACACGAAAAAAATTAACAAAAAAGGAGATAAAAATGTCATTTATTGAACTCGCACGTGAGCGTTATTCTGTGCGCTCATTCAAAAAGGATAGTATTGAGAAGGAAAAGCTGAAGGCAATTATCGAGGCGGGGCGTGTAGCTCCTACTGCCTGCAACAACCAGCCGCAGAAAATATATGTTGTTAAGAGCGCGGAGAAGCTTCAGGCTCTTTCGGAGGTTTGCCGTTTTACCTTCGGCGCGCCCACTATCTTGGTGGTTGCTTACGACAAGGAGCGCGATTGGAAAAACCGACTTATGCCCGGCTACGGTTCGGGCGAAACTGACGCAGCTATCGTTTGTACCCATATGATGCTTGCCGCTTGGGAGCTGGGAATCGGCTCTTGCTGGGTAGGATATTTCAATGCAGCTGACGTGTCGCGCGCCCTTGGACTTGCGGAGAACATTGTGGTTACGGCAATGCTGCCGATCGGTTACCCTGCAGAGGGGGCAGAGCCTCTTGCACTGCACAACACTTACCGTGACCTTGAGGACACGGTTTCCGAAATCTGAAGAAAAATCTTGGGGCGCGATTTTGCGCCCTTAAACTGCTTTTTGGCGGAATTTTTATTGAAAAAGCCGGCTGCAACCAAAAGTTGCGAGATAGTTGGTGGAAATTCGCCTTGGATTTTGATAGAATAAGGGCGAGAAGAACGATTGAGACGGTTGTGGTTTCTAATGCCTGCGGCGGATGATCCATTCAAGAGCAAAACTGCAGATTCTTCATCAAAAAAACGGAGGACTGATTATTAATGACCATTGGTGAACGCATTTCAAAATGCAGAAAAGAGAAAAATTTATCCCAAGAGTACGTTGCCGAGATGCTGGAGATCTCGCGCCAGGCAGTTTCAAAGTGGGAAAACGATCTGACAGAGCCTGACACGGGAAATCTCATAAAGCTTGCAAGACTTTTTGGGGTCAGCGTAGAATATTTGGCGTCCGGTGAGGAGGCACAACCCAGAATCGAGTATATTGAAAGGGGTGTACCTCTTTCAAAAACCATTGCCGTCGTTCTTATTTCCCTTGGCGGCCTTTCGGCACTTCTTGGGATCTTGCTTTCGTGGATACTGATTGGAGTGGCGATACTCCTTATAACGTACGGTGTTTTGATGCTAACGGTTAAGAGAGAGGGAACTGTAGTGGGGGCGGCTGTGGTGACGATGGCGGTAGTGCTTTTTATTATCCAAGGGCTGACAGGCGAGTTTGACCTTACAAGCGTTTTTATCATTTTGGCGGTATCTATTTTAGTCCCAATCACTGTGTGGGGGGCTGTGAAGCTTATCAAGCTTGCGAGGTCTGGTCAATTACACAAATTGTCAGAGATCACAAGCAAAATGACTAAAAAGCAGATAATAATAACTATAGTTGTCATTTTGGTGGTTTTAGTCCTGATTTTAGGGATTTGTCTTGGCTTGAGCGCAAAGAAAAAAGCTGCAATTCGTGCCTCGTGGTTTGATGAAGACTATCTTGCAAAGTGCAATCTTTCGGGTATGCCCGCGTTTGGTGGTGACTCACGGATAAAGTTAAGCAGCAGAGAGGTGATTCTCAATTTTAAGGACGATGCCGATTACGAAATGTGTGCATACGCTATTTATAACTATCTCACCTCAAAGCATTTTATGCACCTTGGTACAAGAGGGGCGGTTCTTAATTCCTTTGGCGAAAATATAACCTACGAGCTTGTGGATTGCAAAAAACTTAATGATTTTAAGGTAAAGACGTCGGAGAATAACAGTGACTATATTTTCGTTTACACCAAGGATAGAGGAGATGCTTCGGGAGAGGTGGCTTGTCATGTTATCTATCTTGATAAGGTTGTGGAGAGTGAAATGGTGGTAAACGGTGAGCGGATGCCTTATAATGCCGTTCTGTCCATTTATTCCGAGAGCTTTAAGGAAGCATATAAGATACGCGCGCTGATGACTCATAATATTACCTACGAGGGCGATGGATCAATTTACTACGGAACCCAACCCATCACTGCTATTTCCGATTGGGCTGTGGTCATAAGTACGGTACCTTTCGCTGATGGAGATATTAACCTTTATGCTAACGGTGTGCCGATAAAAAAGACTGCTATAAAGGATGATCGGTGGGAGTATAAATTTACTATGCCGAGGGAGGACGTTGTAATAACCGCGGAGATAGTTAGCAAGCCCCCTGCTGCTTCGCCTAGTCTCGGTTTGGTTTTACTTGAGCCGTGGCTTGCAGATCTTACCGCTGCCGATATAAGAGAGGTGAAGTTTGCACACAAAAACGGAGCCGATCTGACTGATAGTCCCTTTGTGAGCATTAATACTACGGCTGATAAGGAGATTATAGAGGAATATTTACGCCAATATAAGGTTTTGGCGATCGAGCCTGTTGAAATAAGTCAGGTTCCGCTGGACGGTGGCGGTTGGTCGAGGGCAACGTTCGTGCTTAACGACGGCACGGTGCATACGGTGAGTTTTGCCGCGGGATATTATGAAAAAAGCGATGGGGAATATTACAGCATTGCGATAATACCCACTCTTATGCCGTATGATTACCAAAAGATCACTTGCTCGGTATCCCTTGCTCTTTGGAAAGAGAGCCACACAGCTTATTATGCTGACGGCAGTGAACTTGGGGAGGTATCGGGGATTTGTGATCTGGAGTTTTGGAGCTATGAGGGCGACGTCAATTATAAAACCAAGGATTGCTTATACTATATAGAAACTGAACTGGGAACGGTATATATTTGCAGTGACACCGTGTTTATGTTTTTGGGTGACAGTCACGAGCCGCAGGCATATGAGCTTCTATCGGGGAGCTTTTATGAACTGATGGATATAGATGAAAAATAAGCAAAAGGTTATGTAATGTAAATAATTATTTTTAAAATGCGAGGTTTTTTCGAGCTTCGCATTTTTTGTTTTTCTCTATTGTTATCTGAAAAAGTGTTGATACTGTTGATAAAATGTTGTGTAATAACAAAAAACATATTTCGAAAAAACATGAAAAAACCAATGTGACTGATAATAGACAAATAGTGGTGAATTAGGAATGAAAAATATGCTAGAAAAGTAGAAGATAAGAGGACGCTGTTGCGAGTTTTCTTTATCTAAAGATCAAATAAACGGAGGTTTGATGTTGTAAGAATATTAGTTTTTTCTACCGTGCCGATTGAGGAAACGGATTATCAAAATAATATATGACAGACGTTCAAGGAGCTCCTTTTTTAGGGCAATGGGCGGGGGTGCATCGTGGAGTTGCTTTTGTGGTGTTTTTTTGTGGTAAAAAAATCCATGTGTAGAATTTTTTCTTGTTTTTTTGTTTAAATTGACCATGAAAAAATTACCATATTTTTGCTCTGCCACATTTTTTCTTGAAGTCAAAATTTATGAGAGAAATTTTTGGGGTGAAAAACCTAAATATTTGTTAAAAAACACCAAAATCAGAATGTAAACAAAACACTACATGTAGTTTTTGCCACTTGACAAAACCACAAAATATGGTATAATAGGTGTACTTATTATTTTTTGAAAGGAGATTTTTATGAAGCTTATTAAGCGCAACGGATCTGAAGTTATATTCGATCAGGAAAAGATTTTTGCCGCCATTGAAAAGGCTAACATGGCTGTAGATGAGTTAGAAAGAATATCCCCCCGAGAGATCCGCCGCGTTACTGAAAAAGTTGCTAAAAAATGTGAGAAGATGAAGCGTGCCGTAAGCGTTGAGGAGGTTCAGGACCTTGTTGAGCGCGAAATTATGGCAATGGGCGCTTTCATTCTTGCTAAAACATATATAACCTATCGATACACACGTGAGCTTGTTCGTAAGTCCAACACCACAGACGACAAGATCCTCTCTCTTATCGAGTGCAATAACGAGGAGGTAAAGCAGGAAAACGCCAATAAGAACCCTACGGTCAACTCCGTACAGCGCGATTACATGGCAGGCGAGGTTTCAAAGGATATTACAAGACGTATTCTCCTGGCTCCCGATATCGTCAAGGCACATGAGGAGGGTATTATTCACTTCCACGATGCGGACTATTTTGCACAGCACATGCATAACTGCGATCTTGTTAACCTTGAGGATATGCTCCAGAACGGAACAGTTATCAGCGGCACCATGATCGAGAAGCCCCATAGCTTTTCCACCGCTTGTAACATTGCAACGCAGATCATCGCGCAGGTGGCATCCAATCAGTATGGTGGACAGTCCATCAGCCTTACTCACCTTGCTCCATTCGTTAACGTGAGCCGCCAGAAGATCAAGCGCGACGTTACGGCAGAGCTTGCAGAGCTTGGAATCACCGATGAGGAGTCCATCTCCCGTATCACCGAAAAGCGTCTTCGCCAGGAGGTTAATCGCGGTGTTCAGTGTATTCAGTATCAGGTAGTTACCTTGCTTACAACTAACGGTCAGGCACCGTTTATCACTATTTTCATGTACCTCGGAGAGGCAAAGGACGAGCAGGAAAGAGCTGACCTTGCCATGATCATTGAGGAGGTGCTTGAGCAGAGATATAAGGGCGTTAAAAATGAAAAGGGCGTTTGGATCACACCTGCGTTCCCGAAGCTTATCTACGTTCTCGAGGAGGACAATATCCACCCCGACTCAAAGTATTACTATCTCACAAAGCTCTCTGCTAAATGTACGGCAAAGCGCATGGTTCCCGACTATATTTCGGAAAAGATCATGCTAAAGAACAAAATAGATAAAAACGGAGAGGGACATTGCTACACCTGCATGGGTTGCCGCAGCTTCCTTACTCCTTACGTTGATGAGAACGGCAAACCAAAGTATTACGGCAGATTCAATCAGGGCGTTGTTACGGTGAACCTTCCCGACATAGGTCTTTCTGCAAAGGGTGATATGGACGAGTTCCGCCGCATCTTTGACGAGAGAATGGAGCTTTGCCACAAGGCTCTCCGTGCAAGACATGAAAGACTCCTTGGCACACTTTCCGACGCTGCTCCCATACTCTGGCAGTACGGCGCTCTTACAAGACTCGGCAAGGGTGAGAAGATAGATAAGTACCTCTTTGGAGGATATTCCACCCTTTCTCTTGGATTTGCAGGACTTTGGGAGTGTGTTATGGCTCTTTCCGGCAAGAAGCTTACAGAGCCCGAGGGTGAGGAGCTCGGTCTTGAGATCATGAGAATGCTCAATTCCTATACGGCAAAGTGGAAAGCCGCAGAAAATATCGACTATTCTCTTTACGGAACGCCTCTTGAGAGCACTACGTACAAGTTTGCAAAGTGCCTGCAAAACCGCTTTGGAATTGTTGAGGGCGTTACGGATAAGAACTATATTACAAATTCCTATCACATTCACGTAACAGAGGAGATAGACGCATTTACAAAGCTCTCCGTTGAGTCGAAGTTCCAGCTTCTTTCTCCCGGCGGCGCTATCTCTTATATCGAGGTTCCCGATATGCAAAACAACCTTGATGCCGTGATTGGAATTATGGAATACATCTACGACAATATCATGTATGCCGAGCTGAATACCAAGAGCGATTACTGCCAGGTGTGCGGCTACGATGGCGAAATCGATATTGTAAAGGATGAGGATGGCAAGCTGGTTTGGGAATGTCCTAACTGTAAAAATCGCGACCAGGCAAAGATGAACGTTGCTCGCCGTACCTGTGGCTATATCGGCACGCAGTACTGGAATCAGGGCAGAACAGAGGAGATCGCAGAAAGAGTTCTTCACCTTTGATTTTTAACCAAATGAAATAAAAGAAAATCACCTACCAAGTTTCGGGTAGGTGATTTTTGATATATAAAATATTTATTGTGTAAACTGTAAGTTGTTTTGTGACATTTTACATATTTGCGAACAGTCCGCCGAGGAAGCATAGTATCGCTATGATCGCTGCAAGAAATATAACGAACTTTTGGATCATGCCCATTTCTTTTTTGCTTCCGGTGCCGTGGAAGAAGACTTTAATTTCTGATTTTGCATTATTGATGAAGGCTCTTGTCGCCTTTTCGGGATCCTCGAAAAATTTCTTTACGCGATCAATGTCTTCCGATACGGCGTCGTAAACGCTGGTGTCGTTCTCCTGCTCTTCCGGTTGCTGCTTTGCAGCGTGGTAATTATTATTCTGTGAGGTGATTTCTCCAATAGTTTTTGGTCTGGGCTTCGGTGGGTTTTTAGCTTTTTTTTGCGCTAGAGCTTTAAGATATGCTTCTTTCTCTTGATCTCTTACGCTTTTGCGGTAAAGAGAATTTTTGATCTGTTCGTACTTTTCCTTCTGCTTTTTCTCAGCGTCGGTCAAGGGGGCGAGGGTTATGTTATCGGATTTTTCTGAATCTTTTTTATCAATTTTGTTATCAAAGCTTTTTTCTTCAAAGGGCCTGCCGCATCTTTCGTAGGCACTTTCCCAAACGTTGCCTGAAAATGGCTTTTCAGTGAAGTGGGGATTGTTATTTTTATTTTCTTGGCTCACGGTAGCTCTCCTTCGTAGTAAAATTATTATGCTAATATTATACACCACCTATGTCCTTTTGTCAAGAAAAAAAGCAAACGCCTGCAGAATCTGCAAAACGTTTGCTTCCCTTAAAATGGCTAGCGCATACTGTTTCGGTTCAGCATACGCGGAGCAAAGATCACACGCGGGGAGAGAAAGGAAAACCGCGTTTTTTGGCTCTTGGGGCAGGGCCTTATCGGATCTTTACTTCAAATCTATGGTCGCAGCAGGGGCATGCTGCTATGTGCTTCCCTTTGACTTTTTCAAATCGCAGGGTGTTCTTGCATTGTGGACATTTTTTGTAAACGTGTGTCTTGCGATCGCGCCATTTGTTCTTTGAAAGAGCAAATTTCGATGTGACCTTTCGTGTGATCGTGCGGAAAAGCTGACGGATCTTGTTTACAGCACTCATGTAGATCTGGTTTTCCTTCTGTCTTCTGTATACGTTTCGCGAGAAGACTCTGTAAAAAGTGTAGATCAAGACGAGAGTCTGTATACCTGTAAGCACCCATTTACTTTCTGCGGAGATAAAGAGGTTGATAAAGCTCATGCCAATAACGGACCAGAAAAGAAAATGGTAAAGATTATCTATGCCGTTTCTTCCGTACATGAATTCTGCGAATCTTTCGCGCAGCGGACGCTTGCCATTGCCGTTAAAATTCATGAAAGCTGCCTCCTTATCAGAAAAAATGATGGGGAAAACCCGAGTGTCTATCTCGAAAGTTCTTACGAGAAGATTATAACAAACATCAGGTGGCTTGTCAACGGAAGATGGTGATTATTTACAAAGCACATTATTTTTGTTTACAAAATAGTTAAAAAATATTAGTATGAAAGGCGAAAGATCCTCTGACTTTTGGAAAAGTACATTTTTTTCGTTCTCTATTGACAAAGATTTTAATATATGTTAAAATATTACTGTTAAAACTAAAATAAGGGAGAAAGAAAAATGAAAAACAGAAAAATCAAGCTTGTGGCAAGCACGGTTTCTGCAAGAGTTGGGGCAGTTTTGTTCTCTGCAATCGTGATCGCTGCTATCGTAGCTTTAATTTCCAACGGTGTTCTCAATTTTGACGAGGGAGTAGCTCTTACAGTAGGTATTATCGCTGTTGCTGCAGTAGTTATTATCCTTACTCTCAGAGTTGTGTTCGTGCCTTACATCCTATTTGATCTCGATTCAAAAAGCATCTTGCTCCGCCACGCGTTCGGCAAGGAAAAGCACCCTCTCGAAACAGTTTGCAAGGTTCAGGTTGAACAGAAGACCATCGACCTCCACGTAGTTTCAGGTTGCACAGAGCAGCAGCTTAAATCCGGTGCAGCCTGTATCAAGCAGACACATCAAAGCAAGGTTCATTTCAAGATGCCAAGCCGCAAGGATCTTAACCAGCGTCATCGCTATGAAACCTTTGCAAAGAAGTGCAACAGGATCCTCGACGAGGTTATACATAAAAAAGAGATCAGAGAAGTATACAGATGCAGCCCATGCGCAGCTATCAGCGAATCTGAGGGCGAAAGCGTATAATTTTAATTTCTTTGAAAAAATCAAATACTTGATATTAAAAGAACCCCTAGGTATGCGTGTTATCCTTAACGGAGAACACGCAATGAATTGCAACCTCGCGGCCCGCGTGAATTGAAAGCTGTGCTTTCGTGAATTGCCTGCGGCATGAATTGTGCCTTACGGCACATTGGTTGCAATTCAATTCATGGAGCGAAGCGAGAAATCATGGCGGAGCCAATTCATGATGCATATGCATCAATTCATTCATAAAAATGAACAGAGCAAGAATAGAAGGAGGTTTATCCTTTTACTCTTGCTCTTTTCTGCTTGTAATAAGGGTTTGGCTTCGCCCAAGTGCATTTGACCGGTCAAATGCGATGCTCGCACTTAGTAGAGCTTTCAATTTCTCCACTAAGAACATCACCATTATTTGTGGTGTTCTTTTCCTTTGACCGCTAAGGTGCAGATTAGATACGTATCTTATTTTTGACGCAAAAAAGGACTAGTCACAAAAGCTAGTCCTTTTTCTATTATTTTGCAATGTTTGGTTTGCAAAAATGTGGATTATCTCTGGATTCTACCTGAACCGTCGCCACCCGCGAGCTTTTCAACCTCTGCAACGGTAACCATATTGTAGTCGCCCTCAATAGAGTGCTTGAGCGCGGAAGCCGCAACTGCAAATTCAACTGCTGCCTGTGTATCCTTACCGTTCATGAGGGAGTAGATAAGGCCGCCGCCGAAGGAGTCACCACCGCCAACACGGTCTATAATGTGGAGGTCGTACTTCTTGGAGAAGCAGTATTCGTCCTTTGCAACGTTGTAGAGCATTGCGGACCAACCGTTATCAAATGCGGAATGGCTCTCACGGAGAGTGATCGCAACGTACTCAAATCCGAACTTGTCAGCAAGCTGCTTTGCAACGGACTTGTAACCCTCGTGGTTAAGCTTGCCACCGTAAATATCTGTAGCCTCAGCCTCAATACCGAATACGTCCTTTGCGTCCTCCTCGTTGGAGATGCAAACGTCAACGTACTGGCAAAGATCTGTCATAGCTGCTCTTGCTTGATCTCTTGTCCAAAGCTTGCCTCTGTAATTAAGGTCGCAGGAGATCTTAAGGCCGTGTGCCTTAGCTGCCTTACAAGCCTCTTTGCAGATTTCAACTACGTTTTCGCCGAGAGCGGGAGTAATGCCTGTGAAGTGGAACCAATCAGCGCCATCAAAGATCTTATCCCAATCGAAGTCGGATGTAGAAGCCTTGGAGATAGCGGAATTAGCGCGGTCGTAAATACAAACAGAGCCTCTCTGAGAAGCACCCTTCTCGTTGAAGTAGATACCAACTCTGTCGCCACCGCGAACGATCATAGATGTGTCAACGCCATATCTGCGAAGAGAGTTAACAGCAGCCTGACCGATAGAGTGAGCAGGAAGCTTTGTAACAAAAGCCGCATCCATACCGTAGTTAGCAAGAGAAACGGAAACGTTTGCCTCACCACCACCAAAAGTAAACTCTACGTGATCACACTGTACGAATCTCTCGTAGTTGTAGGGCTGAAGACGGAGCATAAGCTCACCAAAAGTAATAACTTTCATTTTGAAAAATTCCTTTCAAAGGTTTTATTTGAACATTTCACCGCATATATTGTAACACAAAGATGTGGCAAAATCAAGTATTTGTCAAAAAAAAGTGACAATAAATGTAAAAGTTACATTTGGGAAATATATATACATATTATCTATGAAAAATGCCAACGGCATTCACCGTTGGCAAAAGTATTATTTGTGTTTCAGTTCGTAAAGACAAGTTCTGCAAACCTTCTTGCCCTTAAATTCAGTTACGTTTTCCGCGGAGGCACAGAAGCAGCAATTCGGTTCATATTTAACCAGAATGATCTTCTCTCCGTCAACGTAGATCTCAACAGGGTCTGTGCTTGCGATTCCTAATTTTTTACGGATTTCTTTTGGTATTACAATTCTTCCTAATTCATCAATGCTACGAATTATGCCAGTAGATTTCATAACTTAAATACCTTCCCCTAATTTTTCAAGACGTATTTTGGATCAACCGCTTTAACGATCAAAGCCACCCTTGTACGCTTATTTTAACATATCTTTTAGCAGTTGTCAAGATAATTTTAAAAAACGGTCGGATTTCCCGATAAAAAGACGAAAAAACAAATAACGAGGTGTTTTATGGAAAAAAACAGAGTGAAAAAGGTATTATCAAAGCTTCCTCCCGGTCTTGCAATGGAGATAGGATCTGTCCTTTGCGGCAGAGTTGGCGGCATGGAGGGACTTGACGAGATAAGGCTGATTTTGGGTGGAACCTCGTCTATCGTGCATATGAGAGAGCCTCTTGGACTGTCTTACTCGCCGACGGAGTGGGAAATGGAGGACATACTTTCCAGAATATGCGACGGAGGCACCTATGCCCACAGGGATTCCATTAAGTCGGGTTACGTTCCACTCCCCGGGGGTGTTCGGGTGGGAGTTTCCGGCAGGGCAAGGTACGAGGGTGGCAAGATCGTGGGGGTCAGCCGTATTCGCACGCTGGTATTCAGGTTTCCACTTTCAAGATGTGATTTTGAGGAGAAACTTGAGCGAATTTATAAAAAAGGTATAGGCTCCGGAATGCTCATATATTCGCCGCCTGCCGTGGGAAAAACTACGGCGCTTCGCAAGATCGCAGAAATGATTTCGAGAACAAAGCGGCTTTGCATCATTGATGAGCGAGGGGAATTTGACGGCGAGGATCTGCCCTATGCAACCATTCTGTCAGGTTATGAAAAAGCTCTCGGAATTGAGATCGCTCTGCGCACCCATTCTCCGGAGGTGATAATGGTAGACGAGCTTGGAGCAGCGGACACGGACGCCTTGAACTCGGTGATTTGGGCAGGGGTGCCGCTGATCGCCACCGTTCACGGAGGGAGTATATCCGATATTCAAAAAAAGCCGGGAGTGCGCTCTCTTATTGAGCAGGGAGCCTTTACGACCTTCGTCGGCATAAGCAAAACCAAGCGCGGATATAAGCTGGAAAGGGTGGATCTAAAAGATTTGATTCTACCAAAATGCGAATGTGAAAAGAATGATGCAAGGTCGGGAAAACAAGCCAAAATGTAAAATATTATAGTCAAAATGGTGGATAAAACATGGAAATTGCAAAATACACCGTAATCATTGTTTTGCCAATTGTGGCGATTTTTATTAGCAAAAGATACTGCTCGTACGTAGAAAAAACGCTGGGAAAGGGGCGTAGCTTTTTGCGGTTTCTCCACCATCTGGAAAGAAAGTTGACCTGCTATCTTTCCACGCCCCGTGAGCTTGGTGATGGCTTTCCTGACGAGGAGCTTGCAGCAATGGTGGAGAGGATGTCCTCCGGGGCCACTATTTGCGAAGCATATTCCTACGAGCGCGAATCCTTGCCCGAGGCTGTGGATCAGGTGCTTTTTTCTTATTTTTCCGACTTTGGAAAGGGTGATCTCAAAATTGAGGTATCAAGGGTGAAAGAGGCGGCGGATGAGCTCTCGGAGGTGCTATCCTCTGCAGAAAAAGAGGGGGAGAAAAGCGTGAAGCTCTGTCAGGGAACATTGCCACTCTTTGTACTTGGCGTGATAATTTTGCTGATTTGATCCGCCGAAAAAGCGGTTTAAGCAAAAAATAAAATGCCCGATCTTTCGGGCGGAGAGGAGAAAAAATGGAAGTTGATCTGATACTGAAGGTTTGCGGTGTTGCTATGGTCATAACCTTCGTCTGCAATCTTCTGTCAAGGGCAGGCAAGGATGAGCAATCCACCATGGTGTCCTTACTTGGAGTAGTGCTGATTTTAATTTTGCTGGCAGAGAAGATCGGGGTGATGATAAATACCTTGCGGGAGGTTTTTGGCATATGATGAGCGGTGGTGTTTTTACATGACGTTCCTAAAAGTATGCGGGGTGGCAGTTCTGGCAGGGATGATGTGCTTTTTGATCTCAGAGATGGGCGGCCGAGGCAAGCGCGCTATAAGCTCTCTTTTCATCGTAACGTTCCTTATTATTTTCATAGACCTTGCGAAAGATGCGGTGACAGAGGTGATGTCGATTACCGGTGGGGCGGTAGAAAAAGAGGTGCTGATTTCGGTGCTGAAGATCATCGGGATCGGACAAGCCTTTGGCTTATGCTCCTCTCTTTGTACCGAGCTTTCCGAGGGGGGGATAGCTTCGGTGGTCGCCCTTGTTGGCAAGGTGGAGATGTTGCTTATTATGCTTCCTTATATTAAAGAATTACTTTCGTTTGTATCCAAAATTGCATCATAAAGCACAAAAATGACAACTATTATTTTCAAAAATGACGTATTATATGGAAAAACATCTCCGTATGATAAAATAATTGAGCTTATAAATGAGTTCTTTGGACTCGTTCCGCCCGACGTTGGATTGACTGAAGAAACCCTTGGCTCGGCATTAACTCCCGGCTTTGTTTTTAAAGAAATATCATCCGTCCTCGAGGGCAAGGGCGGAGAGGTGGCAAACTTTTTTGCTACGCTTATCATCTCCATTTTATTGGTTTACATATGCTCGATTTTCACAAGCAGCGTATCTCCCTTGGCAGAGGGGGCGGTTACTCTTATTGCTCTTTTTCCGGCGGTGAGGCAGACGTTTTTCCTTATAGTTGAGGTGGGGGAGAGCCTTTCCGAGATCGCCACGTTTTTCGGGTCGCTTTTGCCATTGCTT
The DNA here is from genome assembly GCA_045589435.1 of Eubacteriales bacterium. Taxonomy (GTDB): domain Bacteria; phylum Bacillota; class Clostridia; order Oscillospirales; family CAG-272; genus UBA1740. The sequence continues at coordinate 183,552 of JAZNPB010000132.1, read as the reverse complement.
TTAGGAATAATTCTCATGGGAGGGGGTGCCGAGGGGGCGGTTGCTACGTCACTTCAGGTATCTCTAGTATCCTCTCTTGTAGAAAATGTTTGCTCCGAGGTGCTGATGCCAGTTTTATATGCTCTGCTTGTCATGGCGCCTTTTTCATCTCTTGGCAGTAAGGGAGCAGAGCGCTTTGGTCTTTCGCTGAGAACTTTCTTTACCAAGGGACTCGGGCTGGCGGTTGCCATAACCTCAGGAATTTTCGCGCTTCAAAGCATTATTGCCACGTCAAAGGACACGGCTGCCTTGCGCCTTGCAAGATTCACCGCGCAGACTATATCCCCATCTGTGGGAGCTGTAATATCCGGATCTATCTCCACTCTTGCATCGGGTATATCTTATGCAAAGGGCGTTGTGGGTGCAGGAGCAATAATTGTGATAGTAACGATCCTTTTGTCCCCTCTTTTGGCCTTGATTTTGTATCGTATTTGCATAGAGCTATCCTGCACCTTCGCCGATATGCTGGGAACGAAGACTGCCTCCCGTGCTCTTGTAGCAATGAAGCACGTGATCGATGGTTCAATATCCCTTTTGCTCTTATCCTCTGCTCTCATGATCTTGCAGCTTGTGCTGTTTATCAGGGGCGGCGCATCACTTATATAGTAAGGAAAGTAAAAAAATGAAAGAATATCTCATGGGCGCTGTGGTGCTGATTTTTGCCGTAGATATGCTGGGCATCCTTGCGCATGAAAAATATAAGGAAATAACTGAGGCTGCCCTTGGGGTCGTACTGACCCTCGCTCTCATCTTGCCGCTGCCGAAGCTTGTAAGTGAGATCGGTAATAAGATACGGTTCCCCGAAATTGAAAGCACGGAGGGGGAGGACATATATCTTCTCTCCTTTGAGGAGGGGATCGCGGAGTTCGTTGTAGGAAAATTCGGAGTACCAAGGGAGGAGATCGAGGTGGAGGCGATAGGATTTTCGCAAGGTGGCATGAGGGCAGAAAAAATAGTCATTACTCTCCACGGCACAGCTGCCCTTGCTGACTACAAAAAGATCGGCAGAGAGGTGGAGGAGCTATCTCTTGGGGAGGTGGAGGTGAAAATTGAAATCTGACTTAGGCTTTTTTGCATTTATAAAGAAACGGGATAAAAAGCTTCTCGTGCTGATCTCGGCAATAGTGCTGGTGGCGTTCATGCTGATGCTTTTTGGCGGAGAAGACAAGGATGTGGGCGGAGAGGACGCGGAGGACGAAGAAAAGAAGCTTTGTCGCCTATGCTCGGAGATCGAGGGGGTAGGGGAGTGTCGGGTCATGATAACCTATCGGGATGGCGAGGTCTTTGCCGTAGCTATCGTGTGCCGCGGAGCGAACAATTATAAAGTGCGGGAGGCTCTCATAGAGCTTGTGACCTCCATTTACGGCATAGGATCAAATCGGGTCAGCATACAGCCGTTGGCAAGTGGTTAGAGGGTATTTTGTACAGTGAAATTCATTTTGGATAAAACTTTCCCGTAAATAAAAATCCACCACAAGTAATATACGAGAGGTGGAGCGCATAGATATTAACAGTAACAAATTTTTTAGGAGAAGAAAATATGAAAAAAGAAAAACTCGAAAAATTCAAAAAGCTTTTATCCTCCCAAGCGGGAAAATCCGTGATCGTGGCATCAGCGGCATTGCTGATCGGCCTTGCGGTGTATCTCAATTACACCTGGTTCTATAATCCTGACGGTGCGCTGGGTTACGGTGACAACAACATGGAGGATAATTACGACGACTCGCAGAATGCCGGAGCAAACGAGGCAGAGGATTATTTCACAGCCACGGCTCTCGACAGAAAGGAAGCCAGGGATGAAGCTATCGACGTGCTGAAGCTTATCAGCGAGAGCGAGGAATCCTCCGCAGAGGCAAAGGCAGAGGCGGCTGATAAAATATCCCAGATCGCCCTCGATATTCAGAACGAAGCAAATATTGAAACTCTCGTAAAGGCAAAGGGGTTCGATGATTGTATCGCTGTTATTTCTGAAGATTCGGTAACGGTCATTGTCAGCGCAGATGAGCTTTTGGCATCTCAAACGGCTCAAATTCTAACTATTGTTTACGAAACCACAGGGATTTCGCCCGAAAAGGTGAGCATAATAAACAAAGCAAATTAAAAAATGAAACAATCTCGCCCCTCAAATCTCGAGTGGGCGATATTTTTTCCGATGACAAATCCGCGACAAATGTTAATTATTTTTAAAAAGTATTGACTATTAATAATTCTTATGATAAAATATAGGTGATGAGAAAAATTCATCACCTTATGAAAAAAACTCATAGGTGATAGTCCAATTTTACAGAGCCGCAATTGAGCGGCAGAACAGGAGATCGTTTTGGATAATCAAAAAAAGATAAGAGTGGGGATTATCGGCGCTACCGGCATGGTCGGTCAGAGATTTATTACCCTGCTTGAAAATCATCCATATTTTGAAATTTGCGCCCTTATGGCAAGTGAGAGATCTGCAGACAAAACCTATCGCGAGGCTCTCGCGGGCAGATGGAAGCTTGAGGCGCAGCCCTCGGAGAGGATTCTTGACATGGAGGTGATGGCTGCCGAGAGGGTAGAGCTTGTTTCTCCTCTTGTAGACTTTGTTTTTTGCGCTGTAAATATGCCAAAGGCAGAGGTCATCGCCCTGGAGGAGCTTTATGCAAAGGCGGAGATACCTGTGGTTTCAAACAACTCTGCCAATCGTTGGACTCCCGACGTTCCCATGCTTATTCCCGAGGTCAACCCCCATCACATTCAGGTCATCGGGGCACAAAAGCGCCGTCTTGGCACAACTCACGGCTTCATAGCCGTTAAACCAAATTGCTCTATACAGTCTTACGTAGGTGCGCTGACACCACTTCGCAAGTTCGGCATCCGCGAGATCGTTGCCACCACGTATCAGGCGATCAGCGGAGCGGGTAAGACCTTTGCCGAATGGCCCGAGATGATAGATAATCTTATTCCCTACATCGGCGGCGAGGAAGAAAAGAGTGAAAAAGAGCCTCTGCGCGTTTGGGGCGAGGTTGAAAACGGCAGCATCGCTCCCGCAAAAGAGCCGATCATCACAACGCAGTGCCTTCGCGTTCCTGTAACCGACGGTCATATGGCTGCCGTGTTCGTAAGATTTGAAAATAAACCTAGCAGAGAAGAAATCCTTGAGGCATGGCAGAGCTTTTCTGCAGAGCCACAGGAGCTTTCTCTCCCCTCTGCGCCTGAGCAGTTTATTACATATTTTGAGGAAGACAACCGTCCCCAGACCCGTCTTGACAGAGATCTTTTTGGCGGAATGGGAGTGTCTGTCGGCCGCCTTCGCGAGGATCACGTTTACGATTATAAGTTCGTCGGCCTCTCTCATAACACCGTAAGAGGTGCGGCAGGTGGAGCAGTTCTTATTGCGGAGCTTCTTTACAAAAAAGGATACATAACTGCAAAAGACTGAAAAAACAAGACGACGATTTTTGAAAGTAAAAACCCAGGAATTTGAAAATAAAAGTTTACAAAAACGGAGATTTTTATGAATATTTCGAAATATAAAGCATTGCTTGCCGCTGTTGATATGGGCAGCTTTTCTGCTGCAGCCAACAAGCTTGGATATACCCAATCAGGACTCACTCATATGATGAACGCCCTGGAAGACGAGCTTGGCTTTTCCATTCTCCAGCGTGGATATTGGGGTGTAAAGCTTACCCCCGGCGGAGAGAGAATCATCCCTCGAATCCGCGAGCTTGTTAACTGCGAGGATGCCTTGATGAACGAGATCGACCTTGTAAAATCCTTCGGTGACAACGTTATACGTATCGGCGCGTTTTCCAGCCTTGCGGGTAGCATTTTGCCTGCTATCGTTGAGAGATTTAACGCAGAGTTCCCATCCGTGACACTGAATATTCAGACAGGTACTGTTGCAGAGCTTTACGGTGGACTCCGCGATGAAAAATACGATATTTGCTACGGCACGAAAAACAATAAATACGATTTCAAGTGGACCTCTCTTATGTCCGACCGTTACTACGCTATTTTGCCAAAGGATTATCCCTTGAGTGATGACACTTTCCCAATTCAGCAGTTTAACGGAACAAAATTCCTTATGCCCGGTCTTGGATATGACGACGATATAGGTCAGGTTTTCTCGGAGTTTAAGGTACATCCATTCGTAACGCCTACCTACGTAGACGATCCCGCGATTCTTTCAATGGTAGAGCACAACCTTGGCGTAAGTATGCTTTCTGCACTTACTATTGCAGATCGCCACGATAACGTTCGTATAGTACCAATCTCTCCATTTATTTCCCGAAATATCTGCGTTTCGGTAAAGCCGGAAAAGGCTTTGACTCTGCCACTGAAAAGGCTTATCGCCATCACTAAAGAGGCGGCAAAGACTTACGTGCATAAGATCTAATTTGTTTTACATTTTCCCAATATTTTCAAAACAAAGGTACAGGTGAGTGGCATCTGTACCTTTGTGAATTTTATTCACCTATAAAACATCCCATAAATATGAACGCAATGTTAACAATTTGAGAAAAAACTTGACATTTATATTAAATATGATATAATTAAAAGCGGTAAAAGATTAGTTAAAGGTAGCAACTTGTGCATTTGAATTTCCCAGGTCATTATTATCCCCGGCAAAATCCGAATACATAAATTGCTTTTTTTAATGAAAAGTACCGAAAAAAAAGAAAGAGGTAAAAAACAAAATGGCAAGAAAGCAAAAGCTTGACGCTAACGGCCATCGCAAGTTTGGTATTCGCGACTCACTCGCGTATGCTGCCGGCGACCTTGGCTGTAACATGAGTTTCGCCCTTAAGGGCACAATGGCAATTTTCTGGACACAGATCATGGGTATGTCCGCTTGGTACTCCCTCCTCCTCATCATCGTTCAGGTATGGGACGCTATCAATGACCCTGTAATCGGTTCTATGATCGATGCAGATAAGCGCACTTACAAGAGAAACAAGTTCCTCCAGTACATCTTTGTTGGTTCTATCGGTCTTATCGTAGGTGGTGCTTGCGTATTTATTCCCGCTGTAGGTTTCCCCCCACTTGCAAAGGCTATCATCTTCGTAGCCGGCTACGTAGTATGGGATGCATTCTACACAATCGCTAACGTTCCTTATGGTTCGCTCCTTTCTCTCATTTCCTCTGATCCTTCTGACCGTGCTTCTCTTTCCGCATGGAGATCTATCGGTGGTATGCTGGGTAATATGCTTCCTATGGTACTTCTCCCCATACTTATCTATGATAACAACGTACTTAACCCTGTAAAGACATTCTTCACAGCTTTCATCATGGGTATTCTCGGCTTCATCTGCTTCATGTTCATGATCAAGAACACAGAGATCCGTGTAGAGCAGGATACAAAGCTTAACGAAGATCAGCCTAAGTTCAACGTATTCAAGGCAATGTGGAACTTCCTCAAGAACCGTCCTGCAATGGGTGCTACTATCGCAGCTATGGGTATGTTCATCGGTATGCAGGGTGCTGCAACAGCAGTTACTGTAACATTCCAGTCTTACTTCAAGAACACAGCTATTTCCGGTATCGTATCTATGTTCGCAATGCTTCCTATCATTCTCTTCACTCCTCTTGCTCGTAAGATGGTTAAGAAGTATGGTAAGAAGGAACTCTCCGTTGTTGGTTCTATCGCTTACATAGTAGGTGCTGCAATTCTCTTTGCAGGCCCTCTTGGCATCATTCCTGTAAGCGAAGGTAATACAGGTCTTGACCTTATCGTTTACGTTGTTGGTCAGCTCGTTTGCTCCCTCGGTCTTGGTATTTATTCCACAGTATCTTGGGCAATGATGGGCGATGCTATCGACTACAACGAGTGGAAGACAGGCAACAGAGAAGAAGGTATCGTATATTCTCTTCACAGCTTCTTCAGAAAGCTCGCTCAGGGTGTTGGTCCTGCGGTAGCTGTTGCAATCATGGGTACTCTCGGTTATGTAAACAATGCATACCTTGATCCTGTAACAGGCGAATACAGCCACACATTGATTGAAGGTATCCCCTTCGACGCTATCGACCCCTCTCACTTTGGTTGGGACGTTTCCTCCAAGATCCGTATGCTCGTTGCAATCCTCTACCTTGTAGCAGGTATTATGCAGTTCATCGGTCTCGGTCTTGTATACAACCTTGACAAGAAGACTCTCGCTACAATGAACGAAGAGCTCGCAGCTCGTCACGGTAACAAGGACGCTTCCGGCGCAGTTGTTCCAGAGGTTGCAAACATCACAATCGACTAATCTTTTGGTTGATATATTTTGGTTAAAACCGAAAAATGGCCCACTCGTATGAGTGGGTCTTTTTTCTTCCCGCCTCGCTCCCGCTCGGAGTAGGAAACTACACTTTCGGGTCGTAAAACGGGATTTTTCCTCAAAATCTACCTAACCAAAAGCGGTGCTTTCGACCCATGTCTTTTGGCTAAACCGATCACCCCACCTCCCCGTGAGGCGGTTTTTTATCTATATTTGTTTTTTGTCTTGCAGTAGGGAACTACATCCGACAACCTGAAAAAGTCTTCATCTGCCGCCAAGCCTCTTGCCCCTTAGAGAGGAGTCGCAAAGTGACGGAGAGGGAAGACAAAGAAATCCCCTACCGTTTTTGGCAGGGGATAAAGCTTTTAATATTATATTGGAGGTTATTTCTCGGAGAATTTATATTTTGAAATTAAAGCTCCTTTTTCCAAAGGCCGTGGAGGTTGCAGTATTCGTAAACTGCTACGGGTTTCTTGCCGCCGAGAGCAACAGTTGCCTTAGGCTCACCCTCGTGATCGAGGTAAACGAGCTGACCGCCGTCTTCAAACTGAACGTAGATCCAAGCAATATGGTGTGGCTCTGTCATGGGGTGGAGAACTGCGCCTACTGTTACGTGGAGGAGGTCACCGTCGATCTCAACTTCGGGAATGTGCTTTTCACGGCTGGCATCAACTGTGCCCGCAACAAGCTCTACCATAGGCTTTCCACAGCAGATTGTGGGAACTCTTTTTTCTTCAACGATCTGGATCACCTTTCCACAAGTTTCACAAATATAGAATTTAACGTCTTTCATTATTTTATTTCACCTTTCAATTTTTGATTTATTTTTGTTTTGTGATTATATTATATCACTTAAATGTGAACATTTCTGTAACTTAGTTACATTTTGGTAAAAAAATAAAAAAATAATTCAAATGTAAAAATATTGACATAAGAAAATATCAATGATATAATTAAACTGATAGTATTATATTTAAATTATAACCGAATGGGGTAAATATGGACGATAAAATTTTTGAGGCGGCATTCCCTTGCTTTGGAAATATGCCCGAGGAAGAAAAATCAATAATAAGGAACAACACCTTTGATGTTCTTTACAAAAAGGGAACTAATATTCATGACGGTGCTGAATGCACGGGAGTTATCCTGATAGATTCCGGCTCGCTGCGCGTTTATATGCTCTCTGACGAGGGGAAAGAGATCACCCTGTACCGTCTTTACGCAGGGGATATTTGTATGCTCTCTGCCTCTTGCGTGCTTGATTCCATCACCTTTGACGTCTTCGTCGATGCGGAGGAGGATAGCAGATGTAAGCTTGTGGCGGGATGCGCTTTTGCCGAGGTGGCAGACAGGGTTCCCGAGCTGAAGATCTTCTCTCAGGAGATGGCTCTTTCGCGCTTCTCCGAGGTTATGTGGGTCATGCAGCAGATCATGTTTATGAGCTTTGATAAGCGACTTGCAATATTCCTGCTTGACGAGATCGCAAAGGACGGCACGGACGAAATCAGACTTACTCATGAGCAGATCGCGAAATATATGGCATCTGCCCGAGAGGTTGTTTCCAGGATGCTTAAATACTTCCAGACAGAGGGTGTCGTAGAGCTGTTCCGCGGTGGAATTAGAATTGTGAATAAAGCAAAGCTCCGCGAGTATGCAAGATAAATAGGGCGAAAAGTAAACTATAGTTGTTAAATATCGAGCTTTAGGGGGTAATATGAAGAAAAGTAGAATTGTTTTGTGGTTAATTTTTCTTGTGATTTGCCTGCTCTCTCTTTCCTCTTGTAGGTGCGATCCTGCAGAGGAGGATTGGCTTTTGTCCAGGATATATGGGAACGTCAGTTTCATAGGCGGCAAGGCGGAGCTTACGCGCTGTTACGGCGCGAAAACTGTGGAGCGCCCATGGGAGGAGGCGTACTGCGATAGATTTATGATAGAATTTTCCGGGGATCGCAGCGTTTCTTTGTCCATTGACGGAGAGAAACTTTCAGGCACTTACAAGGTGCGCCATAACGGTCTTCGCGACACTTCATTCATGGTTGATCTCAATAACGGAGAGAGCTTTTCCGGCACGGCGGTATCTTACTACGGTGGAAGCGAGCTGGAGCTTGAATTTCGAGGTAATAAATATGAATTTATTAGGAACTTAGGTCAGGATAGAGGCAGTGAGATGAGGGCGCGCGATGTACAGATGTTGATACGCGAGCTTCGGGAGATCGATGCGTCCACGGATGAGTATTACGAAAAATTCCATGGCGAGATAAGTCTTGTTGATGGAGAATACATATTGCGCTCCGGTGAGGCTACATATAATCTTTCGGATGCACTTGTCTGGTGCGAGAAGCTGGATGAAGGAAATAATCTGACGAAGCTATCGGAGATCCTTTTTGGCGAGTGTTACTTCTTCAAGATGACCCTGGAGCAGTTCACATCCGATTACGTCGGTAGGGAGGGCGACGTTTTTGCCATCTACTACCTTGAGCCGCTTCCTGAAGAACCTGAGGAGCCAAAGCCAAAAACTTCCACGCTTCGGGAGATCTTTCCTTGGTTGGAATCGGATGACATAGAGATGATCAAATTGACGCGCGAGTACGGCGCTCTTCCTACAGGGTTTACGAAACATCATGCGTATCTTGACGGTGAGGTGCTTTTGGATTATCTTGCCTCTATCAGGGATCTTGAACTTCGGGAGATCATGACGGAGGACGAGTTAAAGAATTATTATCACGTAAACGGAGAAAAATACAGATCTACCACCTTGAGAGCTACTATTGATGGCGAGGACGTTATCATTGAGTTTATAGAGGACACGGTTTTTCTTGACTGCTGGTGGGCGATAGAAGATTTTCCTGATTTTCCGTACGAGGACGCTGTAATGAGTTTCGTTACCTACACCGACGAGGTGACTGTGTATGATGGGGATACCCTTATCGGCACGTGGCAAGGCAAGCTTTCCTCTGTAGAGTTCACCATTTGTAATGAGGAGCATGATTACACTACCATGACGTCAAGGCTTTCAGTTGTAACTGATTTTGGCGAGATCACGGTCTATGACAGGTTGCATTTTTGGTATAAAGGTCAGTCCTACGTGTGTGAAGACGGGCGCGACTTTGGATTCCTGTTTTTGGATACTGAAAGTCAGTGATTCTTCACAAAAAATCGCCTAAAAATATAACAAAACAAAGAAAAAACACCATAAAGGGCCAAAATGCTTGTTTTTGCTTTGAACTTTCATGAATGAAGGTTTGGGAGAACGAGGCCCTTTTATTTTTTGAACAAACCTTAAATAATATAAAAAATACGTGCAAAAACTTGAAATTATGGTTATTTTGTAGTATAATAGACTTATAAAAGGAATAACTTTCCAAAATATGTAAAAGGAGGCTACTCATGAAAAACAACCCTTTATCAAAACATAGGAATTTAATTCTCTTTGCGGTGTACGCCGTGCTTGCTTTGTCCGTTGTTGCGGTGTTCTGGATCTGGAAAGACACTCCGATCAAGGGAGAGCTTGTTGCGAGAATTTATACCCACGCATTTTTGTGGATAGTTTTGCCGCTGATGTCCCTTTCTATCTCATACGTTATTGCTTTTGGTAAGGCACCGGCAAAAGTTAAGATCTTCATGCCTTTGATTTTTGGTGGCAGTATGGCAGCGGTTGAATATGTTACCCTTTGCCTTGAAAAAATCATTGCGGAAGAAAACTCCCTTCCAATCTTGTCCTTGGTAGTAGGTCTTGTGGCTTCATTTTTTGGTTTGGTATTTGGAAAGATCGACAGAGCAGCGAAGGATAAGGAGGATGGAGGTGCTGACGAGGCTATATCCGAAGCTCCAAAAACCGAAAGCGCACCAAAGGCAGAGCGCAAAGCTGAAGAATACGATCCAGGCGATGAATTTATTCCCGACGAGGATGACACCTGGGCAGATGAGGTTCTTGAACGCGAGGGCTTTGGTGAATTGACAGTTGACTACGCAGAGCATGACTCCGACCTTAGTGTAGACTCGCCCGATGGCGATAATGAGTGCGACGGTGATGGCTCCGAGGCTTGGGAAGACGTACCTTGTGAAGAAGATTCGGCTTGTGACGACGGTGAAAACAATTCCGTTGAAGAGCCACTTGCAGATGCGGTTGATAACGATGAAAATAGTAGCGACGAACGTATCTGCGAGAGCGAAGATGCCGTGAAAAAAGACGAAGACGCGGCAGACAATATAGAAGACGAAAATGACGAGGTTTGCACCACAGGTGTGGAAGACCTCGCGGATGATGCTACCTCTGAACATGGCGAAAGCGACGAGGACACGGCTACGAACGAGGACACGGATGTGAATGAGGGCTCTCCGGAAGAATGTGAAAACTCTGATTTGTCAGAAGACGAGATATAATAGAAAAATAGCGAACAAGACAACTAAACTTTACATAATATAGGTTTTTGAGAGGAAGTGACGAAAAATGGAGATCTGGGATCTTTACGACGTTGATAGAAAATTAACGGATAGAAAGATGATTCGCGGAGAGAAAACTCCCGAGGGCTATTATAGACTGGTGGTAGGAGTTTGCATCTTTAATTCCAAGGGTGAGATGCTTATTCAAAAGCGCCAGCCATTCAAGCAGGGATGGTCCGGACTCTGGGATATTACCGTTGGTGGCTCGGCTATAGCAGGTGACACTAACAGAACTGCTGCAGAGCGCGAGGTGCGCGAGGAGATCGGCCTTGAGATCTCGCTTGAGGGCATGGCACCCAAGGTGTCATTCACCTTTGAAACCGTTTTTGCAGACTTCTATCTCTTAAATATGGACGTGGACCTGAACACCCTGACCCTTCAGCCCGAGGAGGTTGAAAGAGTTGCCTGGGCCTCGAGAGAAAAAATTCACGAAATGATCGACAAAGAGGAATTTATTACCTACGATAAGTCAATAATAGACATGATGTTCTTCTTCAGAAATCACAACGATACAAGAACAAGAGAAGATTTTACTACTCCTTGCGAGGGATGACGAGGCAATATGATAGCGTTTTTAACCAGCACCTTAGGTGATTTTTATATGATGGATGAGATGACGGTTCCACTGATGGACAAGAACGGATTTGTGAAAAATCTTGCTTCGGTCTGGAAAAACGGCTCTAAGGGGCTTTTCATCTCTGCAGATCCTGATGATTTTCGTGGAAACGATCGAATGAGAGATGAGTTCTTCCGCGCCTTTTCACAGTCGGGGGTGGGATTTTCCTCTCTTGACATTTGTGATAACAGATGCCCCTCGGTGGAGAATATCGCTTGCTATGATGCAGTTATTTTGGGTGGCGGTCACGTTCCCACGGAGAATAGTTTCTTTGCTAAAATAGATCTCTTTGAGAAAATACATGAATTTAGTGGAATTCTTCTCGCTCTCAGCGCGGGATCTATGAATTCTGCAAAGACAGTGTACTCCATTCCCGAGATGCCCGGCGAGGCTGTTGATCCTGGATATAAGCGCACCTTCCCCGGCCTTGGCATAACCGAGTGTATGATGTTCCCCCACTATCAGTATTTCAAGGACGTTTATCTTGACGGATTGCACGTGGTGAAGGACATTGCCATTCCAGATAGCTTTGGGAAAAAGATCTACGCTATGCCTGATGGAAGCTACATCATGATAGATGAGTCCGGAGAACATATCTTTGGAGAAACGCATCTTATTTCCGATGGTAACATGACGCAAATTTGCTCCGACGGTGAGAGCATCAAGATTAGATAAACCCTTTAAAATGTAAACTAAATTTTACGAAACGAAGGAAAAAGAGTTGAAAAAAGAGAAAAAGAAAAATGAGATGGCGATAAAAGCGCGACTTAATAGTGAAAGTATTTCTCCCACTCTCAGAATTATACTGAAGATCCTTTGCGGCGTACTTATAGGAGTAGGCGCAGTTTTGCCCGGAGTTTCGGGTGGCGTTCTCTGTGTAATTTTCGGCATATATCCTATTGTTATGGACTTTTTGTCCCACCCATTTGTGGATCTGAAAAACAAGCTGAAAATACTTTTCCCATATATGCTGGGCATATTCCTCGGCTTTTGGGGCGTATCAAAAATGCTTCATATTCTTTTGACCAGATTTGAGGCGCCATGTACCTGTGTGTTCGTTGGTATGGTTCTGGGTATGCTTCCGTCGCTCTTTGTTTCTGTAGGACGTGGAAAATACCGGATACTCTCCTATCTTGGAATGACCCTCTCTTGCATCATAGTGCTTGCGCTCCTGATCTCCCTTAGAGTATTGCACGTCAGCATCGTGCCCAACACTCTTTGGTACGTTTTCTGCGGTGCGGCGCTTGCATTCAGCGTTATCGTTCCGGGCATGAGCTTTTCTACGCTGCTGATGCCACTTGAGCTTTATACTCCCTTTGTGGACGGCATAGGTTCCTTCGATTTTGCAGTGCTTATTCCTGCGGGTATCGGAGCCGGCATCACGCTGATCGTGTTCTCAAGGCTTATTTCAGGTCTGTTTAAAAAGCATTATTCCATTGCGCAAAATATCGTTGTGGGTATCGTAATTGCCGCTACGGCTGTGATTATACCATTTGAGAGCTTTGGAGCTTCGCCGTTGTCTGCCTTGATCAACGTGCTTTGCATTGTGGCGGGCGTTGCGGTGGCAAGGTTGCTCTCTCGCATAAACGATAGGTACGAGAGCCAAAAGGCAGAGCGTAAATAATAATAATCTGAAAAATCACCCCATGAAATGGGATTTTATAAACGGGGGCACAGCTCCCGTTGTTTTTTGATGAGAAATGACGAATTTTGGCTGATTTTATTCTATATGGGGGTAAAATCGGCAAAGAAAGGTTTTCTTATGAATTTTATGAGGTTAACGCTTAAAAGCGTGTTTATCGCGGCTGTGTTGCTTGCGATCCTTGCAGTGCCAATATTAGGAGCCGCTCAGGAGGGAGATGCTTCGCTTTTTGCGGAGAGTGCTGCCCCGAGAAAGATTGATGAGACGGACGTAGGCAAAAATGGTGTAAGAGGTGAACACGTAGGATATTACGCTATTTCCACCGCGGAGGAGCTGATATGGTTTTACGGCGAGATTTCTTCTCAAAACAGCGATCTCTCGGCACTTTTGATGGCTGACGTTACGGTGAATGAGGATCTCTTTAACTCTAAAATCACAATTCACCCATCAGGCGAGCCTGGTGTCAGAGAGGGGGTAAACCTTTTTGTCTGGGAGCCTGTTTCTGCTTTTGGCGGAACGCTTGACGGTGGCGGACATAAGATTTCGGGGCTGTTTTCGGTGAGTAACACCGGAGAGGGCGGTCTTTTTGAAACTCTGACAGAGGGTGGCACTGTGCGAGATCTTGTGATAGATGAGTCTTACTTTTATTCAAAGGACGGAACTGTCGGAGCTTTGGCGAGTAGAAACTACGGTAAGATCTCCGGAGTTGCCATTTTGTCCACTGTTGCCTCGGGTGGCAGTACCGTAGGCGGCATCGCCGGTGAAAACTATGGAACTGTGGAAAAATGCGCAGGTCTTGGTATAGTTCGCGGAGTTGATGGCGTTGGTGGTATAGTCGGTCACAATTTCGGCTTGGTGAGTCAATGCTACGCAAAGAATGACGGCGAGAACGTATTTATCTATTCAGGCAGGGCTGCGGCAGGAATTGCGGCTGTAAATTCAGGCGTTATCAGTTATTCTTATTCAGCGACTTTCGGCTATGTAAATGATGCGGACGAGTGTTCTGTGTTGGGCATTTCTTCGTCTGCCACGGTGGGCGCCAGGTTTTTGGAAAGCTTCTATCTTGCAGATGAGGAACTTGATTCCTTTGAGGGCACGGAGCATAAGACTTATTCCGGTTTTATGACGGGTGAGATCTGCTATCGTCTTAATGCACCAGCAGAGGCGTTTTTCCAGACTATAGATACTGGCGGTGAGGGTGATTCGGGCGAGCTTCCAACCTTTTCGGGAGATAGAGTCTACCTTTGCTCGAAGCGTAAATGCCCCGGATCTCCAAGCCTTAAAACCTTTTATTCCAACACCGAGGGAGATCTTATAGAAAACCCCGACCATAGCTTCATCAGCGATTGTGATGAAATATGCGACGAGTGCGAAATGCCCAGAAAACCTGAAGTTTTGCACACTTTTATTGACAATTGCCATGCTTTTTGCGAAAAATGTGGCGGCGAACGCGAGGCACCCCATAATTATTCTGATGCTTGTGACGAGGTTTGCGAGTGCGGCGAGAGTCGGTCGGTGGATCATTTTTACGACAGTGACTGTGATCTTGAATGTAACGTTTGTAAAAAGAAAAGAGAGGCTGCACCACATAATTATGTGTCTTGCCTGGATATAGATTGTCAGGATTGTGGCTTTGTTCGCGATAGGGCAGAGCATGACTATGATAACGCTTGTGACGGCGAATGTAACGTATGCCACGAGGTGAGAGACGTCAGCCATTCATATAGGAGCGACTGCTCGGAGATTTGCTCTGTTTGTCTCGAGGTGAGAGTCGCCGTGCCTCATTCATACGATAACGATTGTGACGCCAACTGTAATAAATGCGATAATTTGAGAGAGGTTCCCGATCACGTATATACTTGGGATTGTGACGCGGATTGTAACGTTTGTGCAAGCGTCAGGGAGGCTATAGCGCATCAGTTTGATAACGCCTGTGATGGCAGCTGCAATCTTTGCGAGTTCTCCCGCATTCCGGATGCTCACGTGGCAGATTTTGTTTGCTCGGAGAGCTGCTCCGTTTGTGGCGCAAGTCTTGAGTCCTACGAGCATACTTACCCCTATTGTGATGACGTTGCTTGTACCGTTTGCGGCAAGACGAGAGATCCCATGGAGCATACCTTTGGCACGCCTTGTGACGAGCTTTGTGATACTTGCGGAGGAAAGCGCGAGGCACCCCACGAATTTTTAACTTTCTGCGAGGAGAAATGTAATTTATGCGAATTCATTCGCGAAGACGCGCCTCACGGATATTCTGGCGTGTGTGACGAGGAATGTGACGTATGTGGAAAAGTACGCTCTGCCGCGCCTCATGAATATGATTATCCCTGTGACGAGGTTTGTGACGTATGCAGTGAGGAGCGGGTGGCTGACGCCCATAAATACCTTAACGGCTGCGACGTGGATTGCAACGTTTGTGGTGTGGTAAGAGATCCCCAGCCCCACGTTTATAGCCATCCTTGTGATGAGGAGTGCGACGTTTGCGGTGTTGGCAGGACGCCCGAGGTGTCACATACCTATGATAATCCTTGTGATGCGAGCTGCAACGTTTGCGGATCCGTGCGCAGTGGAGTTTATCATAGATTTGATAATCCCTGTGATAGCGAGTGTAACTTATGCGGGTTTGCCAGAGAGCAAAATGACCATACCTACGAAAATGCCTGCGATGAGATATGTAACTATTGTGGAGCTATTCGTTTGGCAGGACCTCACCAATACACGGCAGACTGTGATGCTTTCTGCGATATTTGCGAAAAGCAGCGAGATGGCGCTGCTGACCACACCTTTGACGGAAAATGCGATACCTCTTGCTCCGTCTGTGGCTTCATACGCCAGGCGGTCTCGCATTGGTATACCGGGCCTTGCGCTGAGAAATGTGATAACTGTGGTGAAAAGAGGACGCCCTTTACTACCCACACATATGAAAACCCCTGCGACACAGTCTGCAGCCTTTGTGGAGAGGTGCGAGAGGGGGAGGCTCATACGTTCCTAAACGACTGCGATTCGGACTGCGAGATCTGCGGTTTTTCCCGTCAGGTTTCGGGGCATGAATTTGGTGAATACTTCGTTTTGGAGGAGGCAGGAGAAGATAGCGAGGGCAGAGAAGCGCGCCAATGCGAAAAGTGTGGAGAGCAAGAAGAACGCCCGATACCAAAGCTCTCATCAGAGGGGCTGGGCGCGGGTGCAATCGTACTTATCTGCCTTGGTGGCGTGGCGCTTGTGGTTCTGATAATATTCATAATGAAGAAAATGATGCATTTTTGATTTTTCACGCTAAAATGCAGAAAATGTAAAATATACTTGTCAATTTGATTGTAAAATAACAAAAAATGAAAAAATACATATAATAAGTCAAGGTCGAAAACATTTGCAAAATGTAATAAATTGTTTTGACCTTATGGAGAAAAACACATGGATATAGTTATACTTACAGCCCTGGGGGTTGGCGGTGCCACGGTGATAGGCGCGCTGATCGGCTTCTGCTTTAAGAAGATCTCCCATAAATTCAGTGATATAATCCTTGCCTTTGCGGCGGGAATAATGCTGGCTGCAGCAGTGCTGGGACTCATCATTCCATCCCTTGAATACGGTCGTGAGCAGTCGGGCGGATTTGCTATAGTAATCACCATAGCAGGCATATTTGTCGGAGCTTTACTCATCAGCGTTCTTGATAAGCTTGTACCTCATCTTCATAAGCCTGAGGGTATCGAAAATGAGGAGCATGCCGGTAACGGTAGAGTAGATAAGGTTCTGCTTTTCGTTCTGGCAATAGCTATTCATAATCTTCCGGAGGGAATTGCTGCCGGCGTAGGCTTCGGAACGGATAACACCGAGGGCGCTATCATGATCGCTATCGGTATCGCCCTGCAGAATATCCCCGAGGGTATGGTCATCATCGCGCCTATGCTTGCCTCAGGCGTCACACCGAGAAAAACCTTCCTTTATGCGGCTCTTACAGGTCTTGTAGAGGTGGTCGGTACCTTTATTGGATACTTTGCGGTAGGTCTTGCTTCGGAAGTTCTGCCATTTGCCCTTGCTTTTGCAGGCGGAACGATGCTTTACGTTATCTCCGACGAGATGATTCCCGAAACCCACGAGCACGGTTATCAGCGCGCTGCCACCTATTCTTTGCTGGTTGGCTTTTGCCTGATGCTGCTGATGGATTTCTTGCTCTGATAATGCTTTTATTTGCGGATAGCCCCTTGGCTGTCCGCTTTTTTTGATATTTTTCCTATTTTGTATTGATTTTTTCATAAAATACTGTTATTATATATTCAAGCGAAACTAAAAGCTATAAACGAAAGGAAATCAAAAAATGGCACTTGACAGAAAAGACGTTCCCGCAAAATATAAGTGGGATCTCAGCGTAATATACAAAACAGAGGCAGATTTTAATGCCGACATGAAGCTTGCAGAGGAGATGGCAAAGGACTATGCAAAGCATGAAAAGACTATGACCACCTCTGCCACAGCACTCTACGAAGCGCTCCGCGATATGGCAACTCTTATGGAGAAGCTTGAGCGCCTCTGGCAGTACGCATCTCTCCACTTTGCAACCGATAGCACCAATAATGCTTATCAGGCAATGAACGCGAGAGTTCGTAATCTCTCCGTAATGATGGGACAGACCACCTGGTTCGTATCCCCTTATCTTATCAAGCTTGATTCCAAGGTTGTTGACTCCTGGTTTGCAGTTGAGCCTCGCCTTGAAACCTTCCGCCGTATGATAGAAAAGAGCCAGGCTGAAAAGAAGCACACACTCTCTGATGAATGTGAAAAACTTATGACAAAGGTTAGTGACGCTCTCGGCTCAAATAGCCAAGTTCGTAGCATTTTTGCAAACTCTGATTTACAATTTGGCAAGATTAAGGACGCAAATGGTAATATGGTGCAGATCGAGGATGCTAGTTACGTTACTATGCTTATGAGTCCCGACCGTCGAGTTCGCCAGTCTGCTTTCCGCACGCTTTATAAGACCTACGAGCAGTTTGGAAACACCTTTGCAACCCTCTTTGCAAGTCACGTAAAAGAGAGATGTGCAATGGCAAAGGTTCGTAATTTCAAAAATTCCATCACAGCTTCCACTTTCCGTGATGAGGTAGATCCTACCATTTATAACAATCTTATTAAATCCGTTCACAACGGTCTTGACCCTCTCTATGATTACTACGATCTCAAGCGCGAGGTTCTCGGCGTTGATAAGCTCCATATGTACGATCTTTACGCACCTCTCATCGGCGAGCTTGATAAGAAGTACACCTACGAGGAGGCGGTTGCCGAGGTTATCAAGACTGTGGAGATCTTCGGTGAGGAGTATCACAGCACCCTTAAATCAGGTCTTACAGAGCGCGGATGGGTAGACGTTTATCCCGCAAGAGGTAAGAGAGGCGGCGCATTCAGCTCCGGTTGCCCCGGTACAGAGCCCTACATTCTTATGAATTACACAGAAACCTTCAACGACGTTTCTACTCTTGCTCACGAAGCAGGTCACTCTATGCATACCTACTTCTCAAATACCTACAACGAGCCACACAATGCAGGCTATACTATCTTCGTGGCAGAGGTTGCATCCACTGTAAACGAGCTTCTTTTGGCTCACAGAAAGCTTGAGGAGTCAAAGAGCAGAGAAGAAAAGCTCTATATTCTCAACCAGCTTATCGAAACCTACAAGGGAACTCTCTACCGCCAGACCATGTTTGCAGAGTTTGAGCGCGACATGCACGCTATGACGGAGAAGGGAACGCCTCTCACAGCAGACGTTATTAACACTCATTACAAAAAGCTCGTTCGCAAATACTTTGGCCCGAGAGTGGCGATTGACCGTCAGATAGCCTTTGAATGGATGAGAATTCCTCATTTCTACACCAGCTTCTACGTATATAAGTATGCAACTTGTATCTCTGCTGCATCTGCTATCGTTAAGAGGATCGAAACAGAGGGCGCGTCCTACGTTAATCAGTATATCGACTTCCTTAAGTGCGGCGATTCCAAATCTCCTCTTGACAGCCTTAAGGTTGCGGGCATTGATATGACCTCTCCCGACGTCATCAACGGCGCTATCGAGGACTTTGCATCCTGCGTTGCACAGTTCAGAGAGATATATAATAACAAATAATGAATAAATCTCAATAAAAGGGATAATTTTCCCGAAAAATAGGAGCGATATGTTGGGCAGATGTTCAATATTTCGCTCCTTTTTAAAATATATAAGGTAGAAAATGCTCGAATTTTGATGTTTTGGGCATTTTTTCTTTTTTGTGTGATTTATTGCGTTTCGATGAATATGCCCGAAAGAATGAAAAGCTGTGAAAAAATCTTCCTTTTTAAATTTTAAATATATAAAGGCAAAAAAACATTTTGAGAAAAGCAAGAGGAAAACCGAAAACAGGCACGAACCCTGAAAGAAAAACGTATATATGTCATGTGAGGTGGAAAAATAAACGATGAAAAGTGTTTATATAATTTTTTGATTAGATTTATTATCATCTTCAAGTGTCCTTACCCATGATTTTTGCATACTATGACAAAAAATGTTTTTCAGCGGTGAGGGGCGTAAAATACGGCTCTGAAAGCTCTGGAAAAACTTGCCCATTCATACCCTTATTCACAGTATGAAAAAACTGCTAAAAAAACCTTTTTTTGGCTTTAATATAATAAAATATATAAATTGCACAATAACCCCACCTATTTTGTTCACAATTAGTGCAAGTTTCACAAAGGTTTTTGGATGCCTTATTATACTTTTATATAAAGGTATGAAAGTTTCTCATACCCTGTTGATATTTTTTTGGTGATGTGATAAAATAAGGCATATTTATTTTTCGAGGCCGGGATTTTTATGCATAAAAGCGCATAATTATTCATCGCCCGAAAAATCAAAAAAGTTATTATTTTTCAAAGAGGTTAATCCGCCGAACATAATCGAACGAATTAAGCATTTGAAGTAATGATATTTAAATTTTTTAAAGGAGGACATTTATATGTTCAAGAAATTAGCAAGAGTACTCGCTTTGGCACTTGTTATTGCTATGATGGTAACATCCATGACATCTTGTGATGCAATCAAGGGATTCATCGATGGCATCTTCAACAAAGAGTGTACTGAACACGTTGACGCAGATGGCGACTTCATCTGTGACAATAAGGGTTGTGGTGCTGTAGTTCGTCTTCAGGGTAACTACACATACAACACATATCTCCAGGAATTCCCTACTCAGTGGAACCCTCACACTTATCAGACAGCTACTGATAGTGAGATTCTCGACTATTCCACAGTTGGTTTCTATTCCTTCGACTTCAACGATACCATGGACGGTTTCGTAATCGTTCCTGAAATGGCAGCTGAGATGCCTATCGACGTTACAGCTGACTACGTTGGCGAAGAATGGGGCATTACCGAGGAAGAAACAGGTAGAGCATACCTTATCACTCTTCGTGATGACCTTAGATGGGAAACAGGCGAAAAGATCACAGCTAACGACTTCCGCGAGTCCGCTAGACGTCTTCTCGACCCCAAGGCTATCAACTACAGAGCAGACTCTCTCTACTCCGGTGACCTTGCAATCGTAAACGCTAAGGATCACTTCTACAGCAACAGAGACGTTACAGTTGGTGCTCACAGTGAGTTCGATACCTACTCCACAGATCTTGATGACAAACTCGTATTCACACTTGGCCCTGGCGACGTAGAGTGCTACGTTAGAACATGGGCAGGCTTCCCTGCATCCTACGATGTAGCTAAGACTGCAGCTTGGCTTATTGCTAACTACGGTGGCTACATGAACGGCCCTGCTTTCACTGCTGAAGCAGCTGTTAAGATGGAAGGTAAGACAATCGCAGAGATCAAGGCTGATCCTGAACTCGCAGCAGCTTGGGAATCCGCTCTCGGTTTCGCTAACGCTCTTAGCTCCGCAGGTGGTCTTGCATGGTGCACATACACAGGCACATATCCTGAAACACCTTTCGATGAGGTTGGTATCATAGCTCTCTCTGATACAGAGCTTGTACTTATCCTTGAGTCTTCTCTTGAAGGCTTCTACCTCAACTACAGCCTTGGAACAGACCTTGGTCTTGTTCACCTTGCAACATACGATGCATGCGCAGGCGTAGATGCAGAGACTGGTCTCTACACAAATACTTACGGTACATCCGTTGACACTTACAAGTCCTTCGGTCCTTACAAGCTTACTAAGTTCGAGCTTGATAAGCAGATCGTTCTTGAAACAAACGACCAGTGGTACGGTTACACTGATCCCGCATACGCAGGTCAGTACCAGACAACTAGAGTTGTTTATGATCACTATGAAAACTCCGATACAGCCTTCACTGCTTTCCTTCAGGGTAAGCTTGATGGTAAGGGTCTTGAGGCGAAGAACATCGCTGACTACACAGGTTCCGATCGTATCTACTACACAGATGGTTCTTCTACTTGGTTCGTAGCACTTAACCCCGACGAGAGCGCATTCGCTGAGTGGGAAAAGACTCACGAAGGTTATGATAAGTCTCCTCTTACAGTTAAGGAATTCAGAATGGCTCTTTCCTTCTCCCTTGACCGTCAGGACTTCATCAACTCTCTTGACCCCATGGGATCTATCGGTCTCGCACTCTTCAACAACATGATTTGTTCCGACCCTGAAAACGGTATCATGTACCGTACAGAGGAAGCAGCTAAGGACGCTATCCTTGAGTTCTGGGGCGTTTCTCAGGACGACATCGGCCCTGGCAAGCTCTACCCCGATAAGGATGAGGCTATTGCTTCTATCACAGGTTACAACCTTGCAGGTGCTAAGGAGCTCTTCAACACTGCATATGATAAGGCAGTAGAGCTTGGCATTTACGACGGTAATGATACAGTTCAGATCTGCGTTGGTATTCCTTCTCAGGCTGACTTCTATAACAACGGTTATGAATTCCTTAAGAACTGCTGGACAAAGGCAGTTGAGGGCACAAAGTTCGAAGGTAAGCTTGAGTTCACTCAGGATACCACAGTTGGTAACGAGTTCGCAGATGCTCTCAGAGCTAACACCATCGACCTTCTCTTCGGAGTAGGCTGGACTGGTTCCGCTCTTAACCCCTATGGTCTTATCGGTGCTTACACTCAGCCCGATTACCAGTATGACCCTTCTTGGAATACTTCCACAGCTATGATGCAGTTCACTATTGAAGGTGTAACATACGAAGCATCTGTTCTTGATTGGACATCCGCTATCGAGGGTGAAACAATCACTATCAAGAACGTAGCTACAGGCGAAACAAAGGATTACTCCTGCGGTACTGCAGATGAGAGACCTGTTGAAAGAGTTCTCCTTCTCGCTGCTATCGAGGGTGCAGTTCTCAGAAACTACGACATGATTCCTACTCACAACCAGGCTTCCGCTTCTCTTCTTGGTTACCAGGTTGAGTATGTAATTCAGGATTACGTTTACGGTGTAGGCCGTGGCGGTATCAAGTACATGACATACAACTATACCGATGAAGAATGGGATGCATTCGTTGCTGAACAGGGCGGTATTCTTGAGTACAAATAATCTGTCAGGATTATAAGACTTATAAGTAGAACTTACCTAAAGTGATACTTGGCATATCTCCCCCCGAGGGTTTTAGGCCCTCGGGGGGGAATGTGCATTATTAGGGGGAGTTCTACCTTTCTTGCGATTTTAGGGTTATCGTTACAAACGTCTTTTTACGGCGCTTAAATTGCATTTTCCTATTGCCTTTGTGGGGATGAAGGTAATACCAAAGTGCAATTTTATGAGGTAATCATAATTGCGATATTAGCGTTGTTTTGCTAATTTAATTTTACAAAATTCCACAAAATAACACAGGAGGTTAATATGATTAAGTACGTAATTAAACGACTGCTTCTCATGCTGTTCGTTTTTATGGTAATTATTTCAATGTGCTTTATTCTCGTTAAGCTTCTTCCCAACGAGCCACCAATGGCTCAGCCAAACTCCGACACTTACAAAATTATTATGATGCGCCGTGAGGCTTTGGGATATAATAAGCCGCTTTACGAGCAATACTGGATTTTCATTACTAAAACACTTTTAGGCGGAGACTGGGGTCTCTCTGAAAAGATGTACCCTACCCGTAGTGTTTGGGAAGTATTTATTACCAAGCTTCCTAACTCAATGATCATAAACGTTTATACGATGCTGTTTGCAGTACCGATAGGTCTTGCCCTTGGTATATATGCAGCTCTTAAGAAGAATAAGTGGCAGGACCACCTGATTTCCACCGGCGTTATGGTATTCATTTCCGTTCCCGGTTACGTTTACTGCTTCCTTATTCAGTATATCCTTTGCCATATGTTCTTGAAATGGTTCGGATGGGCATTCCCACTTCAGATGGAGCCCGGCGGAGATCTCTTCTCATGGAAAACGTTCGTATCCATGGTTCCTGCAATTCTTTCTCTTGGTCTCGGTACTATCGCAGGCCTTGCAAGATACACTAGAGCCGAGCTTTGCGAGGTTCTTACCCAGGAATACATGCTCCTTGCAAGAACTAAAGGTTTGACCAGAGGACAGGCTACTGTTCGTCACGCTCTCAGAAACTCCATGGTTCCTATCTTCCCAATGATCCTTGGTGAGTTCATCGGTATTATCGGTGGTTCTCTTATCGTTGAGCAGATCTTCGGCGTTCCCGGTGTTGGCGGACTCTTCCTTGACTCAATTAACGCACGTGACTACAACTTCTATCTCCTTCTCAACACCTTCTATACCTTCATTGGTCTTCTTGCCAATATCGTAGTTGACTTGAGTTATAGCTTTGTAGATCCTAGAATCAGAATGGGAGAATAATCATGGAAAAGAATGTAATGATGAACGTACCATTAGAAAAACTCCGTTTTGCAGACCCTAACCGTAGAACCGGCGATAAGAAGTTCGATACAAAGGCAATGAGCTATGCGAAGGACGTATTCAGAAGATTCTGTAGAAATAAGTCTTCCGTTGCAGCAGCTATTATCATTCTTATTCTCGTAATCTTCTCTATAGTTGTTCCAATCTTCTGCGAAACTAACTATTCACGCAACCTTACTGATACAAACTATCAGAAGTATAAACATCTTCTTCCCAAGATCGAGGCATTTGAGGGCACAGGATTCTGGGACGGTACAAAGAAGGAAACCGTTAATGAAAATACCTACAATATGCTTATGGCTCTTGAAAAAGAAACAGGCTATAAGGCTGTTGTTGAAACATTCGGTGAACCCTATAAGGGAACAGGCGTTAACAGAAACACTACTTACTATGACGTAAGAACAGATTCTTACATCAAGAACGGTATGGTATTCGTTGACCTTTCTCTTGAGCAGTTCAATGACCTTCAGCAGTGGCAGCTTGATAACGGTATTCAGGTTATCTATCCCGCTGTTAACACAAGAATGACTGACCCCAAGACAGGTGCAGAGCTTATTGCAAAGTCTAAGCAGGGTGATGCAAACGTTTGGTATGCTACTACCAGCAGAGGCTATCCCAAGCTTACAAAGGGCGAGTTCACTCCTTGTTACGCAGACAAAAATGCATCCAGATATCAGGGCTTGCTTTATACCGAGCAGTATTACAACTACTTCAGCACCCGTATTGACGGCGATAATGGCGATTACCTCTATGCGGTAGTTTCCTCTATCACTGTTAACGATAAGGTAATTCCCTCTTACAAGGTAAGAGTTTTACTTGACAACTACTTCCAGTATATGTATGGCCACGAGGCAGCATTTGTATTCGGTACTAACCAGAACGGTCAGGATGTTTTCACAAGACTTGCAGCCGGTGCTAGATTCTCTCTTGTACTTGCAGTTTGCATTTCCGCAGTTAACCTCTTCATCGGTGCTATGTACGGTGCTGTTGAAGGCTTCTACGGTGGAACAGTCGATATCGTTATGGAAAGAATCTCTGATATTCTCGGAGGTATTCCGTCAATGGTAGTTATGTCGCTCTTCCAGCTTCACCTTGCATCAAAGGTTGGTCCCGTATGGTCGATGGTATTCGCCTTTATTATGACGGGATGGCTTGGTATGGCAGCCAGAACACGTATGCAGTTCTATAGATTTAAGGACCAGGAATACGTTCTTGCCGCAAGAACACTTGGAGCAAGCGACCGCAGACTTATCTTCAAGCATATCTTCCCCAACGCTATGGGTACTCTTATCACAGGTAGCGTACTTTCTATCCCCGGAGTTATCTTCTCCGAGTCCAGCTTGACCTACCTTGGTATCGTTAACCTTGCAAGCTCCACACAGACATCTGTTGGTACGCTTCTTTCCAAGGGTAACGGTGTACTTCGTGAATATCCGCACATCATCTTGTTCCCTGCGATATTCATTTCCTTGCTTGAGATTTCGTTCAACCTCTTCGGTAACGGCTTGCGCGACGCTTTCAACCCATCACTGAAGGGAATCGAGGATTGATAATATGGAAAAGAAATTAGAAGTCAACAATTTAAAAATATCATTTAAAACCGTTAACGGTAACGTTCAGGCGGTTAGAAATATTAACTTTGATCTTCATAAGGGTGAAACTCTCGCCATCGTTGGTGAATCCGGTTCCGGTAAGTCCGTAACTTCCAAGTCCATTCTTGGTATTCTCTCCGCAAACGCTATTATTGAGTCCGGTGAGATTATCTACGACGGTCAGGACTTGCTCAAGATCACAGAGGAAGACTTCCACAAGATCCGTGGTGACAAGATCGCGATGATCTTCCAGGATCCCATGTCTTCTCTTAACCCCATCATGAAGATTGGTAAGCAGCTTACCGAGGCTATGCTCCTCAAGGGCAAGGCAAGACAGAAGTCCAGCCGTGCTGCTTTCAATACCACTCTCGAGCTTCTCAAAAACACCATGATCAAGGCTGTTGCAGAGGGTGGCTACACAAATCTCACAGGCAAGAGAATTGAAAGACTCTCCAAAGAGGAAATTGAAAAGATCTGTAAGGACTTTGATACATTCGAGTTCAAGCACATCGAGCTTGAGCAGAAGTTCAACGAAGCTCGCGAGTCCGCAAACGAGGTTATTCCTCTTATCGACGATGCTCTCTTCCACATTGAGAAGAATGCATTCAAGGGCTCCAAGGCTGAGATCAAAGAAATTTGCACTCTCGCAAAGAAGACTGCTCATGAATACGTTGTAAAGGAAGATGCAGGTAAGCTCTACGGCATCATCAAGGATCTTCCCTCCACTTACAGAGTAGAGGAAAAGGGTGGCAAGTTCACTCGTACCGCAAAGAGACTTGAAGACCTTAAGGTTATCGTTGCACATGCAGTAGCAAAGGATGCACCCGACTTCTTTAGAATGGGTTATTACCTTACTTTTGCAAACAAACCTTTACCAAATATGCCTATTAAGGAGCTTAACGAGTATCTTCTTAAATATCTCGATGAGCATTTCATGCTTCGTTTCCTTGGTTTCATCGAGGCAACTCTCAGATATTCTGCAGTTGTTTACGATAAGGAAAAGAGAGAGGCACTTGAGGCTGCGAGAGCATCCCTCAGAACATTCGGCAAACCCGGACGTTACTACAAGAAGTCCGTTTATGCCGCTGCAAAAGCTGTTATCAAGGAAGTTGAGGAGTCTATCGACTATCTCGAGATCCACAAGGACGGCCTTGCATACACATTCAAGACCAGCTTGCTTCACACAATCGACAGCTACTTTGAGGCTATTGAGAAAAACAAGGTTGCAAAGGCAGCTCACGATAAGCAGCAGGCTAAGTACAACCGTCTTGTCAGAAGAGGAAAGACTCCCGAGTGGAAGGTTATTCCTGCCGCCCTCATCGACCTTGAGGACGTTAAGCATGACGTTGTAAGCGTTGTTGAAAGACTTATCAACCACTATCAGAAGCGTCTTGCAGACAGCTCCAAGCGTAACTTTGCAAAGGAAACTGTTGAGCTTATCGACTTCTTCAAGCGCAATGCTTCTGACACAGTATATAAGGTAACAAAGAGCATGGCTAAGCACAAAGCCATCAAGCTTATGGAGGAAGTTGGTATCGCTGAGCCCGCAAAGAGATTCAAACAGTATCCCTTCGAGTTCTCCGGTGGTATGAGACAGAGAATGGTTATTGCTATTGCTCTTGCTGCTAACCCTGACATCCTTATTTGTGACGAGCCTACCACAGCTCTTGACGTTACAATTCAGGCTCAGATCCTTGAGCTTATTAACAAAATCAAGAAAGAGCGTCAGCTTTCTATCATCTTCATCACTCACGACCTTGGCGTTGTTGCTAACATGGCAGACAGAATTGCAGTTATGTACGCAGGTAAGATCGTTGAGTGCGGAACATCTGAAGATATATTCTACGCTCCTGCCCATCCTTATACTTGGGCGCTCCTGTCCTCCATGCCTGACCTTGATACCAAGGATAAGCTTGAGGCGATCCCCGGCACACCTCCTAACATGATCTATCCTCCCGAGGGCGACGCATTTGCAGACCGTAATAAGTATGCGCTTGAGATCGACTTCGAGATGCAGCCTCCTATGTTCAAGATCTCTGATACTCACCAGGCTGCTACATGGCTCCTCCATCCCCAGGCGCCTAAGATCGGTATTCCAAAGGTAGTTGCCGACAGAATTGAAAGAATGAAAAAACGCGGAGGTGCACAATAATGGCAAATAATAACGAAGTTTTGCTCAAAGTCGAGCATCTCTGTCAGTACTTTGGTCCTACCAAGGCTGTTGATGACGTAAGCTTTGAAATTAAAAAAGGCGAAGTTTTCGGTCTTGTTGGTGAGTCCGGCTGTGGTAAAACAACTACCGGCCGTTCCATTATCGGTCTTTACGATATTACAGGCGGAACCGTAACATTCCACGGTAAGAGAATCTCCGTTGGTACAGGTTACTATAAGTATGCTATCAGATCTTCCGAGGCAAAGATCAAAAAGCTTAAGAAGGATCTCAAGCACGCAAAGCTTTCCGCTCGTAAGGACATCAGAGCACTTATCAATAAGGAATACACAAATATCAGCACACAGAAGAGAGAGCTTAAGGGTGCTATTCACGATAAGAAGAACATTGACAAGAAGCTCAGAACAAAGATCCAGATGATCTTCCAGGATCCCATCGCATCCCTCGACCCCCGTATGACTGTTCGCGACATTATTGCAGAAGGTCTTATCATCAACGGTATGAAGGATAAGAAGGAGATTGACGAGAAGGTTTATAAGATCCTTGAGCTTGTAGGTCTTGTTAAAGAGCACGCATCCCGTTATCCTCACGAGTTCTCCGGTGGTCAGAAGCAGAGAATTGGTGTTGCCCGTGCGGTTATCATGGAGCCCGAGCTCATCATCGCAGACGAGCCCGTTTCCGCTCTTGACGTTTCCATTCAGGCACAGGTTATTAACCTCCTTAATGACCTTCGTCGTGATCTTGGTCTTACCATTCTCTTCATCGCACATGACCTTTCGGTTGTTAAGTACTTCTCCGATAGAATCGGTGTTATGTACTTCGGTAAGATGGTAGAGCTTGCTCCTGCAGATGAACTCTTCAAGAATCCTCTCCATCCATACACAAAATCTCTCCTTTCTGCTATTCCTCTTCCTGACCCAATGTACGAAAAGCAGAGACAGAGAATAGTTTACAACCCCCTTGCTTCTCACGATTATTCAAAGGAAGGTCCCACTCTCCGCGAGGTTAGACCCGGTCACTTTGTATATTGTAACTCTGCAGAGTTCGCTCGTTACCAGAAGGAATTAAAGTAAACGATGGGTGAGTTCAAAAACAAAAAACTAATAAAATGGTTAGTTGCAGTAGCCGTTGTGTTTGGTGGATCTCTTGTGGCGTTTGCTTGGAGATACAATAATTTCCCAACGGATATACTACCTCCCGACGGTATGGAGATAAACCAGGTTATGTGGGCACTTAGCGATGGATTTTTCATCGTTGGTATGCTCTGTACTTGCCTTGGTTTACTGATGTGGATCTCAACTACGGGTGCTCTTGATATGATCACCTACGGTTTCAAATCACTTCTGTATCTCTTTACTCCATATCAGAAGGATAAGGATGAAGGCGGATTCTACGAATACAAGCTCGCCAAAAAAGAAAAAAGAAAAGCTGCTCCACTGGAGTATCTCTTCTTGGGTCTTGGTGCTGTAGTTTTAGCTCTCATCTTTGGACATTTCAGTATTAAATAAACTTTTAGCGCCCTCATTTGAGGGCGCTTTTTTCGCCTTTTTGCCGATTTAATAAAATTTAGTGAAGTGTTAACAAAATGTTATTGTATTTGCTTGCATAATATGGTAATATATAGGTAGAAAACTATAAAAAGGAGATTATTTATGAAAAGTATTGTTAAGAAAATACTAGTCCTGCTTCTGACACTTACTATGGTCTTCGCTATGACGTCCTGCGATATAGTGCTTGGAATTTTGGACGTTATTATTGGTATGGAGGATACTCCTCCCGAAGAAGAAAAGGTGTCCGTAACCGTTCATCCTGATGAATATTGGGGAAATGATCCGGATAACCCTTATAGCAATTATTACAGCGGATATAATTTTACCCCCGCTTCCGATGAGGACAAGGTTTGGGAAGTCAGCAGCTACGAAGAAGCTGACAGAGTTTTTGACTACGTTTTGGCAAACGGAATTGGTGAGGTTACTATTAACTTTGGCTCCCTCGTTTACGATTATCCGAATTTCGACGTATTCTTCAAGGAGGGCTATCTTCCAAATTCTCAAAAGGAGCTTGAGTACATTACTTACTACGAGTATTCATACGTAGGAAGTGCCGGCACGTTCAAGCTTTATTATGACAAGGACACAGCTTCCTTTAACACACCTCAAACATCGATGCATACGTATGAAAACTACAAAAACGGCAATATGCTTCTGCGCGATAAATTTGACGGCGAGGCAACAAGACCTGCTGATTTTGAAGATTTCCCAATAACAAAGAAGAATAACGGTACGATGAACGTTTATAACTCTGAAGGACTTTGGTGGGCGCTGGAACACGATTATCTTCCAACCTTCCCACAGAAAAATACAAAGGCAGAGGCGTTCTATGAGGAAGCCAAGAGCATTCTTCGTAAGATCATCAACGACGATATGACTGATTATGAGAAAACTCTTGCCATCTTCGAGTATCTGGTAGACAGAGTTTCATACGATTATGATGCGTATAACGCTCCTTCAAACGTTGCAGGTGCGGCAAATAACGTTTGCTACTTCCTTGAGGGCATTTTCGAGTATAATCGTGCGGTTTGTGACGGTAAGAGCAAGGCTTTCGTTCTTCTTTGCAGAATTGAGGGTATAGAGTGTCTTCGTGATTTTGGTTATTCTTATTCGTCAAAGGGCGAGATCATAGAGGGGCACGCGTGGAACTACGTAAAGATCGACGGATTCTGGTACATGGTTGATACCACCGGTGGCGACAGCGGCGTAGTATTTAAGGAAAAGGGAGTTCGCGCAGAAATAGTTGATTATTCCTACTTCCTTTGTAACGTAAATACATATAAGAGTAATTACGATGGCGCTGTTTATGAGTATAGCGGAGTTTGGGATGATGAGCTGAATGAAAATCCTTATAACAAAGATATTTCATACACTTACTATGCAGAATGTGATCTTATAGACGGAAAAGACTTCGCGATAAATACATATGACGAGCTTGATTTCCTTATAGACGAGCTTCTCCTCATAATCGGAGATACCGCAGGTACTTATACATTGAAGTTTAATCCGAACAACACGGTTACCGGTAGTAACGTATATGAGTACGTTGACACTGCGATAGAGAGCGATGTTGAGTTTGAGATCCTTGATTACACAGACCAAGGCTTCTACATGGTAATATTCACCGTGAAATAAATAATATAGCGCATTTTCCGAGAGGGAAGTGTAGAACAAAGGGCAGTCACCCAAAAGAAAGCGAGAGCTGTGGGGGCTGCTCTTTTTCTTGAGGCTGTTTGTATTTGCAGCCTTGCTACAATTTGTTTTGATCGTCAAATATTCTATGATTAATTGCGTTTCAAATCACAAATATTAAATATTAGGCAAAAACCACTTGACAAATACCCCGTGGGGGTATATAATATAGTAAAAAACAAATCAGGAGATAATATATGAAAGATTGTTTTTGCGAAAAAGATACAAAAGATATAGAGATCGGCTGCTGTGGCAAGACCAAGGTTCGATCGGATGAAGAAAAGAGGGCTCTCTTAAATCGTTTGTCGAGAATTGAGGGGCAGGTGCGCGGAATTAAGCAAATGTTAAGCGAAGATAAATACTGCGTTGATATTCTGACTCAGGCTTCCGCTACATCCTCTGCGCTGAATTCATTTTCAAAGGAGATCTTGGAATCTCATATCAGATCTTGTGTTGCCGAGGGGGTTCGCTCGGGTGATGAGGAAAAGATCGAGGAGCTTATCTCTACCATCGGGAGGTTTATTAAATAATGGAAAAAATGAATTTTGACGTTTTCGGCATGAGCTGTGCTGCTTGTTCCGCAAGGGTGGAGGGGGCAGTTTCCCACCTTGAGGGAGTGAGTGCTTGTCAGGTAAATCTGCTTGCTAATTCAATGAGCGTTGAGGGCGAGGCAAGCACTGAGGAAATTATAAAAGCCGTAGAAGCAGCAGGATACTCCGCCAAGTTAAAAGGCGAAAAAACAGGCAAAAAAGATAATAATAGTTTACAAAATGACGAGAAAAAGACAATTTTAACAAGACTTATCACATCTGTCATTTTGATGGTGCCGCTTATGTATATGTCTATGGGACACGTGATGTGGGGAGCTCCTTTGCCTGAATTTTTAGAGAAAAATCCTGTTGCCATAGCAATTTCGGAGATGCTTTTTGCAGCTTTGGTCATGATAATAAATCAGAAGTTTTTCATAAACGGCGCGAGGGGTGTCATTCATAGATCCCCTAACATGGATACTCTTGTATCTCTGGGCTCTGCCGCATCGTTTATTTATAGCGTGTGGCTTGTTTTTGAGATGAGCTCGCTTTGTATAACCGGTGGAGCAGAGATGGCGAGAGCCCATCTACATCATCTGTACTTTGAGTCAGCGGCAATGATTCTGACCCTGATTACGGTGGGTAAGCTGCTTGAATCTTTGGCAAAGGGCAGAACTACCGATGCTATAAATTCTCTCATGGAGCTTTCTCCAAAAACTGTTACGGTCATTCGTGACGGAAAGGAGATTGTGGTTTCTGCAGATGAGATCCTCGTTGGTGAGGAATTCATTGTAAGACCCGGAGAGATGATCGCGGTTGACGGTGTTGTCGTTGATGGAGAGAGCCAGGTAGTTGAAGCGGCGCTTACGGGGGAGAGCCTTCCTAGCGATAAAAAGGTTGGATCAAGGGTTCTGGGTGCAACCGTCAATCAGTCGGGCTATCTCCGTTGCAAAGCCACGAAGGTGATGGCTGATACCACCTATTCAAAAGTGCTTAAAATGGTGGAGGAGGCTTCTGCCTCAAAAGCTCCTATTGCAAAGATCGCAGACAAGGTTTCGGGAGTATTCGTTCCTGTTGTGTTGAGCCTTTCTGTGCTTACGCTCATCGTTCACCTGATACTTAAATCCGAGTTTTCCACAGCGCTGTCATCTGCTATTTCCGTTTTGGTTGTCAGCTGTCCTTGCGCTCTCGGACTTGCCACCCCTGTTGCTATAATGGTAGGATCTGGCGTTGGTGCGCGCCTCGGTATTTTATATAAAAATGCAACGGCTCTTGAGATCTCCGGTAGAGTAAAAACCGTTGTGTTTGATAAGACCGGAACTGTTACAAAGGGTGATATGCAGGTGCATGACGTGGTAGTAAAAGAACCTTGCACAAAAGATGGACTTTTGCATTATGCTGCGGCAGTTGAAAAAATGAGTGAGCATCCTATTTCCAATGCAATTAAGAAATATGCAAATAATAATTTACAAAATACAGCAATTTCAGACTTCAAAGCTATTAGCGGTAGCGGAGTATATGCGAGAGTCGATGAAAAAGAAGTCTATGGTCTAAACCTTAAGAGTGCCATGGAAAAGGCTGCTTTTACTAGTGAAGACATAAAGATCTGCGAGGATATTGCCGAGGGTGGAAAAACTCCTCTTTGCTTCATTGTAGACGGCAAGCTTTTTGGCATAATATCTGTCGCTGACACTATAAGAGAAACTGCTCCGGCTGCAATCAGTGAGCTTTCTGCTATGGGAATAAAAACCGTGCTTCTCACCGGTGACAACGAAAGAGTTGCGAGGGCTATTGGCACTGTTGCAGGCGTGGATAAGGTGATTTCCGACGTTCTCCCTGATGAAAAGGAAGCTGTTGTGCGAGACCTTATGGAGGAGGGCAGAGTAATGATGGTGGGCGACGGTATTAATGATGCCCCTGCTCTTACCCGTGCAGACGTTGGAGTTGCTATTGGTGGCGGCACTGACGTTGCTATTGAATCCAGCGACATAGTTCTCATGAGCGACGATATAAAGGACGTTCCGAGAGCGATCAGGCTTGGCCGCAGGGTGCTTATCAACATCAAGGAAAATCTGTTCTGGGCGTTTATCTATAACGTTATCGGAATACCTCTTGCAATGGGTGCCTTCAGTGGGCTAGGCTACACGCTCTCTCCCATGTTTGGTGCGGCGGCAATGAGCGTTTCCAGCTTCATCGTGGTTATGAATGCTCTGCGACTGAATCTCTTTGAAAGATGGAAAAAGACGGCTGCACCTGCTAGCGAAAACACAGAAAATACTGATGATAATACAAATAACAAAACTGAAAAGGAGATAAAACTTATGACAATTACACTTAAGGTAGAAGGAATGATGTGTCCTCATTGCGAGGCGCGCGTTAAGAAGGTGCTTGAGGGGTCTTCCGGCGTTTCTGAAGCTGTTGTAAGCCATACAAACGGTACTGCCGAGGTGCATGGCGAGAGCCTTGACCGCGATACTCTCGTTAAGGTAATAACCGATGCAGGATACACCGTTGTGGGTTAAGATTTGTTAAGTAATATTTTTCTTATTTTAGCATTTTGTCTAAAAAAGACGAAAAAAACGCAATAAAAAAACACTTATTTATTACTACCGACCGATTTTCGGTCGGTTTTTTGTTCAAATTGCTCACTTTGTATCAACTAATAAAAAAACTATTGAAAAATCCTTTGATTTTTGGTATAATGGTATTGTGAAAGTTTGCGGACTTTTCGTTCGTTGCTTTTTATGAAAGGAAAATCATATGAATATTTTAGAACTCTTGTGCGGCTTGGCTCTATTCCTTTACGGAATGGACGTTATGGGCGAATCTCTTAAAAGAAGCGCCGGTTCGAGCCTGAAAAAAATTCTTGGAAAAATGACTTCAAGTCCTATTAAAGGATTTCTTCTTGGTCTTGGTGTAACTGTCATTATTCAGTCATCCTCGGCTACGACGGTTATGGTAGTTGGCTTCGTTAACTCCGGCACCATGACTCTGCTTCAGTCCGTGGGAGTTATCATGGGTTCTAACCTTGGTACTGCAGTTACCGCTTGGCTTACCGGTCTTTCGGGCGTTGGCGATGCTCTTAAATGGTTAAAGCCTGATTCCTGGATCCCATTTGTTGCTGCAATAGGCATCTGCCTTGTTATGTTTGTTGGCAGAGGCAGAAAAAAGGATATAGGATATATTCTCCTCGGTTTTGCGGTACTGATGGTTGGTATGGATATGATGAGTGGTGCTGTTAGTGGACTTAAAGACGATCCACGGTTTGCAGAGATCCTTCTTATGTTTGAAAATCCCATTCTCGGTGTTCTTACAGGTGCCGCACTCACTGCTATCGTGCAATCCTCCTCCGCATCCGTCGGTATTCTTCAGTCCCTGACAACTACGGGCGCCATCTCCTTTAGTGCTGCCATTCCAATCATTATGGGTCAGAATATCGGCACTTGTGTAACTGCGATGCTTTCTTCTCTCAGCGCAAACAAAAATGGTAAGAGAGCTGCGTTGATTCACCTTTACTTCAACATAATAGGTGTTGTTGTTTGGCTTTCTATCTTTTCTATTTTACAGCTGGTTATCAAGCCTTTGGAAGCTTGGCTTGCAACTACCTATATTGATATGTGGGGTGTCGCGATCGTTCATACTTCCTTTAAGATCCTTTCAATAGCTGTAATCGCACCATTCTACAAAAAACTTGAAAAGCTTGCGATGATTACTATCAAGGATAAGGAAGATGACGAAGAAGAAAAGACTAGTCCTCTTGATGAGCGCCTTCTTGCAACTCCTGCTATTGCAGTTGAGCGTGCAAGTGAGGTTACAGGAGTTATGGCAACAGTTTCCTGTAAGGCTTTGCGTAATGCACTTCTCGTATTTGAAAATTACGACCAGAAGCTCGCCGACAAGGTGAAAAAGCAGGAGAGCAAGGTAGATGGATATGAGGACAGCCTTGGAAGTTATCTTATTAAGATCGCGGAAAACGAGGTTGACGAGCAGGATTCGAAGCAAGTTACAAAACTTTTACATATTATAGGCGACTTTGAGCGTATTTCCGACCATGCTGTGAATATCGTTGAATCGGCAGAGGAAATAAAGGACAAGAAGATTGAATTCTCCGAGGAGGCACAGCGCGAGCTTTCCGTTCTTCGCGAGGCAGTTCTCGATATTCTTACCTTGACCGAGGAGGCATTCCTTGAAAACGACGAAGAAAAGGCAAAATCAGTTGAGCCTCTCGAGCAGGTAATCGACGGACTTAAGTCCAAGATCAAGAAAAATCATATTCGCCGATTGCAGTCTAACGAATGTACTATCGAGCATGGATTCATTCTTGCAGATATTCTCAATAATTTCGAGCGTGTATCAGATCATTGCTCCAATATTGCAGAGTGCGTTATTGAGATCACCGAAAAGGACTTCATCGATATGCATAAATATATGAAGAAGGTAAAGAGCGACGATACTTCATTCGAGGAAAAATACAAGGAATACAAAGGAAAGTACAGCATCTGATTTTCTGACTCTTACAAAACATTAAAAAGGTAAAAGCCAATGAATAGCGAAATTGTTATTAAAAATGTAAATTATACTAGTCAAAAATACTACAAAACAGCGAAATATCCGATAAGGCAGCCTATCTATCTTACATGGCTCATCTGGGTTTTGTCGCAGATCATGCTCCTTGGAAAAAAGAAAAAGGTGGAGAGAATCGGCATGGAGGGGTTGAAGCCGCCCTATATGATTTTATCAAACCATCTGTCCTTTGTGGACTTTGAGCTTGTTGCGCTCGGAACTTATCCCCAGAGAATGAATAACGTAGTTAACGTTGACGGATACTACCTGCGCCCGTGGCTTATGGAGTGGATCGGCTCCATCGGCACTAGGAAATTTACCTCTGATATACATCTTGTAAAATCTATACGCAAGGTACTTTCCCGCGGTGACGTTTTGACAATGTATCCTGAGGCGAGGTACTCTCCCTGCGGAAACACATCTTATTTGCCCGAGTCGCTGGGACTTCTTATCAAAAGAAACAAGGTTCCCGTTGTAGTAGCGCTTCAGCGTGGAAACCATCTTCATATGCCTGCGTGGAATGTGAAGAAAACGAGAAAAATTCCTCTGCACACAACCTTGAAGCTTGTTCTTTCTGTGGAGGATATAGAAAAAATGTCGGTTCAGGAGATCAACGAACTTATCAAGGCGGAGATGACCTACGACGATTATAAGTATCAAAAGGAAAACGGCTATCTTATCACCGAGCCTTACAGAGCAGAAGGACTGCACAAGGTGCTATATCATTGCCCTCATTGCATGACGGAGTCAAAGATGAATTCCGCCGGCACAGAGATCTTCTGCGAGGAATGCGGAAAGAGATGGAATCTCAACGAGGATGGAACGCTTTCTGCTCTTGAAGGTGAAACGGAGTTTTCCCACGTGCCTGATTGGTTTGAGTGGGAGCGCGAGCAGGTAAGACTGCAGATCGAGCGCGGAGAATATAATTTTGAAGACGAGGTTGAGATATACTCCCAGCCCGGCTGCTACTCATTCCCCTATCTCGGTCACGGAACGCTCACCCATAACCCGGAGGACGGATTTGTTGTTCGCGGGCATTTCAATGACGAGGATTTCTGCATTCACAGAGCTCCTATACAGACAAGTGGTCTTCACGTTGAGTATGATTTCGGTAAGATCAAGCCCTCTGCAGATTGCGTTGACGTTTCTACCGAAAACGATTCGTTCTACTGCTATCCTACAAAGAAAAACGTTATAACCAAGCTTGCTTTCGCTACAGAGATCATCTATCTTAACAGTGAGAAAAACACGGTTAAAAAGAAAAGAGCAGCTGCCAGAGCTGCAGAATAATTAAAAAAGCGAAAACACGACAACACTACGTATATGCAAACATCACTTTACATATTTGTGGATTTTTAGCTTTCGCTTTTAAAATTCTGTTTTTTGGAGATTTTATGTTTGGTGTTATGTTTGTCTGCCATGGAAATATTTGTCGCAGTCCTATGGCAGAGTTTATCCTTCGGGATATGGTAAAAAAAGAGGGAATTTCAGACAAGGTTTTTGTCGCCTCATCCGCCACCTCAAGAGAAGAAATATGGGGAGATATAGGTAATCCTGTTTATCCACCGGCTGCGGCAGAACTCCGTCGGCATGGGATATCTTGTGACGGCAAAAGAGCAGTTCAGCTGACTGCAGAGGATTATAAAAAATATGATATGATCATCGTTATGGATGAGAAAAATCTCAGGAACTCTTTGAGGATTCTTGGTGGTGATCCCGAGGGGAAGCTTTATAAGCTGATGGACTTTACGGATAGAGGTGGCGACGTTGCCGACCCTTGGTATACGGATAGATTTGACGTGGCTTACAAGGATATTTTCGACGGTTGCTTTGGAGTTATGAAGCATATAGAAGAAGTGCTACACGTATAAACTAAAAAATGTTTTCTAAAAGGAGCAAAGTTATGTTATACCGCGCAATGGGAGGAAGCGTAAAAATCGGCAACACGAGTATGGATTATATTGCTTTCGGCAAGGGAGCGCGCGCTATGGTCATTATCCCCGGCTTGAGCTTTAACAGAGTAAAGGGAACGGCGCTTCCGATGGCAATTTCATTTGCTAAATTTTCAAAGGACTTCAGAGTTTATCTTTTTGATAGAAAGGACGAGGTGCCGGAGGGGTATACCATCTCTGATATTGCAGAGGATACGGTGACCGCCATGCGCGAACTCGGTATTTTTAAGGCAAATATTTTCGGTGTTTCTCAAGGTGGCGCTGTGGCACAGTACATAGCTGTAAATCATCCCGAAATGGTTGAGGCGCTTACCCTTGGCGTTACTTACTCCAGACTGAATGAAACTGTATCCACGGTCGTTGGCAAGTGGATAGATCAGGCAAAAGAGGGAAGACTCTACGACATAGCCGCGGAGATGATGCCACTTATGTACTCTGAAAAATACTTGAAAAAATATAAGCTCATGCTCCCGATCATTGGAAAGCTGGCAGAGCGGGCAGATGCAGATAGGTTCCGTATTCTTGCGGAGGCTTGCCTTACTTGCGATATTTACGATCGCTTGGATGAGGTTCAGTGTCCCACCCTCGTTCTTGGCGGCACTCTTGACAAGGTTGTGGGCGCTTCCGCATCTTTTGAAATAGCGGAGAAGCTTGGCTGCGAAATACATCTGTACGATAATCTCGGTCACGCTGCATACGACGAAGAAAAAGACTTCTATCTTCGCGCATATGACTTCTTTATGAAAAGCAAAAACTAATAAGTTAATATTTGAAAACAAAAAAGAACAAAAGCTAAAACCATAAAAATGACAATTATAGTAGTCAAAAAGCGGTTTAAAATCGCTTTTGTTCTTTTGTTTTATAAATCAATTTGCAAATTGTAACGTGTAAACGTCAGGTCTTTTTGGATGTGTTTTGGGATCCCACATTCCGTGTGACAGAAGATAACGGGTGATACTTACGTCAAGGATCTTATAAACATAATCTATCTGTTCTGTAATCCTCTCCCTTGCAGCGCGGTGGCTGATTTTTTCCACGTTGGTGCGAAGGTCTCTTAGCATTTTGAGCCTTTCGGCTACGTCCCTCGGAGTGTGCATTTTGTCAAATTCACATTCTATGAATTGTTGGATGATCTCTCTTTCCTCGGAGGAAAGGTGGGGTTTATAAAGTCTGTCGTATTTATCGGTGAATCCGTCCATCCAAGCAGAGAACACCTTGTTTACTTCGTCGGTCGGTGATATTGCCGTGCCTTTGTGGGTGGTCATATCAAACACCGAAAGGATTTCCCGGTTCAGCTCTTCATTTTTCGTAATATAATTTTGAGATGCAAAAAGTGAGGTTCCGGCTATTCCTGCAGACTGTAATGCATGGATGAGCTGCTGATTTTTCACAAGACTTGCGCCATTGTAGAGCGGTGATATTCCGGTGTATTGGAGAATCCGGTCGCTGAAAGTCTTATATTCCGTTGCCGCCTCCAAAAGGAGATCCTCGTTTTCGGTATAGATCATGGGCAGCAACACGTCAACGTAGCCGTAGGCGATCCATGTGGCAACGTCCTGCATATAAATTGTCTTTGCATCTTCCATGTAGCCATATGGGCTGGCTGAAATTACGGCGTTCGGATCTGTAGCCCTTACACGCTCGGTAACCTTTCCGAGAAGTTCCGTAATGGCATTGGTTTTGAATTCGTGCCAGCTTTCTCGCAGTGCCTTGTCGGTTTTCAGGTCGGCAATAAGATCTTTTCCCTCGTATTCGTACTTTTTTGAGAAGAGAGAAATCGCGTTTTCGGAAAAACCGCTATCTATGTATCCGCCGTACTCTCCCGTTTCGGGATAGCGTAGATAGTCGTAGCTGATGCCGTCAAAGGAATATTTTTTAAGCATTTCTTCCGTGACTGACAAAACAAAGTTTGCAACCTCCGGATTGGTTGGATCTAAAAATCCTTCCTTGGTACTGCCATCAAGGTCAGTGATGAACCATTCATCCTTAATGTAGCTCGGCCGCATACGCCAGCCACCTATTCGTAAAAGCTCCACCCATGCGTGAACCTGAATGCCTCTTTTGTGACACTCGGAAATAAGCGCCAGAATGTAATCGTCACCGTATTCTCCGTAAGAATATTTTGCCATTCGCGGATGTTTTGCACCAAGGTGATCGCTGTAATAAGTGGTCATTCCGTGCCAGAAGGTTTCGACGTAGAGAGTATTGATACCAAGATCCGAGAGTCTGTCGGCAAACTGTATGACGCCCTCAAGATCGCTCTCATCAATTCCCGAGTTTCCGGGCCTGTGCCACATGCCTCGCCCCTCCACGGATCTGGATTGCATAATGGTGTAATATTTTTGATTAATAATACTTATCGCGCTGTCAACTTTTTCTGAAACCGTGTCAAAATCAGGGGATTTTGTAAACAAAAGATATGATTTTAAGTGCAAAATCGCAGATTTCAAGTCTTTATCTAAATCAGCAAGAGCCTCTGTGTCAACGTCAAAAAGCTCGTCTTTTGCAAGTTTAATTGCATCATCTGCCTTGCTGTTTTTGATCTCTATCTTTTTGAGATTTGAGTCTTTTACGTGCCTTGTGATCACTGCTGTATCATCGTAGTTGATACGAACCATATCTCCGATTTGAACAGTTCTTAAAAATGCGGCAGCCTCACCGTGTCCGCTGAGTAGGAATGTTCCCGGGAGAAGATCAAGCCGGTTATCAGCGTCTATTACGAAACCGCCTTCCTCCTCCACAAGGAGCTCAAATCCATATTCGTTTCTTTCAATATTTTCGGAGTAAAGCACAAGGGTGTCCTCGTAC
Source organism: Eubacteriales bacterium (assembly GCA_045589435.1). Taxonomy (GTDB): domain Bacteria; phylum Bacillota; class Clostridia; order Oscillospirales; family CAG-272; genus UBA1740. The sequence goes on along the minus strand of JAZNPB010000132.1, from coordinate 142,863 downwards.
CTTACTCCGTTACGTGAGTCGATTTTTCTCTCTCCGATGACGGAGGTCAATCCATCTTTTTTAGAATTTACGTGATTTGCGACAAGTATAGCTAAAAAAGCAAGAACAGTGGCGATAGCCGCAAATATAGCTATCCTTTTTCTTTTCATATCAGCTCTTGAAAATACCCGATTTTAAGGTGGGCATAAGGGTTTCGTCTATCATCTTGTCTATCTCCTCGTCGCTCATGCTCTCAAACATTGCGCGAAGACCAAGGAAGTTTGAAACCCCCATAAGGGCATAGGCAACTGTTGAAGGATCGTCAGTATTTACCTCTGACTCGTCTTTTTTAAGACCACGGATGTAGCTTGCGGCAAAGGAAACGTAGTAGTCTGTAAATAGGTTTTTATCGATAGCAAGGCTTCCCCAGATGATGTTGTAAACGTTTGGGTTGTTTACCGCGTACTTTACGAAGCATTTGATACCCTCGCGCTCACGCTCGTAACGGGTAGTGCAGCCCTTGATAGCTTCTGCAAGTCTATCCTTGATCTCTCTTTTGTATTTTTCCATGAGATAGCGATAAATATCGGTCTTGGTCTGGAAGTATATGTAAAACGTGCCGACTGCGGTGCTGGCCTTCTTACAAATATCGGAAATTGAGGTCTGATAGAAGCCCGTGCTGGTGAAAAGATCCTCCGCAGCGCTGATTATTTTATGCATTTTTGCGAGCCCCAGCTTGGTTTTGGGCTGGTTTACGCCTTTTACACTTAATGTTTCTGTTGACATAGTTTGTACCTTTCCTAAAAAATCCACGGATATTATAACATTTAATTCGTCAAATTGCAATACTTTTGATGTGAATTTTTGTCTATTTTTCACTAAAATCGTTACCAATTCATTAATTTTTGCATAAAGTATTGACAAATAATAGACAATATATTATAATATTATTGTAAAAAATATGAATATCGTTCATTTTAATTTAAGCAAGCTTTGTCATCTTGCTTATTTTTGGCAAAAAAACATGAATGTTATTCATATTACTCGCGTTAAGTCATTTGCTTACGCATTTTTTTGGCAAAAAAACATGAATATAATTCATTAATATAATTTTCAAATGTTAAGGAGGAACTTAAAATGACATTTAACGAGTTAAAAGTTGGACAAAAAGCATCTGTCCAGAAGACATTCACAGCGGCTGATCTCACCCTTTTTGCAGGTGTAAGCCTTGATGTTAACCCCATCCACATGAGTGATGCTTTTGCAAAGGACACAATATTTGGAAAGAGAATCGTACACGGTATTCTTACATCCGGTCTTATCTCTGCAGTTCTTGCAAACAAGCTCCCCGGTCCCGGCACGATTTACCTTGGTCAGGATCTTCGTTTCGTAGCTCCCGTATTCCTTGGTGACGATATCACAGCCGAGGTAGAGATCGCAGAGATCCGCGAGGACAAGAAGATCATCAAGCTCAACACTACCTGCTACAATCAGGATGGCAAGGCAGTAATTACAGGTATGGCTACCGTTAAGTTCAACGGTTAAGGAGGAAATATGGCAAACTACAAGTCAATTCTGTTTGAACAGATGATAAAGGACTTCGCTGAAACAGAGGTTAAGCCTCTTGCACAGGAAGTTGACGAGGAAGAAAGATTCCCCAAAGAAACAGTGGAGAAGATGGCAAAGATGGGCCTTATGGGTATCATCGTTCCTAAGCAGTACGGCGGATGCGGCGGAGATTACAATATGTACATCTCTGCAGTTGAGGAGCTTTCCAAGCACTGCGGTACAACGGGTGTTATCCTTTCTGCTCATACTTCTCTTTGCGTAGCTCCTATTCTCGAGTACGGAAACGAGGAGCAAAGACAGAAGTATTTGCCTGACCTTGCAAGCGGCAGAAAGATCGGTGCTTTCGGTCTTACCGAGCCTAATGCAGGTACTGATGCAAGTAACCAGCAGACAGTTGCTGTTGAAAAGGAAGACCACTATCTTCTTAACGGAAGCAAGATCTTCATCACAAATGCAGGCTACGCTTCTACATATATCATCATCGCAGTTACAGGAAAAGGCACAAAGGGCCCTGAAATGTCCGCATTTATCGTAGAGAGCGCATTCGATGGTTTCTCTGTTGGTAAGAAAGAAAAGAAGATGGGTATCCGCGGTTCTTCTACTTGTGAGCTTATCTTTGATAATGTTAAAGTTCCTAAGGAAAATCTCCTTGGCAAGCGCGGTGACGGCTTCAAGATCGCTATGAAGACACTTGACGGCGGACGTATCGGTATCGCTGCTCAGGCTCTCGGCATCGCAGAGGGCGCACTTGATACAACAGTTGCTTACGTTAAGTCCAGAAAGCAGTTTGGCAGATCCATTTCTGCATTCCAGAACACACAGTTCCAGCTTGCTGATATGGCAACAAAGGTTGCTGCTGCAAGAGGTCTTGTATACGCTGCTGTAAATGCAAAGCAGAACAAGCTTCCTACACTTTCCGTTAACGCTGCTCAGGCAAAGCTCTTTGCGGCAGAGGTTGCTATGGAAGTTACTACCAAGGCGGTTCAGCTTCACGGTGGCTACGGCTACACACGTGAGTATCCCGTTGAGAGAATGATGCGTGACGCAAAGATCACGGAGATCTACGAGGGCACAAGCGAGGTTCAGAGAATGGTTATCTCCGGCGCCCTTCTCAGATAAGCGAGGTAAAACAGAATGAAGATTATCGTATGTATTAAGCAGGTGCCAAACACCACTGAAATTAAAATTGATCCAATCACCAACACCCTTAAGCGTGACGGTGTTCCAAGTATTATCAACCCCGATGACAAGACAGCTATTGAGGCGGCTCTCCAGCTTAAGGAAAAGTGCGGTGCTACAGTAACTGTTATCACCATGGGTCCTATGCAGGCAGAAAAGGCTCTGCGCGAGGCTCTTGCAATGGGTGCTGACGAGGCATTCCTTCTTTCCGACAGAGCATTCGCAGGTAGTGACACACTTGCTACCTCTACCATCATCGCAGCAGCTATCAGAAAGCTTGGCGCGGATATCGTATTCTGCGGTAGACAGGCTATCGACGGCGATACAGCACAGGTTGGTCCCCAGATCTCCGAGCATCTTGGTATTCCTCAGATCACCTACGCTGCGGCTATTGACTACGACAAGGAAAGAGAAGTACTTGTTGTTAAGCGTCAGTTTGAGGACAGATACCAGACTCTTGAAGTTCGCGGTCAGTGCCTCGTAACCATTCTTTCTACTCTTGATACTCCCAGATATATGAATGTTTGGGACATCGTTGATCAGGATGAGAAGGAAGTTGGTATCATCACCTTTGCAGATCTTGACGTTAACAAGGAAGACATCGGTCTCGGCGGATCTCCCACAAAGGTTAAATCCACAGCAACAAAGCAGTTCGACAAGACTATCGAAACTCTCGAGCTTGATCCCGAAACTGCAGCAAAAACTATCGTTGACGCTCTTAAAGCGCGTCACCTTATATAAGGAGGTACTGAAATATGGCAAAGAATATTTGGGTATTCTGCGAACAGCGCGACGGAAATATAGAGAACGTATCTCTCGAGCTTATCGGCGTAGCTCGCGAGCTTGCAGAGACTACTAAAGAGAAGGTTTGCGCTATGCTTATCGGTCATGATATTGCCGGCAAAGCCTCCGACCTTATTGCACACGGAGCAGATGAAGTTTACGTTGTTGACAGCGAACATCTTGCTCACTTTGTAACCGAGCCTTACGCACAGGCTGTTACACATCTTTCGAGAAAATACGAGCCCTCCGTTATCCTCTTTGGTGCTACAAGCATTGGCCGTGACCTTGCTCCCAGACTTTCTGCAAGACTTAAAACCGGTCTTACTGCAGACTGCACAAAGCTAGAGGTTAATGAAGAAGGTCAGCTCTTTATGACAAGACCTGCTTTTGGAGGAAATCTTTTTGCAACGATTATTTGTCCTGATCACCGCCCACAGATGTCTACTGTTCGTCCCGGCGTTATGAAGAAGCTGGAGAGGGATGATAGCCGCCACGGCGAGGTTATTACCGAAACAGTTGATTTCGACACTGCAAAGTTCGTTGTTACAGTTGTTGAGGAAGTTAAGGCAGAGCAGAAGGCAGGCAAGATCGAGGATGCAAAAATTCTCGTTTCCTGCGGTAGAGGTGTTAAAGACATCGCTCCTGCCGAAGAGCTTGCAAAGAAGCTTCACGGTACCGTTTCCGCTTCCCGTACACTTGTTGACGCAGGCGTTGTTGAACACGCAAGACAGGTTGGTCAGACCGGTAAGACAGTTCGCCCCGAGGCATACCTTGCTTTCGGTATCAGCGGTGCGATCCAGCACCTTGCAGGTATGGAAGAATCTGAATATATCGTAGCGGTTAACACTGATAAGAACGCTCCTATTTTCAAGGTAGCTAACCTCGGTATCGTATCAGATGCTGCTGCAGTATTTAAAAATCTCAATAAGCTCCTTTGATCTTTGACACTCGAAAAAACGATTAAAAAGTAAAATTTAGTTTACAAAAATAAATAACAAAGAATGCGAGGAAACAAGACCAATGAATAAGGTTTATTTAGTTAGCGCAAAAAGAAGCGCGATTGGCAGTATGCTCGGCACACTCAAGGATCTTTCTCCCACACAACTTGGAGCAGAGGTTCTTCGTGCAGCCCTGGCAGAAGGCGGAGTTAAACCCGAGTGGTTAAATGAAGTAGTAGTAGGAAACGTTCTTCCTGCAGGAGTGAAGCAGGGACCTGCAAGACAGGTTGCCATTGGAGCAGGCGTTCCCGTAGAGATCCCCGCGTATTCTATTAATATGGTATGCGGTAGCGGTATGAAGGCGGTTATGAATGCAACCGTTGCTATTCGTTCCGGTATGGCAGACCTTATCGCAGCAGGCGGTACAGAGGTTATGAGCGGTGCGCCTTATCTCGTTCCCGGCAAGACACGCTCCGGCGCAAAGATGGGCGATATGAAGCTGGTTGACCACATGATCCTTGATTCTCTCACTGATGCTTTCGGCAATATGCACATGGGTATCACAGCAGAAAACGTTGCTGCAAGATTCGACCTTACAAGAGAGATGCAGGATGAGTTTGCAATCAATTCTCAGAGAAAGGCGATCGAGGCACAGGATGCCGGTAAGTTCAAGGATGAGATACATCCTCTCACAGTTAAGGTTGGCAGAAAAGAAGTTGTATTCGATGCTGACGAATATATCAACCGCACCACAACTCTCGAAAAACTCGGCACCCTCCGTCCCGCATTCAAGGCAGACGGTACGGTAACGGCAGGTAACGCTTCAGGTATTAACGATGGCGCAAGCTTCGTTATTCTTGCAAGTGAAGCAGCAGTAGAGAAGTACGGTCTTAAGCCCATTGCAGAGATCGTTAGTATCGGTCAGGGTGGCGTTGAGCCTGACGTAATGGGACTTGGTCCTGTTCCTGCTGTAAGAAACGCTCTTATCAACGCAGGTATGAAGCTTTCCGAAATAGAGCTTCTCGAGCTTAACGAGGCGTTTGCTGCTCAGTCCCTCGGTGTTGTAAGAATGCTCTCCGAGGAGCATGGCGAGTCTGAAGAAGCTATTCTTTCTCGCTGCAACGTAAACGGTGGCGCTATTGCTCTCGGTCATCCCGTTGGCGCAAGCGGAAACAGAATAATCGTTACTCTCGCACATGAGCTTCGCCGCAGCGGTAAGACTTTCGGTCTTGCATCGCTTTGCATCGGCGGCGGTATGGGTACTGCAGTAGTACTCAAAAGAGTTTGATCGCAATAAAATAGTAAATAAAAGGAGAAAAATACCATGAGATTAGAAAACAAAGTTGCTATCGTTACTGGCGGCGCAAAGGGCCTCGGTGGTGAGATGGCAGTTACCTTCGCAAGAGAAGGTGCAAAGGTTATCGCAGTAGATATGGCTCCCCTTACATACGAGTGTGAAAACGTTGAATACTATCAGCTTAACGTTACAGACTCCGAAGCTTGCAAGGCTCTCTTTGAGTATGCAAAAGAAAAATACGGTAGAATTGATATTCTCGTTAACAATGCAGGTATTACCCGTGACTCCATGACAAGAAAGATGACAGACGATCAGTGGGATCTCGTTATCGACATCAACCTTAAGGGTGTGTTCAATCTCACTCGTTACGTTGGTCCTTACATGGAAGAGATCGGCGGCGGAAGCATTATCAATATTTCCTCCGTTGTTGGTGAGTACGGTAACATCGGTCAGGCTAACTACGCAGCTTCCAAGGCAGGCGTTATCGGCCTTACAAAGACATGGGCTAAGGAGTTCGCAAGAAAGGGCGCTCCCGTAAGAGTTAACGCTATTGCTCCCGGCTATATCATGACTGACATGATGAAGACAGTTCCCGAGGATCTTCTTAAGAAGTTTGCAGGTCTTACAATGCTTGGCAGACTCGGTCAGCCAGAGGAGATCGCAAAGGCAGCTCTCTTCCTTGCAAGTGACGATGCTTCTTACGTAACAGGTCACGTTCTCTCCGTAAACGGCGGTATGAGACTTTAATAAATAATTACCAAAAACACCTAAAAATGCAAAGAATTATTTGCAAACAGAAAGGAAAAACTAATTATGGTAAATGTAGGTATTGTTGGCGTTGGTACATACCTTCCCAAAAATATAATGACAGCTAAGGAAATTTCTGATGCAACAGGCGGCGTTTGGAGCGAAGATGCTGTAAGAGCTAAGCTTGGTATCAATCAGAAATACGTTCCTTCAAACGATCCCTGTGACGGCACACAGGAAATGGGCGCTCTCGCAGCTCTCAAGTGCCTTGAAAACACCGGTGTTGATCCTATGGACATCGACGTTATCCTTTGTATCACAGAGGAGTGGAAGGAATATCCTCTCACCACATCTGCTTGCTACGTTCAGGATAGAATCGGCGCAAAGAACGCATGGGGTATCGACGTTCAGAACCGTTGCTGCACAGCAGTTTCCGCAATGAAGCTTGCAAAGGACATCCTTATTGCAGACGACGAGGTTAACACAGTTCTCGTATGCGGCGGTTATCGCAACTGCGATTTCATCGACTACACAGATAGCGGTGTTTCCTTCATGTTCAATCTCGGCGCAGGCGGTGGCGCGATCCTTCTTAAGAAAAATTACGGCAAGAACCTCCTCCTCGGCACACATCTTATGTCCGATGGCTCCGTAGTTCATACCTGCGGATCCAAGGTTGGTGGTATTCTCGAGCCCGTAACTCCTGAAAATTATAAAGAATTCGGTATGCTTCGTCTTATGGATTCTCCCAAGATGAAGGGCCTTCTCAACACAGTTTCCATGCCAAACTGGTATCATTGCATAGACGAAGCTCTTCGCAAGTCCGGCAAGACCCGCGCAGATATCGACTATCTTGATATTCTTCACATCAAGCGTTCAGGCCACAAGGCAATGTTGGCAGATCTCGGTCTTACAGAGGATAAGTCCATCTACCTTGAGGATTACGGCCACATCGGTCAGATCGACCAGATCCTTTCTCTTGAGCTTGCTCTTAAGGAAGGTAAGGTTAAGGACGGAAGCACCGTCTGCATGATCGCTGCCGGTATCGGTTACACCTGGGCTGCAAATATCATTCAGTGGGGATAATTTATGGCTTATTTTCTTAACACAATATTTGGATCGATAATTCCGATGTGTGTTACCGCCTTGGTTACAATGGCAATCACTATGATATTCAAGACTTCCTTTACCACTAACTTTGCTCAGGGTGTAATTTCTGCATTCGGAGTATATGCGGTAACACAAGGCGTTTCTAAGCTTGGTTTGTCTATCTGGCTCTCCATTCCTTTAGGAATGCTGGTATCGATGCTCTTTGCTATAGTAATTGACGTTGGTATTTTCAGACGCGGAAGATACGTAAACGCGCTTGGAAAGCAGATCATTACTATGGGACTTATTTCTATTATAGTTGGAGCGACTCCTCTTATTTTCGGAGCTGCTACTCCCGGTTTTGCTCCCTTGGTAAGCGGAACTATCAATTTTGATCTTGCTGACGGAAACGTTTCCTTTACCAAAAACTCAATTTTGTGTCTTGCAATTACTGCAGCGGTTCTTGCTGCTATCTTCTCTTTACTCAGATTCTCCAAGTGGGGTCTCTCCGTAAGAGCTACAGCATCAAACGAGTACATTGCAGGTATGATGGGTATCAATACTCACGTTGTAACAGCTGTTTCCTGGGGACTTGCAGGCGCTCTCGGTGCTCTCGCAGCATCCATTAATGCTTCCTCCGGTAGCACAATCAATATCTATTTCATGACCAACTATCAGGTTCTTGCATTCCTTGCGGGAATTCTCGGTGGATTCTCCACCTTCCATGGCCCCGTTATCGCGGCTCTCATGATTCCTTTGGCAAACAACCTTGTGCAGTACTTGGTAAACGTGCTTGGAAAGCCCGAGCTTACAGGTTGGTCTATGGTAATAGTGTATGCCATTGCTCTCGTGATCATATTCTTCAAGCCACAGGGCATTTTTGGCAAAAAAATAGAAAAGAAGGTGTAGTCGTATGAACAAGTATATAGTTAATGAATACGCCTTGCTTGGTAAAAATGTTGAGGGCGATGATAAGTTCACCCTCAAAATGAAAAAGATTTTTTCTAATCCAATTAACCATTTCATCATTTTCGGCATTGTGATATGGATCGTGGGATTTCTCTCAATAAACAAGATAATTCCCGACGTAATTCCTTACTCCCTTCAGTCCAGCCTTGCTAATACGTTTGCATTCTCTATTGCATCCGTTGGCTTCTGTCTTTTGATGGGTTACTCCGGTCTTGCCTCTCTCGGTACGGGCGGATTTATCGGAATCGGAACTTACTCCGTTTACTATATCATGCACGAATCTGATATGAGCTTCTGGCTTGCAATACTCGTTGCGCTCCTGGTAGCGGCACTCATTGGTGTTATCGTAGGATTTATTTCCCTCCGAATTGAGGGTATTTACCTTGTAATTCTCACTTTGGCGCTCTCTGAAATTCTCCGAAACCTTTACATGGTAGTAGAGGATTCTATCAAGGCTTCAAACTTTGAGATTTTCGGCACCGTGATAAAAAGACAGTATTCCATTTACGTTGTATCGGCATTCCTGGTTGTGATAATGATCATCACGCATAATATCATTAACAGCCCTACAGGAAGAGCTATGCTCGCGATGAAGAATTCTACTGCTGCGGCACAGGCAATGGGTATCAGCCTTATTAAGTACAGACTTATGGCTTTCGTTATCTGTACTATGTATGCGGCGCTTTCCGGTGTTATGATCATGATCACCATAAGATCTGCGCAGGCGTCTAACGGAAGTGGTTTCTACGCTCTTATAACCTCCCTTAATATTCTGGCGGCGGTTATTATCGGTGGATTCAAGTCCATCTGGGGCTCTGTATTCGGAACGTTTGTTATGTACGGTATGCAGTCTGCAATTCTCAATAACATTCCTTTCTTTGCAGAAAACCCTGTAATTATCACCTTTATCTCCGGTATTCTCGTAATCCTCGTTGTTATGTTCTATCCCGGCGGTGTTGCCCAGCTTCTTGTTGAGGCAAAGGCGAAGGTTTCAAAAATTCGCAAGAAAGTGAGGGAATCAAAGTATGGCAAAGATCTTGGCTAAGCTTTTTTTGGGTGCTGAAAACAAAATTGCAAAGCTGCGCAAGAATTATGACTGGACTATAATTGAACTTGATTCTCTCGAGGAAAAGTACGCAGAAGAAAAGCAGAAAAAGCTTGATAAGAAGATTCGTAGAGCTAATAAAAGGTTGGCTCGTCCTGCATTCCTCGCTTGCGACAAAATTAAATATCTTGATAATCTCAATGCCGAGAAGCTCCGCGAGTATGATATAGACAATTATCTCGCTTACAGAGCGGCAAATCATAGCGTTGCAAAAAGCATTTTTGAGGATATCAAGAATAACAGAAAGTGGGAAGGAAACTTAAAAACACTCTCTGTGAAAATTGACAAAATCAAGGCAAAAAGACAACAATACTTTACAAAACTTGAGAAAAACAAGACTTATCGCGCTTCAAGGCTTCCGAGCGATAGCGGATTTAAGTATAAAAATCTCTACAGCAAGCTCGAGAGGGAATATCTTGCTTACGAGGAAAGTCTTAACACAAAGTATTCTAACTTGATTAGAAAAGAGGAGAATAAGCTTGATAGAAGGCTTGACTCTATCGAGAAGCAGGTAGAGAGAGTTATCTCAAGAAAGAACAGACGCGGATATAAGCTTCCCGACGGAGTGCTTCTCGAGGTTAAGAATCTTAAAATGCACTTTGGCGGTCTTAAAGCTGTTGACGATCTTTCCTTCAATGTAAAGAAGGGCGAGATATTCGGACTTATCGGTCCTAACGGTGCAGGTAAGACCACAGTGTTCAACTGTATCACTCGCTTCTACGACGCTACTGGCGGTGACATTCATTTTGAGAATAAGTACGGCCAGGTAGTTGATATGCGCGACTTCAAGGTTCACGACGTTATTCTTCAGGGTATCGGCAGAACCTTCCAGAACATTGAGCTTGTGAAAGAGATTTCGGTTATAGAGAATCTTCTCGTTGCAAGTACTCGAAGCTATAAGACCGGCTTTATTGGCCATGCACTTGGCTTCAAATCTCTCAAGAAGGAAGAGGAACTTCTCCTCAAAAAGGCAGAAGGTATTCTCAAATTCATGGGAATTGATAACTACAAAAATTGGCTTGCTATGGGTCTTCCTTACGGTATTCTCAAAAAGGTAGAGATCGCGAGAGCACTTATGGCAGACGCCAAGCTTATTATCATGGATGAGCCTGCGGCAGGTCTTAACGACTCCGAAACTGCAGAGCTTACCGAAACTATTAAGATGATCCGTGACAAATTCGGCGTTACTATTCTTCTCGTAGAGCACGATATGGGACTTGTAATGAACGTTTGTGACACCATCTGTGCTATTTCCTTCGGTCAGATGCTTGCAATTGGTACTCCTGGGGAAATTCAGAAAAATAAAGCCGTTCAAGAGGCTTATCTCGGTGTAGAGGAGGACGAATAATGAAAGAACTTCTTAAAGTAACCGGACTTAAGCTGAATTACGGAATTATCTCCGCTATTAAGGGCATAGATCTCTCTGTTCCCGAGGGAAGCATTGTTGCTATTCTCGGAGCTAACGGAGCAGGAAAAACTTCAACTCTTAAGGTTATTTCCGGACTTCTTAAGCCCAGCGAAGGTAGTATAGTCTTTGACGGCAAGAGTATCGGTGGAAAGCCTGCTCATAAAGTAGCTCAGCTTGGAATCATGCAGTCGCCTGAGGGAAGATTTGTTCTTTCCGGACTGACAGTTGAGGAAAATCTTCGAGTTGGTGCATACCAGATCAAGGACAAAGCCGAGCTTGAGCGCAACTTCAAGAGAGTGTATACTCTTTTCCCAAGACTTAAAGAGCGCGCAAAACAGCAGTCCTCCACTTTGTCGGGTGGTGAGCAGCAGATGCTTGCAATAGGCAGAGCCCTTATGGGTAGCCCAAAGCTCCTCGTTCTTGACGAGCCCTCTCTCGGTCTTGCGCCATTACTTATCAAAGATATTTTCGATACTCTCGTGAAGATCAAAAAAGAGGGTACGACAATTCTTATCGTAGAGCAGAACGCTCTCGCAACCCTCAAGATCGCTGACTATGCATACGTTCTCGAGCTTGGTAAAATAAGCATGCACGGACGCGCGTCAGATCTTCTCAAGGACAAGCGCCTTGTTGAGGCGTATCTTGGCGGTAAGTAAAATTATTTATTATTACAAATGTAGCCTTTCGGCTTATTTGATATCGTGCGGTAAACTTAAGTGTACAAAAACATGGGTTTTCGCAAAAGGTGCAGCAAACTAGCGTTGTGCACAAAAAAACAAGCTCGTGAAAGTCGAGCCTAAAACACTGAAACATTTGCGTCATTTGTGAGAATGATACGTGTTAAAATTAAATTAATAACAAGGAGAAAAAACAATGAAAAAGAATATCGTAAAACTTTTTGCACTTATTCTGGCTCTTTCCCTTTGCTTTACATTCACAGGTTGTGAATTTTTGAACAACCTTCTCAACCCACAGCCTCCAGTAGAAGAAGATCTTCCGGATGAACTCGCTGGTATCACAGAGGACACAATCTGGGTTGGTAACACCGCAGGTACAACAGGTCTCCTCGCTTCTATCGGTGCTCCCTTCAACCTTGGTATCGAAGCAGCTTTCGCAGCTTACAACAAGGCTGGCGGTTACAACGGCAAGCAGATCAAGCTTAAGCACTACGATGACCAGGGTCTTGCAGAGAACTCTGTAACATACCTTGATAAGCTCATCCACGAGGATGAAGTATTTGCAATCGTTGGTCACTTCGGTTCTTATGCAGTAGACGCAACTCTCGACACCCTTAAGGATGAAGAAGTTCCTATGATCTACGCTGCAGCTGGTAACAACGCACTTCTTAACGAGAACGCAGAATCTCTTGGCGACAAGGGTATCGTTCCCATTCAGCCTCTCAACCAGACAGAGGGTAGAATGCTCGTTCTCCGTGCTTTCGCTCCCGCAGATAAGGGCGGTCTTGGCGCAACAAAGGTTGGCGTTATCTCCAACTCTAACGAGGCTTCCAAGTCCCTTCTTGCAGGTATCAAGGCTGAGGCCGAGAATCTTCCCGCTGCAAAGAAGAACAACATCGTTTACCAGGAAGTAGCTTCCGCAGATTACTCCGGTGCAGTTAACGCTCTCAAGGCTGCTGGCTGTGACACAGTTATCCTTACAGTTATCGGTGCAGATTTCACATCTTGCCTTACAACTATGGCTAACGCTACTTACTACTCAAAGGTTCTTACATCTTACAACAACGCTTCCGCTACAGTATTCAATGATGAGCTTACTGTTATGAAGAAGGAATATGAGGCAGTATTCTCCACCATGGCTATCTATACTCAGGCATGGCTCGACATCTCCTCTACAACATACGTTTACAACAACGTTGATCATCCTCTCGGCGCTGCTTACAAGGCACTCTACGAGGGTATGGGTCTTCCCTTCGCAGGTCAGGCTGGCTTCAATGAAGCATACTGGGAAGTAGCAGAGGACATCTATGAGTACGCACTCACAGTTAACCCTGCAACAGCATTCGCAATGAGCGCTGACTCTTACGCTCTTGCAGGTTACATCGCAGGTAACCTCTTCTGCCAGGCTATGGAAGAACTTGAAGCTTCCGGCAAGGCTCTCTCCAGAAAGAACCTTATCTCCGTTCTCGAGTCCAAGGAATCCTATCAGGTAGCAATGGCTGATACTCTTTCCTTCGCTAACGGTATGCGTGCAGGCGTTCAGTCCTTCGCACTTGCTCAGTTCTATGATGGTATCGTAACAAACGGCACATACCACACAGCTCAGAGCGCAACTGTTTACGGTCTTATGTCTCTTGACGATTACAGAGCTCTTCTTGCTGAGTAATCAAATAAAAATTAAACGCTGAATAGTTAATTATTTAATCAACTGATCTCCTCGCCCGAAAAGGGCGGGGAGGAAACAAAAAACAACCAAAACTTCTCACAAAATTGATTGCTTTTGTTTAAGCGCTTAAACGTCCCCCGTTCCAAACGGGGCGGGGGATTATCCATATATTGAAAACTTTAATTTACAAAAAGACATATTAATAGGTAAAAAAGAAACAATTCTTTTATATACAAATTACACGTTACGTTGAATATTATTCGCACATTGCGACTGAAATAGAATATTTTATTATATACAAAAAGGAGATAAAAATCATGGCAAAGTACGTATCAATTACAGAAGCGCTGGCACTTGTTAAGGATAACGATTATATCGTTACAGGTCTTGGCTCGGCAGAGGGTAGAGAATTTATGACAAACCTTCACACCATTGCAGACAGAGTTAAGGGCGTTATGGTTTCCAACTGTCTTCCCATGGGTGCATACGAGTTTATCACTAATCCTGAGTACAAGCACAGCTTCACAACAGAGGGCTGGTTCTACACCCCTGTTCTTCGTAAAGCTCATAAGAATGGAAACATTTCCTTCATTCCTAACCATCTTCACTTAGCTTCAAGAAAGCGTCTTTTCTTCCGTGAACCCGATATTTACGTTGGTATCGCATCCGTTCCGGATAAGCACGGATACGTTTCTCTCTCTATCTCCAATACATACGAGATGGCTATGATTAAAAAGGCAAAGACGGTTATTCTCGAGGTTAACCCAAATGCCCCCAGAACCTTTGGTGACGTTCAGCTTCACGTAGATGACGTTGATTACCTTGTAAACGTAGATTACGCAATTCCCGAGATCGCAGATGCAGTTCCAAATGAGAAGGATCTCGCTATTGGTAAGCTCATTGCTGATATGATTCAGGACGGTGACTGTATCCAGCTCGGTATCGGCGGTATTCCAAACGCGGTTGCAGCAAGTCTTTACGGCAAAAAGAATCTTGGTATCCACACAGAGATGCTTACAACAGGTATGGTACAGCTTGCAAAAGCAGGCGTTATCAACGGTAAGTGCAAGCAGATCAATCAGGGCAAGATGGTAGCTGCTTTCGCAATGGGTACAAAGGAGCTTTACGATTATATCGACGATAACCCATCCGTTGAGATCCTTGACGGCGCTTGGGTAAATGATCCTTACACCATCATGCAGAACGATAACCAGGTTTCCATCAACACTACTCTTGAGGTTGATATTACAGGTCAGTGCTGCTCCGAATCTATCGGCTCCACACAGTTCTCCGGTACAGGCGGACAGTCCGATACAGCAGTAGGCGCGCAGAAGTCAAAGAATGGTCGTTCCATCATCGCTCTTTACTCCACAGCAATGGTTAAAGATCCTGCAACAGGCGAGAGAGTTGAAACCTCCAAGATCGTTTGTCAGCTTAAGGCAGGCGCTGCAGTATCTCTTTCCAGAAACGACGTTGACTATCTTGTAACCGAGTATGGCTGCGTATCCCTTCGCGGCACTTCCATCGCAGAAAGAGCAGAGAGAATCATCTCCGTTGCACACCCTGCATTCAGAGATCAAATCAGAAAAGAAGCTCTTGAAATTGGCATCATTGCTGAAAAATAAGGTGATTTTGTATGGCAAAGTTTACATTTGATGGGTATGAAGTGTATTATGAAGTCCATGGCGATCACGGTGAGCCGCTTCTTTTGCTGAACGGAATCATGATGTCCACAGCCAGCTGGACTCCCTTCATCCGCGATTTTTCAAAAAACAATATTCTCGTTTTGGTAGATTTTCTTGATCAGGGACAAAGTTCCCGTATAGCTCCCGGCTATGATCACAGCCTTCAGGTAATAGTGCTTGAGGAGCTTTACAAGGTTCTTCCATACGAGAAAATGAGTATTATGGGTATTTCTTACGGCGGCGAGGTTGCTATTCAGTTTGCCGTTAAAAATCCCGACAAGGTAAGAAGACTTGTTCTTGCCAACACCTGCGCCAGAACCTCCGATTGGCTTCGCAAGATCGGTGACGGCTGGAATGCAGTTGCTAAAACCGGCAGCGGAGAAGCTTATTATCTCACAACAATTCCGGTTATTTACTCCACCGCATTTTACGAGAGAGAAGCTGCTTGGATGGATAGGAGAGAGGGTGTTCTCATTCCTTACTTCTCACGTCCCGACGTGCAGGAGAGCCTTATCCGTCTTACAGACAGCTCTCGCGATTATAATTACATGGACAGAGTTCATGAGATCACCTGTCCCACACTTATCATCTCTTGCTCCGAGGACGGACTCGTTCCTCCAACCGAGCAGGTGATCCTCCACGAGAAGATCAAGGGCAGTACCTACGTTACAATTAACGGCTCCGGCCACGCTAGTATGTATGAAGATCCTTCTGCATTTGCAGCGCTGGTTCTCGGCTACACCAATCTTTCCGACGAGGGAATTAAAATCTGATTTGGAGAAAAAACATGAAAAAATACAGAGTATCAATAGGAAATGAAAAGATTGCCTTCCTTGATGAGGGGAAGGGTGAGGTTGTTCTTCTTATTCACGGTAATATGTCGTCTTCCGTGCATTTCAAACCTCTTATTGACAGAATTAAGCACAAATACAGATGCATTGCCGTAGACCTTCGCGGCTTCGGCGATTCTACTTATAACAATCGCTTCGACACTCTCGACGAGCTTGCAGAGGACGTTAATGCTTTCACTGAGGTAATGGGCATCAAGAGTTATTACCTTGTTGGTTGGTCAAACGGTGGCGGCGTTTCTCTTAAGCTTTGCGCAAAGTACCCTGAAAAGGTTAAAAAGTTCTTCGACATTGAAGGCGCAGGCCACAAAGGGTATCCCGTATATCAGAAAGAGAACTTCCAGTCCACAGGTAAACCCTATGCTTCAAAAGAAGATATGGCAGAGGATCCCGTTCAGGTTGGTCCTGCTCTCCGTATCTTTGAGAAGGGTGATGCTGTCGGCATGACGTCTATTTGGGATGCAACTATCTACACGGTTAACAAACCCTCAAAGGCTGATAACGACCTCTATATGTCCGAAACCTTGAAGCAGAGAAACCTTGTTGACCTTGACTGGGCTTTGGCTAATCTCAATATGTCCGACGAGTACACTCCCTACGGCCTTGGCGATGGCACTATCAAAAACATCAAGTGTCCAGTTGCTCTCACAATGGCAGATAAGGATATAATCGTTCCTGATTACATGGTACTTGATAACTATAACGCTCTTGGAGATTTGGCAACGCTTATTCCTTATGAAAACTGCGGACACTCTCCACTCGTTGATTGCCCCGATCGTCTTGCAAAGGACGTTTTGAACTTCTTTGGAAAGTAAGGTTTACAAAAAGCCATGATTTTAGCGATTGATATTGGAAATACAAATATTGCTATTGGCGGATTTTACGGTGAGGAGCTACGCTTTGTTGCCAGAATTTCTACCGACGCCACTAAGACAGCAGACGAGTATTCCAGTAAAATTTTGCATATGCTATCCCTCTACGGTCTTGACAGAGCAGAGGTTTGCGGAGCTATTATTTCATCCGTAGTCCCTCCCCTGAACTCAATTATGACAAAGGCGATAAAAACCATATATGGAGTTGATTCTCTTTTGGTTGGCCCGGGAATAAAAACGGGCATTGGTATCCATTGCGATAACCCCGCCTCTGTCGGAGCAGACCTTATTTGCGCTTGCGTTGCGGCACATTATCTTCACGGCTCTCCATCCTTGATTATAGATATGGGAACTGCCACAAAAATGATGGTAGTGGATAAGAGCGGCGCATTTATTGGAGTTTCGATTATGCCTGGGGTGATGATGGGACTTCTCGGGTTGTCCTCCGGAACAGCTCAGCTCCCCCAGGTTAGTCTTGACGCCCCCACTCGCGTTATTGGCAAAAATACTGCAGACTGCATGAAGTCCGGTGCAATTTACGGTAATGCCGCCATGATAGACGGTATGATAGACCGAGCCATTGAGGAGTACGGTGAAGATCTTCCTATTATAGCAACGGGCGGATATTCTCACGTTATTATCAAGCATTGCAAGCATAAGATCGCGATGGACGACAACCTGGTTCTTCGCGGACTCTACATTATCTATAAAAAGAATAGTTGATATTCATAAAAAGTTGATAAAAACACTGATATCTTTCAGGCGGCGACTACGAGTCGCCGCTTTCTTTTTTCATTGAACGAGCATTTTCAAAAAAGTTTAAATAAATAGAAAAACAGTATTGACATTTTTTTAACATTGTGATAAAATGGTTCATGAAAGAAAGATAATTGACATAGTGTCAAATATAATTACCGAAAGGAAACAAAAAAATGAACAATTTATTCGATTTGACAGGTAAAGTTGCCCTTGTAACAGGCGCATCATCCGGCCTTGGCGTACAGTTTGCAAAGGCTCTCGCACGTCAGGGTGCTGACATCGCTATTTGTGCTCGCCGCGTAGAAAAGCTTGAGTCTGTAAAGGCAGAGGTTGAAGCTCTTGGCGTTAAGTGCTTTGCAGTAAAGTGCGACGTTCAGGACAATCAGCAGATTAAGGACATGGTTGCATCCGTTGTAGCTCACTACGGTAAGATTGACATTCTCGTAAACAACGCAGGTGTGGGCAGTGCATCTCCTGCAGAAGCTACCCCAGACGAGGAGTGGCACACAGTAGTTGGCATCAACCTTAATGCGGTTTATTTCGTAGCACGCGAGGTTGGTAACGTAATGATCAAGAACGGTTATGGCAAGATCATCAACATCGGTTCTCTCCATTCCGAGGTTGTTATGCCTAACACTTGCTGGCCTGTAGGCGCATACGCTGCTGCAAAGGGTGGCGTTAAGATGCTCACAAAGGCTCTTGCAGTTGAATGGGCAAAGAAGGGCATTACCGTTAACACAATCGGCCCAGCTTACTTCTCCAGCGAAATGACAGGCGCGATCCTTGATACAGGTGCATTTGACGGCGTTGCAGCTACCTACTGCCCCATGGCAAGAGCAGGTCAGCCCGGCGAGCTTGATGGCGCACTCATCTACTTTGCATCTGATGCTTCCTCTTATACAACAGGTCAGTATCTGGCGGTTGATGGCGGTTGGACAGCAGTATAACTTTCTGAATGATATATTTGGCTAGAGTCGCTGTTTTTCCTAAGCTCAATGCAGAAGAATTCATATCACACAAAAAAGACCGCTCAGGCGGTCTTTTTTTGCGCAACTATATTGAAAAACTTTGTGTTATGTGATATAATTAAAAACATCAAAACTGTAAAAAAATGACAACCATTATTTACTTAATGCAGTGAAATAAGGAAAATTCCACAAATTGGAGAATGTTTTTCCTTGGCTAGGGGTGTAATTCTTTTTTACGTTGTGTTATTATTAAGGTGTATTATTCATGAAAGGAAATTAAAATGTCAAAAAAGCAGATCAAGGATATAATTCATGAAAACAGAAAGCGTCTTGGACTGACCCAAGAACAGCTTGCAGAGAATCTTAACGTGTCCAATAAAACCGTAAGTAAATGGGAAACAGGCAAGAGCTATCCTGATGTCCTGCTCATTCCTGAACTTGCAAAAGAACTTGGTATTTCGGTAACTCAATTTTTTGGTTTGGAAGTAAAGGAAAACGTTATTGGCAAAGCAGAAGATCTCCCCACTTTTAGAAGCAAAGATTTTTTGAAATGCAGACTAGCCATAATATATTCCATCTTTATGATGGTGTTCTCTCCTATTATTGTTTTGATTTCATGGGTGCTACAAAATTTTGCTTTTATAATAATTGCTATTTTTATAGCTGTATCACTTATATCTGTGTCGCTGCTTTTGGTAGTTGTTAATACAATAAAAATGCATGAGAATATCAAAAATACCGTTGACCAAAAAAGCACGGTGATAAAATACAAAAGATTGTGTCTTATCTATGTGCTTATATGGTATATTTATCTGATGGGCTTATCACCGGTGGCAATGGCGTTATTTAATTATGAGCCTGCTATGATTATTTTTGCAATTACTGTTCACGTTTTATTCTCCATTATTCCGCAAATAATAAAATACGCGTTAAAAATACAGGTGAAAGTAAAAAAGAATCTTGCATTAATAGCGATCACCAATATCTTCACTTTAGCCTCTATTTTTCTTTTCGCGTTTACCCGCGTTATTAGTTTATATTTGATTTTATATCTATTAGCTATTCAGATTATTTGTTATGTGATAGATTTTATTAGTAAAGAAGAAATGCGAGGAGATTTATGAAGGCAATTAATAAATATACAGCACTTATTTTAGTTTTTGTAGTCAGTACGGTTATGATGCTTGGATGTGGTGGTGAAGATGCGATCTTTGATAGTAATTCTTTGTTAGAAAATAACGGTTTTCCACAGGCGGTAATAGGTAAACTTTCTGAATATACAAAAAAACAGCTGATAAGTCAAGTAGAAAAAGAAAACAATGTCTTTTTTGATTACGTATTTTTGGGAAGTGACGTAGCGGTGATAATCGCCACGGAGATTATCAGGGATGAAAATGAAAAGATAAAAGAAATAAAGGTTACAGTTTATTACGAATGGTTGTCGCTCCCGGTTTTCAGAAGGCAGGATCCGATAAAGGTAAGCTGGGATGAAAAGAAGCTTTCATATAAACCGCAAAGCTTTTATAGTGAGGATAGGTACTCCACATCTTTATCCGGCGATTTTCTACATATGAAGCGAGAAAACTATTTCTCTAAAGGAGATGGTAATTTTTGTTGGTATGCTGATCTTCGCGATCTTTATTTTGCAGATGATTTCAATATGATAAGCAAGCTGTATGGATTTGGTGAAATTATACTAGAGCCTACGGAGGAATATAACAACGGGGATAACATTTATATTGCTGTTGAGTATACTCACAGTGCAATATCAAATATCAGAAAGATATATCTGAACGTTGAGTACGGTGCTTGTCTCGACATTATATGAAAAAGAAAAAACTTCAAAGACCGCTCAGGCGGTCTTTTTACATAAATACAGAAATTCATATATTTTGTCACAGGGGGTTGAATTTTAATTAATTTTATGGTATAATGTTCTCGTTTTATGTCGATTTGACAAAATTTACAAGACTTTTTATGTAAAAGATCATATAAGAGCAGAAAAGGAACTTTTGACAATGGATAAAAAAATAGAACTCACTATGAGTAAGATTAAGAATAGCCGTGCGATGAGCTTTGCGGTAGTAACGCTTGTTTACGTTTTGGCAGGAGTGGTTGGAGTTTTGGTTTACAGAGCCTGCAGGCTTGAATGGTGGCTATCCCTACTTGTTGCAGACGTTACGGCAACGGTGTTTACTTTTATCTTCAGTCTAATATTCAAAAACGCTTCGGTTTACGACCCTTATTGGAGCGTTCAGCCACCTGTAATAGTGATAGCGTTTGCTATCGGCAGGGAAATAACAGCTCTTGGAGTTCTAATTATAATAGCTATATTTGTATGGGCGATCCGTCTTACTGCTAACTGGGCATACACGTTCTACGGTCTTGATCATCAGGATTGGCGCTACACTATGCTGGCAGAGAAAACGGGGAAATTCTATCCCATCATCAACTTCGTAGGAATACATATGGTTCCTACCCTTGTGGTATATTTTTGCACCCTTCCTGCAGTTTACGTGATTGTTGCGGGGGTAGAACTCGCACCTCTTTCCGTGGTATTTATTTGCCTTTCTCTCTTTGCCGCTACCATTCAGGGCATTGCAGACGTAGAGATGCACAAATACCAAAAGGATCGTCACAGCACCTTTATCAGGGACGGACTTTGGAAGTATTCAAGACACCCGAACTATCTTGGAGAGATCCTTATGTGGTGGGGAATAGGACTTGCAGCAGTGACTTCTGCTCCCGATGCTACCTATCTTCTCGTGGGCGCAATTGCCAACACCGCGTTGTTCTTCTTTGTCAGCATCCCGATGGCAGACGGAAAGCAATCTCATAAAGAGGGATTTGCGCAGTACAGGGCGGAAACGAGAGCACTTCTTCCCATTAAAAAATAATTTATACTAAAAAAGACCGCTTTGGGCCTTTGCTGATTCAATTTAGCGGTCTTTTTGCTTTTTCACTTGAACTTAGGAAAAAATTGTGCTATAATTATTATATGTCGGGGGCAAATTACAGACAAGCTGTTGCAACGTGGCAGATTTGGAGGTGCGTATGACTGATCTTGAGAGGCTGCGCGAGATAATTTCTGGCGCAAAAAACATAGTGTTCTTTGGAGGTGCAGGAGTTTCTACTGCTAGTGGTATTCCCGATTTTCGCAGTGACGAGGGGCTCTATGAAAAGGAAAACAAGTATGATGCATCACCGGAGGAGATCCTCAGCGGAAGGTATCTCTTGAGAAATCCCGCGGGATTCTACCGATACTACAAAAATGAGATGATATACAAAAGTGCAAAGCCTAACGAGGCGCACCTTGCCTTGGCAAAGCTTGAGCGAGAGGGAAGACTTTCTGCGGTGATAACACAGAATATAGACGGTCTTCACCAGGCGGCAGGAAGCGTGAACGTAATTGAGCTGCACGGCTCGGTTTTGAGAAACTATTGCACAAGATGCGGCGCTGCGTACGGCTTGGATTTTATACTCGATTCTGATGACGTTCCAATTTGCGCAGAATGCAAAAGTGTAGTAAGACCAAATGTGATACTCTACGGAGAGGGACTTGAAACACAGCCGTTTTGTAAAGCAGAGTTGGCAATTTCCGGGGCAGACGTGCTTGTTGT
The DNA here is from genome assembly GCA_045589435.1 of Eubacteriales bacterium. Lineage (GTDB taxonomy): Bacteria > Bacillota > Clostridia > Oscillospirales > CAG-272 > UBA1740. The sequence continues at coordinate 120,708 of JAZNPB010000132.1, read as the reverse complement.
GGGTGGAACGTCACTGACGGTTTATCCCGCAGCATCCCTTGTTCGCAGATTTAGAGGAAGGCATTTCATTATAATAAACAAGACGGAAACACCCTATGATGCTTATGCAGATCTCATCATTCGCGAGCCTATTGCTGATGCTTTGCACTTTGCGGTTACGTGATAATTTTACATTAATTTTTTGGCTATGATCTTTAGTATTATATAAATTCAGCAGTTTCAGGAGGAGAGAAAAATGCGAAAGAATTTTGGCAAAAAAAGTTGGCTTTATCCAATGCCCGTGCTTATTGTAGGCACTTACGGTCACGACGGTAAACCAAATGCTATGAATGCAGCTTGGGGTGGCATTTATGACACGAATTTGGTTATGGTATGCCTTGCAGACGATCACAAGACAACGGAAAATATAAGACAGAGAGGCGCCTTTACCCTGAGCTTTGCCACAGGAGATACCGTTGCGGCGTGTGATTACGTTGGCATTGTTTCCGCAAACGACGTGCCTGATAAATTTGAAAGAGCCGGCTTTACTGCTACGAAGAGCGATTTTGTTGATGCTCCAATTATCGATCAGCTTCCTTGCTCGGTAGAGTGTAAGCTACTCAAATTTAACGAGGACGGCATATGTATTGGCGAGATAATAAACGTTTCTGCTGACGAGAGCATTCTCACTCCCGACGGCAAGGTTGATGCAAAGAAACTCAATCCCATATCTTACGATAGTTCTGCTCATCTTTATTGGACAGTAGGCGACGCTTGTGGCCATGCTTTCAGTGAGGGCAAAAAGCTTATTGGAGGAGATGTGTAATGCTGCATAACAAATTGGTGCGAAATAAAATTCCCGATATAATTGCCGAGTCCGGCAGACAGTGCAAAACTAAAATACTATCTAAAAAGGACTACGTTTTTGAGCTTGAAAGAAAGCTTTCCGAGGAGGTTCACGAATATAAGCTTGATAAAAATCCCGACGAGCTTTGTGACGTACTTGAGGTTGTGTATGCCTTGGCAGAGGCGAGAGGCATGAGCATCTCCGAGCTTGAAGAAAAGCGTCTTGCAAAAAAAGAAAAGCGCGGCGGATTCGACGGTAGGGTATATCTTATCGAGGCGGAATAGTCCATAAAAATCAAATAAAAAAATCACCACAGATAGATAAATTGATATATCGAACAAAACCAAGAAAAGTGTTTTGTCAAAAAACGATTAATATCAAGAAACCAAATAGTGGTGATTTTTTAGTTAAATATGTAAATTAAAGTTCTCAAAAAGTTGTATTTTACTCGTCTTCTTCGAAAAATTTGCCATGTAATGATGCAAAAACAAGGTAAAGCGCTGCAGCAATCATCATGTAAAGTCCGATGCCATTCACCGCGTGCACAGAAACTGAAATTGCGACTGCAAGGAGGGTGACACCTTCAAAGATAAAGGTCTTTTCGTTTATGGACTTAATGGAGCTTACTGATACGGCAAGACAGAGAAGTGCCACACCCAGTCTTGCAAGGTGCTGAATAAAACCTAAAAATTCATGCTCGTAAACAGACCAGTCAAAGGAAAATACAAGTCTGGCCTCGATCACAGCGAACGCCAAGGATACCAGCGCTATGATAACACTTATAAAAACTAACAATACGGTGCTGAGTTTTTTCATCTGAAGTTTACCTCCCATATAGCCTTAACAAGTTCTGCGGTAACGAAGTCGCATATCAGAACTCCTTGAGGATGATATTCCTTTGAGAGTCTGCCGATGAGCCATGGGTTGATGGTTTTTGCCGGAGGAACTGCATATGAGGGAGGAAATCCGCTCGTAAGATAGCAGCTTGTAAAATTGAGAACGAGCCCATATTGACGAAGATCTGCTATTTCCATAGTTGCTTCAACGTCGGCAATTTTTACATCGGTGTTATCAACTCTGTAGTTATCTTGTACGTAAAGCTCGCCGAGAGAGAAGCTTGTGGAGTCTTCCCATCCAGAATAAGCAGGAACCCCCATTGTAGCACCGTAATACCTGGATATGAGATAGATGTTTCCTCTTGCTTCACCTACGGTTTTTGGCAAGGTGGTGGACTCTGAAATCTCGGAGTATTCACGAAGCTCTGATTCAAGCAGTGGGGCAAAATCTCCCTTTGGGTTCTTCGGACCTGCATCTTCTTTTATGGAAATAAAAAGAAATTCCGTTGGATGCTCGGAAACGAAGGTAGTGATTTCATCTAAAACGTCGGAAAAATCCGTTCTCTGATCAACGAAGCTGTGTACAACCTTGAAATCGTCCCCTACGAGCTGCAGTCTTATATCGAGAAAACGAACTCCGATATTAAGCTGAGTTTCGATGTCGAGAGATTGGCATTTGCCTGCAACGTCGGCAATAGAATGAGTTGCACCGGAGTCGTGGGTGCCGGGGATGGAAAGGTCGTTTATTTCCCTTTGGTCTTCAAGACGTGCCATCCAGTTGGTCCCCTTGCTGGACGAAGCGGTCTGGAGAGGTGAGATGGCAAAAATAGTAATTCCCATAATCAAAAGTATGTTTATAACGTAATTTAATGTGTTTTTCATAAAGAATTCTCCTTTCTTAATTATATTGTAGCACATTTTTCCTGTAATTTCAACAGTTTTTTCTATTGCAAGCTTGCCGTTTAGATGGTATAATAAGCTAAGAGGAAAAAATTTTCATTTTTTTGTAACCTTTTGGTATTTTTACGTGTCATATATAGTGAAAGATCTTTTTTGACCGAAAGGGTACCCCGATTTTTTTACAGAGGTAGGTGACGGACGTGGATGACAAGAAAATAGTCGATCTGTATTTTGCCAGAAATGAGGATGCCATAAAGCAGACCCGGGAAAAATACGAAAAGCTTTTATATAGGGTGTCATATAACATCGTAAACTGCGATCCCGATGCAGAGGAATGCGTAAGCGATACCTATATGTGCGCTTGGAGATCCATGCCGCCAACAAGGCCGAGTCATCTCTCCGCTTTTCTCACAAAGATCGCGAGAAATATCTCCCTGAACAAATACAGGCAAAATAAATCCCGCAGGCGTGTTATCAATAATGAAGTGATTCTTGACGAGCTGTCAGAGTGTATTCCCGACAGGGGAACGGATATTGCATCGGAGCTTGAGCTTCGCGACCTTATTGACGGCTTTCTTTCAGGACTTGCTACAAATAACCGCATCGTATTCGTTAAGAGATATTTCTATATGAAAAATATAGTTGAGATAGCAACGGAAATGAACGTCACCCCATCGTCGGTTAAAGTTTCTCTTTACCGTAGTCGCAGAGAACTTCGGGAGTATTTGGAAAGAGCAGGTATCAGTATATGAACAAAAGTGAAAGATTACTTAGTTCCCTCGGGAACATCAATGAAAAATTTATTCAGGAGGCAGATGTAAAAATGGCAAAAAGCAACAAAGGATTTAGAAAAATCATCGGAATGGTAGCGACGTTTGCTATCGTTGTAGGACTTGGACTGTTTTTATTCCTTCCCACCAACCACGGAGAGATGGATCTCTCTCCCTACGCGGGATCAAGCTATTATCCCTTGATGGAAAAGCTTGAGCCATACCGTTACGAGAAAACTAAAAAGCCCTATGATAATAACTTCGAGCTTGGCTTAATGCTTGTTCAGACGTTCTTCAACGGATTTTTGCTTGGCGACAGTATGGCTCCCGGAGCATCACCCGATTTTTCACCCGCACCTGAGATGAACGGCGAGGCAGATAAGTACGTGGAAAGCACGGATAACCAGGTTTCGGGTGTTATTGAAGCGGACATCATCAAAACTACAGAGAAGTACCTTTTCAAATTAAATAATTCCTTGCTTGAGATCTATACTCTTGCAGGAGAGGATAGCGAATGCATCGCCCGTTACCAGACTATGATGCACGAAGCAAATCGCTTTTTCAGCTCTGCAGAGATGTATCTTACAGCCGATTGCAGTACCATTATTATTGTCAGTGATTACTATCTGAAAGGTAGTGACGGATACTTCAGCAGACGTGTCGGCATCACCTCTATCGACGTTTCTGACCCAAGAAATCCTGAAAAGATAGGTGACGTTTCCATAGACGGACTTTACAACACTTCAAGACTTGTGGGCGATAAGCTTTTACTTGTCAGCGAGTATAGCTTCGATATTTCCGGCGTGGATTACTCCGATCCCTCGACCTACGTTCCAAAGGTATGGAGAGGCGATAAGGAATCTCTCCTCGAGATGGACGAGATCTTCGCTCCCGATGGAATTAACAGCACAAGATACGGAATTGTTGCTTCTGTTGATGTTAAAAATCTTGAGATAAGTGGCGTAAATGGACTACTTAACTTTACAAATTCCGTGTATGTTTCGGAAAACAACGTTTATATCTCAAGAGGTTATAGCAAAAATAGTGAGGATCCGGACGGCAGAATGGTAACCGAAAACATGAGCGATATAGCGGTTCTCGGATATACTGACAGCGGTCTTGACAGACAGGTAATTTCTGTTTCTGGCTCCATCAAGGATCAGTACAGCATGGATGAGCACGACGGTCATCTTCGTGTTGTGACATCTACTTACCAGTATAAGGCAAAGGCAGATCACGGTACACGCCCCGAAGTTATCGAGAGTGCAAGTCTTTACGTTATCAACCTTGCAGACGGGTCTCTTGTGACATCGGTAGATAACTTTGCTCCAATGGGAGAGGAGGTTGCATCTGTAAGATTTGATGGCGACTCTCTGTACGTTTGTACCGCGGTGATCGTTACGTTTACAGACCCCGTATTTTTCTTTGATCTCTCCGATTACAGCAATATTACCTACACCGATACGGGTGTGATAGACGGTTTCTCCAGATCTCTTATAAACCTTGGCGAGGGATTCCTTCTCGGCATAGGCTCGGAGAATTGGCAGTATAACAAGGTGGACGTTTATGAGGAGGCTGCAGGCCAGGTGGTTTCCGTTGACGCATTTAAGTTCACCGGTCAATACAGCTTTGACTACAAGGATTACCTCGTTAACCGTGAGGAAAATCTTTTCGGATTCGTAGTAGCATATGATGACGTATACGGATATTCCTACCTTCTTCTCCAGTTTGACGGATATAAGATCAACGTAATTTCAGTTACTGACTTGAGTAAAAAGAACTATGCATTTGCATCTGACTATTTTGAAACCCGCGGTATCTATCGCGACGGTATTCTTTACGTTGTGACCGATATGTGTATGATCGTGGTTGATACTACCATTCCCATGGATAAGACCGATCCCAATGCGCAGATAATCAAGATCGCAGAATAAGATTCGCACGCTTCAGGGAACAAATAACAGTATCATAATAACAACTTCAGCGCTGATATGCGCTTTGCCCCGGGTAAAAAACACCCGGGGTGTTTTTGTTAAATTACACTTTAAATCAGTGGAAAAATGCACTAAAAAGCTTTTGTTATATGGTTATATTAACCAAAAAAGCGAAGGAATTTTTGTGTATTATGCGAGATTGAAATTTGACGAAAAAAATGTTATAATTTATATTGATACTTTATGCCTGCGTGCATAAGTGGGCGTACGCCCGAAAAATAGGATATTATTTTATTAGTCGCTTGTGCGACAGAAGGAGATTTATTATGAAAAAGATGCAAACCAAAATCGTTCTTATCCTGACGGTAGTAGCAATGCTTTTCAGCTTCACCTCCTGTGAGTTTATTGAAAAACTCCTTGGAAAAGAGCCTGATCCCGTTCCTAATCCTCCAGCAGAAGATAAGATCGTTACGTCCGATTCTCTCTACGTAAAAAAGGTTGAGAATCTCACCGACGACTTCATTATGGGTATGGATGCTTCCAGCGTTCCCTCACTTGAAGCCAGCGGAGTTAAGTACTACGATCACGACGGCAACGAAAAGGACGTGTACGAGATCCTCTCCGAAAACGGAATCAATTACATTCGCGTTCGCGTTTGGAACGATCCCTTTGATGCAGCCGGCAACGGTTACGGCGGTGGTAACTGCGATATTGAAAATGCAGTAAAGATCGGTAAGAGAGCTACAGAGTACGGCATGAAGCTTCTCATTAACTTCCACTACTCCGACTTCTGGGCTGACCCTGCAAAGCAGATGGTTCCCAAGGCTTGGCGCGGTATGAAGATCGATGAGAAGACAGAGGCGCTCTATCAGTTCACAAAGGAAAGCCTTCAGAAGCTGGCTGACGCAGGTGTTGACGTTGGTATGGTTCAGGTTGGTAACGAAACTAACGGCTCAATGAGCGGAGAAACCAACTGGACTAACATTTCAAAGCTTATGAACGCAGGTGCAAAGGCTGTTCGCGAGGTATTCCCTGAGGCGCTTGTAGCAGTTCACTTTGCTAACCCAGAAAAGGTTTCCAATTACAAAAACTACGCATACTACCTTGCAGCTATGCAGGTTGACTATGACGTTTTCGCATCATCCTACTATCCTTATTGGCACGGAACACTGGAGAACCTTACAAATCTTCTTAATGAGATCTCCTCTACATACAACAAGAAAGTTATGGTTGCAGAGGTATCCTATGCTTACACAGGTCTTGATACAGACTTCTCAGGTAACACCATTAACGATGGCAGCGCGGTAATTAAGGATTACCCCTTCACAGTTCAGGGGCAGGCAAACCTTGTGCGCAACGTTGTTGACGCTTGTGTAAACGGAATGACAGACTGTATTGGTATCTTCTATTGGGAGGGTACTTGGATCTCTGTAGGAACAAACAGCTGGGAAGAAAACTCTGCTAAATGGGAAGAGTTCGGCTCCGGTTGGGCATCATCCTGGTCCAAGTTCTACGATCCTAACGACGCAGGTAAGTATTACGGCGGCTGTGCTGTAGAAAACCAGGCATTCTTTGATGAAACCGGTAAGGCTATTGAATCTCTCAAGATCTTCTCCCTTATGAAAAACGGTAACGAGATCGAGGTTAAGCCCGACGCTATTGAAGACGTAAACCTCATTGTTGACCTTAACGGTGACGTTGTTCTTCCCGATACGGTAAACGCTATCATGACAGACAACTCGAAGCAGACTATTTCCGTTGAGTGGAAGAAGATGGCAGAGGTTGTTGATTATGAAACGGGCGCGTACTCCGATATTGACTACAACAAATTCGCTACCGGCGGTGTTGCAAAATACGACGTTGTTGGTGAAGCAGGCGGCATGACAGCACATTGCTACGTGTCCATGGTTGAATACAACTTCCTTAAGAACTGGAGCTTCGAGGATGATGCGGAAGGCACAGGCTGGGTAGTTAATGCAAAGAATTCCTTCGACGAGCTTTACGTTGAAGATAAGGTTACAGACTCTATTACGGGAACTAAGCATTATCACTTCTGGAGCGCAACGAGCGCAGAGTTCGAGCTTGAACAGACCGTTGAGGGCCTTAAGGCAGGTATGTATAATTACACCATCTCTATCATGGGTGGTGACGGCGGTGAAACCGAAATCTACTCTTACGTGAAAATCAACGGAGAGATAGTTAAAACCGCAGATTTGACAATAACTGTTTACAATGAGTGGCATAAAGCGACCATTTCCGGCATTGAGGTTTCTGAGGGTGACGTTGTAACCGTTGGAATTTACGTTAAGTGCGCAGGTGCAGGAAACGGCCCTTGGGGCAAGATCGATGACGCTATGCTCAACTCAGCAAATTAATTAGCACGGAGAATTTTTAGACAAATGAAAAATAGTATTACAAAAAGACTTGTTGCATTAATTTTGGTAACAATTATGATTTTATCCATGACATCTTGCGATGTATTAACCGATTTAATTAATGGAATCGTTAAACCCGACGATGGTCCCGATGAACAGCCTCCTGTAACAGTTGAGCCCATGGTTGACCCAATTGCAGACGATTACAGAACGTTCTATCAGATCTTCGTTGAATCCTTTGCCGACGGAACCGGCGACACAGTAGGTGACCTCCGCGGTATTATCGAAAACTTTGATTATCTCAACGACGGTGACATCAATTCAGGCAAGAGCCTTGGCGTTCAGGGTATCTGGCTCTCTCCCATCTTCTCATCTCCCTCATACCACAAGTATGACACCACCGATTATTATAAGATCGACTGGAGATTTGGCGTTGAGAGCGACCTTGTAGAACTTATTGAGCTTTGCCACTCCCGTAACGTTAAGATCATTCTTGACCTTGTTCTTAATCACACGTCCAATAACCACCCCTGGTTCCTTGAATTCAAAAAGTCAAGACTCAGCGGTGACACTACAAATAAGTATTACGATTATTACTCCTGCGCAACCACAGCTGAAAAGGTGGGCGGAGTTACCTATCAAAAGATAGCAGGTATCGACCTTTGGTACGAGTGCAACTTTACCGGCGATATGCCCGAGCTTAACTACGATAACCGCGAGGTGAGAGAAGAGATGCTCAACGTTGCAAAGTACTATCTCGATCTCGGTGTTGACGGTTTCCGTTTCGACGCTATCAAATACATCTACTACGGCAACACAGTAAAATCCGTTGATTTCTGGGAGTGGTACATGAGCGAGCTTCGCGCCCACAAGCCTGACATCTACGCGGTAGGTGAGTGCTGGTCCGGCGATTCCGAGGTTATCAGATACTACGGCGCTATGAACTGCTTCAACTTCACAACCTCCAGTGCAACAGGCTCTATTGCATCCTGTGCAAAGGGTATTGAAAATATTTATCGCTATACAAGCTATATCGAAAAATATCAGGATTCCATTCTTGCAAAGAATCCTAACGCTATGATCATGAGCTTCCTCTCTAACCATGACCAGGATAGAATTGCAGGAACGTTTATTACAGAAAACTACATGAGAATGGCAGCCAACCTCTATCTTCTTTGCTCCGGCTCGCCCGTTATCTACTACGGTGAGGAGCTCGGTATGAGAGGCTCAAGAGGCAGCGAGGCAACTGATGCAAACCGCAGACTTGCTATGAAGTGGGGAACAAAGTATACACCCAGAAACCCAATTGGAACAACTTATCTTGATAAGAACCAGATCCAGACAACAGTTGTGGATCAGATGGCAGACGAAAACAGCCTTTACAGCTACTATTGCCGTCTTCTCGCGATCCGCCACAAATATCCCGAAATAGCAAGAGGCGATTATAAGGCTATTCAGTGCGGTTCAAGCACTCTCGGTGGCTTCCTCATCAAATACGAGGGAGAGAACACAGTTATCATCCATAACACTTCAAACATGGAGAAAACTTACGATCTTACAAGATGCGCAGCTCTCACAGGTCTTTCCATTGACGAGCTTTGCGATTTCATCGGTGTTGGCCAAGCAAACCTCAACGGCACACTTCTCACAATCGGTGCTCATACAAGCGTAATCCTTAAATAATGCAAACCAAACTTGACAAATATTAAGAAAAACGACCTAAATTGACGGAAACATAATTTTATGGAAAACAAATTTGTTGTTAATATTATTCATCGCCCTGAGCTTTCTCCCGAGTATGCGGAGAAGGCCTTGGGCGGGGCAAAGGGCGTTCGAGATGAGTCCCTTGACATCTTCCGATTCCAGCAGGATACCGCCCACAAATACGGCTTAAAAACCACTATCCAGATAACTTATGCCTCTCTTTTCTCCGACGTGATAATCGACCTTGCAAAGGAGGAGCATGAAAAGTACGGTGACGAGATCGGACTCTCTCTTCTCGGTCTTCCTTGCCCTGAATTCCGTGCAAAGTACCACACAGAGGACTTCTGCATTTGGATGTTCGACGAGAAGACAAAGGAGGAGATAATCGACGACGTTTTCGGTAAGTTTTACGAGAAATTCGGCTTTTATCCTGAGTCCACGAGTTCATATTTCCTCGATGCGTACACCATAAACTACATCAAGAAAAAGTACCCATCCGTAAAGTGCGCAGTTGCCACTTGCTGGGAGGAGGGCCCGAAGGCTTTCCACACTTGTAACAATTCTTGGTACACCTTCATGGACGGCGGCCCATGGAATCCATGGATCCCATCAAAGATCAACTCTCACTGTCCTGCATCCGATGCAGATGACGATTCCGGCATAGTTGCCATTCCTCACCTCTCCCGCGACCTTATGGCTTGTTTTGACGGTAACGGATCAAACTTCGGAACTCATCCTCAAAACGTGCTTCGCGGCATGATATACTACAACGATGAGGGCGAATTTGAATATCCCTACCTTTATAATCTCGTGGATCAGTATCGCCATCTTGCTAAATACAACGAGGGATACAGCTACAATATGATGTTCGTAGGTCCCGGTTGGCTCAACCGCCGCGGAAGATGGGAGGCTCCTTACGAGCTTCTTGCAAAATCCTATGACGACGGTATGAAATATTACGGTAAGCTCAAGGACGAGGGCAAGCTTATTGATATGACCATGAGCGAATTTGCGGACTATTATCGTTCCTGCCACAAGGATTACACCCGTGGCGAATGTGCTCTCTGGAAGGATATCCTCTACGGAAGCGAAAAAGAATACTTCTGGTATGCGGATCCTGCTATGAGAACCTGCTTCGACTTCAATCAGGGCGGTGCAATGATCGATCTTCGCCCATATATCGCGAGAATTCCGCAAAAAACGGGTATTGGAACGGAAAACGTTTACGATGCATCCCATCCTTACCTTATTCAGATCAATTACCGCGCAGGTTACTTTACCCACTACGCAGGCGCCGGTACTATCAAATCCTGTAAGGTTTCTGCCCGCGGAGTGACCGCAGACCTCTGCCTCACAAGAACTATGGCTCGATATGAGAGAGTTGACGGCGGAGTTTGCCTTGTTACAAACCCTGTAACCCTTGATCTCGGGGGTCTTGAGGTAATAGTTGAGTCAAGATTCACTATCCCCGACGGCAAGGGCGAGGTTATTACCGAGCGTATCACCAAAAATGATCTTCACGGTGAGAGCGTGACCTTTGAAGAATACTTTACAGGCGGCTTTGGAACTACCGAATATCAGGCGGATATGACTAATATCACTCTCGGTGTTGACGGTGAATCCATGCAGTTCTCATACCACGGAAAGAGGATCGAAAAGGCAGATGCCACCCGTGCATACGTTGAGATCCCCGAGGTAATGACTCTTATCGAGATGGGCGGAGACTGTGACGTAGCTCTCGTTGAGGAAGGAATAGCATTCTCGCCAGTATATCACCTTGCAACCAAGAAAACTATCAGCGAAGGAGGCGTAAAAACATGGCTCAGGCTTCAAAAGGCAAATTAAATTTCCGTTGTCCCTCATGCTTCATGAGAGATATTGACATTGATATGTTCTTTGACGGTGAGAAAGAGGAATATTACTGCCTTCGCTGTGGATTTACAGGAAAGGAGGCTGACGTTCTTCGCTTGAACGAGGCAGCAAGATATCGCTATCGCGCGATGAAGATGCGCGTGGTTGACTTCGGTGAGGATAACGAGCCCCCGAAATTTGTTCCTCATAGGAGGGGAGAGCAGTGATACTCGGAATAGATACCTCCACATATCTTGAGGAGCTTTCCCACGGAGCAAAGTATTACGATGGCAAAAAAGAGATCGATCCCCTTGATGAATTTATAAAAAACGGCGTAAATTATATGCGAATCAGGGTTTGGAATGATCCCCGTAGCCCCGAGGGCGAGTCCTATCTTGCAGGAACTGCAGATCTTGATAATTACGTAAAGCTTGGTAAGTTAGCTAAAGCTAAAGGTTATCACCTTTACATGGATCTTCATTATTCCGATTTCTGGGCAGATCCCGGAAAACAGTTTATTCCAAAGGCATGGACAGATTATAGTCTTGATCAGCTCTGCGATGCGGTTTACAGCTTTACAAAGGAATGTCTGACCACTGCGGTAAGAGAGGGAGTAGCTCCCGAGATGATCCAGGTTGGAAACGAGATCACCAACGGTATTTTGTGGCCGATCGGAAAGCTCTGGGATGAAAACCTGGGCCGCGGAAACTATGAAAGCTTCATCAAACTGATAAAATCAGGATGCCGCGCTTGTCGCGAGGTGCTTCCCGAGGCAAAGATCATGCTCCATCTTGAAAAAAGCAACGATCAGGCAACCTATCGCGAGTTCTTTGACAATATGCAGGCTGCAGGAGTGGATTACGATATCATAGGTGCATCCTATTATCCCTTCTGGCACGGTCTTCCCGAGGAACTTTTTGATAACCTGCGAATGTGCCGCCAGCGTTACGACAAGGAAATAATCGTAGCCGAGCTTGGATACGGCTTTACCACTGAAGGATACTTTATAAACGGCAATGAATGTCGCCTTGTGGTAGATGAATCTCTCTCCCGTGTGCCCGGATTTACAGACGTTTATCCCATGAGTCCCGAGGGGCAGAGAGATTTCCTACATTATTTCATGAAGCGCGTACGCGAAGAAAAGTTGGACGGCGTATTCTATTGGGAGCCTGTCTGGATCCCCGGTGAGGGCATTTGCTGGGCATCGGAGGCAGGTCAGAAATACATTCACGAGGAGGGAAAATCCACCCATAACGAGTGGGCAAATCAGTGCTTATTTGACTATGAAGGAAGAAAACTTCCCGCCTTTGATGAATTTTCCAAAACGTGATTAATAGACAAAATGACAAAAAAATCTAATAAAAGCTTGATGCTTGAAAATTTCATTAAGCAAATTGCTAAAAGATTAACATAATAATTTGTACAAAATGCCGAAAATTATAAAATTAAAGTTATTCTTATTGACAAATTTGACTAATGATGTTATAATACTATACGCGCTTGAAGCGTAATAAAAAATTTTTATAGGAGGATTACTCAAAATGAAAATGAGTAAGATTTTATCCCTTATTCTCGTTGTTGTTATGCTCTTCAGCATGACAGCTTGCTCTCTTGATTCTATCAAGGGAATGATCGAGGGTATCATCGGTGGCGAACAGCCTGATCCCGATCCTACACCCGATCCCGATCCTAAGCCCGAACCCGAGCCCGAAGTTAACCCTCTCGCTGGTACATATGACATTACCATGTGGGTTTCCGAGCTTCCCGGTGTTGCTGATCTCTTCCAGCAGCAGATCGATGCTTTCGAAGCTGCTAACCCTGGTATCGTTATCAACGCTACAATCGACGGCGTTACTGAGGCAGATGCTGCTTCTCAGGTAATCGGCGATATCCTTACAGCTCCCGATATGTACTGCTTCGCACAGGACCAGCTCGCTCGTCTTGTTCAGGCAGCAGCTCTCCTTGCTCCCAACGAGACAGTTGCTAACCGTCTCAGAACAGCTAACGACAGCGTTTCCGTTGCTGCAGCTTCCGTTGCAGGTCAGATGTATGCTTACCCCATGACATCCGATAACGGTTACTATCTCTACTACGATACAAGCATCATCTCTGATCCTACCAGCCTTGAAGCTATCATCGCTGACTGCGAAGCTAACGACGTTGAGTTCCACTTCGCTCTTGAGAATGCTTGGTACACAGCATCCTTCTTCTTCGCAACAGGTTGTCACTCCAACTGGACAACTGATCCTACAGGTAAGTTCACAGGTATCGACGATACATTCAACTCTCCTGAAGGTCTCATCGCTATGAAGGGTATGCAGAAGCTTGCTCAGTCTCCTAAGTACGTTTCCGACGCTGACTCCTTTGCAAACGTTGGTGCTATCGTAACAGGTATCTGGCATGCAAACAGCGCTGCTGAACACTTCGGTGCTAACCTTGGCGCAACAAAGCTTCCTTCCTTCACAGTTGACGGTCAGTCTTACCAGCTCGGTTCTTACTCCGGTAACAAGCTTCTCGGTGTTAAGCCTCAGGCAGACGGTAAGAAGGGTCTTGTTCTCTCTCTCCTTGCTGAGTACCTCACAAACGAAGAGTGCCAGCTTCAGAGATACGAGCTTGCTCAGTGGGGTCCCTCTAACCTCGCAGCTCAGCAGAACGAATCTGTAAAGTCTAACATCTCTCTTAATGCTCTTGCAGCTCAGAACGAGCACGCTGTTCCTCAGGGTAACATCAGCGGTGCTTGGTGGGATATCGCAAAGGTTCTCGGTGCAGACGCTAAGGCAGCTACATCCGATGCAGATCTCCAGGCAGCTCTTGACGTTTACGATGAAAAGATCGCAGCATCTCTCACTCTTTCTGATGAAGAGCGTCTTGCTTGGTCCGTAATCGGTAGCATCTGTGGCACAAGCTGGGATACAGACCTTCCTATGGCTAAGGTTTCTGACAACGTTTACGAGTCTGAAGTTCTCACTCTCAATGCAGGTGAAGAATTCAAGGTTCGTCAGGGCGCTTCTTGGGACGTTAACTTCGGTTCCGATGGAAAGATCGGTGGTCCTAACTGCGTAGTTGAAGTTTCCGGTAAGTATGTTGTTCGTCTTACTATCCACAGCGCAACATCCGCTACTATCGAGCTTATCGCACAGTAATTTAATACTATCAATACCTATGGCGGGGGGATTTTTCCCTCCCGCCACCTTGGTTAGATAAGGCATTGTTAGCCAATATACAATGAGGACGAACAGTTGTCTTGTCTATCGGCTAATAATGCCTTCTCACATTAATAAAAGGAGTTATAAACTCGGTTTATATTTTGATTTATGAGAAAATTAAATGATTTACAGTATTTGAAGCTGAATAAAGTAGCTGCTTTCTTCTATAACATAGCGCTGTTCTTATTCAGCACGCTTCCTGCCTGGCTATTCAAACTGGTCAAGAAGCTCTTCTCTCTGTTCCTTGGACTCGGTAAATTCCTTACCGATCAGATCAAGGACATTGGTTATACGTTCTTCAAGGGTAATTGGGCTGTAAAACTTTCCTTCCTTATCTTTGGTCTTGGAAATATCTATTACGGTCAGATCCTTCGCGGAATTTTATTCCTCGTATTCGAGATTGTTTTTGTATGGTTCATGTTCCTTCCCGAGGCAGGCGGTCTTGTTTGGCTCGAAAAGTGCCAGTGGTTCCAGACAGGTAATACCGTTGGTAACGAAGGACCTGAGATCATCGAAGAAGGCTTCTGGTACGGTGGTGAGTTCTACGGTCAGTTGGTTACAATTTACCATGATGACTCCGTTAGAGTTCTCTTCTACGGTTTGCTTACAATAGCATTTATCGCAGCCTTCGTTTATACATGGCGCCTTCAGGTTAAGCAGTGCAGAATTTGTATGGACATTACCGCTAGCGGTAAAAAGGTTAAGAGTGGTAAGGAAGACCTTGACTCCCTCCTCGACGACCAGTTCCACAAAACTCTCCTTGCAGTTCCTGTATTAGGTATCTTCCTCTTTACAGTTCTTCCTATCATTTACATGATCCTTATCGCCTTCACAAACTACGGTGATTACAAGGGCGTTCTGTATTCAGGTACAACAAGACTCTTCGAGTGGGTTGGATTTACTCACTTTGAGAACTTCTTCAGTGGTGAAAGTGCTTTGGGTACTGCTTTCGGTGATATCCTTATCTGGACTCTCACATGGGCATTCTTCGCAACATTTACAAACTACTTCCTTGGTATGCTTGTAGCTCTCCTTATCAACAAGAAGGGCATCAAGGTTAAGAAGCTCTGGAGAACCATCTTGGTTATGACCATCGCAATTCCTCAGTTCATCTCACTTCTTTACGTTAAGAACCTCTTCACACGTTCCGGTGTATTCGGCAGCTTCTTCATCAGCCACGGTTGGATTCCGGAATTTATGACAAGTGTAAACCAGTTCTCCTTCTGGGAGAACCCCATTACTGCAAAGATCCTCGTTATTATCATCAACATCTGGGTTGGTATTCCTTACGTAATGCTTATGGCAACCGGTATTCTTATGAATATTCCTGCTGACCTTTACGAGTCCAGCCGTGTTGACGGTGCTAACAGCTTCCAGCAGTTCACAAAGATCACATTGCCTTACATGCTCTTCGTAACAGGTCCTTACCTTCTTACAAGCTTCGTAGGTAACCTTAACAACTTCAACATTATCAACTTCCTGACCGGCGGTGGTCCTATGTATACTGCCGTAGACGGTGTAACCAGTGCGGGTGGTGTATCGATCGGACATACTGACCTTCTTGTTACATGGCTCTACAGAATTACAATGGGCTCTGCAAAGGTAGAATATTACAGCGCATCTCTTATCGGTATCATGGTATTCCTTGTTGTTGCTATTCTTTCCTTGATAGTTTATAATGTTATCCCATCTACCAGGAACGAGGAGGATTACGCATAATGAGTACTAACAAAAAATTTAGACTTGGTGCAAAGGCGTCCAGAAGACTTACTAACGCCGCAGTTTACCTTATACTTATTGCGATTTCCGTAATTTGGCTGTTCCCATTCTTCGGTATCGTGATGGAGTCCTTCAGAATTGAAGGTACCGGACAGAAGAATTATATCATTCCTCAGCAGTTCGGTCTTGACAACTACAGATACCTCATCATGAACGAAGATAACAACGGCTTCATGCAGTGGTTCCTTAATACCGCTACAGTTGGTATTATTACCGCATTCGTTCAGACAGGATTTATTCTTTCTATGAGCTATGCGCTCTCCCGTCTCAGATTCAAAATGAGAAAGGGCCTCATGAACTTCATGCTTATTCTCGGCATGTTCCCAGGCTTCCTTACACTTATCCTTATCTACAAGGTATTTGCTGATTTAGGCTTGACAGGAGCAAATGCTTCGTGGGGACTTATTATAGTTTATTGCGCATCCTCTGCTATGGGATACTACGTATCCAAGGGCTTCTTTGATACTATTCCAAAGAGCCTTGACGAGGCAGCAAGAGTTGACGGCGCAACCCGTTTCCAGGTACTTTACAAGGTTATCCTTCCTCTCTCCAAGCCTATCGTTATTTACACCATACTTATGGGCTTCATGGCTCCTTGGGGCGACTACATGATGGCTAACTGGCTCTCACACCAGGTAACCGCAGGTCAAAACGTTGCAACAGGTATGATGGAATGGATGGGTAGAAACCTTGAACAGCACTATACTCACTTCTGTGCAGGCGGCGTTATTGTAGCGCTTCCCGTAATTACCGTCTTCCTTCTCCTTCAGAAGTATTACGTTGAGGGTGTAACAGGCGGCGCAGTTAAGGGCTAATTGAAAGATAGGAGAATAAAAATGGCTTCAGTAAAATTAACTAATGTTAAAAAGATATACGGCAAAAATACGGTTGCAGTTCAGGACTTCAACCTCGAGATTGCCGACAAAGAATTTATTGTATTCGTAGGTCGCTCCGGATGTGGTAAGTCCACAACTCTTCGTATGATCGCAGGTCTTGAAGATATCTCCGAGGGTACAGTTGAGATTGATGGCGTTGTTGTAAACGACCTTCAGCCTCGTGACCGTGATATCGCCATGGTATTCCAGAACTATGCGCTTTATCCTCACCTTACAGTATTTGAGAATATGGCGTTCAGCCTTCGTCTTAAGAAGACTCCTCAGAAGGTTGTTTACGAGAAGGTTAAGAACGCAGCAGAGATTCTCGGTATCACCGAGTTCCTTACAAGAAAGCCCAGAGCTCTTTCCGGCGGTCAGCGTCAGAGAGTTGCTATCGGCCGTGCTATGGTTCGTGATTCCAAGGTATTCCTCATGGACGAACCTCTCTCCAACCTGGACGCAAAGCTTCGTAACCAGATGAGAGCAGAGATCATCCTTCTTCGTAAGAAGATCGACACAACGTTCATCTACGTAACACACGACCAGACAGAGGCTATGACTCTTGGTGACCGTATCGTTATCATGAAGGACGGCTTCATTCAGCAGGTTGGCACACCTACAGAGGTATTTGATATGCCTAAGAACCTCTTCGTTGCAGAGTTCATCGGTGCGCCTAAGATGAATACCTTCCGCACAAAGCTCGTTTACGAGGGCGGCCGTCACTACGTAACACCTTTCGGTGCAAAGATTCCTGTTGACGGTACAAAGGCAGATGCGCTTAAGGCTAAAAACATTGGCGGTGGCGATATTGTTCTCGGTGTTCGTCCTGAGCATATCAAGCTTACTAACAGAAATAACCCCGCTGCAATTCCTTGCAAGATCGAGGTTAACGAGATGATGGGTAGTGAGCTTCACCTTCACGTTGTTACAGCAAGCGGTGACAGACTCATCGTTCGTGTTCCCACCGTTTCTCTCGATGATAGCATCAGAAATGCACTTGTTTACGGCGCAACTATCTATGTTACATTCGAGGGTAAGGTTATGCACTTCTTCGATGTTAAGACTGAAAAGAACCTTCTTGTCTAAGTCGTCATAATACCTTACATAAAACAAAAAGACAGCTCCGTAAAACACGGAGCTGTCATCATATTAAAAGAGGATCTTGTTGAGATCCTCTTTTTGTTTTTTTTGTGAATTTTTTAAAAAATATGTAATTTGTAAACCTTAATAGTCAAACTGTCGGATTTTTATTGCTTTTTAGTAAAAAACAAAAACTAATTAAATCTAAAAAATAGATTAGGTGAGCTTGGGGTGACCATAAAGAATGGTTGTGATAAGGTCGAATACCCAAGTAATTGTGCATCCTCCAACAACCCAAATAACACCGATGAGAATGGTGATAACGTTCTTCTCTGCTACGCCCTTGATAATACGGTAAACCGCCCAAACAATGTCAAGGAAGGGAAGGCAGAGAATAATTTTTGCAAGCTTTGGAAGCTTGTCAACGGTTTTGATGAGGTCTTTTAGTACTTTCATTTTTTGTCTCCTTTTGTTAATTGAAATTTAGCAGGTTCTGGGGATCAAAAAATACCACGAGCCATAGGCTCTCCATACCTGATTATATTTTACAGAAAAATTCGATATTTGTCAATCACTCCAGCCTTGAATTTACAAAAGTTCAACGAATGTTAAAAAAATATTTAAAATTTAAAAAACTATAAAATAATATAGAAAAATTGCGCAAAACTATTGCAAAAGATGAAAATAAATGGTAAAATAACTATGTATGAGATAAAGATTGAGAGAATTTGTGAATTTAGGGGAAAATAGGAGAGGAAATTAATGGGAATTTTAGGTGTTATAACAAATGACGTGCTTATAGTTTCGCTTGCCGCGTGGCTCATAGCACAGATCACAAAAATCATTATTAACGCTATCGTTACGAAGAAATTTGACCTGGAACGTCTTTTCGGTGACGGTGGTATGCCCTCCGGTCACTCTGCAACCGTTACCGCTATGGCTCTTATGGTTGGATTCCGCAGCGGATTTGACAGTGTGATATTCGGTTTTGCCATGATATTTGCCATTGTAGTTATGCACGATGCTACGGGCGTTCGCCAGGAGGCCGGAAAACACGCTCGTTCAATCATTGAGCTTACAGAGCTGTTTAACGAGTATATCGTAGAGGAGAACGATGAGGTAAAGCTTGAAAAGCTTAAGACCTTGGTAGGTCACACTCCCTTGCAGGTTCTTTGCGGCTCTCTCGTAGGCGCTGCGGTCGTTGTCGTATATCTTCTTATTACCGATGATATGTCAACTCTTATATCCTTTATTCCAAACATGATGTAATTTTGAAAATAAATATCAAACATAAAAAGTATATCCAAAAAGGAGAAACACAAAATGAAAGTTTTAGTTATTAATGCAGGTAGCTCCTCTCTTAAGTATCAGCTCATTGATATGGAAAATGAGTCTGTTATCGCGAAAGGTATTTGCGAGGAGATCGGAGGCAAGTCCAGATTTAAGCACAAGGTTCCCGGCAAGGAAGATTATAAGGCAACTCCCGATATGCCTAACCATGCAGTAGCCCTTCAGCTCGTTCTCGATACTCTCGTATCCGAGGAGCACGGTGTTATTAAGTCTGCATCCGAGATCGGCGCAGTTGGTCATAGAGTAGTTCACGGTGGCGATAAGCTTTCCGGCTCTGTTCTTGTTACCGATGAGGTTAAGGCTATCATCGAAGAATGCTGCGACCTTGGTCCTCTCCATAACCCTGCAAACCTTAAGGGTATCGTTGAGTGCGAAAAGATCATGCCTGTTCCTCAGGTAGCAGTTTTTGATACATCCTTCCATCAGACAATGCCTGCTGCATCTTATATGTATGCGCTTCCTTACGAATACTATGAAAAGTACAAGATCCGTCGTTACGGCTTCCACGGTACATCTCATAAGTACGTTTCTCAGCGCGCTATCGCAATGCTTGGCAAGCCTGCTGATCAGTGCAATATCGTAACCTGCCATCTTGGAAACGGTGCATCCTTCGCTGCTATCAAGGGCGGTAAGTGCTATGACACATCTATGGGTGTTACTCCTACAGAGGGTATCATGATGGGTACAAGATGTGGCTGCATCGACCCCGCTATCATTCCTTATCTTATGAGAAAGGGTGAGATCACTACTGCAGATGACGTTGATAAACTTCTTAACAAGAAGTCCGGTATGCTCGGCGTTTGCGGTATCACAAGCGACAACCAGGAGATCGGCAATCTTGCAGCAGAGGGCAACGAGCGCTGCCAACTTACAGTTGATATGTATAAGCATCAGCTTGCAAAATACGTTGGCTCTTACATCACTTGTATGGGTGGTACAGATGCTATCGTATTTACCGGTGGTATCGGTGAGAACGCAGGTGAATACAGAACCGCAGTTTGCGAAAAGCTTGCTTTCATGGGCGTTAAGATTGACGAAACAAAGAATAAGATCAGAGGCGAGGAAGTTGAGATTTCTACCCCTGATTCGACAATTAAAGTTTACGTTATCCCCACAAATGAGGAGCTTATGATCGCAAGAGATACTCTTGAAATCGTGAACGGTCTTAAATAATTACACATTTTTTGCGGCCGTGCCAAAATAGGTATGGCCGCTTTTTAACTAACAAAAAGGAGCGTATTAATGTACGACGAACTTACTAAGGTAGACATAAAAAAGATGGAGGAGGAGATAACCTATCGCAGAGTTACCCTCGCCCCAAAGCTTGGAGCCGAGCTGAAGCGCACCCGCGAATTTGGTGACCTTTCCGAGAACGCGGAATATAAGGAAGCCAAGCGCGAGAAACGTAAAAACGAGAGCCGTATCCGCTATCTTGAGAACATGATCAGAACTGCAAAGGTTATTGACGTCGATAGCGAGGAGGGAAGGATATCCCTTTTTGATAAGGTGCTGATCTACAACGAAAAAATGGGCAAGGAGAAGGAGATAGAGATAGTTACTACGCTCCGTCAGAACGCCCTGCTAGGTTACGTTTCAAAGGAATCTCCCCTAGGATCTGCCATTATGGGACACAAGGTTGGTGACCGAGTTTTGGTTCAGGTAAACCCAACAACCTCTTATTACGTCGAGATCAGAAAGATCACGAAGGGTGAGGATAACGAGGGCATTCCTATCAGTGGATTTTAACCACAAACGGTCGTACGTTGCTTTAGAAAGGAATTTATGTTATGGCTAAAAATACAAAACTGAAGATCTTTGAATACGATCCACGTCTTTTGCCCTTTGAGGCAGACATAAATCTCCGAATGGAGAATTATAAGAGAAAGAAAAAAGAGCTTGTTGGCAGAGGTGGAAAACTTATTGATTTCGCCAATGCGCACGAGTACTTTGGATTCCATAAATTTGATGACGGAAGATGGGTGTATAGAGAGTGGGCTCCCGGAGCAGACAGACTCTATCTCATGGGCGATATGAACGGCTGGGATCAGCACAGCTTGCCTATGACTCGCCTTGAAAACGGCGTTTTTGAGATATATCTTCCTGATGACAAGCAGCTCTTTGACGGTTGCCACGTTAAGGTGCTTGTTGAGGGTAACGGAAGATCCGTTGAGCGCATACCCGTATATGCCAAAAAGGTAGTTCAGGATAAGGGAAATTATCTTTGGTGCGCGCAGATCGTAGATCTTCCTAAATACGAGTGGCAGAATAAGGACTTTATTCCCGATAAAAACGTGCTTATTTACGAATGTCACGTGGGCATGGCACAGGAGGAAGAAAAGGTTGGTACTTACGTTGAGTTCCGCGATAATATTCTCCCAAGGATAAAAGAGCTTGGCTACAATACCATTCAGATCATGGCTATTATGGAGCATCCTTATTACGGATCCTTTGGATATCAGGTTTCCTCTTTCTTTGCAGCATCATCCAGATACGGCAATATGAACGAGCTGAAAAGCCTTATTGATACTGCCCATGGAATGGGTATTGCAGTACTTCTTGACGTGGTACATTCCCACGCTGTGAAGAATCCTAACGAGGGGCTTGCTGACTTTGATACCACTCCTTATCAGTACTTCCACGAGGGTTCAAGAGGTCATCACCCCGCTTGGGATACAAAGCTCTTTAACTACAACAAAAACGAGGTTCTCCACTTCTTGCTCTCCAACCTGAAGTTCTGGATGACGGAGTACCACTTTGACGGCTTCCGTTTTGACGGAGTAACCTCTATGCTTTATCATGACCACGGTCTTGGCAAGGCATTTACGTCTAACGCTGATTATTTCTCCCTTAACACGGATACAGAGGCTGTTACATATCTTCAGCTTGCAAATGAGCTTATCCGCGAGGTAAATCCTAATGCTATCACCATTGCCGAGGATATGTCTGCAATGCCCGGCATGTGTATGAAGATCAAGGATGGCGGCTGTGGCTTTGATTTCCGTCTTGCCATGGGTCTTCCGGATCTCTGGATAAAGAATATCAAGGATAAGCCTGACGAGGCGTGGGATATGAGCTGGATCTGGTGGGAGCATATTAATCGCCGTCCTCATGAAAAGACGGTTGCATATGCAGAATCTCACGATCAGGCACTTGTTGGCGATAAAACCATTATTTTCCGCCTTTGCGATGCAGATATGTATACTTCTATGAGAAAAGACAGTGGCTCTGATGTTATATTCCGCGGAATTTCTCTGCACAAGATGATACGCTTGCTTACAAGTACAGCAGGCGGTGAGGGATACCTGAACTTTATGGGCAACGAATTTGGCCATCCCGAGTGGTTGGACTTCCCGAGAGAGGGCAACGGATACAGCCATTATTATTGCCGCCGTCAGTGGAGCCTTGTAGATAATCCCGAGCTTCAGTACTGCTACATGAACGATTTCGATAAGGCTATGCTTTCTATTATCCGAGAGGGAAGACTCTTTGAGAAAAAGGAAAAATACGTTCACCACGATAACGAAAAGCAGGTGCTTATATACAGACGAGGTGATTACGTGTTCGCGTTTAACTTCAGCCCTACAAATTCCTATACCGATCTTCGAATAGAAGACATTCCGAGAGGCGAGTGGAGAACAGTTCTTTCAACGGATGATTTCTGCTTCGGAGGTCAGGGCAGAGTTGCTCACGAGGTATATAAAGCCAAGAAGACTGATACCGACAAAATAGGATTTGACGTTTATCTTCCAGCTAGATGCGCTCTCGTGCTTAAGGTGGAAAAATGATAGAAAAGTCAGAAAAATGTAAACTTGCATTGGCATTTGCTACGAAAAAACACCAAGGTCAGACAAGGAAGATGGGAGAGCCTTACGTAACTCATCCGATTGCAGTAGCAGAAATGATGGCGAAAAAAGGGTTATCCGAGGACTACATTATAGCCGGTCTTTTCCATGATCTTCTTGAAGATACCGATGCCACGGAAAAAGAGATTTTAGACATTGGTGGAGAAGATGTTCTCAGGGCGGTTAAGCTTCTGACAAAAGAGTCCGGCTATAAAATGGAAACTTATATTCAAAACATCAAGTCCGACCCCATAGCAAGAGAGGTTAAGGCAGCAGACCGTATTCACAATTTATCTTGTGCAGGTGTTTGCTCCGAGAGCTTCAAGCTTCGCTATATTAAGGAAAGTGTGGATTTCTATCTTGATTTCGACCCACAGGTGGCGCAAGTAACAGCAGAGCTTTTTGCTACTCTCGGACATCCCGAGGAGATTTCTTCCAACTACGTAACAAGGTTGAACATAGCTTTGGAAAAAGCAACTGTTGAAAAATAATAAAAATGCGAAAGGTGATAAACTCTTTCGCACCAATCAAAAAAAGCCTTCTTTTAAGGAAGGCTTTTTTCTTTTTGATTATTCTCTTGCTTTGATGATCTTAATAGGTTTGATGTTGTGAAGAAGGATAAGGGGAATCACTGTGGCAACAAGTCCAAGAGCCAGGGTAATAATAAACGCGTTTATCATCAGCTCGTTTGAAAAAGCAATAATGGTGAGCTTGCCGAACTTTTCACCTACTATCGATTCAAAGGAAGAAAGCACAAGGTTATTTGCTTCGTCAACCATGAGGATGGAGCCGAAGTAGCTCATAATCCAGATCACTACGGTGATCATCATATTTTCAAGCAAGAATATTTTTGCTATATCCCCGGTCTTGCCGCCCATGGCCTTGATTACGCCAATCTGGAATTGGTTGGCCTTGATATTTGAGATTCCATAGGAAATAAGGAACACGACCACAAGAGCTAGAGTGATCATCTCCAGCAGCTCAAACAGGTCTGTAAACATATCAACGCTATCTGTAAGGAAGGTGATGATTTCGCTGTTTGCGGCAGGCCAGATGAATCCACGCGCTTCCATCGCCTCTGTCACGTCATCTACGCTACCATAGCCGTCAACGTAAACTGCGATAGGAGCAATATCGAAATAAATTAACTCGTAAAAGTCATCGTAGCTCATGTAAGATATATTACCGGTTGCGCGTTCATTAAGATTGACGTAAAATTCCTTTTCATAAAGAAGCTCTCCGGTTTGCTCGGGAAACTCGTATTTTTGTAAACTAAAGTTAGAAACAATCTCGGTATTATCAAGATTTGGTGCGGAATCGAGAGATATGTCATCGCTATTAAGATATCCAATAACAGAGTGAGAAACCAAGCTGTTTATAGCTGCTGTGGTCAAGATCAATTCACCCGGATTGCATCTATAAGATGGCATAAATCTGATATCTCCGATCTCAACGCCAAAGCCGTGTATGTTGGTGAAGGTGAATCCTTCCGTTCTTGCAAAGTTTCGATATTCGCTGTAAGAAACATCCTTAATAAAGTCCTCGTTTAAGGTGTAACCGATAGCGAGGTTTGTGGATATATCTCTCATAAGCTTTGTCATTGCATCAAGTTCGAGAAGCTGAATGCCCGGGACTTTGGAGCTGGTGTTTGAGTTAACGATCTCGATCTCCTCGGCATACTTGTTCTTATACCCTGTGTCGATAATGGCAACGACCTGTCCTCTGCGATAACCGGAGTAGTTAAAATCGTTGTTCAGGATCTTGTCATAGCTGCCCTTTCCATTTAAGACCATAGCGTCTGCTATGTAGTCGGTAATAATAATTCCACCGGACAATTTAGAGGCGTGAATGTCACCCACGTACTTAAGCTCTCCGTCAACTCCAAATCTGTCAATGAGATATTGCTCATCGCAGGCAAGGGTGCCGTACATATTTTTAACGAAGATGTTTTTGAGTCCAAATTCCAGATCTAAAAGAGTCTCTTCTTCTGTGGAATCCTTGACATTAGCGTTGATGATGGGAAGACAGTAGCTATATAGTGTATGGGTCTTCATGTTTCTGCCGCCAACGTCATGCAGAACATCCATATCATCGTCAGTTATATAATTCAGCCTGTTGTTGATAAGTTCGCCTGTTGTGTTGGTATAAATGCTCTTCTGAAGCACCATAAGGCTGCTCTCGTCCTCTAAAATGCCGGAAACGGCTCTGTTACCGTCAAAGGTAAGGAAGGACTGAAGAATGATCAGTAAGACAACCATTACAGATGAAATAACGGCAGTGCTGAAGGCCCTCAACTTACTTGAACCGAGGAAAGAGGTAGTAAGCTTGATAACGCTCTTTGCCTTCATTCTGGAGTGTCGCAGTGGAACGCGCGTGTCCTTTGTCGGTAACTTTGTGGTGGGATCATATCCGTCGTCATTTTGCTTTATATCGCGAATGGGCATTATACGGTTTGCTTTTTTGATAAACTCTATGTCCTCTTTTGAAAGATTTTTGTTATGGGGGAGGATGAGAGTGCCGTCTTTATCTATGCGAATATAGTTTTTATAGCCTTCACGTCTGCAGGAGTCGCTGACGATCTTTCCCGATCTGAGCTCAATAATTCTGTCACCGTACTTTTCTGCATCGGGCATATCGTGAGAAACCGTTACTACCAGTTTTGTTTTTGATATTTTGTGCAGAAGCTTCATGATCTGCTCGGAGGTCTTATTATCGAGGTTGCCTACGGGCTCATCACAAAGGAGTACGTTTGGCTTTTTTATAAGCGCTCTGGCAATAACTACTCGCTGCTTTTCTCCTCCGGAAAGCTCGGAGGGATATCTATGCTCATAACCGGAAAGATCAACCTCCGCAAGAGCTTCCTTTATATCAGCTGCGCTTACGTTTGCAATCTCTGCGGAGAGGCGTATATTTTCTGCTACGGTCAGTTCCTCAATAAGGTGAAAGTCCTGGAAGATGAATCCTACGTGAGAAGCTCTGTATTTGTAAAAATCCTTGTTTTTGAATCTTGAAAGATCATTTCCAAACGAAATAATAGTACCCTCGTCAAAGGAATCAAGACCGCCTATCATATTGAGAAGTGTGGATTTTCCCGAACCTGATTTACCGATAACGAAGATCATGCCACTGTCCGGCAAGGTTAGATTTACCCCGTTAAGAGCTACGCAGGTGCGTCGCCTTTTGGATTTATATTTTTTGGTCAGGTCACGAATTATGATCATAATAGCATTCCTTTCATGTATTTATCAAATTATTATTCCTTTGCTTTAATTATGTTTATCGGCTTGATGTTATGTAAGAGCAGAAGCGGTGCTATGGTTGAGATCAGGCTGAGGACTGTGGATGCAAGGATGGCGGCAGACACCAGATAAATATCGAAGGAAATGATGTCTATGCTACCCGTTGCAGCGCCCGTGATCTCGATAAAGGACTTGATCAGAATGTCGTTTGCTACGTCAATGAATATCAGCGAGCCTATAAATGTGAGTATTGCTATGGCTGCAGATAAAATAAGATTTTGTAAAATGAAGATCTTTGCAATATCGCGATCGCGTCCGCCGATGGCTTTTATAACGCCGATCTGATAGTAGTTGCTCTTAATGCTTCTTATGCTGTGAGAAACAAGAAAGACTACGGTCATAACCAGCATCATGATCTCAATAAGCCTGAAAAGATCGAAGAACATACGAACGCTCTTGTTAAGAAGCGTTACGGCGCGCCCCTCCGTTGAAACCCATGAAAAACCGCGCTCGCTCATGCTTTCGATAAGATCGCTTGAGTTTTCGTAGTTTTCCACGTAAACTTCGTAGGGAATAATTGTGTTGTACTTAAACTCTTCAAAGTCATTTAGTGACATAACGTTAACGCCATTCAAGCCGACAATCTTGTAGCTTTTCTCGAAAACCATTTCGCTATCGCTATCAGGAGTCACCTTCAAAGAAAGGGTACAATCTATAGGAAATGTAAAGTCTTCTTTGCTTTTATTAGGAAAAATCTCTTGTAATGTGTTGAGGGTCAATAAGATCTCTCCGTCATTTAATTCGATACCGGTGTATCCTATGCTGGCTGTCGTGCCCGCCGGGATGACAGTGAATTTGTCGCCACAAGAGAGGGTGAAGTCACCCATATCGGTATAGTTTTTCGCGGATTCTGCCTTTGCTGCCTCAAGGAAATTCGGATTCATTGTATAGGCTAATGAGAGGTTTGCCTTTATGTCATCCATAATCGCCATTGCCCTCTGTTCGTCTATCATATCCATGACGGTAGCGTCGTTTGTGTTGTTTTCAAGAGCTAAGTCAATTATATCCTTGTATTTTGTTTTATATCCGGTGTCGATAATGGCAACTACGTTAGCCCAAATGTATTTTCCCTCGTAGACGTTCCCAAGAACGTCGTCGTAGTTTCTGTAAAGATGTGGGTTATACATGATCATAGCGTCAGCTACATAGTCCGTGATAATAATGCTTCCATCCGTAAGCGTAAGGTATGGGTCGCCTGCAACAACGGGGATCACGCCGTCTTTGCCGAACTTTCGCAACAGATACTCCTCGTCGCAAGCAAGAGTACCTGCCATCATGGAAGTATAGATGTGCTTCGTTCCAAAATCGTAATTTGGAGCTTTGCCCGTTTCAACGGAATAGTTGGTTTTCTGAAGATTGATCACCGAAAGGAAGTTGTAGAGCAGATATTTTTTACTGTCCTTGCCTGCAATTCTATTGATCTCGGCAATATCTTCTTCCGTAATTTTATAGATATTTGAGGTGGTAACGTTTCCGTACGGATCCTCGTGCGTATCTTTTCGAAGCACCACAGTAGATCCGTTAGAGCTTTCAAGCGACTGAGCAATAGCCTTGCTGCCGTCAAACATAAGGAAGGACTGGAAGATGATAAGCAGCACCACCATTACAGCAGAAATAAATGCAGTAGTACCGGTGCGAACCATTCCGACCTTTGAAAATGCGGTAAATAGTTTCAATATTATATCATGCTTCATTTTGGAATCGTGAAGCATGATCTTTTCCATCTCCTCGCAAGTGGGTGGTACGGTTTCTTCGTAACCACCGTCGTTTTGTTCTACGTGATAGATGGGAGAGTCCTTTGCAGCCTCTTCGATTTCTTCTACTTCCTCCTTACTTAAATTGCGATTGTAGGGAAGGGTCAACGTGCCTTCGCTTACGGAGAACAGATTTTCGTAATCCTCTTTTCTTGAGAGATCGCTGATGATCTTCCCGTCCGAAAGCTCGATTATTCTGGTTGCATATTTTTCCGCATCGGGCATATTGTGTGATACGATCAGCACCAGCCTCTCTTTGGAGATAGCTGAGAGCAGATTCATTATCTGGGTAGAGGTGTTTTTGTCAAGGTTGCCCGTAGGCTCGTCGCAGAGAAGAACCTTTGGTGATTTTATAAGCGCTCTGGCGATTGCCACCCTCTGCTTCTGTCCGCCCGACAACTCCTCGGGAAATCTTGCGCCATATCCCTCAAGGTCTACGGATGCGAGCGCTGCCTCTATATCTATATTTTCTACGTTTGCTATTTCGCCCTCAAGTTTTATGTTTTCCTCTACTGTAAGCTCGTCAATGAGGTGGTAGTCCTGAAAAATAAAGCCGGCATATGATGCGCGATACTTGTAAAAATCTCCGGGAGTAAATTCAGACAGGTCATTTCCGTCAGCGATGATCTTTCCGCTATCAAACCCGTCAAGACCGCCTATCATATTAAGTAGTGTGGATTTTCCGGAACCGGATTTTCCTATAATGAACACCATTCCGGTGTCGGGAAAAGTAAGATCTATACTATCAAGAGCTACGCAGGTGCGTCGGTTCTTTGATTCGTATTTTTTAGTCAGCTCACGAATAGAAATCATAATATAATAGATTATCCTTTCGTATATATTAAGAATAGTATATCATATTATTAAAAGGAAGTCAAGAAAAAATACTGCTGTCCTATGTGGAGAAAGAATGATCCAAAATTAGTTATAATGCCTAAAAAACAGAGTGATATATATAGAATATGACAGGAAAAAATGGTAAAAGGTTACAAAAAAAGCAAAAATTTTTGCAAAACCCCTTGACAAAGCAGGAAAATGGTGGTATAATGTGTGACGGTTAGCAGAGGCTAACTCGAAAAATGACTGAATATCATTTGTATATGTAAGGAAGGAGAAGGCTATGAATTTATGCAATTGCGGCATAGGTGAAGAGTACACCATCGTTGAGATCAAAACTAACGATGAAGAGCTTGATGCGTTTCTTTTTTCTCTTGGATGTTATAAGGGAGAGAAGATCACTGTAGTTTCCCGTAGAAAAAGCGGCATGGTTATTGCTATCAAGGATGCAAGATACAATATTGACAACCATCTAGGTGAGGCTATTTTAGTATAAACAAATTATTTTTTACCATCAGGTTAGCTTGTGCTAACCATAACAGGGCTCTCGCACCTACAAAAGAGAGTCGTTTTGGATGAGAGGAGAATGTTATGAGAATTGCTTTAGCAGGCAATCCCAATTCGGGCAAAACCACCATGTATAATGCCCTGACGGGACAAAATGAAAAGGTGGGCAACTGGGCAGGCGTTACAGTTGACGTTAAGGTCCACCCTATTAAGAAGAAATTTTACGATGGAGATGCGGAGCTTTTGGCAGTAGACCTCCCGGGCGCGTATTCCATGTCCCCCTTTACGTCAGAGGAGAGCATCACCAGCGATTACGTTAAAAATGCAAATCCTGACGTTATTATCAATATCGTAGATGCTACAAATATCAGCCGTAGCTTGTTCTTTACAACACAGCTTCTTGAGCTTGGTATCCCAGTAGTGGTTGCACTCAACAAGAGCGATATTAATGAAAAAAAGCAAACAATTATTGACACAGAGGCACTTTCAAAGACTCTTGGCTGTAAAGTTGTAAACACCGTTTCTCTTGACGGAGAGGGACTTGATCAGCTTGTTGCCACAGCAGTTGCCCTTCGCGGTCAGGGTCAGAGTGCACCTTATTCCGAAAGTGGAGTAGACCTTACAGACAAGGATGCGGTTAAAGCCTCTGACATCAAGCGCTTTGAGTTTGTTAAGAAGATCGTTGCAAAGGTTGAGGATCGTAAGGTATTTACAAAAGACCGTTCTATAGACGATAAGATTGACGAGGTTCTCACAAATAAATGGCTCGGCATTCCTATCTTTGCCTTGGTAATGTTCCTTGTATTCGGCGTTTCTCAGGCTTGGGTTGGTCCATTTATTGCAGATACGCTGGTAGGCTGGATCGAGATATTCCAGGAATGGGTCGCAGGACTTCTTGAAAATGCTCATCCTCTCCTTTCTGCCCTTCTTGTTGATGGTATTATCGGCGGTGTAGGTGCGGTAATTGGATTCCTTCCTCTCGTTATGGTGATGTACTTCCTCATCGCTATGCTCGAGGAGTGTGGTTACATGGCAAGAGTTGCAGTTGTACTTGACCCCATCTTCAAAAAGGTTGGTCTTTCCGGTAAATCCGTAATCCCATTCGTTATCACAGTTGGATGTGCGATCCCCGGCGTTATGGCGAGCCGTACTATCAGAAATGAAAGAGAAAGACGCGCGACAGCAATGCTCTCTCCATTCATGCCCTGCGGTGCAAAGCTCCCTGTAATCTCTCTCTTTGCGGGAGTGTTCTTTGAGAACAGCTGGATCGTTTCCGCTTGTATGTATTTTGCAGGTATCGTTCTCATTTTCCTTGGTGCGTTTGTGGTTAACAAGATCGCAGGCTACAAGGCAAAGAAATCTTACTTCATCATTGAGCTTCCCGAATACAAGGCTCCCTCATTCAAGCATGCTTTCAATTCCATGTGCTCCAGAGGTTGGTCTTACATAGTAAAAGCAGGAACCATTATTCTTGTTTGTAACACAGCAGTTCAGATAATGCAGAGCTTCACCTGGAAGTTCCAGCTTGTGGAGGAGGGTATGGAGAATTCTTCTATACTCGCAAAAATTGCAACTCCCTTTGCTATCTTGCTTATTCCTCTCGGTTTCGGCGTTTGGCAGATGGCTGCAGCAGCTATCACAGGCTTCATCGCCAAGGAAAACGTTGTTGGTACTATCGCAGTTTGCTATGGCATTACAAACTTCATTAACGTAGACGAGCTTGTTCTTGAAAGTGGTGCAGCAGAGGTTGCGGCTGTCTTCGGTATCACCAAGGTTGCAGCCCTTGCTTGTCTTATGTTCAATCTCTTTACTCCTCCTTGCTTTGCGGCTATCGGTGCTATGAATGCCGAGATCAAGGATAGAAAATGGTTCTTCGGTGGTATAGGTCTTCAGTTTGCTACCGGTTATATTGTTGCATTCCTGGTTTACCAGCTTGGCACTCTCTTCACAGAAGGCAAACTCGGTACAGGTTTCGTTCCCGGTCTTATTGCAGTAGCGGCTATGGTTGGCGTAATAGTTTACCTCGCTCTCCATGCAAAGGCACAGGATAAGGCTGAATATACACTTGAATAAAGGAAAAAATATGACACCATCTTTAGTTGATATAATTCTCGTGGTAGTTATTGTTATCATAGTCGGTCTTGCTTGTCTTTATATATATAAGACGAAAAAAGCAGGTGCAGTATGTATCGGTTGCCCCTATGCAAAAGAATGTGCAAAACGCGGCAGTTCGGACAAAAGCAAAAACAATTGCGAAAACAGCAAAAACAGTTGCTGCCACTAAATGAAAGAAAAATCACCCAAAATGCAAATTAACCCTTACAAAATATGGGATAAAATGCAAAATGGGTGATTTTGTTTTTTGCGTGATTTCTACATATGTTCTAATTTGCGAAGTGTTTTTGTGAGTGGTAAAATAAGCAGTCCCGCCACAAGGTTTCCTCCCGCGTGTAAAAGATCAAAGGGAAATCCTGCGACGATCCACGCGATCATCCCTTCAAAATCAAGCCCGAACATCAGAGCTTGCGCAGGGGAATAGAGAATACCGTAAAGTAGTCCGTGTAGGGCACAAACAAGCGGGTAGATCACAGCTCTATATCGGTCGCTCATGTTTTGTGGCAGCAGCATCGTCACAGCCCAGAGGATGGTCCAGATGTAAAGATACGGGATCCACCAAAGGGCAAATCCACCGTAAAGTCCCGTGATTATCACGAAAATATAGATGGGATAAAGAGCCTTTTTTCTATAAACTATGGTGTATATCATGGTGAGCGCGCCGATGAGATGAATGTTTGGCAGAAGATCCATCACAATCTTGGAGCAGAACATTATAGCGCCCAGCATGGCAAAGATGACTGCTTCTTTCGCTGATAGTTTGTTTGTGGTTTTCACGATTTAATATCCTACGGTATAAATGAATTCGTAGTGGTCGCCATCGGTGAGAGTAAGGTCATTTACGCCGACCATAGTCATCTCGCCGCCCTTGCAAACCTTCCACCAAGCCTGGTTTGCGCTCCAATCCGCCTTGATTCCGTTTGCAGTGTCAAAGAAGGATGGATCGTTAATAAGTGAATGCTCGTAGAGGGCGTCGCCCAGGTTTTTCTTATCTGTCTTTAGAGTGATGGTGATGGACTGATCCTCGATAACGAACTCAACCTGAACGGTTGTTGCGCCCTTTCCGATAGTTGTGTCTGCCGTGTAAGTTGCTTGTTTCCAGAGCCCAACTACATCTACCTTGTTGCCGCCGCAGGCGGTGAGTGAGATTGCAAGTATCACTACGAGTATGAGTGACAGTGTGCGTGCTGTGTTTTTCATTTTTTTCTTTTCCTTTCGTCTTTTGGAAAACATTTTTAGAAAATATCTGCTTTTTGAAAAAGCTGGGGACAAAAAGCAAAATTTTTCGCAGTGTTTTCCTGAATTTTTCAAAAGGACAAAATAAAAGCACCTCTTCACGAGGTGCGCAAAAAGAGGACAGAGCAGCAAAAAAGCATAACTCACCTACTCAAAGCATCTCCCCGTTTGCCCAAGAGAACTTTCAATTAATATCAATGATATTGATCACAGTACGGCAGGCATTCCGACTTTTGGTGGATAATTTTGCCTCATACTTCGTTAAAGCATCGACTCGCAAGACTCGGAGTAGGTATCTACACCGTCGTCTTTCTCGCTTGCTTTGCCTTGTCTGAAACAAAATTCTACTCACAAAAATGGCAGATAATTTTGCCTCATACTTCGTTAAAGCATCGACTCGCAAGACTCGGAGCTAGTAAATCAGGGTTCAAACTTAATCCACATCAATTCACGGCAATGGCTGTTGCTACGGATTTTCACCGTATTTCCCCGCCCTTTGAATGCCGATTTGCAAGAAAACAAATCGGGAACTGTGTTTTATCTTTTGTTGAGAGTATTATATCATAGTTTCCGAAAAAAGTCAAGGTTAACTTTGTTTTTTTGTAAAAACTACAAGAAAGGCAATTAAAACAGCGGTTTTTTCTTTGATAAGTACCATTTTTGTGGGGACTGCGTAAAAGGAATGTTTATTGAAAAAAATTGCTTATATTATTTAACTGAATTTTTACTTGACAAAGGAATAATATTGTGCTATAATCACATTGGTAAAAAAATAACAAACATAAATAAAACAAAACAGATTGGAGAAAAAACAAATGAATCGTTTAGAAAACAAGGTTGCTATTATCACAGGCGGCAATTCCGGTGTTGGCGCAGCTACTGCTCTTAAGTTCGCAGCAGAGGGCGCAAAGGTTGTTATCACAGCTCGTAGAGAAGCACAGCTTGAAGAAGTTGCTGCAAAAATTCGCGAGATTGGCGGCGAGGTTCTTCCCATAGTTAGCGATATTTCCAAGGTAGAGGATGCAGAGCGCGTTGTTGCTCTCACTCTTGAAAAGTTCGGCAAGGTTGACGTTCTTATCAACAATGCAGGCGTTCTCGATAACGGCCTCAAGGCTATTGATAGCTTCACTGATGATGATATGAATCGCGTTATCGACATTAATACAAAGGGTACTATGTGCATGACTCGCGAGGTTGCAAAGGAAATGGCAAAGACCGGCTACGGCTCTATCGTAAACGTTGCATCTGTTGCAGGCGTTATGGGATGCGGTGGTGCAGCGTACGTTGCTTCCAAGGCTGCTATCATTGGTCTTACAAGACACACTGCACTTCGTTTTACAGGCACAAACGTTCGCTGCAACGCTATCTGCCCCGGCACTATCGTAACACCTATGGTAGCGGGTATGAGCCCTGCAAATATGGATATGAATATCTTCGGTCAGATGATGAAGCACAACGATCTTAAGGTTCAGCCCTGCCTCCCTGATGACGTTGCAAATATGCTCCTCTTCTTCGCTTCCGATGAGTCTCGCGCAATCACCGGTCAGTCCATCGTTACAGACTTTGGATCCACACTCTGATATTTAGTTTTATCAAACGCTAAAGTTAAATAAAAAAGAAAAACGCTCATCTTTACGGTGAGCGTTTTTTTGTTTAAAAACCTGAAATATGTAAAATGTTATTTACAAAATACGGGACATTTTATTAGTTATGGAACTTAAACTCTTTCTGTTCTTTCTTGGAATATGTTGCAAGGTTTCCAACACATCCGCCGTCGCAAACGATGTCTGTACCGGTGAGATAACCTAGTCTTTCATCGCAAAGGTGAGCGAAGAGAACTGCGATTTCCTCAACGTTGCCGAATCTCTGAATAGCGTTGTTAACTACGAACTGTGCGCCCTGATCGGACTCAAGGTTGCCCATGGGAGTCTCGAAGTTTCCGGGGGAAACAGAGATAATTCTGATCTTCTTTTCAAGGTAGTATCGATTTGCAAGGCGCTTTGTAAGCCAGCAAACAAAGTTCTTGCTGATAGGGTAGCCAAGGTTTGATTCCATCTTCTCACCGAAGAGTCTGGATCTGCTAACCATAGCCTTAAGGAACTTCTGCTCATCCTTAAAGATAAGACCGTACTTGCTTGTAGGAAGCATCATGCCTGGGAGCATATAAGCGCTCATGGAAGAAACGTTGATGATAATGCTGCCCTCTGCCATAACCTTGAAGAACTCCTCGTCTGCATAGAGTGTACCGAGTGAGTTGATCTTTACGATTGTTTCAGCGTTGCCCATATGGGGAGAAACGCCTGCTGCGTGGATAAGGCCAACAACCTCGCCCTGTCCTGCTGCATACTCTGCAAGAGCACGAACGCTATCTCTGTCGCTAACGTCGCAGGAATAAGCCTCAACGTTGAAGCCCTCTGCGGTAAGCTCTGCTACTGCGCTTTCAAGCTTAGATGCTGTACGGCCGCTGATAATAACCTTAACGTCCTTGCCAAGCTCTCTAACTGTTGCGAGGCCCATGCCTGAACCACCGCCTGTGATTACGTAAACCTTCATTTTGGTTCTCCTTATGTATCTTTATTTTTTGATTTCTTTATACAAAACTGTTTTTGAAAAACACAAAAACTAACAAATTATAACATGTTTTTATAAAAAAGTCAATATTTTCGTGAACATTTGGTTGTATTTAGTCACAAGATTAACAATATTTGGAACATATTTTTCACAAAAAAGCGATAAGTGTACCAAAACGTCAATTTAAGTTTTTGTATATGGCTTCAATCACGATATCTGCTATATATTTCATACCATCCTCATCGGGATGCAAGCCGTCACGTGTATTCATATAGTAAAAATCATTATTAAGACGGCTGTTAAAAAGGTCTACCAAAAAGAAGTTTTCGCCCATCTCGCAAACCGCCCCTTCGATAGAATTGCAAAAAGCTTTCGCTCTTGCGTGTAGGAAAATATCTCTGTCGGGAACGTTTATACAAAACACCTTTGCAGTGGGGTGGTCTTCTTTTATAATTTTGAGGGTGGTTCTGTAGTCTTTCTCAAAAACGCTTATATCGACTCCTCGCCCCAGGTCGTTAGTCCCCATGAAAACGATAATAACGTAAGGCTCATCACCGTCATCACGGGAAAGATATCTTGCTCGGTTAACACCGGAGTCGGGATTATCGGCACCAGACAAATTACCTCCCGACCAGGAGTTGTTTACACAGAGAGTCATTGAAAATTCATCCAGCACCCTATGCCAATACGTTTTTTCTGCGGGAAATGGCAAACAGTAAAACCAAGGGTTATAAAACAAGGTAGCATTTGCTTTTTCATCATTCGATACACCTTTGTAGGTGGAGATGCTGTCACCAAGAATTGATAGCTTTTTTCCTTTCAGCATAATGTTCTCCTTTCTGATTCGCTCAATATCTCGTTCTTTACATATTATAACTTAAAACTATGCTTTTTTCAATAGATTTATGTAAATTGTCTGCTGCGGGCAGGGGAGCGATAGATTGATTATGCTTGTAAATGAGATTTTCGTTACTTCATGTGTATGGCATACTATGGTGTTAACAAAAACATCTTGATTTTTATAAGAATAAATGGTAAAATAGATTTGAAGACGCAAAACTCTTTCTTATTACAGACAAGGTTAACAGACGAGATGAAAATGAAAAAGCTATTGATAACGGGCTTTGAGCCCTTTGGCGGTGAGGTGATCAACCCCTCTTGGGAGGCAGTTGTGGCTTTGCCTGATAAAATATGTGGGTATGAACTGATAAAGCTTCAGCTTCCGGTAGTATTTGGAGAGGCTGCAGATCTTGTATTGGATGTGGCAAATAAAATTGATCCTGACGTAATACTTTCCGTAGGTCAGGCGGGAGGTAGAACTGCGGTAACTCCCGAGCTTGTGGGGATAAATCTTCGCTACGGAAAGATACCCGATAACAAGGGAAGATCGCCTATAGATGAGCCTATAATTTTGGGTGGCATAGATGCGCACTTTTCTACTTTGCCAGTTCGCAAAATTGCGGAGGCTATAGAAGCGGCGGGGGTATTAAGTCAGGTGTCCTATTCCGCAGGGGCATACGTTTGTAACGATCTGTTATACACGCTGCTCGACCGTTTCAAAAACACGAAAACCCGAGTAGGATTTATTCACGTACCCTACGTGCTCGAACAGAAAAAAGAGCCGTGTATGACTCTCTTGAATATTGTAAAGGCGCTGAACGCGGCAATTGAAAGCCTTGATGTTGAATAAATGATAGATGTTACTTTCAGGAGGAACTATGACGAGAGAAGATGCATATTATCAGCGCATAAAGCTACTGTGCGGAGATTTTGAATCTTATGACGCTTGGCTGAATTCTTACCTTCAAAATGAGGATCCCCTCTCCGACGTTGTGCTGAAGCTTGTTGACTGCCGTGGCAATATAAAGGACATAGAGCATGTTCTGAATTTGTTCTGTCTTGAAAAGTCCTTTGATGAGGAGTCGGTTTATGAGAGATTGCGCCTTGAGATCTGGCAACAGTACAAGGAGGGCATCCTTGATAAGGATAACACAATGTCAAGACTATTTACACTTTCAGGAAAGATTCCGTTTTGTCATTTTCAGAATTGCCTTGCCGCTTTGTCCGACTACTACTGCCTTGCAGAGGAGAAGATATTGGATATGGAAAAGTTTGACGTAGCTCTTGAAAAATGGCTTAGGAATGGAGATGATTTTTCCATGGATGATATGTTTTATGAGAAAAAGGCAAAATCATCAAACTAATATAAAGGAAGAAAAATACATGATTTTGGAAACCAAACGTTGCATTTTGCGCCCTTGGAGCGAGGAAGATGCAGCAGAATTATATATCTATGCCTCGGATCCTGACGTTGGACCGCCTGCGGGATGGCCACCTCACACGAGCGTTGAAAATAGTCGCGAGATCATAAAAAACGTATTGTCCGCAAAGGAAACTTATGCAGTATGCTTGAAAGAAAACGGCAAACCTGTTGGAAGTATTGGACTGCATAGAAATGATCTGGCGCAAAAGGATGATGAGCTTGAGCTTGGATATTGGATAGGTAAGCCTTATTGGGGACGTGGTCTTATTCCCGAGGTATCCCTCGAGGTGCTTCGCCATGCTTTTGAGGATCTTTCTTTAGAGAGGGTTTGGTGCGCATATTACGATGGTAATGAAAAGAGCCGGCGCGTTCAGGAAAAGCTTGGATTCGTGTATCATCATACCACCGAGGGCGTAGAAGTAAAGCTTTTGGGCGAGATTCGTACAGGTCATACTCAGCTTATGACAAAAGAACGATGGAAGAAGATCAATGAAAATAAACAATAATATTATCAAGCATATCTGAAGAACTTATGTTTTATTGCCGGAACTGCATATGCAGGGAAGTCCACTTTGGCAAAAAACTTTAAGTAATCTAAATACTTACATAAAAATTGCAATTATTCGTTCCAAAAAAATGATTGAAAAGGAGCTAAATATGCTGAAAAAACTGTATGACAAGAGCAAAATATGGTTTGCGGTAACGTGGATCATTTCATACTGTGTGCTTTTCTCTCTCGGAGATGGCATATCTTCTGCGCTGGGAGTTGAAAAATCCGTTACGTTAGTTGTGGGACTTGGGCTTTCTATGCTGTTGTTTCTGTTTCTCAAAAAATGGGATCTTTTAGAAAATTACGGCATTACTCTCTCAAAGGCATCGCCTAGATCTATGCTGTATTATATACCGATTTTCGTTTTGCTCTCTGCAAATTTCTTTTACGGTGTTACGCTTAATTATACAATTTTAGAAACTATACTTTACATTTTAGCTATGTTTTGCGTAGGTTTTCTCGAAGAAGTGATTTTCCGTGGATTGCTATTTAATGCAATGCGAGAGGGGAATATCAAGTCTGCCGTAATAGTTTCCAGCTTGACTTTTGGCATTGGTCATATCATTAATCTCATCAACGGCTCGGGTGCAGAGCTGCTTCCAAATCTTATGCAAGTGATATATGCAACCGCCGCAGGATTCATGTTCGTTATGATGTATTTGAAGGAGGGAAGCCTGGTTGCAGCCATTATTACTCACGGGCTTTTTAATGCTACCAGCGCCTTTGCAAACGATGTTAACGCCACTCATACAATGAGAATCTTAACTGCCGTATTTATCACTGTGATAACAGGCGCGTATGGAGCGTATCTCGCTATTTCCATGCACAAAAATGCTGAAAACAAACGTGATGATTTTGCTGATAAGGATTCCGACGTTCAGCACAGCGATCACTAAAGCCAATTTCATTTACAGCAGTATACTAACCGTTAATTTAATATAATAAAATATTGAACAATCTATTGACAAACAGATTGACTTGTGATATAATGACTCTAATGACGTTTGACCAAGAACTAGTAACCAAAACCCCAAGCATCAGAGAGTTGTCGGTTGGTGCAAGACAATTGTTTGGCTTTGGCGAATTCATCTTGTTAGTTGCGGATTTAAAATTGATCTTTCCCGATCGATGAGTAGATTTTGCCGGGTGTGACCGTTATATCACGGGGGTGTGTTTTGCACCTGGAGAGGCTCTTGCCGCGAGGTAAGGGTGAAGCAGAGTGGTATCACGACTTATGTCGTCCCTGCGTTTTTCTTCGGAAAAACGCAGTTTTTTATTTGTCAACAAAATTATTCATAAATATGAGGGTAAAAAAATGAAAGAAAAATTAGAAGCGTTACTAAAAGAAGGTACTGCGAAAATTGAAGCTGCGCAGTCCGAGATTGAGCTGCAAGAGGTAAAGGGCGCGTTGATTGGTAAGCAGGGAAGCATTACAGAGCTTCTCAAAGAGATTCCAAAGCTTGACGTTTCCCTTCGTCCTGAAATGGGAAAAGCAGTTAATAACGTTAAGGCATTGCTTACAGAGCAGATCGAGGGCAGACGCGAGGCAATAAAGCTTAAGGCATCTGCTATTCCCGAGGATTTTGACTGCACAGTTCCCGGCTTTGAGCCCAAGATAGGCGGTCTTCATCCTATTACACAGATGTGCTACGACTTAAATGATGCATTCCGTTCCATGGGCTTTGAGGTGTTCTCCGGCCCTGAAATCACAAGCGAATATTATGCTTTTGATAACCTGAACTTCCCACCTAACCATCCCGCTCGCGAGAGCATGGATACCTATTGGCTTGAGGGACATGATTCAGGCGCGGCAAATGATAAGCTTTGTCTTCGTCCTCACCTTACCGGTGACAGCGTAAGATATATGCAGACTCACAAGCCTCCTTACAGATTTGTATATCCCGGCAGAGTTTACAGAAACGAAACTACCGACGCCCGTCACGAGCGTGCTTTCTTCCAGTATGAGGCGCTTATCGTAGATAAGGATTTCACTTACACGTCAGGTAAGGTAATGATAAAGAGTATCCTTCAGAAGGTATTCGGTCAGGACGTTCCCGTTCGTATGAGAGCAGGCTTCTTCCCCTTTGTTGAGCCCGGATTTGAGATCGATATGGGTTGCCTTGTTTGCGGCGGAAAGGGATGCAGTGTTTGTAAGCACGTAGGCTGGATAGAGATCATGCCCGGCGGAACTCCTCATCCTAACGTTCTTCGCGCAGCAGGTCTTGATCCCGATGAGTATACCGGCTTCTACGTAAACATCGGTCTTGACCGACTTGTTATGATGCGTTACGGTGTTGATGACGTTCGTCTGTTCCACAGCACCGACCTCCGTTTCTTAAAACAGTTCCATTAAGGAGGAAAGAAAGATGAAATTATCGTTAAATTGGATAAAAGATTACGTAAAGCTCCCCGATGATATGGATCTCACAAGACTTGCATACGACCTTACCATGTCCACGGTTGAGGTTGAGGGTGCAGAAAGTCTTGCAGAGCGTTTCGAAAAAATCATCGTAGGAGAGATCAAGGAAGTACTTCCTCACCCAAATGCCGATAAGCTTCGTGTTTGCCGCGTTGACATCGGTGGTGGTGAAATAAAGGATATCGTTTGCGGTGGATCTAATCTTGCCGTAGGAATGAAAGTGGTTGTTGCTTGCCCCGGAGCTATGGTTCGTTGGCACGGCGAGGGCGAGCCCGTTGAGATAAAAAATGCAAAGCTTCGCGGTGTTGCAAGCTTCGGTATGATATGCGCCTCCGTTGAGGTTGGACTTGCAGATCTTTTCCCTGCTGCTGAGGAGCATGAGATAATGGACGTTACCGCCTTTGATGCACCTGCAGGTACACCTATTGCAAAGGCTCTTGATCTTGATGATATCATTCTTGAGATAGATAACAAGTCTATGACAAACCGCCCTGATCTTTGGGGACATTACGGAATTGCAAGAGAGCTTGCTGCTCTTTATGATCTTCCTCTCCTTCCATTCGAGAAATACGTTCCCGAAACGAAAAATGAATACGACGTAAGAATCAAGGACGTAGACCGTTGTCCTCGTTACATTGGTGCAAAGGTCGAAGGACTCTCCGTAAAACCCTCGCCGTTCGAGATGCAGAGCCGTATATGGAGAGTGGGTATGCGTCCCATCAATGCCCTTGTTGACGTTACTAATTACGTAATGCTTGCAACAGGTCAGCCCACTCACGTATTTGATTCCAATCATATAATCGATCACATTGAGGTAAGACGTGCAAACGAGGGCGAAAAGCTCCAGCTCCTCAATGATAAGGATCTCGCCCTTTCTACCGATGACCTTGTTATTGCCGATGCCGAGGGTGCAGTAGCACTTGCAGGTGTTATGGGTGGAGCAAAGGATTCCGTACTTCCCGATACTCAGAGCGTTATTCTTGAGGTAGCAAACTTCGAGTCCCGTGGCGTTCGCCGTACTGCTCTCCGCTACGATAACCGTACCGAGGCATCCTCTCGTTATGAAAAGGCAGTTGACCCCGAAAGATGCGATCAGGCACTTTCCCTTGCTATGAAGCTGTTCGCAGAGCTTTATCCCGATATGAAGGTGACTGCTTTCAAGGATCTTTACGAAAAGAAACTCGAGAGGGCAGAGATCGACGTTGAGTTCGAATGGCTTGACAGACGTCTTGGTAAGCGTATCCCTCAGGAGATCGTAGCCAGAAAGCTTGGCACTATGGGTTATGAGGTAACGTTTACAGAAACCGGAATGCATATCGTTGTTCCTACCTGGCGCTCTACCGGTGATGTATCTATCAAGGCAGACATTATGGAAGAGGTTGCTCGTATGTACGGCTATGAAAACTTCGAGGCAACTACCATTACAACTTCCTTTGACGGTGCTATCAACCAGCTTGGCGTAGATCTTATTCGCAGAGTAAAGGAATACCTTGCTTTCCGTTGCAATATGCAGGAGATCTTCACATACCCTTGGATGTCTGACGAGTTCGTAACTGCACTTATGCCTACAACAGATGGTATACTTGCCCTTGCCACTCCCCCATCACCTAGCGAAAAGTACGTTCGTTGCTCGCTTCTTCCCAACATTTGCAAGGCAATAGTTAAAAACGAGCGTAACTTTGATGAGTTCGACATCTTCGAGGAAGCGCAGATCTTCCTTGACAGTGATTATACCTCGGACTACGAGGGCGAAAAGCTTCCTGCACAGAAAAAACATTTGGGATGCGCCTTTGTAGGTTCCTCAAACGACATCACAGAGCTGTTCCGTCGCGCAAAGGGCGTTATTAGCTCGATGCCAACCTATACTCACATGGAGGGCTTTACCTTTGAAAAACATGAAAAGCCTTACTGGGCAGACGATACCGTATGGCTCAATATAATGCTCGGTGGTAAGAAGATCGGTGATCTTGCTCTCCTTTCCAAAAAAGCGGCTCTTGCTTGTGGCATTAAGGTGCTTTCTGCAGTGCTTGTAGAGCTTGACATGGACGCTCTTGTTCCATTCAAATCAAGAACAAACAGATTTGCTCGCACCCCTGATTTCCCAATGAATAGCTATGACCTGTCGTTCGTGGTGGATTCTATGGTTAAGTGGGATGATATTTATTCTGCGGTAATGTCAAAGAAAAATGAGCTTCTTCGTGATGTCCAGTTCGTTGACGAATATAAGGGCAAGCAGATCCCTGCAGGCAAAAAGTCCGTTACCATCCGTCTTGTGATCGGCTCCGATGAAAAGACACTTACAGGTGCAGAGATCGAGCAGGTTGCTAACAGCGCGCTCAAGCGCATTGTAAAGAGCACGGGCGCAGAGATCCGTACAAACTGATATTAATATTCATTTTAGAGCGAGCTCGCCGTGTTGCGGGCTCGCTTTTTTGTCCTGAAATATTTTCAAAAGCTCGCGAAAAGCATGAATCTTATGAAAAGTTAATTGCTTTACAAAAAACACTTGACATATTCGGTAAAATGTATTAATATATAAGTGTGAAAGAAAAAGCACACAATTTATTTCAAATTAGACGAGTGAAAATACAAAAAAATCATCTAAAAGGAGAATGGTTATGATAGGAAAGGCGCTGGACAGGATCTATGCAGCTAGGGATATAGCCACTAAAACCGAGAAAAAAGTAATAGATGGGATCTTGAATATTCCCCCGGAGGAGATAATATACCTCTCGATAAGCGATCTTTCGGCACGGCTGAAGGTGGCTGATGCTACTTTGGTTCGCTTCTGCAAAAAAATCGGATATAACGGATTTCAGGATTTCAAGCTTCATTTGAGCCAAACTACGTCGGTGGTTGGAAAAACCGCGGTGGACAGCACGGCAAAGCGCATTGCCCATCAGATGGTGGATGCCATAACGGAAACTTCAAGAGCGATAAGATACGAGCAATATCTTCGCATCGCCGATCTAATGATAAACTCAAAAAAGGTTTGCGCTTTTGGCGTAGGCAACTCTGCTATCACTGCCATGGAAGTAAGCAACGTTCTCGCCCGTTTGGGAATGATCGTTACTTATACTCCCGATCCCCATCTTCAGGCAATGATAACAAGTAACCTCGGAGAGTGTGACACAGTGATCCTCATCAGTGTTTCCGGTAGTACGAAAGACATAATCGACGTTGCTGAAATAGCAAAGAAAAACGGAGTTAATATCATCGTAATAACCTGTTATGACGTTTCGCCTTTAGCAAAATATGCGGATCATATACTTTTATCAACAAGACGTGAAGCAGCTTATGAAGGCGGCTCTGTGTCAACTATAGTTTCCATTTCGTATATAATTAACGTGCTTTACAGCGCTATCTATG
This sequence comes from Eubacteriales bacterium, assembly GCA_045589435.1. Classification (GTDB taxonomy): domain Bacteria; phylum Bacillota; class Clostridia; order Oscillospirales; family CAG-272; genus UBA1740. The sequence goes on along the minus strand of JAZNPB010000132.1, from coordinate 76,460 downwards.
AAAGACTCAGTGATGCAGGTTATGAATCTACGATGCGCGCAGCCAAGGCTGTTGCGAACAAATCGCTCTGATTTTTTGGAGGTGTGAATAATGCTACAAGACAGACAAATTGACAGAATGATACTGAAGATGCAACGTCTTCAGGCAATGTATGACAGTCGCCTTATCAGCCGTGTTATCTACCCGGAGGTAACCATGGAAAAGGACGGCGAAAAAACGGTTATGACAGAGGGGACACACTGGGGAGAGGATTTCGCCCTCGCAACGTTTTCTTTTGTGGTTAACGGAATTTCCGAGGAAGAAAAGTATTACCTTGCAGCCGATACCGGAGCTGGAGAGCATCTCGTTTGCGTAAACGGAAAAAAGGTAGGAATTATTGATTACATCGCTCCTGCTGACGCCTTTGAGCCTCCGTCGAGAACCCACAGATATGTTTATCTTGACGGTTTGAAAAACGGTGACGTAGTGAGCCTTGAGGCGTATTTTTCTCACACGATGCCCGGTCTTCATCCCTATGATAAAAAATCCACATTTGCCTTTGCGGGTCATAAGCCAAACAGACCTTACAGATCCATAACACTCGTTTGTATGAATGAGGCGCTGCGCTCTCTCAACGAAAAAATGATCCTTCTTGAGCGCCTTTACAGCTCTGAAAAGGACGGATTTGCCAGAGCGCATATTGAAAAAACTTACCTTGAGCTTTTCAGACTCTTGCCCATAGAGGAAGTCATTCCGAGTGACGAAAAGATCGCTGCGGCAGAGGCTATTATTGACAAGCTCTTTGCCGAGGGTAGAAAGCTTCCTTACGTTGGAATTATAGGTCATTCTCACCTTGATACAGCATGGCTCTGGACGGTGGAGGAAACCAAGAGAAAGCTAATGAGAACAGTTTCAAACGCTGTTGAGATGTTGCGCCGTTATCCCGAATATACCTTCTTTATGTCAACAGTTCTTTACTTAAAGTGGATAGAAGACGCGGATCCTGTGCTTTTTGCCGAAGTAGAGAAATATATAAAAGAGGGAAGATTTGAAGTGAACGGAGCGACTTGGGTAGAGTGCGACGGCAACCTTACAGGCTCTGAGGCATTCTGCCGACAGTTCCTTCGCGGCAAACGTTATCTGCGTGAAAAATTCGGTTACGAATCCGATACGTTTTGGCTTCCCGATACCTTCGGTTACTCTGCAGCGTTGCCACAGATTATGAAAAAATCCGGAGTGAATTATTTCCTTACAACCAAGCTCTCGTGGAATGACACGAATAACTTCCCATACGAAACTTTTAGATGGCGCGGAATTGATGGCAGCACCGTTCCCGTTCATTTCAATAGCATCCATACTTGGATAGACGAGGAATCTGTTGCCACCCGTCTTGAAGCTATCAGAAACAAGCGAGAGAGCGACAGCGTTCTTATGGCATACGGTTTTGGTGATGGCGGTGGAGGTCCGTCATCTGAAATGGTCAGCCGTGCGATATTTACAGAGAAAAATGCGCAGAGAGCGAGAGTAGAGCATACCACCGTTTCCAACTTCATGGAGAAAATAAGCGAAAAAGAGCTTCCCGAGTACTTTGGCGAGCTTTATCTTGAGCTTCATCGCGGTACTTACACCACAAATCACAACCTTAAAATGTATAACCGCCGCCTGGAAGAGGCACTGCACGATGCAGAGCTGGTATCAGTTCTCAAGGGGGATAAGGAGGCGAAACTACTTACCGATCGCCTTTACGATACTCTAATGTTGAATCAGTTCCATGATATTCTCCCCGGAACCTGCATTGCAGAGGCAACCGATATCGCACTCGCCGAGCAGGCCGAAGCATTGACTGAAGCAAGAGCATACGTTTCCGGAAAGGGCAAAAAAGGCAAAAAAGCTTACTTCAATACCTTGCCCCACAGCCGACTTGAGATCCTTACAACCGACATTGGTCAGACCTATGAGGCACTTGACGGCACACGAACGGTTGCACCATACAAGTTTGACGGCGTAGGTTACGGTAAAAAGATCAAGGGAACGGGTAATATTCCATTTACAGTATTGGATAACAAGGTGATAACTCCCTATCTTGAGGCTACGTTTACCGAAGGTAAAATATCGTCGCTTATCTACAAGGGCAGAGAACTTGCAAAAGAGGGGCTCCACATTATTAAGGCATACGAGGATCTTCCTTTCATCTACGATAACTGGGATATTGATGCAGATTACAGTATGAAGGAGAAGCCTGTGAAGTTTGTGAGCCGAGAGGTAATTTCGGTTGGCGAATATCTTCTCGTCATCAGAATAATCCATGAGGTTGCAGATAATTCAAGGCTTGTAACAGACGTGAAATTCCGTTATGACAGCCCCCAGATCGAGTTCGAGAATCATCTTACAGCCGGTGATACCCACACCCTCATCCGTGCCGAGCATGATACCACCCTTTTCGCGCAGTCCTATAAGTGCGAAACTCAATTTGGAAATCTTCTTCGCAATACTTACAATAGAGATAAGAGCGATATTGCAAAGTTTGAGGTCTGCGCCCACAAATGGACGGATCTTTCCGAGCAGGGAATGGGTATTTCAATGCTCAGCGACGTAAAATACGGAATCTCCTGTCAGGGTGGAAGACTTGGTATTACCTTGCACAAGTCCGGAACTCATCCGGATGACAGAGGTGACAGAGGCGAGAGCTACTTCAGCTATGCTATCTACCCGCACGAGGGCGGTCTTTCCATGGATACCGTTCGTCGCGGATACAGCTTCAACTACGCTCCCGTTCGCACAAGTCATAAGGACCTTGTAGCGCCGTTCGAGATTTCCGGAGGCGGTAGCGTGATCGTTGAAACAGTCAAGCACGGAGAAGATGACGGTATTGTCATTCGCCTTTACGAGGCACTTGGAGCAACTTCTTCTATCAAGCTTACCTCTCGTGGAAAGGAAATGATCCTCACCAACATTCTAGAGGATGAAATAGAAAGTCTTGGCAGAGAGGAAGCATCACTCACCTTTACTCCCTTTGAAATTAAAACGATCAAAATCAAATAAAAACTTTGTTTTTTCAATGGACTCGATAATTTTCGGGTCCATTTTTTCATATTATATCTTGAGGGGCTTGTTCGCATCTGAGAAACGCCTCAAAACTTAAATGAGTAAAAATATTTTCAAAATAAGCCCAAAAATGAAAAAAAATTCCAAAAAATACAAAAAAATTAAATTAAATTTTCAAAACTCTTGACTTTTATAATTAATAGTTATATAATAAGGTGAAGATGAAAATGGCTTTTTGTGCAAGTTGCACAAAAATAAAACGCCAATCTGTACAGAAAGGACAAAAACAAGAATGAGCGCTTTAAAAAGAGGACTAATAGTATCTTGTCAGGCTGTAAAAGGAGAACCTCTTTACGGGTATGGAATCATGCACCTTTTCGCTAAAGCAGCGAAGGCTGGCGGTGCTACAGGAATAAGAGCACTGTGTGATGACGTTGATAGCATAAAGGATGAGGTTAATCTTCCCGTTATCGGTCTTGTAAAAGAGATATACGAGGACAGTGAGATATATATTACTCCTACTAAAAAGGAAGTGGACAAACTTCTTGCTACAAAATGTGACGTTGTTTGCATGGATGCAACGCTGCGCAGCCGTCCCGGTGGAATAACCCTTGACGAGCTTTACGAATATGCGCGCGCGAATGCAAACGGCAGAGAGCTTATGGCAGACGTTTCCACAATCGAGGAGGCAATAAACGCTGATCGCCTCGGCTTTGATTACATATCTACAACCATGAGAGGATATACTCCATACACCACGCAGTACGAGATCCCTGACGTTGATTTCGTTAAGGAATGCTGCGAAAAGGTTAAAAATGCAAAGGTTATTGCAGAGGGAGGAGTATTCGAGGTGTCTCACATGGAGGCTATCTCCAAGGTTAACCCCTATGCAGTTGTAGTAGGATCAGCCATCACAAGACCGAAGGTTATTACCGAGCGTCTTTTAGGTGCTCTTCATCTTAAAGACTGATAAATCGGAGACCACACGCAAGTAACAAAAATAGCAATGAAACTAATATATATTCCTTTAGATGAGCGCCCCTGTAATTACTACTTTGCAGAGAGAATAGCAGAGGGCAGCCCGATAGAGCTTATAAACCCTAAAAGGGAGCTTCTTGGAGATAAGAAAAGACCTGCTGACGTTTTTGCGCTGGAAAAATTTCTTCTTGAAAACGCTTCATTAGCAGATAGCTTCGTGATTTCCCTTGATATGCTCCTTTACGGTGGCATAGTCCCCTCCCGACTTCACCATATGAGCGAGGAGGAGCTGACAAAGAGGCTCTCCGTTATCGAAAAGATAAAACAAATAAATCCCGAGGCTAAAATATATGCCTTTGCCCTTATCATGAGATGCCCGAAATATTCAAGCAGCGATGAGGAGCCTGATTACTACGAATACTGCGGTGAGCAGATCTTCCGCACAGGTCAGGTGAAGCATAAAAGAGAGCTCGGCATGATAGATGACAGCGAGGCGAAAAGGCTTTTGTCTGAGTATGCAAAAGTAATAGGCGATAATCTCTCTGATTTTGAAGAACGCAGAGAAATTAACCGCAATATGCTAATTAAAGTTGTCAAAATGTTGGGTAAATCCATTGATTTCTTGGTTATACCTCAAGACGACTCTGCTGAATTTGGTTATACATCGATGGATAGAGAGACCATAAAAGGCGCGATAGAAGCCGAGGGGCTTTCAGATGTTGCCATGTATCCAGGAGCAGACGAGGTGGGCATGACCCTGCTTGCCAGAGCCGCCTGTGAATATAGAGGCATATCTCCAAAGATCGAATGTATCTTTGCTCACGAAAACAATCCAAACGTTAAACCACTCTACGAGGATAGACCCCTCGGAAAAACTCTGCCGTACCAGATCAGCTCTGCAGGCTGCATACAGGTATTGGAGGGAGAGGAGTCTGATATTCGCCTTTACTTGAACTATCCTGCCTTCGAGCCAAGAGAAGTGTTCGAAGAACCGTCGGAGGGATACTTTGCAAGAAATCTTCCTGAGTTTTGTAAGAAGATAGCAACCAGTACCTTTGACGGCAAGGTTTGTGCAGTAGCAGATGGCGCATTTTGCAACGGTGGAGATAAGGAATTCCTTAAAATGCTTCAGGAAAGCGTTCCGCTTCTTAAGCTTTCAGCCTACGCCGGTTGGAACACTTCCTCAAACACTCTCGGCACAGTCATATGTCAGGCAGTATTCGTATTTTTGTTTGGCGATAATAACTTCCAGAGAAGATTCCTTGCTGAAAGAATTTTTGAGGACGTTGGATATTGTGGCCACGTGCGCAGCTACGTAACGAAAAATCTCCTTCCTCAGCTTGGATATAATTATTTCGACGCGGGAGAAGAATGCGGAGAGGTAGCGGGTCTTGTAAGAAATGAGCTTTGTAAATACATCTCCGAAACCTTCCCGGCACTTACGGAAAAGTACGAGATCGACGTATGCCGTATGCCTTGGCGCAGAATGTTTGAGGTAGATCTTTCACTTCGCGAGATCAAAAAATAATTTGGCGAAAATAACAATAAACACAATTATAGAAAACACAAACGAAAGTTTCACTAACTTTTGAGGTCAATATGCAGAAAATAATCAATTGCGCCGACGGGGCGCAGACCAAAACGCAGTTAAGAGGAGTATGGCATAGACCGAATCCCGCAGAAACCGAAAGGGATCTTTCCGAGCTTTGCCACGTGCTTGACCGATTCAAGCGCTCCGGAATAAATACGGTATTTCTTGAAACATTTTATCACGGAATGACGATTTTTAAGACTGATAAGGTGCCTTACTACACCGGTCTTGATGAGCATTCATACGGTGACTATCCCGATTACCTTACGGCCTTCGTAACAGAGGCGGATAAGCGTGGCATCAAGGTACACGCTTGGGTGCAGGACTTCTATATCGGATATGAGGAGGACACAAGGCTTGCAGTTGAGCATCCCGATTGGCTTCTCGTAAATCAGCACGGGAAGATACGTCACGAAACGGAGGGGCACGGATTCGGTGGTTACATTTTCCTTGATCCCGCCAATTCAGAGGTCAGAGCATTTCTTCTTGATTTTTATGATGAATTGCTAACTAAAGTTCCCATTATCAGTGGTCTTAACCTTGATTACATCCGTTATCCGATTTCGGACTTCGGAGAAAATACCGATACAGGCTATACAGACGTTTGCATGAACGAGTTTGCAAAGAAGCAGAATCTTACTCTTGATCCCACCCGAAAAAGAGAAGATCTCGTAGATAAGATAAAAGAGAACGGTCTTCTTCCCCAGTGGACAGCCCACAGAGCGTATTTCATCACTTGGTTTGTTCGCAGTGTGTACGAGCTTATCAGAGATAAGTATGCGGGCAAGCTTGTATCAACGGCTGTTTTCCCAGAGCTTGACGTGTCTTACAACCTGAAAAAACAGACCATCCGAGTTTGGCTTGAAAAGAAATATATAGATATGGTAACTCCAATGGTATATTTCTTTGAGGCAGACAAGGTATATTCTGCTGTTAACAATATCAAATCCATGTGCTACGGCGCGCATTGCTACACAGGACTTTATACCACCTATCACGGACAGTCCACTTCCGATCTTTCGGATCACATTGCTGCAAGTGAGCGTGCGGGCGCAGAGGGATTTGTGCTGTTTGACTCGGCTAAAACCTTTTCTGAAGCAAAGGAGAACTACGAGGACTTCCTCGCTGAAAACTTTGGAAACGATTGAGGCTTGAGAGCTATTGAAGGCAACAATATTTAATGAAAAATAAATTTTAGGAGGCAACATGAGAACAAACTTAATGAGATTGGCTATTTTCACTTTGATCCTCTCTCTCTGCTTCGTGTGTGGTATCACAGCTACCGCAGCGCAGGAGGGCGAATTTGAGAGACCACTTAGTGAAAGTGTAACAGCAACTGTTGGAGACAGAACTCTTCATGCGATCACTGACCCCGTAGTATTTTGGGAGGTTGCATCAGGAGGATCTCTTTCCGACTATCAGATCAAATTCAACTCTGTTGAAGAAAATGCAACAGTTATCTACACCCCTTGGTATCCAAACACCAAGACCGGTAGAGTTGGTTCCTTCGTTGAATACGTTTGTAAGGTAGACAACGAAAACAATTACGTTGTAACAGAGGTTGTAACTGCAGGTGACGGCGAGACCTACATTCCCGTTGGTGGCTTTGTAATCTCCGTTCCCGTATCACAGGATAACGGCTTTGCAACTGTAGGTGACGTTGTGACCCTTGGTGGCAAGAAGATCACTATTCCAACAAGAGCAGTTGAGTCTGAAGACAAGAGAATAGTAATCGACTATACAAACACAAACCGTTCCGGCCCAATGGTAGTTTATTATGACTATCAGTTCGGTGAGAAGACAGGTACAAACCCCTTCGGTACAGAAGTTATTTGTCAGTATGACTTTGATGAAAAGACCTTCAAGGTAATCGACTTCCGTCCATTTGGTCAGGGTGATGACTCTGGTTCTGTAATTCCTGATAACGGATTTGTTCTCTCTGCTTACGGCCCAGGTTACCGTCAGCTCCTCTCTCCCGATCAGCTCTTCTTCAAGGGTGACAAGGTGAGAATGGTTGGCTTCGACTATATCCGCTTCGGCGGCACTGTGGTTGGTGAGTACGATTACATCAACCCCACAAAGGAAGGCAACCCCGGCTCAATGGAAACTCCTACAGAAGAATTCCCCGCATACCGTGGTGAAAACCAGACCATGATCTACAAGGATGGTTGGAACTACAAGGATGCAGCAGGTACAGGTACTAACGTTTACGGTTTCGAGGCAGCTGTTGATGCAAACGGCGTTGTAGTAGAGCTTGGCGTTAACGTTTCAAAGATTCCTGAGGGTGGCTACGTTATTTCCGGTCACGGTAAAGGCCGTGATTTCATCCGTGCAAACGTAGTTCTCGGTGCTACGGTTGTTCTTAACGAAAAGAACCAGACCTATTCCGTTTCTACAACTCTTAACAGTTATTACGAAAACCTCGTAACCGACGTAGAGTCCGTTATCAGCTCTGCTGAAACCAGAATGAAGCAGCTCTATGACATCGATACAGCGTCGCTTACAAGATATATATCTGCCGTAAGAGAAGAGCTTGTTGCTCTTAAAGCGGTAAAAGAAGATATTGAAATAGCTCTTGAGGATCCTAATCTTACAGAGGAGGGCAGAGTAAGCCTTCTTATGAGCTACAACAACAGTCAGCTCAAGATCGATAAGCTTCGCCAGCAGATCCTTGTTTCCTCTGCAGATAGCAAGGCGGTTTCTGCAAGAGCAGTATGGCACAGACCTATCGAAAATACTTACGCCGAGATCGAAGCAAATGTTAAAATGTACAGAGATATCGGCATTAACCTCATCTTCGTTGAAACTCTTTACAACGGTTATTCCGCTTTCAAGAGCGACGTTGAGGAATTCCCCTATCACAAGAATCTTTCCGATACTTACGTTGAGGAAGGCACAGATCCCGTAGTTTATAACGATTACCTTTCCGCATTCGTTGCTCTTTGTCAGGAGTACGGTATTGAGGTTCATTCCTGGGTAGAAAACTTCTACGTTGGTATCGATCCTTTGGCAAAGGTAGTTACAATGCATCCCGACTGGATCATGTACAACGATGACGGAACTTATCTCCAGCGCAATGAGGGTGGTCTTTACATCTTTATTGATCCCGCTAACAAGGAAGTTCAGGATACTCTCATTAATTATTATAACGACCTCTTCGATAAGAACCCCAACGTAGCAGGACTTAACCTTGACTACATCCGTTACCCCGTTTCCTCCAGAGAAGAGGATACAGGCTTCACCGTTCATTCGATGAAGGGCTTCTACGAGGGCGTTATGGGCAAGACCTTTACAGCAAATCAGTCTTCTTCCAGAGAGAAGATGTACAACAAATTCGTTCAGCTCTTTGATAAGAATTATCTCCTTGGCGGTCAGGCTGAGGCAGACGAAAACTATCAGAAGTGGGTTGAATATCGCATGGGCCTTATCACAGGCTATGTAAAGCGCATCAAGACAGAGATCAAGGATGAGCGTGGAATTATTCTTTCTACGTCAGTATTTGCATCTCTTCAGGAATCAACAAATGCAAAGAAGCAGGATTGGCAGACCTGGTACCTTAACGGTTGGATCGATCTTGCAACTCCTATGGCATACTACACCAACTCCGCAGACGTTCTTAAGAGAGTAAACGATATGATCCTGATGGGCGGTAACAACTGTCTTTACTACACAGGTATCGCTTCCTCTTACAGCGGTCTTCCCGCATGGCAGAATAAGGAGCACATTGAGGCATCTTATCAGGCAGGCGCTAGCGGTTACGTTATCTTCTGCTCCACTCAGATCATCGGTCACGAGGACGTTCAGAATGCACTTATGAGTGGTGTTAACAGCAAGTGGGCAGTCCTTCCTCACGCTCCTATCGCAGACATTCTTGCAGCTACAAAGGCTGATCTCGTATCCAAGGCAGAAAGAATCTACGTTCCTGCAGGCGGTATTACAGCAGAGCAGATAGAAGCACTTGAAGCCGCAATCGCAGAGATCGAGAAGATGCCTGCAGAAACAGCAGTTGACATCTACAAGATCCAGAAAAAGGTTGAGGCTCTTGCAAAGAACGGTATCAAGGATATAGCAAAGGGTTACTCACGTCAGAGAATCGTTGAACAGCTCAATGAGCTTGCCGACATTCTTGATGCAAGAATTTCCATGGAGCTTATCGCTGATGGCGAATGGAATCCCGAGGAAAACAGAATTCGTCCTACCGTAACAGAAAACGGCATCATCTTCCCAAGCGAACACGAATGTGAGAGCAAGTGTGAAGAGTGTGGCAAGTGCAAAGACAAGACTTGTACTGAAAGCGTATGCAGCCAGAAGTGCCAGGGTCACAGCACAACTCCCCCTCCATCAGGCAACACAAGCGGCGAACCTGACTTCACTACGATCATCATCGGCGCTATCGTTGCAGGCGTAGTTCTTATCGCCACCACGGTAGTTATCATCATTATCGTTAAAAAGAGATCATAATTCTAGAAAGTGACGTTAAATTCGGTAAACCCCGAAAAAACAGAAAAACCCTGAAAATGTCAATCTTTATTTGCAAAAACACCTCCGCATCGTCGTTTTCAGGGGCAACGAAGATTTTTTAGATGTTCCACATCTTTAAAAAATAACAAAATTTTATTAGGAGGCACACAAAAATGAAAATGTCAAAGCTTTTGACAGTAATCACACTTGTTTTGGCTCTCGTTCTGAGCCTTAGCGCTTGTGATTTCATCAACGGATTATTGAATCCTGTTGACCCCCACACATGCGAAAGCGTTTGTGAAACTTGTGGCAAGTGTACAGATAATACTTGCACAGAGGATGCTTGCAAGGACAAGTGTCAGGGACACACTCCCCCAGTTGTTGAAACAACACCTGTAATCAGTGTAAACCCCGCAACACTTGAGATCAACGCAGGCGACGACATCGACCTTATGTTCGGTGTTACAGTTTCAGACGAGGGCGATGAAGCTCCCACACTCATCATCGAAGACGATGACGGATTCGACGCAGAGGTTGAGGGAACTTACACCATCACCTACAAGGCAGTTAACAGATTCGGTAAGACTACAACTGCTACACGTACAGTTAAAGTCCTTAAGGCTCTCTCCGCTCTTACTCTCGAAGTTAGAGCTAACAGACTCGGCGAGACCAAGTGGCAGGGCAACCTTCTTTCCTTCAAGAACAAGGAATTCGTTACCCTTAACGGCGACTACACATCTGACGTAGCTATCAGCGGTGTATTCTACAATGCAACATCATCCGAAGTTACAGTTAACATCGCAGGCCAGTACGGCGTTGCAGCAGTTATCACAGCTAACGGTTTCGTAGTTGAGGGTCGTGACGGCGCTAACTCCAAGCTCGTTAACGAAGCTAACCCCGACAGAACAGCCAGCTCCGTAACTTCTCTTGAGATCAACGGTGAAACAGTTACAGTTGCATCTGCATTCGCAAAGAACCTTAAGGTTCCTGCAGGCGGTTACGTAATCGTAGTTCAGAACGGTTACTGCGGTGCAACAGTTGACTCTGACGGCCGTGGATTCATGAACTACAACGTAATTTACCAGTACGGTAACGTTGTTCGTCTCCTTTGGGCTGACAGCCAGGAAGTTATCACTCCTTACGTTGACCAGGCTCCCGTTATCACAGGTCATAACAACAAGGTTCTTGCTAACCTTACAGATACCGAATTTGATCTTGCAGCAGCAATTATCAACGGTCTTACAATTACAGATGATAAGGGTACATTCGATCCTTCCGATGACGAAGCAGTTGAGATCACAGTTGCTGACAACGGCGGCTTTGATATCAATACCGCAGGTTCTTACATCGTAACTCTTACTGCAACAGACGGAACTCATACAACTACAGTTACTCGTGTTGTTGACGTTGTTGACAATCTTGTAAGCGTTATGATCGGCGAAAAGGCATATAACCTTCTTCCCGAGAAGATCGCAGTTGACCAGGATCTCACAGTTCTTGGTTCTTACCTCTTTATTCTTTACACACCCGCATATGAGGGTACTCTTAACTGGTCTAACGGTTGGGGTGAAGCGTTCATTCTTAACCAGTACGGTCAGATCGTTCGTATCTACGACGGTGCAAACGGTAAGTACTACGATGCAGACAACAAGTCCGGCGTAGTAGATTCAACAAAGTGCACAGCTGGCGGCTACCTCAAAGAGGCATTTGCTTCCCGTCAGGCTGGCGAATATCTCATCGTAGCTCCTAACGGTACTGCAGGCAACCTTACCCGTGCGTTCTTCCTCAGCAACCGTACAATAGGCGCTCAGATGACTATCCCCGGTATCACATTCCCTGAAGCTCCTCACATCTGCGAGGACGTATGCGATAAGTGCGGCAAGTGCACATCCGAGTGTGCAGATCCCGTATGCGCAGAGAAGTGCGAAGGTCACGCTCACGAGTGTGAGCACGTATGTGCTGATTGCGGCAAGTGCACAGATACAGAATGTACAGAAGAAGTTTGTGCAGAAAAGTGCGCATGCCACGAGTGCGAGAGCGTTTGCGAGCATTGCGGCGGTTGCACAGATGCAGAATGCACACAGGCAGCTTGCACAACTAAGTGCGTAGGTCACGTAGGTTCCATGTTCGTAACAATCGGTACTTCCAAGAAGTTCGAGGCAGTTAATGGCAAATGGGCTATCAACGAAACAATCACAACAAACACAGCAGCTACAAAGGCAGTTTGGGTATTCACCAAGGATTATGAGGGCGAATTTTCCACAAACGGCTTCGGTGTAGCAGTAGTTCTTGACAAGTATGGCAGAATTGCTGAAGTATACGACGGTGCAAACGGTGGTTACTGGCTTCCCGCTGGTAAGCAGGCTTCCGCTCATTTCACAACTTCTACATATGCTACCACAGCTTGGGCAGAGCTTGAAGATGGCGAAACTCTCGTAGTATTCCCCAACGGCGGCTCCGACGGTAACAAGGCTCGTCAAATCGGTCTTGATTCCCGTTATCTCTTTAACCAGAAGATGAACATCACAGGTGTTGAGTATGCTCCTACCGAAATGACTATCCAGATCGGTGCAAAGACATTCACAGCACAGCTTGGCAAATGGGCTATCAACGAAACAATCACAACAAGCACAGCAGCTACAAAGGCTATCTGGGTATTCACCAAGGATTATGAGGGCGAATTCTCCACAAACGGCTTCGGCGTAGCAGTAGTTCTTGACAAGTACGGCAGAGTAGTTAGAGTATACGACGGTGCAAACGGTGGTTACTGGCTTCCTGAAGGCAAGCAGGCTTCCGCTCACTTCACAACTTCTACATATGCTACAACAGCATGGGCAGAGCTTCAGGCTGGTGAAACTCTCGTAGTACTTCCTAACGGCGGTTCCGATGGCAACGCAGCTCGTCAGGTTGGTCTTGATTGCCGTTACCTCTTCAATCAGAAGATGTCCGTAACAGGCGTTAAGTTCGCTTCCACTGAAATGACCATTCAAATCGGTGCAAAGGTTTATACCGCAACACTTGGCAAATGGGCAGTTAACGAAACAATCACAACATCCACAGCAGCTACAAAGGCAGTTTGGGTATTCACCAAGGATTACGAAGGTGACTTCTCCACAAACGGCTACGGCGTAGCAGTGGTTCTTGATGCACAGGGCAGAGTAGTTAGAGTATACGACGGTGCAAACGGTGGTTACTGGCTTCCTGAAGGCAAGCAGGCTTCCGCTCACTTCACAACTTCTACATATGCTACAACAGCATGGGCAGAGCTTCAGGCTGGCGAAACTCTCGTAGTACTTCCTAACGCTGGTTCCGATGGCAACGCAGCTCGTCAGATCGGTCTTGATTGCCGTTTCCTCTTCAACCAGAAGATGTCCATCACAGGTTTCACATTCGCTGAATAATCAAAACCTGAAAAAACACAAATTGTAATATTTTTTTGAAAACAAAGATTTACAATTTAGCATAAAAACAAGCCTCCGCCGTTTCGGCGGCGGAGGCAACTAAAAAAGAAAAAACAAAAGTTTGAGCAAATTTTCCAGAACCTAAATCGAAATCCCGACATAACAAACCACAAAAAATCACAGAACAGAAAAAGAGATTATTATGAAAAGAATTATACCTTCTTTAACCGTAGCAGTGGCTCTTTTGCTGCTAATGACACTTCCGGTTTCCGCTTTTTCTGCAGGAGTGCTTGACTCTCCCAATTTTAAGCTTGACAGAGACGGCTTCGTATACGTCGAGAAGGAAACTAAATACAATAACTTAGAACAAAAGATCTTTTACGGTGAATATAACACCACACTTGAGGACTCGAAGTATGAATGGGTTATCCACAGCATCAGAGATGGTTCAAACACTACTTTGACTAACGTTATGGATATTGCCAAGGACTACGAAGCAAAAACAGGACGCAAGGTTATGCTTGCGACTAACGGAGATTACTTCTATGCCACAGGCTCTAACGTTGATTCTTACGTTAATAACGGAATTGTAATCAGCCAGGGCAACATGGCTAACAAAAATTGTATCGGCTTTGATAACAACGGAAAGGTTGTAGTTGGCAGAATGACAGAGGTTGATACCCGCCTTGTTATTTATGATAGCAAGGGCCAGCCACAGCAGTTCGAAATAGATAAATTCAATCAGCAGCCTGCTGCAGGCGAGATCGCGATCTACAATACTCCCGGCTCTTACACAGTATCGGATGCGGGCGTTATGATCGTTAAGACCAGCGCTGCAAACCTTAATCAGTATCCGGTTTGGGGAACAGATTACACCATGACCACCCCCGGAGTTCAGTCCTCAAAGAGCTTCAAGATCAATAGTGGACAGTATGCAGTAGTTTACACCGCACAGGATAGTGATGTTTTCGAAAAGCATATTTTCGGCGATCCTGTTGATATGGTTGAGATCCCTGCAGGTCAGTACGCTGGATCCACATGGGTAGTAGGCGGCTATGACGTACTCGTTAATAATTATAAGGTAAATACTAATTGCCACTCCGATAACAGTGGTAATGTAAACGCTCCCCGTACTTTCATCGGCTTCAAAGAGGATGGCACAGGCTTCCTTTGCGTAGTTGACGGACGTCAGGTAGGTTACTCCAGAGGAATTACAGTTAATCAGGAAGCAGAGCTTGCAGCTGCCCTTGGCGCACAGTACGCTCTCGAGCTTGACGGTGGCGGATCCTCCACAGTTATCGTTCGTATAAACGACGAGCTTACACTTCGCAATAAGCCATCAGACGGTTCTATGCGTCGCGTATCAAACGCTATTCTCCTCGTTGAAAAAGAAACAGTAGAAGAATCCGGTGGAGATAACACAGGTGATGACGTTACTCCCGATAATCCCGGTAACCTTCCCGGTGAAGGCGGAGCTATCGAGCCCGGTGATGGTGAAAATGATAAGGAAGCAAGCCCATTTGTGCAATTCTTCATTAATATTTGGGAAGCAATAGTCAACTTCTTCAGAAACCTTTTTTCCAAAGGAAAGTAAACTTAAATTAGCAAAAACAATAAAAAATATATAAAAAGGAGAAAAACATGAAAAAAATCTTATCACTCATTCTTTGCATGACAATGCTTCTCTCCGCATTCCTCGTTCTCACATCTTGTGGCGATGACGAAGTGGATGAAGATGAGATCAATTATGATATTGACCTCTCCCAGAAGCCCGAACTCAGAGTTCTTATGCCTAACTCCGGTAAGAGCGTTGAAGCAGTTAACAGCAGCCCTAACGCACTTCTTATCGAGCAGCTTACTGGCTATAAGACAACCTACACACAGCTTCCCGCTGCGGATGCTGCCAAGGTTCTTAACACAGAGCTTATGGACAAAAAGCCCTACGAGGCAATGAAGCTCACAAAGGACCAGTTCAGCGACCTTGTTAACCAGGATCTCCTTGTTGACATTACAGATGCTCTCGCAAAGTTCGCTCCCGACCTTCTTGCAAATATTTCCGAGGAATCCTGGGAAGTAGTTACAGTTGACGGCAGAATCTACGGTATTCCCGAGCGCGCATCCAGCGATAACATCGAGAACCCCATTATTCTTAACTATGACCTTCTTCTCACACTTAACCTTGACGTTCCTGAAACACTCGATGAGTTCAAAGCAGTTCTCAAGGCTATGACAGAGTATCTTGGCAAGCCCGCGCTTACCTTCGATAGATACACTCCCCTCGTTCACGCTATCTCCGGCGCATTCGGTATCCACTCCTTCTGGCAGGAATACGAAGTTAATGGAGAAAAGCAGGTTCTCTTCTATATGAACGCTCCCAGATACAATGAGTACGTAGCATATATGAACGACCTTTACACATTAGGTTACATTGATCAGGAAGTTCCTACCCTTACCTCTGCAGATGCAACAACCCGTTTCGTAAACGGCTTTACAACAGCTCAGGGCGCTAAGGCAGGTGCGTTTGCAGGCTCTCTTTGGAGCGTTCCCGCAATCGTGACAGGTCTTCAGTCCAACGGCGTTATCAGCGCAAACGAAGCAAGTGACACTCTCGACAACCACCTTTGCTACATCCGTTCCATCAAGGAAAAGGCTTCCGATCCTGAAAAGGTTTACCGTAGCAGCGGTTACACCTACATCACTGCTATTCCTTACTACATGGCAGCAAACGCAGGCTATGCTCTTGACTGGATGAACTCCAAGATCAAGGATACAGAAACAGAGGATAACTTCCGCCAGATGGTTCTCGGTCAGGAAGGCGTTCATTGGAACTACAGCCCAAGCGAGGGTTACTTCCCAATCGATCCTAAGTTCCAGGAAAAGGACGACGCGAGCTATTACATGACAGGCTCTAACGAGAACAAGTACACCGAGTACTGGAAGGCTAGAGTTAGAAAGCAGCCCGAGCTCTTCAGAGCATGGAGCGAGCTTATGGAAGATGCTGATGAAGTAGGCGTTTACAACATCGTTGACTTCACACCTCCAATCTCCGAGTACACCGAAAACCGTCAGAAGATGGAAGAGTATGCACAGGATCAGTTCTTCATCATGCTCAAGGAAGGTACAAAGAACCTGAACGAATATCTTACAAAGCTTAACGGTCTTCAGGGCGGTAAGGAAGCTACCGACGCTATTAACGATTGGTACAAAAACGTTTATACAAAATAAGCAAGTAAAAAATCACTCTTAAGGAGTAAAATATGCAAAACTTAGGCTTAGACAGAAAGCGCATGACCCTGCGCGACAAAATAGAAAAGCATAAGCATTTGATTCCATTCGTAATTCCTGCGGTGATCTTTGCTTTGATTTTCTGCTACTTGCCAATGGCAGGTATTGTCATCGCCTTTAAGGATAACCCGAACTTCGTTCGCTACGACGTATTCGAAGCACTCGAAAAATCCGAATGGACGATGGAAAACTTTGAAAAAATCTTCTCCGACCCCGAAATTCTCAGATACATCAAAAACACTCTGATCATCTCGGTTATGAAGATAGTTATTCTGTTCCCACTTCCCGTAGTACTTGCAGTTATGATCACAGAGCTGCGCCAGAAGAATTTCTCGAAGCTTGTTCAGGGGCTTGTATTCCTGCCTCACTTCTTCTCCTGGGTAGTTATCGTTGGTATCTTCAACAGCATTTTTGGTATGTACGGCCCGATCAACAACCTGGCAGAGGCACTTGGCGGCGAACCTATCTACTTCATGGGTGAACCCGGCTGGTTCCGTTGGCTGGTAGTTATCCTTTCAGGTTGGAAAGAAATAGGATACAGTTCAATCGTTTATATTTCAGCAATTATGTCTATTGACCCCGCCCTTTACGAGGCAGCAAAGATCGACGGTGCAAGCAAATTGAAGCAGATCTGGAACATTACCATTCCTTCAATCATGCCTACGATCGTGGTTATGTTGATCATTCGTATCGGTTATCTCATGGATGCAGGCTTCGAGCAGGTTTATGCAATGCTCAACTCGCTTACAAGAGAAACGGGTGAAATCATTGGTACATATGTATACAGACTCGGTCTTGGAAGTGCTGCCGGTGACTACGGCCTTTCCACAGCGGTAGGTCTCTTCAACGGAATTATCTCCCTGATACTTATTCTCGGAGCTAACTACTTCAGTAAAAAGAAAACAGGAAGTGGAGTATGGTGATGATGGCTAAAAATAAACTTGTTATGAATAAACGTAAGGTTAAGGACAGCCCGGTATTCAACGCCATTAACGTTGGTTTGCTTATCGTTATTTCTTTGGTCTGCTTCTTACCGTTCTTGAACGTTATATCCGTTGCTCTGTCTTCTGCAGGCTTCGATATCAACTTCACTCCTCAGGGATTTACATGGTTTAACTTTGAGTACGTGCTTCAGGACACTGCATTCTGGAGAGCTCTTGGCGTTTCCTTCTTCGTTGTAGTAGTGGGAACAGCTCTTTCCGTAATCGTAATGTTCTCTGCGGCATACGCTCTTTCCAAAAAGGATTTCCCCTGCCGTAAGGGTCTTATGGTGTTCTTCATTATCACCATGGTATTCTCCGGCGGTATGGTTCCTAACTACATTGTAGTAAGAGAGTTAGGACTTACAGGTAGCCCATGGGCGCTGATTCTTCCATCCGTAGTTCAGGTTTATAACCTTATTCTTATTAAGAACTACCTTGAGGGACTTCCTCAGGAGCTTGAAGAATCTGCAGGAATCGACGGAGCAAACTCCTTGCAGGTAATGTTCCAGATACTTCTCCCTGTATCAATGCCTTGTGTAGCCAGCGTTAGCCTCTTTACAGCGGTTACATTCTGGAATAACTACACATCTGCGCTCCTCTATCTCGGTACAAGCGAGAAGTGGTATCCTCTCTCACTCTACATTCTTAACTACATTCAGACTCCCCCAGACGTGCTTGACACAAGTATGGCAGCTATCCAGAAGGGTAATATTGAGGCGGCTATGATCGTTGTAAGTATTATTCCTATCCTTCTTGTATATCCATTCGTTCTCAAGTACTTTACTAAGGGTGTAACAGTTGGTGCTGTTAAGGGATAATATGACTATATGTATTGATATGGGTGCAACCGAAATAAAGGTTGCGCCCATGAGAAAAAAAGAAAAGGGCGTTGCCCTTGGTAAGGTTTCAAAATTTCCAACCAACGCATCTCTTGGCAGAGAGGGAATAGTTTTTGCTCTTGAATGTGCCATAGCCTCCCTTTCGGATGGAGCTGACGGAGTTGCCATCGCGTCTGCAGGTGATATTGACACGGAAACATCAACTATCACTTATGCTACGGATAATCTTCCCGGTATGATAGGCTTTAATTTTGCAGACTTCTGTAAAGAAAAGTTCGATCTGCCGGCAAGGGCAATAAACGATGCGCACGCAGCTCTCATCGGAGAAATGGTCTACGGTGCAGGAAAGGCTTATGCAGATAAAAGAGTCTGTATGTTGACTCTCGGATCCGGCGTTGGAGGAGGCTATTTTGCAGATGGCAAGATAGTTTCTAATGAGGAAAATGACTTTGGCCGCTTCGGTCACATTTGCCTTGAAGAAAATGGAAGACTTTGTACCTGCGGTAAGCGCGGATGCGCTGAAATGTATCTCTCGGGCAGAGCGATACACAGAGATGCAGATGCTCTGGGAATTGACGGTCCTTATATCTTCGATAGATATGCTGAAGGCGGCGAAACTCACGTTCAGTTTGTTAACACTCTCCGTGAAAATCTTCGCTTAACTCTCGATAAGGTAATGGAGATCTCCCCCTTTGATATTTGCATCATTGGCGGAGGAGTTGCCGATTGGATGGGAGCCCATTTTGATTCCATCACCGATGGCCTCGGCTACAAGATAATCAGAGCCTCGCTTGGCAACAGTGCCGGCATGGCAGGAGCATATGCTCACTATAAAAAAGCATAAAATGCTGAAAAAAGCAAAGTAAAGTGGGCAAAACCCGCCCACTTTACCAATACAAACAGAACAAGACGTTTTTAGAAAAACGAATGGTCACAAATATTACAACAGGATAAAACAAGGCGAAAACGATTTAAGATGAAAATAGTTAAGTCACAAATTATCATATGTGGTGCCAGTCTTGGTGGCACTCTCGCAGCCTACAGCTCCGCGAAGGAGGGCAAGGATGTCGTGCTTCTTGAGAGCACAAAATGGATCGGCGGTCAGCTGACGTCCCAGGCAGTTCCCCCGGATGAGCATATCTGGATAGAGGATCAGGGCTGCACAAAAACTTACAGAGAATACAGAGAAAAGGTACGCGATCACTACCGTAATATGAAAGGATTTTCTCAGGCTGTTAAGGACGAAGGATTTTTCTGTCCTGGTGGTTCCGAGGTGAGCTTCGTTGCCCATCCTCCAAAGCTTGCGCTATCAATTCTCGAAGAAATGCTTGCTCCCTTTGTTAAAGCAGGAAATCTTAAGATCTTTACCGAGGCAAAGCTTCTCGAGTGCATTACCGAGGGCGATGATATTCTCGGTGTGGTTTATGAGATCGGTGGCGAGCAGATCAGATTTGAAGGTGAATATTATCTCGACGGAACCGATATTGGCGATCTTATCAAAAAGAGTGGTGCAGAGTACCGTGTCGGTGCGGAGAGCAGAGAAGAAACAGGTGAGGAGAATGCGCCTCTTGTAGCAGATCCCGAGGATATGCAGGCGTACATCTATTCTGCTTGTATAGAAAACAGACGTGAGGGCGATTACACCATAGAAAAGCCTGAGCTTTATGACAAATTCGCATCCATGGTTATGCCATATGACGAAAATCACAAGCTCTATTCTATGTTCGGCCCCAACTCATCCACAGGCAAGGCAAAGCAGTTTGCAATGTTCCCCGGTGAATTTTTGCCGGATGGCAGAGAGCCTTTCCCGCTTTTCTGGTACAGACGCATAGTTTGTTCAGATTTTTACACAGACGGAAGCCAGCCATACGACGTAACACTTGTAAACTGGCCGCAGAACGACTTCTTCCTTGGTAATCTCTTTGACTGCGAGGATGCAGAGCATAACGATTATCTTGCAAGACAGTACACTTTATCGTTCATTTATTGGTTACAGACCGAAGCTCCGAGATATGACGGCGGCAGGGGATACCCTTACTTCAGACTTGCGCCCGAATATATGGGTACAGAGAACGGTCTTTCCATGGCACCATATATCAGAGAGTCACGCCGCATTAAGGCAAAGTTCACCGTAACGGAAACTGACGTTTGCGATGCAGAAAGATGTCGCTTCCCTGATAGCGTAGGCGTTGGCAGCTATCCAATTGATCTGCATATCACTAATAAAACACATACGTTCTTCTATAAGCCTACCCACAGATTTACTATCCCTCTTGGAGCTATGATCCCCGAGAGAATGAGAAATCTTATTCCCTCATGCAAGAATATCGGATCAACCCATCTGACGAACGGATGCTATCGTCTTCACCCTGTTGAGTGGAATATCGGTGAGGTAGCAGGTTATCTCGCCTCCTTCGCCATAGACCATGGTGTAAGACCTTTGGAGGTATGGGAAAACAAAGCTCTCTTTGCAGAATTTGCAAAGCATATCGAGGATAGAGGAATCCAGAGATATTGGAATGAAAAACCTATTGAGGAGGGCACATATGTTCGCGCTCAGTACAGGAAAGCTTATTCTTGAAAATGAAATAAAGGAAGGCTACGCCCTTCTCTTTGATGAAAAAATACTTGGCATCGTTCCCGAGGCACAGATCCCCGCGGATGCTGAAATAATAGATGCACACGGTGGTTACATCGCCCCTGGACTTATTGATCTTCATATACACGGTTATCTCGGTCGCGACGTTTGTGACGGTAGTGTTGAGAGTATGAAAATCATCTCAAAAGGACTTCTTGAAAATGGTGTCACAGGTTATCTCCCCACCACAATGACCGTTGATATGCAAACTATAGTTAGCGCAATCGACGCTTGCAGGGCTCTTATGAACGAAAAAGAATTTTACGGATCGCCAATTTTAGGTGTTCATGCCGAGGGGCCGTTTATCTCTGCATCTAAGAAAGGCGCTCAGGATGAGAGATTTATTCTCAAGCCTGATTCGGAGTTTGTAAAAAGACATTCCGACGTGATCAAGGTCATCACTCTTGCCCCCGAGGAGGACAGAGATTTTGCTGAGATCCGCAAAATAGCAGAGGAAACTGACGTTGTGGTTTCCATGGGTCACACCTCTGCAGATTATGAAACAGCATTCGCTTCAACTAAGGCAGGCGTAAGACACACAACACATCTGTTTAACGCCATGACTCCAATGACTCACAGAGCACCCGGAGTTGTAGGTGCAGCGCTTAATTCTTCCGTATCATGCGAGCTTATCGTTGATACGTACCACGTAGCTGCTGCCCTCTTTGATACAGTTTATAAGCTTAAGGGCAGAAAGCTCTGCTTCATTACAGACTGCCTTCCCGCAGGCGGACTTCCCGAGGGAGAATATACTCTTGGAGGAGCAAAGATCATTTATCGCGATAACATTTGCCGCTTGACTGACGGAACTATCGCCGGTAGCGTTCTTAAACTTAATAAGGGCGTGTGGAACGTATATCAAAATTCTGAAATTCCTCTTTGGGAGTGCGTAAACTGCGCATCGCTCAACCCTGCCACCGTAATTGGAGTGGCTGATAAAAAAGGCTCTCTTGCAGTGGGCAAGGATGCAGATATAATCGTCCTTGATGAGGAGTTCAATTTGAAGAAAACTATTATAGGAGGTCATCTCCGTTATGAAGCTTAAAATGAATGCAAGACTGGATCCCGGATTTACACCAATGTCACTCGTTATTCGCGAGATGAAGGAAAAAGCGGTGGAAAACGGCCAGGACATAGTAGTTGCCGTTGAGAGAAATCACGGTTACACAAAGGTTTACAAAAC
Organism: Eubacteriales bacterium; assembly: GCA_045589435.1. Taxonomy (GTDB): domain Bacteria; phylum Bacillota; class Clostridia; order Oscillospirales; family CAG-272; genus UBA1740. The sequence continues at coordinate 54,077 of JAZNPB010000132.1, read as the reverse complement.
CAGAATTTATAAGGACGGCACCGGCCACGACCAGGAGAACTTCGCTTATATCGAGCGAATTGCAAAAACTCTCCTTTGGGTGGCAGGCGGTTATAAGCTGTATATCTCGGGCAGCCCCCTTGTTGCTGAATATATAAAGGATGCATTCTCTTACGGAGGCAAGCGCGATTTTGACGTTCGCTTCATGGAGAGGGTGTACGAGGAGAAGTTTCAGGTGATTGAAACCGATCTTGAACACGCTCCAAAAGAGGTTTACTCTGCAACTGCGGTAGGCAGAAATCTTGATGGGTGCCGTATAGGCTTTGATGCCGGCGGCTCTGACAGAAAGGTTTCCGCTGTTGTAAACGGTGAAACTGTATATTCCGAGGAGGTTGTATGGTTCCCGAAGCTTAACAGCGATCCGAGCTATCACTACGAGGGCATTCTTTCTGCTATGAAGACTGCCGCTTCTCATATGCCAAGAGTTGATGCCATTGGCGTTTCCTCTGCAGGTGTATATATTGATAATAAGATAATGGTAGCGTCCCTCTTTATCAAGGTCAGCGATGAGGACTTTGAGAAAAAGGTAAAGAATATGTATATCGACGTTGCTCGCGAGATTGGTGAGAACATTCCAATCGAGGTGGCTAACGACGGTGACGTAACAGCTCTTGCAGGTGCAATGAGCCTTGAGAATAACGGAATTTTAGGTATCGCAATGGGTACCAGCGAAGCAGCCGGATACGTTGATATGGATGGAAACATCACAGGTTGGCTCAACGAGCTTGCTTTTGCACCCGTGGACTTCAGCGAAAGCTCTATGGTTGACGAGTGGTCGGGAGACTATGGCTGCGGAGTTAAATATTTCTCCCAGGATGCAGTAATAAAGCTTGCTCCTGCCGCAGGTATTGAGCTTGATGAAAGTCTTTCTCCTGCAGAGAAATTAAAGGTTGTTCAGGGACTTATGGCAGCAGGCGATGAAAGAGCAATGGCAATCTATGAAACCATCGGTGTATACTTTGGATATGCAATCGCGTATTACTGTGAGTTTTACGATATTAATGACGTGCTTATTATGGGTAGAGTTACCTCAGGCGACGGTGGAGTTATCCTTCTTGACACCGCGAGAGCTACTCTTGAATGTGAGTTCCCGCATCTTGCAAAAAAGGTTAAGCTCAATATTCCCGATGAGCGCGCACGTCGTGTAGGACAGTCTGTTGCGGCAGCGAGTCTTCCGAAAATCCGTTGATATAAAAACAGTTGCATCAGATCAATTCTTTCGTTTTTTGCAAATAAACATTGACAAAACACAAGAAAATCGAATGAGAATCAAAAAATGAAATACACAATTCAAAACGAAAAAACACAATTAACAGTAAACTCTCTGGGCGCAGAGGTGAGAAGCGTTATCCACCTTGGCAAGGAGAGGGCATGGCAAAACGAAACGGGCGAATGGGCAGGATGTGCAATACTTCTTTTCCCGTTCGGAGGATTTCATCGCTTGATAATTGAGGGGCATGACTTTGGAGTTCAAAAGCACGGCTTTTGCCGGAACGAAGAGTTTCAGCTTCTCTCAAAAACTGACGAAAGCATTGAATTTGTGCTTACCCAGAACGAGCGCACGAAAACCATATATCCCTTTGACTTTTCCTTTACTGTAAAATACACTCTGCGTGATGATGGATACGCCATTGCGTATACGGTGAAAAATCTCGACAGTCGCCCCATGCCCTTTGCATCCGGCGGACACGAATCATTTGCTCTTACAAAGGACGTTCCTTCCTATTATATTGAAATGGAAAAGGACGAGAGCTTTGATTTTCTTATTCACAATTCGGGAGGCTTTTTAACCGGAGAAACAAAGAATTACGGCTTTGGTAGGGTATTTCCCCTTGAGGAGGAGTTCACCTCCGGCAGTAAAACGGTGATCCTTGGTAATATCAATTCTAAGAGCGCCACTCTCCGCGATAAGGAAACCGGTGAAAAGATCGTAGAGATCGGATTTCCCGGATTTGAAAACCTTCTTATCTGGCATCCACACGGCTCAAAGATGATTTGTATTGAGCCATGGCAGTGCCTTCCATCCTATGCCGACAGGGTAGAGGAATTTTCGGAGCGTGACGGTGTTATCAATCTTGCTCCGGGCGAGGAAATCACCTTAACGAGAACCGTCAGTTACTGATAAAAACCAACCTTTGAAAAACTTACGATAGCAAAGCTATCATCAATTAATAATCCACGTATACCTAGGTATGCGAAAAATAAAAAAGCGTGTGAGGATAACCGCTGGGGCAAATCTTACAAGCCACCGGATATAGCGGCCAAAAGAACGCAAAAAGGAGAAAATTATGGCAAACGTAACACTCAAGCACGTGTACAAAATGTACGAAAACACAGAAAAGGGCCCAGCTTCACAAAAGCCCGCTGTATCTGATTTCTGCATGGAGATCAAGGACAAGGAATTCATCGTTTTCGTAGGACCTTCCGGATGTGGTAAGTCCACAACTCTGCGTATGATCGCAGGCCTTGAGGACATTTCCAGCGGTGAGATCTGGATCGACGACACCCTTGTTAACGACGTAGCTCCCAAGGACAGAGATATCGCAATGGTATTCCAGAGCTATGCTCTCTATCCCCATATGACCGTTTACGATAACATGGCATTCGGTCTTAAAATGCGTAAGGTAGCAGACGTTAAGAGAGATAGAAAGGGTAATCCCATTCTTGACGAAAACGGCAAAGAGATCCCCGTAATGAGAAAGTACACAAAGGCTGAAATCGATGAGAAGGTAATGGAAGCTGCAAAGATTCTTGCTATCGAAGAATACCTCAAGAGAAAGCCAAAGGCTCTTTCCGGTGGTCAGCGCCAGAGAGTTGCGCTTGGTAGAACCATCGTTCGTAACCCCAAGGTATTCCTTCTTGACGAGCCACTCTCCAACCTTGACGCAAAGCTCAGAGGCACAATGAGAAGTGAGATCATCAAGCTTCACGATAAGCTTGGTGCAACGTTCATTTATGTAACTCACGACCAGGTTGAGGCTATGACAATGGGTACCCGTATCGTTGTTATGAAGGACGGCTTCGTTCAGCAGATCGGTGCTCCCCAGGAGCTTTACGATTATCCTATCAATACATTTGTTGCTGGCTTCATCGGCACACCTCAGATGAACTTCTTCGACGGTTATCTCAGCCCCAATGGTTTGCTCACCTTCGCAAACAATCAGCGTATCCAACTCTCCGCAGCTACAATGGCTAAGTTTGACAGAGCAAAGATCGGTGGCGGTCTTAACGTTATTTTCGGTATTCGTCCCGGTGATCTTCGCGTTGTTGCAGAGAGAACACCTCTAACAGTAAGCGCAAAGGTTGAGGTTATTGAGGCTCTCGGTAACGAAACTATCATCTATGCTAACATGGATAAGAATGCGGCAGCAGGCATTGAAAAGAGCCCCACAAGCATTACAGCTTCTGCAAAACTCAGAAGAAATCCCGAGCGTCAGAGCGAGATCCTCTTTGCTATTGATGAAGAAGCAATCCACCTCTTCGACAAGAAAAATCAGGTTAGCATCAGAAAGTAATATTCTAAAACTAACCGCAGCTAATATCATACATAGGAATTCCCGCCCGAAAAAGGGCGGGAATTGCAAACAATTATAGTCATTTAAAGGAGAAAAACACAAAAATGATTAGAATTATTTCAGGCGCGACAGAAAAAGAAGCTAGCATAAGCGCAGCTAACGTGATGGCAAATGTGATCAAGAGAAATTCCGAGGCAACCCTTGGCCTTGCGACAGGATCATCTCCTATCAATATGTATCGCGAGCTTATCAGAATGTGCCGCGAGGGTGAGATCTCATTTAAGAGAGTAAAGAGCGTTAACCTTGACGAGTACGTTGGTCTTTCTGCCGATCACGATCAGTCCTATGCTTATTTCATGAATAACAATCTCTTCTCTCACGTTGATATAGACAAGAAGAATACTAATCTTCCAAATGGACTTGCAGCTGATCCCGCTCTTGAATGTAAGAGATACGATAGCGTTATTGCTTCCATGGGCGGAGTTGACATTCAGCTCCTTGGCATTGGAAATAACGGTCATATCGGCTTTAACGAGCCCGCAGATCATTTCTCAAAGACTACTATTCTCGTAGATCTTGCAGATTCTACAATAGATGCAAATTCCCGCTTCTTCGCCTCTCGCGATCTTGTTCCAAAGAGAGCGATCTCCATGGGTATTGGTCAGATCATGTCAGCTAAAAAGGTTCTTCTCGTTGCATTTGGCAAGGGAAAGGCAGAGATCCTTGAGAAGGCGCTCTTCGGTCCCGTAACTCCATCCGTTCCCGCTTCCATTCTTCAGTTCTTTGCAGGTGAGGTAGTGGTATGCGCAGATGAGGCAGCCCTTTCCGTGATCAGAGAAAAGCATCCCGAGGCATTGGCATAAACAGACAACTACGGAGTAAAAAATGAAAATAGAAAAGCTTATTCCCGCCTATAAGAGTATTATCTGGGGCGGTGACAAACTTAAAAAACATTACGGCAAGCGTACGGACGTTGAACCATTGGCAGAATCATGGGAACTTTCCTTGCATCCTGCAGGCGAGTCCACACTTCTTGACGGAACTCCTCTTTCCTCTGCGGCATCCCCCTCGGATTTTGGTAAAAACTGCGAGGGATTTCCGTTCTTTCCCGTCCTCGTAAAGCTTATTGATGCAAACGATAAGCTTTCTGTTCAGGTTCATCCAGAAGACGAATACGCTCTTGAAAACGAGGGCAGCCTTGGCAAAACCGAGATGTGGTACATTGCCCATGCAGATGAGGGATCAGGTATTTACCTTGGATTTAAGGAAGACGTGACCCGTGAGGAATTTGAAAGAGCCATCAAGGAAAAAACTCTTTGCGATAAATTGCAGTTCATCCCGGTAAAAGCAGGGGACTGTTACTTCATTCCCGCAGGTACTATCCACGCGATCTGCGAAGGATGCCTTATTTGCGAGATTCAGCAGAATAGTAACATCACCTATCGAGTTTATGATTACGGTAGAGTAGGGGCGGACGGCAAGGAGCGCGAGCTTCATATCGAGAAGGCTATAGCCGTTACAAATACCAACAAAATTAACCCAAGATCTCTTGATATCGAAAATGATGAGGGCGTGATAAAAGGCGCTAGTCGCTACTTTACGTCAACTTTAGTTAGTATAAACGGTGAAAAAACGTTTAAAAATGATAAAAACAGTTTCAGATGCTTCACTTGCCTTGAAGGACAGGGAAGTGTTGACGATTGCGAGATTCAAAAGGGGGAGAGCGTGTTTGTTCCTGCTGATTTCGGTGATTTGGTTCTTACTGGTAGCTTCAGCGCTATCATGACGACTGTTCGCAGATATTATATAGGAATCGACCTTGGAGGAACCTTTATCAAGGGTGGAATAGTCAACGATCGAGGCGAGATATTAGTATCCGACAAGATCTCTACAGAATCAGAAAAGGGCGCAGAGGGAGTGTCTTCCAACATAGCAACTCTTGCAAAATCCCTGCTTGATAGTTGTGGACTCACCACCTCTGACGTGTTTGGACTTGGAATCGGTTGCCCCGGAATGATTGATAGCAAAAACGGTAACGTTATTTATTCCAACAACCTTGGCTGGCAAGACTTCAATATTGCCACCGCTGTTTCTGAAAAGCTCTCGGGAATTACTGTTAAAATCGCAAATGATGCAAACGTTGCCGCCCTCGGTGAAGTAAAGTTCGGTGCAGCCCGTGATTATGACAACGCTGTTATGATCACCCTCGGTACCGGAGTTGGTGGTGGCGTTGTAATTGACGGCAAGCTAATGGAAGGTAATAAGGGCGCAGGCGCAGAGCTTGGCCATTCTGTCATCCATCGCGGCGGAGAGCCTTGCACCTGTGGCAGACTAGGTTGTCTTGAAGCATATTGCTCTGCAACAGCACTTATCAGAGAAACCAAGCGCGCAATGATCGCGCACCCTGATAGCAAGATGTGGCAGATCGGCAGCGTTGATGACGTAACAGGAAAGACCGCCTTTGATTTCGCGGACATTGATCCTTATGCAGGAGAAGTGGTAGATAAATATATATCCGACCTCGCCTGCGGTCTTGCAAATTATGCAAATGTGTTCCGCCCCGAGGTGATCATCCTGGGTGGTGGCGTATGTGCAGAGGGAGATAGGCTCATTCTACCCCTGCAAAGTGAATGCGATAAAGGTCTGTTCGGTGGCGATATGGGCCCCGGTGTTCCTATCCTCGTTGCAAATCTTAAAAATAGCGCAGGCACCCTCGGTGCTGCGGCACTCCTAATGGATTAATTTAGCATTTTAACGGTCGCTTTTCTCGAAAGGCGACCGTTGTTTTTTACAAGTGATAATTTACAAGATACAGTTAAACAAGTATTTTGCTTGACATATTCTTCATGTAGTGGTATAATCAAGGTGTCAGGTATTTATCAACTTAAATAAACATTACAAGGTATTATTGATATACATCTGCATTTTTAGGAGGATTATTTTGTGAAAAAACTATTGTTATTCGTGTTTTTAGTAATCATTTTGGCTCTGACGATGAGCCTGCTGTCTTCTTGTGAAATAGGAGACGGTGGAATTTCGGATCCAAATGAGCATGATCACGATTTTGGAGACTGGGAAACTTTAATAAATGCAACCTGCACCGAGAATGGCTTAAAGGTACGCTACTGCGAGTGCGGTGAAGAGGAAACCAGTGATATAGATGCTTTGGGTCACTATGAGGTAAATCATGATGCAAAGGCACCTACCTGTACAGAAATTGGTTGGAATGCTTACGTTGACTGCACAAGATGTAATTATACGACCTATGAGGAGCTCCAAGCACTTGGTCACGATGAGGAAAACCACGATGCAAAAGCGCCTAATTGTACCGAAATTGGTTGGAATGCTTATTTTGACTGTACAAGATGTGGTTACTCAAGTTACGAGGAACTTTCGGCACTTGGTCACACCGAGGTTGTTGATGAGGCTGTGTCTGCTAGCTGTACTACGGACGGCCTTACCGAAGGTGTACATTGCGATATCTGTAACGAAATTTTAGAAGAGCAGACTTTGATCGAAGCGCTCGGTCATGATGAGGTAAGCCATGATGCAAAGGCTCCCGACTGTATAAATGTTGGCTGGAATGCTTACGTTGATTGCACAAGATGTGATTACACAACATATGAGGAGATTTCTGCACTTGGTCACGATGAGGAAAGCCATGCTGCAAAGGCGCCTACCTGTACGGACTTCGGTTGGAATGCCTATGTTGACTGCACAAGATGTAATTATACGACATATGATGAGCTTTTGCCACTTGGTCATGATGTGGTAAGCCATGCTGCAAAGGCACCTACCTGTACCGAAATTGGCTGGAATGCCTATATTGACTGCTCAAGATGTGGCGATACCAATTATGAAGAGCTTTCAGCGTTGGGTCACACAGAGGTTGTTGACGATGCCGTTCTTCCAACTTGTACGGAGAATGGTCTCACTGAAGGTAGCCATTGCTCTGTATGCGATGAAATATTGGTTGCCCAGGAGGTAGTGGAGGCTCTTGGTCATAGACTTGAAAATGTAATTGCTCTTGCACCTACCTGTACGGAGGGTGGATATACTGCTCACCAAGAGTGTGCATTCTGCGATTATGAAACATTCTACGTCCTTATTGCCCCTCTTGGACACAACTATGAGTCGGTTGTAACCGAGCCTACCTGTACTGAGGCGGGAGTTGAGGTTAAGACCTGTAAGACTTGCGGTAACGTAGAGAATATTGAGCTTGAGGCTCTCGGACATGATGAGGTAGAGCATGAATTTAAGATGCCAACCTGCATTGAGATCGGTTGGAACGCTTATGTAGACTGCACAAGATGTGATTATACAACCTATGTTGAGATTCCAATCGGTGACCACAAATGGGGACCTTGGTATGGAAATACCGCAACCTGTGAATACAAGGGAACAGAGAAAAGAAACTGCATGGTTTGCACCCATTCAGAAAGCAGAGTCACTGAAAGATTGGACCATGAGTTTGTAAATGGAAATTGTAGTATGTGCGGAGCAAGTGAAGGTCTCTCATACACGCTCAAGAGCATGACAAGTTTTGGTGAAACAGTAACTTATGTGGCTGTATCGGGTATTGGCAGCTGCACATCTGCGAGAATCGTTATTCCTATGTATTATAGAGGGTACCTTGTGTGTGAGATAGATGCAAGCGCCTTTATGAATAACACAAAGATAACAAGCGTAACTATACCAAGTTGTATAGACAAAATTGGAAACTCTGCTTTTGAAGGTTGCACATACCTTACTGAAATAAATTATAATGCACACCACGTTGAAAACTTTACATCAAATAACCGTGTATTCTATAATGCAGGACAGAGAGGAGAGGGTATAACACTCAATATCACCTCTGATGTATACAGCCTTCCTGCTTACTTCCTTAATCCAAGCACAAGCATGGGATATGCTCCGAAAATCAAGAACCTAATATTTGAGAAGGTTGGAAATCTTGAAGGATTTACGCCTGACGCCATATTCTCAGGAACAATAACTAATCTTTATATTGATAGCATTGAAGATTGGCTTGGATTTGATTTTATTATGGCATCTAATCCGATATTACACGCAAGCAACGTTTACTTTAATAACACGCTTACAACAGATCTTGTGATTCCCGAAACTATAACATCTATTCCTGCCGGAGCGTTCTTTGGATATAAGAGCTTGAGGAGCGTTACATTCCACGATGGTGTTGTGGAAATAGGTAGCAGTGCATTTTCACAGTCCGGACTCACGGAGATAAACTTTGGTGAAGGAATAGAGATTATTGGTTGGGCATTTAGTAATTGCACAAATCTTGCAAGCGTTACTATCCCTGCAAGCGTATCATATATGAAGGGAACGTTTAGTGATTGTACTTCACTTAAAGAGGTTCATATAAGCGATCTTGCGGCATGGTGCTCAATGGAAGGCTTTTATGATGACATAATAGAAAGAGGTTGTACATTTAACGGTGTTGAATACGATCTCTACCTTAACGGCGAGCTTGTTGAAAATCTTGTTATCCCAGAGGGTATCACTCACATAGGTGACGGTGTATTCTGGAACTGTAAGAGCATTAAGAGCGTGACTTTGCCTGATAGCTTGGTGAGCATTGGTAAGGGAGCGTTCGGTAATGTTAATGGCTTGACACAAATTGTTATTCCTAACAGCGTAACAGAAATAGGCTTAGGCGCATTCTTCGGTTGTAGTAATATTACCTCCATTACGTTGCCATTTATCGGCGCAAGCAGCAGAGAGAATAATAGTATTCATCATCTTGGTCACATCTTTGGAGCAGACTCGTATTCAAATAATTATAGTATGGTTCCTGCAAAGCTTGATACTGTGATTATTAACGGTGATATAACCACACTCGGTGAGCGTGCGTTCTATGGTTGTAAGTATATTACCGAAATCGTTTTACCTGACACCTTGACTACTATAGGCAAAGAGGCATTTAGTGGTTGCTCGAGGCTTGAGTCTATAAGCATTCCTGCAAGCGTAACTGATATTGCTGAAAAGGCGTTCTACGGCTGTGAGAATCTTAATGGTGTTTATATTGAGGATATTGAGGCTTGGTGTAATATTGATTTTAGAACCTCTTATGCAAATCCTCTCTACTATGCAGGAAATCTCTACCTTAATGGGGAGATCATGTATCACCTTGACGTACCCGAGTCAGTGACCGAAATTAAGGACAGTGCGTTTGTGGGTTGTACAAGTATTGTTGTTGTAACATTACACGAAGGGATTGAGAGAATAGGGGACTATGCGTTCCAAAATGCCATCAGATTGTCAATTATAGTTAACAAATCGGATATTAATTTGACCTTAGGTCAAGGATATCCCGGATACATAGCTTCTCATGCAAAATGTATTTTCACCACTGATGCAGCGGTTGTAAATGTTGACGGATTCATCTTTGTTGAGGGTTGGAGTGACTTGATTGGTTACGTTGGCGATGAATCATCCGTAGTACTTCCAGAAGACTTCCACGGCAACAAATATGGTATAGGCTCCTACGCTTTCTATGACCTTGATTTTATTACAAGCATCGTTGCAAACAGCGGAGTTGGGGTAATACATCAGTCTGCTATTTACGGATGTGATAATCTCGAAAGCATCGTATTGCCATTTGCAGGTGAATCTACAAACACTGAAAATAAGCACTTTGGCTACATTTTTGGTGCTGAGAACTATGAGGAAAACAATAGCTACGTTCCTGCATCACTAAAACACGTAGTGCTTACAGGATATTCTATCGTATATGAGAATGCTTTCTATGGCTGCAAAAATCTTACTTCTATTGAAATGACTGATTATTTGGCAAGAGTAAAATCTTCTGCGTTTGTCGGTTGTTCTAATCTTGAAAGCTTAACAGTTTCTCTTGAGGATATTTCCTTCTTGGGCTCGCTTTTTGGTGCAACAAGCTATAACAGTAACCAGAACAAGGTCCCAGAAAGCCTCAAGCACGTTACTATAACCTTTGGTGAGATTGATGACTTTATGTTTTACAACTGTTCGTATATCACCGATATAGTTCTTCAGGATGAGGTATACGGAGCTATTGGAACCTATGCCTTTGGCGGATGCACAATGCTGCAAAAAGTTAACTTGCCATGCAAGATCAGCAGCGTGGGGAACTATGCATTCTACAACTGCACAAGGCTTAATTATTTCTATTTAGATGCTAACCTTTTCTCGGCCGACGACCATAATTACATTTTCCAAAACGCCGGCAAGAGTGGTACTGGTATAGCTGTTGTAGTCGGGCCTAATGCAAGAGGTATTCCGTCATATTTCTTTACCTGTAGCACATCAGATAGCTTCTCGTTCAGACCAAAGATTGTTAGCTTTACCGTTGAAGAGGGTGGAGACTTTATTAGCATTGGACACTATGCATTTTACAAGATAACCGGTCTCCATACCGTATCCTTTGGCGAAAATCTTAAGGAAATCGGTCACAGTGCATTCAAACACTGCTCGTCATTGAAGGCGATTAATCTCCCCTCCACATTGGAGCTTGTTGATGAATATGCGTTCTACGGAGCTTCAAATGTAAGAGAGCTTACCTTTGGTGAGGATTGTCAGCTCGTATACATAAAGCAAAACGCTTTCGCATATCTCAACCATATTACAAGTGTAGTGTTGCCAAAGGGCGTTAAATCCATTGGAAAGCAGGCATTCTATCATTGTGTAAATCTCAACACAGTCTATATGTACGATAAAGTGGAGAATATATACTACCAGGCATTTGAGCAAACCGATCTTCAGTACATATTCTACAGTGGAACCGGCGCGCAATGGAACGGCATAAATATCGCAGAAGGTAACGAAATGGTGATTAACGCATATCTTACCACTGATGCAGATATATAAAAGTCGTAATGATCTTTAAGTAACCGCGTTGAAAATTAGTGGTAATCTAATATTTCAATTAAGAACAAAGATAAGGCAAGGGGTTGAAGCGGAGCGTAGCAAAGCGGAAACCTCTTGTTTTATTCAGACACGTTTTCGCACATAAAAGCCTATAACAAAATTCTTCATTAATTCAATTATTTAAGGTAAAAAGTGCTATTATCAACAATTTTGCAATTTTCGCCCATTGAAAAAAATTTGCAAAAAGGCTAGAATAAAATAAAAAACGAAAGTGATGAATATGAAAAAGGTTTATCTTATATTGGTTTTAGGGCTTGTTTTTCTGCTCAATTCCTGTTTATTAAACAACATACCGGATACTCCCACAAATGAAGATCCACCTCCCTCGCAGGATGAAGAGACAACGGCTCCGGATGATCCCGATGAGCCGAAGCTTTTGCAAAGCAGAGTTTCGTATACGGTTCCACCGTCAGTGCCCCTCTACAATAAATGCGCACTTTATCTTGAGGAGTCACAATTACCACTATACAGTGTGTATGTGAACAACTCTCAGTATTGGAAGGGAAATGTTACTGTTAGAGATACCATTGGTGTGGGATACTTTTTCCTTGAGGGAAAGGTAAACGTTTCATTGAAATGTGACCAAATGTCAAGCTGTGTTGTTCGTCCCCTTTCTGCAAACGTTGAAGCGAAGGTTGAAAATGGCGTAGCTACGTTCACGCTTTCAAGCAGCGGAAATTACTCGATTGAGCCAAATGGAGACCCTACAAAAGCAGTTTTCCTGTTCGTGTCAGATTATGCTGATAAACACATTGAAGACACAAATAATAAAATAATTCGATTTGAAAAGGGGTTGCATACAAGTGCAAATAACCCCAATATTGTAAACAATACTGTCACTTTATCCTCAAATACAACGGTTATTTTAGAAGATGGCGCAGTTGTTCGTGCAAGATTTGTTGCTAATAATGCGAGCAATATTACAATTTGCGGTACTGGTATAATTGACGGCTCTGCCTTTGTTCGAAATGCCACAACTGGTCAGGTGACAGTTCCACTCGATTTCAATTATTGCAAGAATCTCACCTTTAAGAACTTTTCCGTTCATGACCCTGCGGGGTGGTGTGTGAACTGGTATTTTTGCACTGATAGCGAAATTGATAATATAAAAATTATTTCTTCCCGTTCAAACGGAGATGGAATTTCCTTGCAATCCTGCCAGAGAATTGACGTCAGTGATTGCTTTGTGAGAAGCTGGGACGACTCTTTGGTGGTGAAAAACTACCCACAGTGGTCAAATAGAAACGTTGAGGGCGTGACAAGGGATATTACCTTTAGCTGCTGTACTGTTTGGACGGATTTGGCGCAAAGCATGGAAATTGGTTATGAAACCGTAGGGCAGGTGATGGAGAACATCAAATTTGAGGACATAACTGTTTTGCACAATTTCCATAAGCCGGTAATCAGCATACACAACGGCAACAATGCAAATATCAAAAACGTTACATATAATAGAATAACCGTCGAGGATGCATCAATGGGCAGGGGCGACGCAGGCGCGAACAATCAACTGATAGAAATTTCTGTTGCATATAGCTCAACCTGGTCTGATTCCCACAAAAAAACTGCTCTTGGAAGCATTGACTCGGTTACAATAAGCAACGTCACAGTGTGTTCGGGTAATATTATTTTACCAATTAAAATTGTAGGCTGTCGAGATATGAGAAGCGGATACGGCGCATCGATCCATTATGTAAGTAATGTGGTGCTCAATAACATTTGGGCAAACGGTAAGCAAATCGGAGGCAGCTATGCTTATTTGACGGCAAACGAATATGCAAATGCAACGTTCAATCTTGGATCAAAGCCAATTTATGCACAATTTAAGTTCAGTCAAAGCGATGAAATTTTAGCACAATATACAAATTTTGCTCAAATTGAGGCAAATTAAACCTGTTTATCCCCGTAAAACAGCGAAAAAATATAAAGACAGCAGAATTGCAACCATTTTTGCAGTTATGTTGTCTTTTACTTTTTTTCGAAAAAATGTATCATTAGAGTAGAATATTCAAAGTATCATTAAAAGTCTATCTGTCTATAAGGAGGAAATTCTATGAAAAAAAACCTACTGGTAGTATTGACCTTACTGTCATTGCTGACAATGATTTTGACTTCGTGTCAACCACACGTTTGTGAAAGCGTTTGTGAAAAATGTCAGCTTTGCACAGATAAGTCCTGTACTGAAAAGGTGTGTGCTAACAAGTGTCAAGGACATGAGGACACTGATTTGCCACCGGTACAAAGTAGCGACAGAAAAGTCGAAAAAACAAAGGTCGTATTATATGATGGACCCGAGATCATGAAAACCTCTTCAGTTGCCGGAGTGAGAGTAAACGGAGAGTCACTTTTCGTTTATGATACTCGCGTAAATCATATGAGAAGCTTTACCTACACCCCGAGCGAGGACTACAACCAAGTAGTAATATTCGATTTTGAGGGTAGAATCAACGTGGAAATTGAGGTTTATGGAGAAACTTCGTTGAGTGACGTTGTAGTCAGACCTCTTTCACGTGGGATAGCTCCAACGGTTGAGGGCAATAAAATTTCCTTTACTCTCGATTACACCGACAATTACGTTGTAGAATATGCAACCGAGAGCAGCCCTGTAGCATCCGAGAATGCAATGCACATATTTGCAAATCCTATTGAAGAAGATCCGGTTGACCCGAACAATTTACCTGAGAACACGGTATATGTTGGCCCCGGTGTGTGGATGGCAAACGCTCTGCCCGTTTATGAAGATAATACTACGGTGTATCTTGCAGGTGGTGCAGTTGTATACGGACAAATTCGTACTGCTAACGTAAATAATCTTACCATCAGAGGAAGAGGAATACTTGCAGGAGAATTGTTTGAAAGAACAAAGGCGAGTGAATTTACACTTCCAATTGAACTTCAGAACTGTTCAAACGTAACTATCAAGGACATTGCTATTTTAGACCCTGCAGGTTGGGCAGTAACTCTTTATTGCTGTAACGATGTGTATATTGAAAACCTGAAGATCGTTACTGCTCGTTCAAACGGTGACGGTATTTCTGTTCAGTCTTGTGAAAACGTATTTGTGAAGGGCGGATTCGTTCGTACTTGGGACGATAGCTTGGTAGTGAAGAACGTGGACGGCAAGAGCACGTCGAATATTATGTTTGATAGCGTGTACGTATGGACCGACCTGGCTCAGAGCATGGAGGTTGGTTATGAGACTTATGGTTCTTCAATGACCGATATTACGTTTAGAAATATCACAGTTTTACATAACTTCCACAAGGCAGCAATGTCTATTCACAATGCTGACAATGCAAATATCAGCAACGTTAAGTATCAGAACATCACCATTGAGGATGCTCAGATGCGTGGAGATAATCAGCTTGACGGTGAAAATGACTTCCTTATTGATATAACGATTGCTTTCAACACCGAGTGGACACAATCGGGTGGTGTTCGTGGCAAGATTTCAAACGTTACTTTCTCAAATATCAACGTTCTTCAGATGGCTGACACAATTAAGTGCAGAGTATTCGGAGAGGGCGCATCAAGTGATGTAAACGGAGTTTCAATTACCGGAGTGAAGGTTGAGGGCAAACAGATAAGCTCTCTTGATCAGATCGGATTGGTTCCTGGCGTTTATACAAGCAATATAACCTACAGTCAGGGTGAGTGCTTTGGTGCTGTGGCGATCTTGCCATATGAGCTGAAGCTCGCCGACGGGGAAACTCCCGAGATAAGAGTTGTTCCCAACATAAAGCAAGAGGGTCTTGTAATTCCTGATTTTGGCGTGCTCAATAACGAACCGCCTTATGCAGGTCAGAAGGTTGACACCACCAACACAAGCATCAGCGCAACCTTTGGACATGGTGATAGAGCAAATTCACCTTGGAATGACGGAAACATACCAGAAGTATCGGGAAAGGGAGTTGCTAATCTTCTTGATGGAGATAGAACGACCGAATGGCAGTTCAACCAGTGGGATACGTCGGTTGATAAGCAGTTTGTAGCTATCAGCTTTGAATTTGGAAAGCCTACTCAGGTTGGTAATATTCGTATCTTGGGTACAAGCGGATCCAATATTATGAGATATTACAGCGTTGCTATATTCGCACAAAACGCAGAGGGCGGAGATTGGAAGCGTATTCAGTCTCAGTCAAATATTGCACTCAGCCCACAGTCAAGTAACTTTAATGATGTGCTTATAAAACTTAGCGAGAACGGATACTATGGACTTCAGCTAAGATTCTTTTACAATAGCAGTCTTACCCATCCCGAAGAAATCAGTATTGGCGAAATTGAGTTTTATCCCCCTAGCTTAACAACAAGCAAATCATTTGTAGAGGTTGCCGAGCACGAGGATGTTTACGATATTACCAACATGATCGATGGTAATACCCTTACTTACTTTGAGTCCAAGAAGGGCGTATTTCCGGCAGAATTTGCAATTGACCTTGGAGATGTAGAAAACGTTAAGTATATTAACATTCACTTACCTCCATTGTTACTTTGGGAAAACAGAACTCAGGAGATCGAAATACTTGGTAGCTTGGACGGCGTTACATATTTCACCGTAGTAGAAAAAACCACATATTTATTCGATTCATCTACGGGTAATATGGTAGCAATTGTTTTGGACCAAGCAGTAAGCATGAAATACATTAAACTGATTTATACCTCCAATAGTACGGGTTACGGCGCGCAAGTGTCGGAGTTGTATGTATATGGGGAATAAATAAATAAAAATAATCAAAGGAGTGTAACCATGAGAAAACAAAATCGTAAAATTGCTTGCATTACAGTAGTATTGTTGCTTGCTTCTATGATCCTTTGCATGATTCCAACCGTCAGCTTTGCTGAGGGCGAACCACAAACAAGAGATTTTAACGAAGCGTTTGACAGATTGCTCGATGCCGGCGCAGGAGCGGGCTCCGAAAGAGCTTATCGTTCAATTAGCTGGTCAGCAGGACAGTGTGATGACGTTACCGACCCCATTTTTAAGGTAGGTAGCCCTAAGATCAGTGCAGGATTTGAAACACTCAATATTGAATTGCGCAGCCCCGATGGCAGTGTAAAGCTTGAAGACCTTAAGATCGGTCTCAGAACTGCCGATTCAGACGAAATTGCCGCAACCAATAGCTACGTTTTAGCAGACGAGGATATTATCGGTGGTATATCGTTCTCCGACGGAGATGACATCGGTACCGACTTTGCAGTATTGTCCATTGACTTTGTTTCAACTGAAGTAAAGATTTTCGGCAAAGCATTTGATTCAACAGCACCCGATGCTATGCTTGCTTTCCACTTATACACAGCAGATAGCACCGTAGCCGGCAAACTTGATATCCGCAAGGTATCGGTTACAACCGGATCAAATGAAACCGTTGTATTAGACTTTGATACTATCAATGAAGCTTGGTGGAACGGCGGCGAGGCTGGCACGTTTACAAATATTCCCAAGCACTATGCAGTAACAGATAAGATTTCCATCGCAAGTGATGATGCAGCTCATAACAATCTTGATGAAAAGTATGCTGCGATCGTACTTAACGTTGCAGGCGAGAATGCAACCGTTGCTCCTATTATGGAGGACGGAAGTGTTGGAGCAGCTAAAGCATGGAATGAACTTACGGATTTGGCAGGAACTCAGGTAGCAGCTCTTGATGGCAATTTCCGCAATGCAGTAATTTCTCTTGAAAGCCTTGGTGCGAAGAAAATCAAGGGTGTAGAGATTTCAGGTAACGTACTTGTGGCAGGCGCGTTCTTCACAAATATGGATACTATCCAGCCCGACAAGTATTTCCCCGTGCTCGACACAGATAGCATTGCATATATGTCACAGTTCAACTTTGAATATTTGACTGCAGGTCCTGATTATGATAAGGCAGTTACCGATAGCGCTGCATTCAATTGTGACTACATTTTATCCTATTCAACAAAGAACAATGTAATCAAGGACGGTCATCTCGTTCTCGATGCTCAGGGCGAAGCTTTTACAAGCATTAAGATTCGTTCAAAGGTAGCAAGTGAGGGTAGACAGTATCTTGTTATCAAGTACAAACTTGAAAACGGTGCAACACTTAATGATTTCCGTTTTGACGTATTGAAGACTGACGGTGATACAGGCGTTGGCATCAAATATGCAAACCAGCTGTTAGCAGGAACAGGACTTTATTCCTTGTCAGATGCTAATCCATATCTCGGCACCAATGGCTATAATTACTTGGTAGTTGACCTTGAAAAGACCTTTGGTGAAAGATATATTTCCGGTGTTGATATGTACATTTCCGGTGAAGGCCAGGTACTTATTGACGAGATCTTCTATGCTCATCCCGTAATCGAGGCGGGCGAGCTTGGTGACAACATTTTGGCAGCTCCCCAGGAGCTTACTGTTCAGGATGCCGATGGCGGTTATCAGTATCTTGGCTGGATTGGACTTGACGGTCAGAAGCACGACGGTATTGAAATCGTTATGAGAGGTGAGGGCAATGCAAATCTTGAAAACGTACGCTTCGAAATGGGCGGAAAGGTAACTTGGTTTGCTGATAATGCTGAAGGTACATTTATCGATAGCTATGGCAGAAAGATGCCTGCTTTGAGCACTGAAAATCAGGTTTACTTCATCAACTTGGCTGATAGCGGAATAACAGGTGCTTTGAATGAAATCCACGTACACGGTTCACCCGTAGTTGGCGGTGGTAAGATCATTATTGAATCTATCAGATACTTCGATCATGCTGATGTTCAGTTAGAAACAGGCGATGAAGCTCTGGCAGATGATTTCCCAGGTAAAGAAGTAACCGCAGGCGGTGCAGGATACTCTTACATCGGTTGGATCAACGGTTCTGTTGGTAACGGTTATGATTACCTTATCGTAGAGGTTGAGGGCGACATCAGCAAGCTCCGTATGGAATTTGTAGGACACGGTGTATTCTGGATCGAGCAGAATGATTCCGGCTCACTCAGAGATAAAGACGGCAATCTCTTTGCAACCTCTGGTAAGCAGACCCTTGTAATTGACCTTGAAAAGTCAGGTATTGTTGGCAATTTGAGCGATATTCACGTTCATCATGAATTTGCAGCAGCAGGTGACGTTCTTAAGATCACATCTGTTAAATTTGCAAAAGAACCTGAAGAAGAGCTTGCTAAATCCAATGAAGTTTTGGCAGATGACTTCCCAGGTAAAGAAGTAACCGCAGGTGCTGCAGGATACTCTTACATCGGTTGGATTAATGGTTCTGTTGGTAACGGTTATGATTACCTTATCATAGAGGTTGAAGGCGACATCAGCAAGCTCCGTATGGAATTTGTTGGTATCAGCGTATTCTGGGTAGAAGAAAATGCACAGGGCACATTCAGAGATAGAGATGGTAATCTCTTTGCAACCTCCGGCAAGCAGATACTTGTAATTGACCTTGAAAAGTCAGGTATTGTTGGCAATTTGAGCGATATTCACGTTCATCATGAATTTGCAGCAGCAGGCGACGTTCTCAAGATCACATCCGTTAAGTTTGCAAAGGAATTGATCGGATATGAAGACATTGTTCTTCCCGAAAACGATGACTGCGCACCCGAGATCTCACATAACGTAGCAGAATCTGCGAAGGTTGGTGACGAGGTTGTTCTTTCCGCAACAGCTACCGATAACTACGGTGGTGACGTAACAATCAGATATGAAGTAACATTTGGTACAGAAGTTGTTGAAATTTCCGATGGCAAATTCGTTCCTTCCAAGGTTGGTACATATAGCGTAAAGATCATTGCAAGTGATGGCATTAACGAAAGAGAAGCGGTAGTATCTGTTGTAGTAACCTGCGAGCACGCTGACGGAAATAAGGATGGCAAGTGCGACGCATGTGGTTATCAGATGGCAGAGCCTCCCGTTGAGAATCCACCCGTTGATGAGCCTCCCGTTGACGAACCCCCTGTTGAAGAGCCTAAAGAAGAGAACCCAATAATTGCTTGGTTTATCAAGATCTTCAATGCAATAGTAGAATGGTTCAAAAACCTTTTTGCAGGCTTCAAAAAATAAAAACATAGATAAGCTCTAATAGATTTTAGCAACCAGAGCGTCCGGCTCTGGTTGCTTTTTTGCTATATCTACTATTGACATACGGAACAATATGAGGTAAAATATAAGTAACCTTGCAGATAATTTGCAGTTTTGGAGGGGCATTATGTACAAAATGCTTATAGTGGATGACGAATACATTGTAAGAATGGGTATTTCGGAAACCATTGAATGGAATGACTATGATATTGAGATCGTGGGTACTGCGGTGAATGGCTTGGATGCCCTCCGCAAAATTGAAGAATTAAAGCCTGACATAATAATCAGTGATATTAAAATGCCACAAATGGACGGCATTGCACTTGCAGGGGCATTATATGACAAGAATTATGATGGAATTATCATCATTTTATCAGGATATAACGATTTTGAGTATGCCAAGGGAACACTTGAGAAGGGCGTTTTCAAATATTTGCTAAAACCTATTGACAATGAGGAACTGATAGGCGTGGTATTGAAGGCGAAGGAGAAGCTTGCAAAGCGCCGCAAAATGGATATGTTTCTATCCGACTTTGACGTTGGTATGCCAATTATCAAAAACAGCATTGTAGACAGCATCTTCCACGGAAGCAAAATTGATGCAGAGTTTATAAAAAAAATGCAGCTTTATGATATTCCGATAATTGAAAACGGCATTGTTATTTACTGTAAGGTGAATGCCTCAACTGCCGGAAACGAATTTGAAAGTGATAAAAATATCAACGCCTCTTTGGAAATTATCAAAAACGGAGTGCTTTCGATACTGAAAAACAATAAAGTTTTCTATTCGCTAAACGACAAACGAATTTGCTTTGCCTGCGAATATTCAGATCTCGAAGCCCTTGAAAAACTGCTTACATATATGCTCCGAGAATACGAAAAGCAATGTTCTGTTGTGATCTCAATCGGTATCAGTGCCATTTTTGAGAGTATTCACGATATAACCAAGGCGTTTGGCGCAGCAAAGTTTATGGCGACAAACAGACTCTATTCAATAAACAGCATCTATATTGAGCAAAGCGATTCCGAAAACACAAAAATGTACAAAAAGCATATTGTGGATGCACTTCAGTATATTGCGGAGCATTATCAGGATAATCAGCTTAAAATCAAGACGGTTGCAGAATATTTATTCGTATCCGAAAGTTATCTTATGCATCTATTCAAAAAAGAGCTTGGCAAAACCTTTAATACCTGCTTGACAGAATATAGACTTATGATGGCAAAGCGACTGTTGCTTGAGCAGGAATACAAGGTATACGAGATTACCGAAAAGGTAGGATATCTGGATATGAAGTATTTTGGTCAGGTGTTTAGAAAATATGAGGGATGTACCCCCAGTGAGTACGTGAGAAGACATAATGAAAAGAAGTCTTAATAAAAAAATAACCATAATATTTTTGTCTGTGCTTTTGGCTTTACTTACAGTGATGCTTATAGTGGTGCAGGTGGTGGCGGCAACCTACGTTCAAAACTACGCCAATGATGACGTGCTGAACAGCCACAAATCTGTCAGCACCGAGCTTGTGGATATGCTGAATGAGGTTAACTATGGCTATACAAGAATAAGCAAGAACGAAAAATTCCCAAAACTATTCACCGAAATATCAAGTGAAGAAAAACAGGCGCTTTTTGCTGATATTTTAGAGGAATCATCACTGTCAGACGATTATCTTAACGTAGCATTGGTTGCAGATGGAAATTATTTCTTAAGAAAAGAAGGATTTGATCCGCCATCAATGTACGTTGGAGAAGTGCTTAAGAATTCCAATGCATCGCTCGTGGTAGGAAACGTTAATAGTAGAGCAGGGTATGTTGAAATTGGCAGAAGGCTTCAGGGGATTTCATTTTCAAATCAAGATTGCTATTTTGTTTTCTATCTTTCGTCAGGGGAGCTTACTTCTGTCTGCAAGAAAACCGGGTTTGGATTTGGTGAAACCATGCTTATTTCATCCGATTTCAGCATTTTGGGTAAATCGGACGGAGATGACGTGGGCAAAAGCATACTTGAGAGCAGTAAATACGTTTTAGAAGACAACAATATATACGAAACAAAAATCGAGGGTAAAAAGTATTTAGTCGTAGTTACTGAGGTGCAGAACAACTATGAGCTTGACTGGTATATGGTGACGCAGCTTGACTACAAGGAGTTTACAAAAGACTATACCATTCTAATGTGGATCTTGGTTGCTGTTGCGGGGGTTTGTTTTATTCTTGTGCTGGTTGCTTCGTTGATTTTATCACATAGAACAATTGCCCCGATCAACAAGCTTTCGGCGAAAATGTCTGCAATTGATTTCAAAAAAAGAGTGAGCAACCCTCTCTCCATTGGCGAGGATGGTGATGAGCTTTACGAGCTTGAAAAAAGCTACGACCAAATGCTGAGCAGGCTTTATCAGCTTATGGATCAAAATAAGCAGAACATGGAGACCCAGAGAAAGCTTGAAATAGATGCGCTGCAAATGCAGATAAATCCCCACTTTTTGTATAACACTCTCGACGCAATTGCTTGGATGGCAAAGATAAAAAGGCAGCCGGAAATTGAAAAGCTTACGATCAACCTTGCAAAATTTTTCCGTTTGAGCTTGCATAAAGGTGATAAATACATTTACATATTGGAAGAAGCCGAGCTTATTGAGCATTTTATTGAAATTGAAAAAATACGTTTCCCGGATACCATCAATTATCAGTGCAATTTGAGGGACGGAACGGAAAATTACAAGGTGCTTAAACTGATTTTACAACCAATCGTTGAAAACTGCATCAAGCACGGATTTGCAGGCAAAGAGGGCATTGGAACAATAAATATCGAAGCGTACAGCGAAGGAGAAGATATTATATTTGAGGTTTCAGACAATGGTTGTGGCTTTGAGGTTGAAGAAGGCTTTTTGCTAAAGCCGAAAAAGCAGGTCTCCGGTGGCTATGGTCTTTACAACGTAAACGAGCGTATTCGCCTTGAATATGGAGATGGATACGGCTTGAACGTAAAATCGGTTGTTGGAGAAGGAACAACGGTAACGGTTAGAATTAAGAAGAGTTTATAATATGTTTAGCAGATTATATAAAAGAATATTCAATAGCATGCTATTGATGGTTATTGTGTTTGTGTTGCTTTTATCATCAATTTCATATTTTGTAATTGTTCGTAATATGTACAATTCACAGGCAAATAGAACTCATCAGAATGTGCAAAGCTGTCTTGACAGCGGACACTCATATATCTCAACCGTGATGGGATTTGTGAAGAATGCTTCGCTTAATGAAAGGCTTATTGATGTGGTTGAGGGGGATGTAAGTGATATTTCCACCTCCCTAAACTCCCTATGCAACCACTCGGTCAAAATTGACGGAGTTATTCTTTACGGCTATAACGGCTATGTTGCATATTCAGCGGGTGTTGGTTCTCCATCAACACTTGAGGAGCTCTTGTCAAATGAGAAAATACGCAGTTTTGTTCAAAGTGATAAGGATAGCTTTGTTTCCGTAAGAACCGAGGCATTGGCGCAAGTATATAACTACAATAGATACGACTCAAGAAAGGGAATTATATCCTGCATACAAAAGGTATATTCCGGTGATGAGGATATCGGCTTGCTTGTGGCAGATATTTTGCCCGAAACTATAAGCTCGTTGAGGTTTAACTGTCAAAGCTTCGGAGTTGAAGGCGAAGCCTATCTGTCAAACGGAAATTTGCTCACCGATGATGATGAGCTTGCAAAAAGCTTTCAAAGCGAAGATAAAAACGGATTGTCAAATGACAAAAAGAATTATATCGTAACAAGCGAGATGAAGGATGGCTGGCAGGTGGTAATTTATGTTCCACAGTACAGATTTTTGCAAATATCCGTTGAGATCTTTGGTGTGTTCTTGGTAGTTGATATAGTACTGATTTTGTTGGGTGTGCTTTTTGCCCGTTACTTGAGTGACAGGCTGGTAGTCCCGCTAAACAATTTGTATAAACGCGCAAGAACAGACATTTAGTTAAAAATTCAGCAGTTTCAGGCTGCTGAATTTTTATTTTATCCCTATGCAGTTTTCTCTACTATTTTGCAGTATATTTATATTGAAAAAAGCGACAAAAAAATATATAATTAAAATAGATAGGAGTATTTTAAAAATATTAATTACTTGTGAGGTGCTTATGAAAAAAACAATA
The DNA here is from genome assembly GCA_045589435.1 of Eubacteriales bacterium. Taxonomy (GTDB): domain Bacteria; phylum Bacillota; class Clostridia; order Oscillospirales; family CAG-272; genus UBA1740. Next base: position 30,409 of record JAZNPB010000132.1, on the reverse strand, counting down.
TGTATTCTTCTTATTCTGGTACTTTCCTTGTCGTTGTTAATTTCATGTGATGATGAAAAAGACAAAAAAATTGAAATTACTATCGGATTTTGGCCTGAGGCTTCACAAACCGATGACATCGCTATGTACAACGAGTGGAAAGCTAATTTCGAGAGGGATTTCCCTCAGTATGAAATCGTCCCCGAACCTTATACATACAGCCCTGAAACCGTAGCGGCAAAGGGAAATATCGGTGCACTTCCAACAGTGTTCCAAACATATTTCACAGAGCCGGAAATGCTCATCAGAGAGGAATATATCAGACCAATCACCTCTCAACTTAAGGAGCTTGGATGGCTTGATAAGATGGACGACAGTATGCGCGCGACCTTATCAAGAAGTGGTGAAGTATACGGTATTCCACGTGACGGTTATGGTATGGGCTTATTCATCAATTTGGAACTCATGTATGACATGGGTGTAATTGATAAGGATGCAAGTGGCAAATATAAGATCTATGACGATAACGGTGAACCCTTGTACCCAACGACATTTGATGAGGTAACCGATCTTTGCAGACTTACGCAGGAAACCTACGACGACGTATACGGTATTCTTATTCTGTCTGCAAATAAGCAGGGGGGATGGCAGCTTACCAACTTGGCATGGAATTTTGGTGCCGGCGATTTGCAGTATCAGGAAAACGGCGTTTGGAAGAGCAACCTTGCAGACAAGGGTATGGTTGATGCGCTGACTTGGATTCAGGAGCTTGCAAGCGAGGATCTTTGCTATCCCGGCGCATCCCTTAACTATAATGATTTCCCCGCGAAGATCGGAACAAATCAGGTACTTATGGCATTCGTTGGTAACGATGCTCTCAGCCAACCAATTACCGGATACAATTTCGATAAGGATAATTTTGCTTTCGTTCCTATGCCCACAGGCGATGGTGTAAGCAGATATGCACTATTCGGCGGAACACCATATGTGTTTGCAGAAAACGCTACTGACGAACAGGTTGAGGGTGCGCTCAAGTTCTTGCACTATATTGGCAGAAGCCCTGACATTGACGATATTTCACTTGCAGCAATGGAAAAGGGATTCCAGGTAGCGCAGAAAAAGGGAATGCCTATTTTGCCAACCATTAAACCTTGGAAAAACCAGGATTATCTTGACACGGCGAATGCACTCGAGCAGAAATATATAAATGTTAATTACGAATATATGAAGGACTTCTTTGACACTATTCACGCGATGCGTCGTGCCGAGGAACCAAATTATTGTCAGGAAATGTATGCATTGCTGGACAATGCGATTCAAAACGTGCTTGCAAATGACAAGGCAAATCCGGAGGCATTACTAAACACTGCAGACACGACCTTTGAAAATAATTATTTGTCACGGATTAAGAAATAGAATCAAGAAATAGAATCAAAAGTATTAATTCGTAAACTGTGTTTTAGATTAACATTAGGGTAAAGAGATATGACTAAAAAGCAAAGTAAGTGGAACAAACTGAAAGTAATAGTCAAAAAGAACATTGGAGGATGGGCAATTATGTTGCCCACCCTCGTGCTCTTTACTTTCTTTGTTTGGGCACCACTAATAGAAAATATTGCCTATTCCTTTTATGAGGTACACCGCTTTCAGCGGCAGGAATTTATATGGTTTGCAAACTATCAAAGAGTGTTTAGCGACCCAGCTTTTGCCAGTGCATTAAAAAATACTTTTATTTATGCGTTCTGGTCTCTTGTAATAGGTTTTTTGGTACCGCTGTTTCTTGGTTTAGTGCTCTCCGAGGTAATCCACTTCAAGGCGGGCTTCAGATGCCTTTTATACCTTCCGAGCATCATTTCAGGCGTTGCGGTCATGCTTATGTGGACACAAATTTTGGATGGTTCAAGGGGTAGTATGATAAATGGAATACTATCCATTTTTGGAATTGAGCCAATAACGGTTTTGTCAAACTCGCAGTGGGTAATACCAATGATCGTGCTGGTAATGACTTGGCGAGGAGCAGGTGCTACGGTGCTTATCTATCTGTCATCGTTACAAGCTGTGGATAATACGCTTTACGAGGCTGCAAGAATTGACGGATCAAATTTATTCCAGAGAATCTGGCACGTGACTCTGCCAACTATCCGCCCCACAATAAAACTACTCTTGATTCTGCAAATTATATCGGTCTTCCAGGTATTTTACGAGCCGATGATGATGACTGCCGGCGGACCAGACAATGCCTCAATATCGCTTATGTATCTGTGTTACCGTTATACCTTCATTGACCGCGAAGCAGGAATGGGCGCAGCGTGCGGAGTTGTTTTGGCGATAATTATTATATCACTTAGTGTTCTATACTTCAAACTCTCAAAAAAGGAGGATGATGTGGAATGAAATTAACTAAAAAAAGAGAAGGATTAATAATCGGCATTGAATTTCGCCATACACGTTTTAAGATATTATACTTCATTTTAATTTTTATATTGATAACTGCGTGCTTGGCTGGAATTATTCCGATCGCATGGCTTTTCTTGGCTGGCTTTAAGGATGCAAATGATGTTTTTAAGTCCCCATTTCAGTTCTTCCCGGAATCAATGAATTTATCCAAAATCATTGAAGTGTGGAAGATGGTTGGATTCGGAAAATACTTTGTCAACACCTTTATAATAATGGCCGGCTCAGTGATTTGTGCAGTTGTTTTCAACGGCCTTCTTGCCTATGCGGTATCGATCGTAAAGCCTATCGGACATAAGCTTGTGTATAAGCTGATTATGGGAAGCTATATGATTCCTGCAGTTGCAAGTCTTGTGCCATTGTATTCAAACATAGCCAGATTAGAGCTTAAAGGATACGCGTGGTACTTACCGCTTTGCTTGCTCTATGGCGCCAATGCCTACTACTTTATGATGTTCAAAAACTATTTTGACACCATTCCGAGGGCATTATTTGAAGCTGCCGAAATTGACGGAGCAAACCCGATTTCAATGTTCTTCAGCATTGCGTTGCCGCTAAGCGCACCGATTGTAGGTGTTGTCAGCATTTTTGCAATGACCGCATCGTGGGCAGATTTCTTGTTGCCGTATCTATTGCTTCAAGACGATTATCTCGCCACGGTAATGGTAAAGATATACAATTTGAAGATGAATATGTCCAATATGATGGGGTTTGGAATTGATAAATATTTAATGGCACTTTCCATTTCCATTTTACCGCAGATCATAGTTTTTGCTATTTTCCAAAAGCAAATTACAGGAACAAACGCTACAAGTGGAATGAAAGGTTAATAATTTGCCCATTGAGTGTATCAATGGGCATTTTTTTAGAGAGGTTATTATGGGAAAAACACCAAGAAAACACTTTGAAATAGATGAATGGAAGCTTGTGGAATCAGAGTTTAGTGATAAATTTTCAAAGGTTGCCGAATCGGTATTTTCACTTGGCAATGAATATATGGGTGCGCGCGGATTCCTTGACGAAGGCACGGTCGCACCGTCACTTATAGGAACTTACATAAATGGCATATACGAATATGCAATTGATAGGGCAGCAACCGGATACCGCGGAATTGCAACGAGAACGCACTATATGGTAAACAGTGTCAACTTTTTTGGCATTAAAATCGCCCTTGATAATGTTGTATTGGATATGGCAAGCACTCCATACTCTGATTATAGCCGTACCCTTGATTTGAAGCAAGGAAAGCTTTTCCGCTCACTTGTATGGAAGGTCAACGGTATCGAGCTTAAAACTGAATTTTGCCGTTTTTTGGATATGGAGCATTGCGGCAGGGCGTATCAACAGATTGCTTTTTATGCCAATAAGCCTTGCAATATCACCGTTTCCGCATCATTAAGCTTTGACGAAAAACACTTTGGAAATCCTTCTCGTTGGAGATTGATAGAGAGTGAGCAAGGCGCCGTAGAATGTAGCACCGATTCGACAAATCAAAGAGTTGCTTGTGCTATGCATTGCGATGTGGATGGCGCTACTTCGGTTTATAAAGATATAAATAAAGGTGTAAAGCAGATCTTTACGTTTGAGCTTGATGGCACGAATAACAGAACCTTTACTCGATTAATTTCGGTTGCCACCGATAAAAACGGTGAAAATTGTCTGTCAAAGGCAAAGGAAGAACTGCGAGAGCAGTGCAGAGAGGGATATATAAGAGCATATCAGCGTAACAATGAATACTGGAATGATTTTTGGAGTAAATCCGATATAGAAATCGAGGGTGACGCTCAAAATCAGCAGGGAATACGCTTCTGCATTTTCCAGCTTCAGCAAACGTACCACGGTGCAAAAGAGGGAAGTAATATAGGAGCCAAGGGCCTTACGGGTGAAGCATATTCTGGACACGCCTTTTGGGATACGGAAACTTATTGCCTGCCGTATTATTTATTCAATAATCTGCAAGCGGCAAAAAATCTCCTTGAGTTCAGATACGGAACGCTAGAGGAAGCTAAAAAACGTGCGAATGACCTTGACTGCGATGGAGCTTGTTACCCCATTGCAACACTCAACGGTGAGGAGGCTTGTACCCTTTGGCAGCACGCTTCTTTACAAATGCAACCCTCAACTGCTGTTGCCTACGGCATTTATCATTATGTGAACGTTAGTGGAGATAAGGAATTTTTGTATTCACACGGAATAGAAATGCTGATTGAAATTTGCCGCTATCTTGTAACTCGCGGTCAATGGGATTCTACAAACACCTATTTCGGATATTACTGCGTAATGGGCCCGGATGAATTCCAAATGATGGTCAATCATAATACGTACACCAACTTTATGGCGAAAAAAACGCTTACCTACACTTTAAGCGTATTAGAAGAATTGCCAAAAGAAAGACTTGACGAGCTTTCAATTTCACGGGAGGAAATCGAGAAGTTTGCTCTATGCAGTGAAAGAATGCTCATCTTGTATGACGAGAAAACAAAGTTATATGAACAGCATGACGGATATTTCAAATTGCCGCATATAGACATACATTCGATTCCGGATGAGCAATTCCCCCTTTATCATTCATGGAGTTACGATAGAATTTATCGAAATGATATGATAAAGCAGCCCGACGTTCTTATGTTCCAGCTTCTATACAACAGCGATTTTACCTTGGAGCAAAAGAGAGCAAACTATATGTTTTATGAGCCAAGGTGTATCCATGAGTCCTCTCTATCTCCGTCCGTTCATTCAATTCTTGCGGCGGAAATCGGCGAATATAAACAGGCATCTGATTTCTTTGCCTTTGCTACTCGAATGGATATTGACGATTACAATCGCAACACGCACGAGGGACTTCATACAACCAGTATTTCAGCTGCATGGCTCAATATAGTATATGGCTTTGCAGGACTTCGCAGTGATGGAGAGATTTCCCTGAATCCGATGTGCCCCGATTCTTGGGCAAGTTATAGCTTTAAGCTTACAATCGGCGGTGCGCTTTTATCGTTCAGGGTTGATAAAAATGGCGTAAATGTAACTAATAATTCACAAAATCCCGTGAAAATAGTCATATACGGAAAAGAATATACAATTGCAGATAAACTGGAGATTGAAAAATGATTTTAGAGGAAAGAGGTATTTCGTGCGACAGAATTGCACGCGGAAACAGGTTGATAATCGGCAATGGTTGCTACGGTTACCGAGGTACACTTGAGGAACACACAAAAAAAGAATGTGTTGCGCTTACTACCTGTGGATTCTATGACCGAAGCGGCACAAGTTGGAGAGAGCCGGTCAACATGCCCAATCCCCTTTATTTGACAATAGAAATCAACGGAACAAAACTAAATAAGAATCACATAATCGACCATGTAGAAAGCCTGAACCTTGACAACGGTGTATTCGAGAGAAAAACGGTCTATTTAGTTGATGATGTTAACATTTGTGTTCATTCTAGTCGCTTTTTCGTTCAAACCCGAAACGATTTGTTGGTGAGTAAATTACAAATCAAGTGCGATAAGAGATGTGAAATGACAATTTGCAGTGGAATCGACTGCGACGTTTGGAACATAAATGGCGTGCATTTCTATGTTGATAAAACGGAAACGGATCCACTAAAAGTCTACGCACATACAAATGAAAATAAGGATCTATGGGTAGCTGTGGATGAAAAAGCCACGGTTAAACCGAAAAAGGTGATCAAAAGCAAAAGCAAATTGTTAAACAAATATGTTTTGACCGGCGAGTGCTTCGAAGTTGAAAAGTACTGCACATTGAACCGCACCAACCTGCCTGCAAATGATGAAAAAACAGAAAAATATGATTTTATAGTGAGGCAGAACGAAAAGTGGTGGTGCGAGAGGTGGAAGAGAAGTCGGGTGATGATTGATGATGAGAGCAATCTGGGTCTGGCGGTTCAGCATAGTATTTATCAGTTGATTATCTATGCCCCAAAGGTGGAGAATCTCTCTATTAGCGCAAGGGGACTTTCGGGTCAAACATACAAGGGCGCGGTATTCTGGGATACGGAGATGTTTATGATCCCATACTATCTGAAAACCGATCCGGAAACTGCAAAACGTCTTATTCGATATAGAATAAACGGATTATCCGGTGCAATGCTTAAGGCAAAAGAATACGGATATAGCGGTGCATTTTATGCTTGGGAAAGCCAGGAGAACGGATATGATGCTTGCTCGGATTTCAACGTTGTTGACGTTTTTACAGGAAGAGCAGTAAGAACCTATTTCAGGGACAAGCAGATTCATATTTCTGCAGATATCGCCGTGTGCTTGTTTGATGTTTATAAGCAAACAAAGGACTTATCCATATTGGTTGACGGTGGCGCGGAAATGCTCATTCAATGTGCGCTTTTCTATTATTACCGAGCATATTACAATCACATCAAAGACCGATTTGAGATTCTTGACGTTATGGGTCCTGACGAGTATCACGATGGCGTGAATAATAATGCATACACCAACTATATGGCTCATGAAACAGCTTGTGTCACTATCAAGGCGCTACAAATACTCAAAAAGCATAGTCCCGAGCATTATATGGAACTAAAGGAATCCCACAAAAAAGACATAGAAAACATTGCAAAATTCAGGCGCAAGATTTATTTGCCTGCACCTGATGAAAATGGAATAATAGAGCAATTTGACGGTTATTTCAAGTTGGAAGATGTACTTCCAAGCGACGTTCGGGCAAGACTTGTACACCCCAGTGAATATTGGGGTGGAAGCAATGGCGTTGCAACTGCTACAAGAGTAATTAAGCAGGCAGACGTTGTTGCTCTCATGTGTGTTCTGCCACATAGATTCAGCACCGAGGTAAAGCGGGCTAACTACGATTATTATTTACCATACACAGAGCACGGCTCAAGTCTTTCTGCTTCAATGTATGCAAGATGCGGTTGTATGGTAGGTCTACAGGATGATGCATACAAATGGTTTGTGCAGACCGCTACTTGCGATTTATCGGGAAACAGCAAGCAATTTGCAGGCAAGCTTTACATTGGTGGTACACATCCTGCGAGCTGTGGAGGCACGTGGCTAACCTTGTACGAGGGCTTTGCTAAAAATGCCTCAAAGCTCCCAAAACAGGTAAAAAGCTTGTCGATCTCTACAATTAATGGTACAAAGGTATATGGTATAAAAAAATGATTAAAGGTGTAATTTTTGACTTGGATGGTGTGATAGTTCACACGGATAAATACCACTATTTAGCATGGAAAGCACTGGCAGATGAGCTTGGTATTTACTTTGATGAGGTGATCAATAACAGGCTTCGCGGTGTTTCCCGAATGGATAGCCTTGATATCGTGCTTGAAAGAGCAAGTAAAATCTATTCGGATGAAGAAAAGAAGATACTCGCCCAGAAGAAAAACGGTCTATACGTTGAGCTTTTGTCAAATATGAGTGAAAAGGATGTCTCGGAAGACGTTATGAATACTCTTTTGGCATTGAAGAGCAGAGGATATAAAATCGCCATTGGTTCATCAAGTAAAAATGCAAAAAGGATACTTGAACGTGTTGGACTTATAAATATGTTTGATGCAATTGCAGATGGCAATGACATTCAAAGATCAAAGCCGGATCCCGACGTATTCCTTGTAGCTGCAAAGAAGCTATCATTAGCAAGTAATGAATCTGTTATTGTCGAAGATGCCATAGCAGGCGTGCAAGCGGGAAAGGCGGCAAATATGCTTACCTTTGCTCTTGGTGATGCTTCAAAAAACAAAGCTGCGGATTATAACCTTACAATGCTCAGCGACATTCTCGAGTATCTTGGCGAAATATGAGTAGATATATCTTGCAAATATTCTGAAAGTCGCTATACATACCACGTCGGTCAAGACTGTTAGACCGGCTGTGGAATTAGATATTGATATATTAAATATATTAATTTACATATGAAGAATTTCAGCAAGAGTTGAAACGTATTTATGATTAGAAAGGAATCCCTTTATGAATTATAAACCTGCATCTGACCGTTATCAAAAGATCGCTTATCGCCGTTGCGGAAAAAGCGGTTTATTTCTCCCCGCGCTTTCTCTCGGGCTGTGGCATAACTTTGGAGATATCACTCCCTTCGGGCAACAGCAAAGCATGCTTCGCAAGGCATTTGATCTTGGCATTACCCATTTTGATCTTGCCAATAACTACGGCCCTCCGTATGGAGAGGCGGAACGCAACTTCGGTCTTCATATGGATAGGGATTTCCATACCCACCGTGATGAGCTTGTGATCTCTACCAAAGCGGGTTTCGATATGTGGCAGGGACCGTACGGAAGCGGAGGTAGCCGCAAGTATCTTATCGCAAGTCTTGATCAGTCATTAAAGAGAATGCATTTGGATTACGTTGATATTTTCTATCATCACTGTTCCGATCCGAATACACCGATTAAGGAAACTATGGGGGCACTGGATCAGATAGTGCGCAGCGGAAAGGCTCTTTACGTCGGTATATCAAATTATAATGCAGAGCAGAGCAAGGTTGCTATTGAAACATTGCGCAGGTTGGGAACACCCCTGTTGATCCATCAGCCGAATTATTCCATGCTGAATCGCTCCATTGAACGAGGACTTACGGATGTGCTGACAGAAGAAGGTGTCGGTTGCATTGCCTTTGCGCCACTTAGAGGCGGTGTTTTGACAAATCGTTATTTGAATGGCATACCTGCAGATTCCCGCGCGATCCATGATCCGCGATTCTTGTGCGTTAATGATGTAACCGAGGACAAGCTTGCCATCGTTCATAAGCTGAACGAAATCGCAGCGCGTCGCGGTCAGACCATGGCGCAGCTTGCACTTCTTTGGACGTTGCGAGATCCGGTTGTGACAAGTACACTCATCGGAGCAAGCAAACCCGAGCAGATCGAGGAAAACGTCCGTGCGCTTGAAGGCGCGCCGCTTACGGCAGAGGAGCTTGCAGAGATCGACAGTATACTTGCAGAATAATCTCACGCGTATCATACCGCAGAAATTGACATTATCATTGCAGAACATTTCGCGCCTACCATGCGCTCCGTTGCCTTCTTCATGCGTTGGATATATTTTTACCATGCATTCTGTTACATTACCGTAATGTATAATGGTTTGGCTATATGTCTATCATACGGTCTTGATATGAAATACAGCGACCGTGTTCTGATATAGAAGCACGAACAAATTTGCATTAAATCCCCACCACTTTGAAAAACCGATCCAACCGACAATCCCCGGTTAATAATACCATTTCGCAATGAAGACCAATCCGAAATCCAAATTGGTCTTCATTGTTTGAACTACAAAACTTGAACTTTCAATCTCTATTACCCCAACTGATTGATATATCTTTTTCTAGCCGTTTTTGCTTTTTTTAGCCCTTTCTGTTACGCAAAAACGGCTTTTTCATACTCTCGTGACATCTTGTCTCCGTGTACTCCGGTTCTGTTTATGGTCAAAGATGTGGTCAAATCCGAGTACCGAATGATTGATATGTGGTCATGATTTCGGGGTGGTAGAAGCGCTCGAAAATCACTCTGCAGGCAGAGAAGAAATACAAGATAACGGAGAGTAAAAACAGATTGAGCAGAGAAGAAGTACATCAACTGCCATATGTGGTCACCCCGACAGAAATAGATGATAAACATGTGGCCAGAAAAATCAAGCAGCAGATAGCAGAGAACAATCCATTCCTCCTTCTGTAGGTGTTGTATTGTAACTCTTGTGAAGGGCTTTGTCAAGCCCTTTTCGTAGTTTGTTTGCTACTCGTTGGTCGAACACGACGAGCTTAACGCAATATACCGCATCCGTAATAGCGGTATGCAAGTACTATTTTTGATAAATTCAGCACTCAAAATTTGATACGCAGTAAGCAAAGAAAAAAGTTTTTCAAAGGGTGTTGACAGAACTGCGTTTGTATGGTATAATATGACTGTACACGAGAAAAATCGAATTATTCATATAGCCACCCTTGTCGACGGGGCGAGGCCTATATTTTGTGATATGGTAGAGTATCTCTTGTACGCAAGAGATGCTTTTTTGTTTTATTAGGAGGTTTTTATGAATGTGATTCATTTACAAAAGGCGTTTGCCTTTATTGCCAAGGGATTGGTGGAGAAAGAAAAACTATTGAAAGATGCCCCGAATAGGTATCCTTATAGCCGAGACTTGCAACGAGGGATAAATATGTTTTTAGCTGCTTGCTTGGAACTCGATTGTGTCGGGGAAAATGCTTTCAAATATGCAGATGAGAGTTCATTTTTGTCTCATTACATATGTAAGCCCATTTGCGACTGGTTTGATGACTGGGATAAAGACGTTCTTCAAAATATTAAAATCGAGGAGCAACCTTTTTATGCATATGGCCCCTTTGCGTTCAAACGTGGAAAAACAGATCTTTATACGGTTACAGAAGAGTGCGTTGAATTTTTGAATACTCAGGAAAGCAATATCATTGAAGGAACAGACGAACACGCTCTGTATGAAAAAATCATACAACTCTCACAAGAGGATTACGTAAAGATTCGAAAGTATATCATAGAGCATCCCGTGATTACAATCGAAGATAGAAGAGCTTTTCTGTCAGAATATGCGGATAATACGCTAGCAAAAGATGCATTAAATCTTGCGTATGAGCAATTTGAAGAACGATATACTATATGCCCTGCATGCGGATGGACGATGGTGGAGAAGGAATACGGCCTGTCTTGCGTATCGGAATATTGCTTGGAACATTTACCGCCCATTCTCGATGAATCATGGAAGGATGCCTCATCTGAGCCTATTTATAGGTTGAAGAAAGGTGTGATGCGATATTTTGCGCAACCCGGAAAACTGGAGATAGATATCGCCAGGTATTGTGAAAAGCATGCGCTGGAGTTTTCTCTGTGGCCGTATAAGGATAGATTTGACATTGAAATTCGTTTTTCTGATGGTGAAGTATGGGAGATTGATGCCAAAGCATATCATAATGCACTTTCGTTGTGTTCAAAAATAAAACAAGATGGAGGATTCCCGTCAGGCAATTACCAGTATGGTTTCTATGTTGTTCCAAGTGAATACACAAGAAATAAAGTTAATTACACCACGGTCGTGAATAAGACTTTAACAAGTCAACCTAACGTAAAATGCGTCACGTTAGCTGCTATAAAGAAAAAAATCAATAAGAAAGTAGGTGAGTTGAATGGCTAAAAAAGAATCGAATGACTGGTATGCGCCGTTACAGGGTTATTTTGATGATAATATGATGTCACGCGAAACTTTTGCTGCTGTTGAGGCGGTACTGCATTTGTTAATAACGCACGCGGATATTCCGGAAGCAGAAAAAGCATATTTGTTATTTTCGCAATATCAACTCATCGGAATAAAACAGGGAAGCGAAGCTGATCACAAACTTCAACTGGCTCGTTTCACACTTGGATGTTATCGTTCACGTAAGTACTGGCAAGATGCTCTTGAAGCATATCGCTCGAGCAAATATGATGGTATAAGAGCATTTGAGTTCGTCGACGAAGAAGGTAAGAGTAAGGCAAAAAGAAATAACGGTACATATCCGCACCCTTATGAAAATCGTTTGGAAGAATGGAATAAACTTTGGAGTAATTGTACCTATCATAAGGATGAATATCCAACAGCAGGAACCGGGAGTTATTACTATTATGTATCTTCAAAGGAGGATGAGAAAAAAACAGAAAAAGTAAAGGTTTCTTTTACGGAATCATCTGTTCTTCCTTGTGAAAAAACGGTTCTTATCGAGCAAAGAAAAGCAGAAGTTATTACAATATCGATATCGGAGCTTCTTGAATGTGCAAAAGAAATGAGAGATATGCAGCCGGGCGATTATTGTTACAATATACTTCAAAGCAATGTTGTAAAGGCAGTAGAAGATGGCAAAGTATCGTTGTGTCAGGAACTTTCTATTGCGCAGACAATAAACATAGTGGGTATGGTTGGTTCAGGAAAATCGACGTTCATTAAGGTGTTGTCGTATTGGGCAAATAAAAACGACAGAAAGATCGTTGTTGTACTGGATACCGTTGCCGAGGTGTTTAATCTGTGGCGATATCTTCACAAATTCGGTGTGAACTGTTCTCCTCTTGTAGGTAGGAATGAAAGGCTTAAGTATATAAATCAAATAGCGGAGCCTGGTAAGCTGTGTTTGCCTCAGGAAATATCGCAATACTTAACCAATGCGTGCATGGTTGACGGAATGAACGATAGCGAAACCGAGAGCTTGACTTACGGAAAAGAACCATGTTTTTCTCTGAAAGAAACGAGCAAGGGGAGCCCTCGTCTTTGCCCGTATTTTGATATATGCTCGGGCTCAAAAATGCTTCGCGAATGCTATACAAGTTCTGTTGTTCTCACAACCGTAGCTGGTTTTGCAATTTCTCGAGTTGGAAAAAATCGAGAGCCGTTTTTGGAGGTTGCCCTCAGAGGATTCGATATTGTCGTTTTTGATGAGAGCGATAGAGTTCAAAAAACACTGGATCAGATTTTTATGCCCGAGACAAGCTTTAATCGTTACATACAAGAAAGTGCTGAGGATTGTGGACATTATATGCGCCAGATTCCTTCTGCTCGAGAAAAAAATAAAGCGAGCCAGGATTATCATGAACTGCAGATGAGAACCACAGGTGTAATGAGTTGCTTGAGTAATGCTTTGAATTGGGATCTTGGTAAGTGGAACAAATTATCGGCAGGAGAACCTTTTTCAGCACTATCGCTTCTTGACGATTTGAAAAAGGATGAAAGCTATGCTATTCCGGAGCATATATACAAACAGATCTATGATTTGATTGATAATGAAAAAGATGAGGAACTTAGCAGTACACTTCGAGAAGCACTCAATGTATCTTGCATATCAACCGATTTCAGACAGTTCAATTCATTGTATGCTCGTTGGATTGCGGAAGAAGGTGAGGCGTTTGATCGTTCTCACGTAAGAAAGCAAAATGTTCAGGATGCTCGAATAAAACTCATTATTTGCCTTATTTTCTTTGATCACTTCATAAGAAAACTGAGTGATGCTTATGCAGCATGTCATGAAACATCGTATGGACAGAACGAAATCTTTGGATTCTTGCAAACTCGTTTCCAGGATCAGCAAAAGTATCTGCCTTCCGCATTATGCGGAAACCTGTTTGGAATGAAGAAAAACGAACAAGGAGATATCGTGCTGTTCAGACAATTTGCATTTGGTCGTAGTTTAATGAAGGATTTGCCTTATTTACGACTGGATTCTGATGGCAATGCGATAGGTCCCCATGTTATTATGCTTTCGGGATCAAGCTGGGCAGAGGGTTCCTATGAATACCATATAAATCGCCCTGTGAATTATATTCTTGAGGCTGATGGTGATAAACGCGAGTATTTATCAAAAACGCAGTTCTTTGAGTCTGGTTTTACAGAAAGAGTGTCGGGTTCCGGAGAAGCAAGGACAGAGATGCTCAAAAAAGTCACAGAGAAATCTGTCTATAGTATTATCGAGGAATATAATCGCAATGCCGGTAAAATTCTTGTGATTGTTAACAGTTACGAGCAGGCCGGGATTGTTCAGGAAACACTTCAGAATATTTTGCGCAAAAAGCAGTGTTCAGCAAAAGTGTGCCGAATGGTTTCAGATGCAACTTCCTTGGAAAACGTTGAGGGAATTATACGCAGGGGAGAAGTTAGTCGCTTTGCTTCTATGCAGGCAGATATTCTTATCGCGCCTGCGATGGCAATAGAGCGAGGACATAATATTGTGGATGAAACAGGTCACTCCGCTTTGGGAGCAGTGTTCTTTATGGTTCGTCCAATGTCGGTGCCTGATGATGTGCAGGAAAAGGGAAGCAAGTTGAATGGCTATATGGAGGCACATTGCCAACGCCGAAAGAATGAGTCTATATGGGAATATAATGTCCGTATGCGCCAGGAGGCGACTAAGCGTTGGAGCATTGTAACCGGAAGTGCACATTATGGTCTGGACAACCTGGATGCAGATGATCAAAAAGATATCGTTTCGACGCTGTTCATTTTGATACTTCAGATATTCGGTCGTCTTGCTCGAGTCACCGATACGACTAAGCCTGCGCCTCACGTGCATTTTGTTGACGGCGCTTTTAGAAAACCGCCCGAAGCAGAGCAGGGATTTGATTGCCTGAATGCGTTGGGATTATATCTCGATGGTATGATGAAGGATACAAAAAATTCAGAAATAGCAAAAACATTGTATATGCCTTTTTATGAGGCATATAAGAAAGGAATTAATTATGGCAGGTAAACCGATTTATCCCATGGCTTATAAGATTAAGCCTGGACGAGTTGAAACTATTTATTATATAGGCTTTCCGTCTGCTTGGAAACAAGAGTTGATTAACATAGCAAGAGCAAATAATCCGAATTTCAAAATTGAATTCGGTCTTCCTACACATGCACTGCAAAAGTTAATAGACTCTTGGATGGAAGGCATTGTAGCTATGTCTACTCTTAAGGAGTATACTGATGATAGCCGTTGGTTGGCTTCAACTATGCCTTTTGATGAAAAGAGAATTCACATACTGTTTGAGATACTTAAGGTGTGGATTAACGGAACTTATGTATCTATGCAGAAAGTGAATCCGATTGCTAAACAGAAAGCAAAAGACTTCTGTTTGACGATGAAGGAAGAAGATTTTTATGGCTTACGTACAGAGCAGAATGTTTGTCTTTCGACAGAAGATGGCCGCGTTAGCGATGAAGCCTATCAAGCAATTCCTTTGATCGTTGTTAACAAGCTTGTCGGACAAGATATTGACATTGGAACGCGCACCTTACATCTGCTTTATGCAGCTAAAAACGAGCTGGTCAGCAATGTGATCGTAGATGAAAAATCAGGTCATGCATATTCTTTCGTTTTCCAATTCTCGGTTCAGACAACACCGCCGCAGCGACAAGCATTGTTGCTTTGTAACATCAGCATAAGAAGGTGGATAACCGAAAGAATAAATAAAGAACGTGATCCGTTTTTGAAAAACGCAATACTTGCGCATGTTAAGGTCGGAAAAGATAAAATTTGTCAGATCCCCATTCAGTACAATTTTCAAACAAGAGGGTTAGATTGGAAAGCTCAAGATAGAGAGTGCTATGATCTCTACGGATACACACCTTTGCCTTCCATTTTCGATATATGGTCTATGGTAGAAGATAATAACAATCAATACTTTTTACCGTATGCCAATGGTATGGATGGATTCAAAAAATCGAGAATTGGTACAGGCGTTCCCGTTCGAGATAAGGCTGAAGCATACGAGCGTTTTTTAGGTCTGCTGTCCGATTATATCGATAAACCGGAGAATCCATCGAGAATTTCGAGACAACAGAAATTACAGTGTTATAAAGCTCCAAAAGATTATGCTACGCGAGAAGATTTCAGAGAATGGGTAGCTTCTTGCGCTGAGACTAAGCATATTCGATTTGAGCTATACGGCATGCTTGATAATTGCACGCATAACACATTGTTGGATGAAGTATGCAAGAAAATTTACGAGGATTTCGGTGAAGATAATGAAGGATCTTGCATCACAATCGAGGTTGTAAAAAAAGAGATTGGAGACATTGCGGATGCTATCGAAAATAGATACGATAAACCTATGCGCTGCGATGAAATCAGAGAAAAACTTGGCGATACAAGCGAGGTTGTTGCAAGTATTTGCATTATTCCGGGATCTGATTCTTACAAAGCAGATAGCGATCCTAAGTTGATTATTCGAAATGCATTTGCGCGTTCTGGAAGAGTTGTGCAGTTTATGGTTGCTTCTGAAGGCGAAGAAATGAACAACGAACAAAAGGTTTTGCATGCGGTACATGATTTGTATAGACAACTTGGCATAGTAATGCTTATGGATCTTGAAAAAGTAAAATCGCACAAGCTGAAAGATGTATGCTGTGTGGGAATGCATGTGTGTACTCAGGTTCACGGTATAAGTAATAAAGCTCGATTTATGCCGATTTTTGTGTCTGTCGATTTGTGTACGGGAACGACTCGCGTGCAGTGTGACGCCTTTGAAAATAACAATGTGAACTATAGACAAGCATGTTTGGAAATGGCAAAGCTGTTTTGGAATGAAGAATTGGAGTACATATGTAAAAATGCACAGTTCTCACCTGCAAAGCAGAAGCTTATTGAAATGAAAAACAGATATTCCGATGTTGATTCGGGAGCTGTTATTTTGGTGCATTCAGATGGGAACACAAGGCCTTTGTGGAATGGAATATCGGACAAAACGATAGGTTCCTATTCCTCTGTAGGAGAGTATATGCCTGCAGAAATAGATGCTGGATCGAACAAAACTCCGTATATGATGTCATTAAATGGTACAGGGATCCGCATTATACGTGTGAGAGATAATTCCGAAGTTCCAGACTATTACACAAGCCAACGTGAGGATGATAATTATTCATCTGCTACCGGAGTGTTTAAGTATGGTGATGTGTTCTGGGCGATTTCTCCCAAGCCGTATGATCCAAAATATAATCGTAGTTTGAAGGAATCGAGATTTGATCATCCCTATGCAGATTATGCAGAGAAGGATATGATTGAAATGTATCCTATTCAGCTCCAAAGCGGAGATAATCCAGACACATGGGCGAAATTGATATCGGATCTTTGCACTCTTTCTATCCAATACGAGCAATCGACTATTTTGCCATTGCCATTACACCTCGCGAAAAATCTTGCTGAATACCTGCTGGAAATATAAAATTCAAAATACGAAGCCCATAAGTCCGTAAAAAAGATTTATGGGCTTTTCTTTTGCTTTAACAAAATCAAAAATTGATACGCAGTAAGCAAAGAAAAGGCGTTTGAAGCAACAACCTATATAGGTGTGCTGATTCGTTTATGCACATATATATGATATGGAACTAAGATTTGCGGAGATATAAAAAATTCTACGCTCGTGAAATTAGTTTTAGGAAATCACTTGCAATTTGTCGAGAATAATGATATAATGGTAGATGTATAAAAATACTTATTTTTATGAGGTGGAAAATGGCTGCTAGCTATAAAAATAGAAGCTATAAGAACTTTTTACTGACTTTATCGAAAAACTATAGATTTTCATATGGTTTTTACTGACTTTACCGAAAAACTCTTTGATACTACCATGCATTTTAAACTTGTAAAGGTCTCATTTTTGTGATATAATAGGATAACGAAATACGAGAGGGAGATAACATATGTCAGATAGAGTAGAACGCCGTGAGCTTCATTATAACTACGAAGCGGAAATCAAGGAACGTTATGGCAATACCCCTGCATATAAAGAGTACAAAGAGAAGACAAAAGGATATAGCGAAGGTAAGTGGGCTGCTAATAATCTTTTCATTATGGTTATTTTCTCGGAGTTCGCAGAATGTTTGAAATCGGGCAATGACGCATCCTCACTAGAAGCACAAGCATTAGTAGTTAAACTTCAAGAGCATATCACAGCATATTACTACACTTGTACCGATGATATTCTTGCTAGTCTCGGCCAGATGTACGTAGCAGATGAAAGATTCCAAAAGAATATAGATAAGCATGGTAAAGGAACCGCAGAGTTTGCATCAAAAGCTATTGCGATCTATTGCAAGGATAAAGTAGGAAAACAACCCAAAACAATATGAAATGTAAATTAAGATTTACATGCAAGGCATTTTAAATCGAAAGGAGATGCAACTATGTCAGTTTCTAAAGCAATGAAAGACGAGTGTTTAATTTGTGGATCACCACTAACATATTTAGAAAACGATGAAATGATGGAATGTGTCATCTGCCACAAAAAAGAGAATAGTAAAACCTCTTGCGAAAACGGTCACTACATATGCAACGAATGTCATACGCAAGGTATGGATAGCATTATCGGTCTATGTCTTGTAGAAACCTCAAAGAATCCTATAGAGATCATTCAAAAAATGATGGTTATGCCGTTCTGCCATATGCATGGGCCCGAACATCACGTGATGGTAGGTTCAGCATTGCTTACTGCTTATAAGAATGCAGGCGGTGATATTGATCTCGTAAAAGCACTTTCCGAGATGCAGGCACGTGGAAAGAAAGTTCCCGGTGGTGCTTGTGGATTTTGGGGTGCTTGTGGTGCGGGTATCAGTGCTGGAATGTTCGTGTCGATTGTGACAGGTTCAACGCCTCTTGCAAATGAAGCGTGGGGTTTATCGAACAAGATGACATCTTCCGCACTTGGAGCAATTGGTGAGGTTGGCGGTCCCCGTTGCTGTAAGCGTGATTCGTATATTTCTATCATAAAAGCCGTAGAGTTTGCAAAAGAACATCTTGGCGTTCAAATGGAACTTTGTGAAGTTAAGTGCGTACATTCTGTACAAAATAATCAGTGTATCGGTTCGAGGTGTCCATTCAGATGAAAAAGAAAATAGCATTTATTTGTGTTCATAATTCGTGCCGAAGTCAGATTGCCGAGGCTCTTGGAAAGTATCTGCGTGGTGATGAGTTCGACTTTTACTCGGCAGGTACGGAAACAAAGCCACAGATCAATCAGGATGCGGTACGGCTGATGAATGAGCTTTACGGTATCAATATGGAACTGACACAGTACAGCAAAACCATAGACAAGATACCGCAACCCGACATTGCAATCTCAATGGGATGTGACGTTGGATGTCCCTTCATCGGCAGAGCCTTCGATGATGATTGGGGCTTGCCCGATCCCACGGGAAAAAGCGACGCGGAGTTTGTCGAGGTTATTAAGAAGATAGAGTCGAACATAAAAAGCATACAATAAACAAATTCAAATTTGACGAGTACATTATCATATCTAAGACGGTCATATGGCCGTCTTTTTTAGTTATTACTCATAAATCATCTTAAGAGTAATAACTTTTCATTTATCAGTAATAACTTCATCATTTAAGAGTAATAACTCACAATACGCTCGCTAACATCGGCTAATAGCCTAACACACTCGCTTATTGCTTGTTCAAAGGTGGCATTTTTAAAGCTATAATGATAGCATAAGAAATAGGCTGTAAGCATAGGAGGTGTTATAGTGGATAGAGTAGCATTTGGCAAGCGTATTAAGGAAGCTCGTAACAAAGCACACTTTACTCAAGAAGTTCTTGCTGAAAAGGCAGACATTGCAGTTACATATTTAGGTGAGATCGAGAGAGGCGAAAAGACACCCAGTTTGGACGTTTTGATTAGCCTTGCAGAATCCCTTGAAGTTTCTTGCGATTATCTTCTTAGAGATAGTGTTGAGTCTGGTGCAGTTTACGTAGATGCAGATATATCTAGTAAGCTTTCCGGTTTAACTCGCAAGCAGAGAATAACTGCAGAAGCAATACTTGATGCGTACATAAAATCCTTGTAAGATAAGAGAGTTTCACGACTCTCTTATTTTTTTATTTAATTTCTATATTTCGACACCTTTTTCACTTTCTGTATGATATAATAGGCTAACAGCATAACACAAAGGCTGATAGCGTTGACAGAAAGGAAGAAAACACGATGGCAATCACCATTATTCGACAAATTGATGAGCTTGGGAGGATAGTAATTCCAAAAGATCTCAGAAAGCAGTACGGTATCAAACCGGGAGAAAAACTCTATTTCGATGCCTATGATAACGGTATCCTAATACATAGGGAAAACTACAGGTACGGAGATGAAGAGAATGAAGACAAAAATGAAGGATAAAGACCTTATTCTCTCGGACCCCATACTTTGTGCTGTCTTATCTATAGAAGCAGAGTCGGTAGGCGTATCTTTAGAGACTTATGTAGATAGGTTTTTAGATGCGTTTTATCAAGATCCCGAAAGTTTCAATTTGTTAATTCAAAAGTAAATTGTAGAGAAATTAGCCGAGCTGAATTGGCCCGGCTATTTTCATTGAAAGGAGTGTCGAATTTTGACGAAAAAGAAGAAACGTAGAAAAAAGAGAGTCCCGAACGGTCATTTAACAAGGTTACCTAATGGATATTGGCAGGGGCGAGTAAATATAGGGCGGTCAGAAGATGGACCAATATACCAAACCATAACCAGAAAGTCCAAAGAAGAACTTGAATCATTAATTCTTTACCAAAGGCTTTTGTATTCACGTCGTAAATTAACCGAACGCAGTAAAATGACCTTAGCTGAGTGGGCAACCATTTGGATTGATGAAATCAAGTACTGCCTTATAGGTGAAACTACCTACGCAAGTTATAAGTCGGTTATAGATAAACACATCATCCCGTTTTTAGGCAATAAGCCGTTGGTCAGCGTTAGAAGAGAAGATATAGAGAGATTCATAGGTTCGCTTCAAAAGAAATCTAAAGATAAGAAGCCGTTGCAGGCAACAAGTATTAGATCCGCATATATGCTTGTAAACCAGATAATGGAGTCAGCAGTAGGAGCAAAGCTTATATTGGAAAACCCCGCAATCAATATTTCATTACCGCATCAAAAGAGCAAGGAAAAGCGAGTTTTAAGTTCTGAGGAGGTTAAGCAGCTCTTTGATACCCTCGAAGAGCACTACCCCGAGTGGTACGATATTTATTACGTAGAATTAATGACAGGTCTTCGTAGAGGAGAGCTTTTTGGTCTTAAATGGTCGGACGTTAATCTAACCACAGGAGATACCCAAATTAGAAGAACGGTGAAATACATATACGGAGATTTAGACATTACCAATACCAAGACCAATTCGGGCAAACGTAAAATAGTCCTTCCCGAAAGTGTAAGGTTGTTGCTTTCCGAACGTAAGCAAATCATAGATTCCGAGTGGATATTCCCAAGTCTCGGGGATAATAAGCTGCCGATGAACCCAAAGCTTGTTTACGAGCATATAAAGAAGGTGCTAAAGAAAGCAAATCTACCTTACGTTCAGTTCCATAATTTACGCCATACCTTTGCTACCCAAGCTATCTCCAATGGTGTAGAGCCACTAACGCTTTCTAACCTTATGGGGCATAAAATTGTTACCTTTACATTAGATACCTACACGCATAAAACTATAGAGATGGAGAAACGTGTTGCAGAATTTCTAGAAGAGTATTTAGAAGAAATAGAGGAGGGAGAAGAATGAAGAGAAGACCAAATGGCGCCGGTACAGTAACTCAACGAAAAGACGGTCAATGGGAAGGACGTATTCGTTTTCGAGACGAAGGGCATAAGCTCATATTTAAATCTTGTTTTGCAGATACCGAAGAAGAGTGTGAAGCCAAGATGGTAGAACTCAGAAAGCAGTATGGGGTTATAGACAAGGATGAATATTACCCTGAAATGCCCTTTAAGGAATGGTGTGAGTTATGGCTTCGTTATGAAAAGGCTAAAGTAGCTCATTCTACTCACGTGGGGTATGCAAGAACAATTGCCTTGTATTTAGATGATCGCATAGGAGATATGCCAATAAACCAAATAACAGCAGAAACACTTGGTAGACTCTATTCAGATCTAAGGCGTAATGGTCGAACTGCATTTGTTGAGGAAAAGGGAGAAGGCGTTTCTATGGGTACTATATACACCCTACATAGACTTGTTAGAGCCATATTCAAAAAGGCAGTCCTCACCGGAGTCATAGATAAAGACCCTGCCAAAGCTACCAAGATTCCTAAACTCAAAAATAAGGAGTTGTATATATTTTCAAATGAAGAGATACGTCTCATTTTAGAGCTTGCCAAAGAGCGAGGCGTTTATCTTGAAGTCTTACTCGCACTATGTACGGGGCTAAATAGAGGTGAACTTGCGGCTTTACGTTGGAGTGATATAAACTTTAAAACAGGTGTACTTACCGTCAAAAGAACGTTTACTAATACCGAAGGAGAACCCGAGATTTCATCTCTCCCAAGAGAGTCTTTAGAAAGATCCATACATCTGCCTAAAAAACTAGTAAAGGAAATTCACTCGTACAAAAAGCAAAGTAAATCACTATGGATTTTTCAATCGGTCAGAAAAACAGACCGCCCATGCAATCCTAACTATTTGACTCAGAGTTTCAAGCAAATCCTTAGAGATCTCGGAAATGAAAGAGCAACTTTTTCTTCCTTAAAAGATACCTTTGCAGTTCAAGCATTAAATCACGGTATAGACGTAAAGACACTCTCTTACGTATTAGGACATAGCTCGGTTCGTGGTGTAGTTCGTGCCTACGTTCCATTAATGGATAAACATAAAAGGGAAGCGGCAGAAAAGATTGAGGTGGCAATGCTAGATTTACTGAGTTCAGAAGATAAACTGTGAAATCCCGTACCAAATTGAAATAAATCGGAATATATCGAAATACCATAAAACCAAAACTGGGTAGTAAAATCTCAAAATTGGGTAGTAATATCAGTTTTCTTTCGTTTTCAAATGGTGTATAGTTTAATCACCAAGCACGAAAGGAGGAATAATATTGCAAGAGGTTACTGTAAAATTCAATCCTAAAGGTTTAAGAGTGTTTATCGACGGAGAACCCGATCTTCGCTCTAAACCAACCGATGAGGTAGATATTTTAGCCGCCATCTTCGAAGCAGCCATATGCCAGCAGCACGAGAATTACGTTAAGCGTAAGAAACGTGAAAAGCCTAAAATCAAAAAAGGTGATGTCAAGTGACAACACCTAAGTTTTAGCCAAAAAAATCTTAAAAAAGTCTGTTGACAAGCTCAAAAATATATGGTATCATTCAATCACGAACAAGATGTTCGCTTTAGAAAGCGAGGTATCAATATGAGAACAATTGACGAGTCTAAACTCAATGAAGTATATAATTTTATCTGCGATTGTCATTTCAAAGAGAGACGTTCTCCCACGTATCGCGAGATTGCTAGCGCTTGCGATATAAACTCAACAGGATGGGTTTCAGTTCTCGTCCAGATGTTAGAGAAGAGAGGGAAGATAGAGCTTGAACAGAGTGGCAATCGAAAGGTGATTTCAATTCCGGATAACCTTAGCGTCGGAGCAACCAATAATACGTCTATTGTAGGAACCTGCCCTTGTGGTGAGCCCATCCTTGCAGTAGAAAATATTGTAGCAACGGTAGCCCTGCCTGTTGAGATCTTCGGAGCTGAACAACACTTCATTTTAAGAGCAAAAGGCAACAGTATGATTAAGCGTGGTATATTTGACGGCGACCTTATGGTCGTAAAAGTTCAAAGAACAGCTAAAGTCGGAGACGTTGTAATTGCGAGAGTCAATAACGAAGAAGCAACTGCTAAAGTTCTTGCAAGAGAGAACAGAAAGTATTATCTTAAGCCCGCTAATGATGAGGTCGATGAACACGGAAATCGTGTGTACAAAGATATTCATCCCGAAGGCGAATGGGAGATACTTGGAATAGTAGATAACGTAATCCATTCGCCTAAAAAGGTAGTTTTGTAAATTAACGTTGTCAAAATCAAGGCAAAAGTGCAATTTAAAGATATTCGCCTTGAATTTAGATAAGCACACAAAGGAAGATAAACTCAGTTTGTGGTTTCCCAACCCTTGCTTAGTTATATCTAGTTCTCCTCCTGTTGTGTGAATTGGGAAGAAGGAGGTATAAACATTGGAAAACTCAAACAAAGTGGCCAAAACTGTCACCATGAGATGTCCTGAATGCCTTAATTACATGAAAGTTAAAGCAGCAAAGAACGGAAGTTACTCGGGTAAATGTCCCGTCTGCCATTCGTCCGTTTTCAGCAAGCAGCATTCTGAAAGAGAAAGGCATATCAAGATCGTCAGAAGCACTGCAAATTAATAATAGTCAATCGTCTATATGGCAAATATAAGGTCGAGCTGAAACAGTGTTCAGGTAAATCCTTAATCACTACCATATAGGTAAGGTTCGTGTCAAAGGAATATCGAAAGATTTTGCCTCTACGAACGGTAATCACAAAACAAGGTTACTGGTCGTGGAGGCATTTTTTCTCCCGGCATAACCCACAACAAAGAAAAGGAGAAATAAGATATGTTAAGCACAAACCAAATAAGAAAGAATCTTGAAGATATTCGCTACTACTACGGACGCCGAGATATGTTCGATAAAGCCTTTGACTCCGTAGGCAAGAATGGTATTCTGCAGACCGTCAATATGTACAATCAAGCGATCTGCAACGCATCCCCTAAACTTTATGAAATCTACGTCGCACTCTACGTTAAGTGTTGTACTTACGAATTTGCGGCAGAAGAACTCGGCTTCTCAGTGAGCTACGTGTATAAAACCAATAGGAAGATAGTAAACTTCTTCTTTAATGAATTTAATAAGGAGGCAGCTTAATGGTACTTGAAAAAATAACACCAGACTTTCTAATCGACGCAGATAACGTCTATAGAACAAAGCATTTCATCGTAAAGCAATCCATTAAGATTGTCTCTCACGACATTGAAGAAAACGGTGTAGTATCTCACGATACATATTACCGTAGAACTAAAGCACGTGACCTTGCCTATAATATGGCGTTCATGGATAAGGTCAAGATTAATGGCAAACGCCTCCCATCCACCCAGTACACAAGAAGATATATTGACTAAAAGAAAGGAGCATATTATGTACTGTATTAATTGTGGCAAAGAACTTATACACATCGAAGGCAACCTCTATAAGTGCAATCCCTGTGATTCGACATTCAAAATCGACATCACCACAGAAGACGGTGAAACCACGATGATCATAGAGGACATATCCGAAGAATAACAGAATAAAATCTAGCATAAAAGCACCACTTTCTCACCCTACCTTGTGACCGAAAGTGGTGCTTTTTCAGTATTGTATAAAAACATAACAAAAAACTTAAAGTGCAAATAAAAGTGCAAAAAATAAAACAAATTGCACTTTAAGTATTGCACTTTAAAAGAATTTATGGTATAATAAATTAGAACAATGAACAGGAGGAAGCCAATATGAAAGACGAGCTTTTCGAAGAATATTCTAAAGAGAAAGAACCAACCAAATATTACAAAACTTACGCATGGAAAACAGCAATAGGTCTCCAACAGGTTGATGGACTAGAACCTTCTGAATATTTAATCAAAACGGCAGAGCAGAGCATTAATGGAGATATTTCTTTTGATGACGCACACCGGCTCATCACTTCTTATTACAAAGAAAACAAATCCCAGTCTGAAAGAACCGAAGAAGCGGACAAGGTATCAGTTCGTATCGCTCAAATCATTTCCGAAAATTCATTTGTCTTCTCTCCAATTGAGCTCATTACTATCCATAAGCGCCTCTTTGAAGGCATTTATTCTCACGCGGGTAGAATCAGAGATTATAATATTTCAAAGCAAGAATGGGTGCTTGACGGAGATACGGTAACGTACGGCAATGCATATAGCCTTAGAGAAACCCTGGATTATGATTTGAACCTTGAAAAGAATTTCAGCTACTCCGGTCTTTCTACAGAAGATATAATCAAGCACATTGCAAGATTTATTTCAAACCTTTGGCAGATCCACATTTTTGGTGAAGGCAACACCAGAACAACGGCAGTATTTCTCATCAAATATCTCTCCAAGCTCGGCTTCAACGTAACCAATGATATCTTTGCAGAAAACTCGTGGTATTTCAGAAATGCCCTTGTAAGAGCCAATTACAACAACCGTACAAAGAACGTAACCGAAACCACATATTACCTGGAATTATTCCTTCGTAATCTTCTTCTTGATGAGGATAACATCCTCTCTAATCGTGAAATGCATATAGCATACAAAGAGGTAGAAGATACCCCCGGGGACCTAACCGATCGTGAAAAAGCAATCATAGACTTAATCAAAGCAAACCCAGAGATCACGCTTACCGAAATAAGCGAAAAGATCGACAAATCCCTTAGAACGGTCAAAAATGCAATGAAAACCTTGCAAGAAAAGGGCATAGTTGAACGAGTTGGCGGCAAGAAAAACGGAATTTGGAAAGTAAATAGGAGAGGGAATGATGTGTAAATGTATATTGAATGTAATAAAAAAACTTCATAAACAATGCTTTGAACGAAAGTCTAATGCAGCCGCAAATTATGATGTAAGCGAGGCTATTTTTAATCAAATATGCTATGTGCTTCCAACCTTGTATGATAAAAATATATTTAAGGCCACATCGTTGGAATCTTTAGGAAAACTGTACTTTGATAACATACATACTTCAGTTGATGGTGCAACGGATGATGTTATTAAAGAAGTTATTAGAAAGATGTGTGGTTCTAAATCTAATTTTTCTCAGCAACGTGATTATTGGTTAGCTTTGACAGACCTTACTCATATAAAAGCACTACCGCGTGACGTTTATGCAAAAGTTAAAAAAGAATACAATGCTGCATATCGGCCCAGATATCAAAATGTCAAGAAGAAATATGAAGCAAAACTTGATTCGTTAACTTCTAAGATTTTTTGGCTAGAGAATGAACGTGAAGCGATAAAGACGAAGGTTCATACAAAAAGAGCCGTCACTTATGATATATCCTTGGATGAAGATCGATATCGCACGGTTTGTTCCGAGCACTATCGAGCAACCACTAGGAAAGATCAACTGACATTCGTATTCTCTGCTATATGTGACAAGCTTGATAAATTCTGTAGAATAGACGCTTCAAAGGAGCAGGTGGATATTTGGCTAAGAAAAAAGTCAATCGAAATTGCAGTTTTGGATACAAATGTGAAAACACTATTTCTTCCTTATATAAGTTTTCTTTCAATTCTAGAAAGCGATATCGATGACGATCGATTTGTTCTAAATCATGTGAAGATTCTTGCATTAGTAGATATATATCGCAAGAAACAGCATGAGGCCATTTATATTACAGATGAAAGCATGCGCCAAAACGTGATTGATGAATACGCCACAAAAATTGCCTCTATACCTAACTCTGATGTTTTATCCGCAGCTTACGCAAAGGGTAGTAATGATTACCTAGAAAAACTTGACCATATAATCAATGAATTCGATGTAATAAGTCTGATAAAAGATGACATTGATAAAAGTTTTACCTTGCGAAAACGTGCTAGTTTGCTTCATGAGGTTCTGAGTCTGTATATTGAGGGTAACTATACTCTTTTTAATTGCACCGCGCCAATACAAATCGAGGGAATGTTTGCTGATTTCTTATACGCAGCCAACACCTTTAAGCGCTTTACATATATGGACCTGTTTGAGCGGGACGTGCTGGATAAAAAACTGGAAAAACTTGCAGAGTGTAGCGAGGTCGATCTAGAGGTAGTAGAATACTTCGAGTATTATTTTACAAATCTGGTTAGAAATCGTGCAGCTCATGGACGATATATAAAGGCAAGCAATGCGCAGGATGATGAGATATTGGCGAAGGAATTACTGCTTGATATGAAGTGCTTAACCCACCAAATTAGGAGAAAAGCAGAGGTGGAGAAAATGCTTCGTTGCATCCAAGGGTATCTTAATTATTGTAATATTTTTGGTACATCATCGCCGGACGCAATATATGGGGCTCTATATGGTGATTTCACAGGTTGCCGTATGCATCTTTCTTATGATTCATTAGATCAGTATAATCCGATACAGTTTTTATATTGGATTATCAACCCGTATTACGAAAAAATAGCCCAAACAATGTCTGTCGATGATGAGGTGAAGAAAATTAGAGGATATCTATATAGCGAGGACTTTTGGAGATATGCGTATAACAAAATACAACAAGATATATCGTTAGGAAAAACATTTGATTCAGATGTCAATTCTGCTGTAAAATGCATGTTCCAATGTTCCTTAACTACTGAGTCAAAACGTTGGCTTGGCAAGATTCATAAAATCCTCAATGATTGCAAGAATACAGAGTAAAGCGAGGCAAAACGAGCGAAATCTCCAATAGTTTTCCCCATATAAGGCAAAAGCAACTGCGGGAAAGAACTGCTAACGATAAATAATAAAACAAAAAGGTGATGCTTTTTGACATCACCTTTTTGTTGCATTGAGGCAAAATATTTAGTATAATTAAATTGCAAAGCAAATCAACGGAGGTTTATTATGTCAAGACGAAAAAAAGACGACGGCAATGGATGTTTAATTTTTTGTTATAGTGGTTTTAGGAATTCCGTTGTTTTTGCTTATGGAACACCCTGTATTTTTCTTTCTAGTATTTTTGCCTTTAGTATGTTGGGGTGTAGGAGCTTTAATCAATTGGTTCAAAAAATATATGTGAGGACATTATGCCTGATTTGAATGATTTTCACGCTTTCAAAAGCACAAGTGGAGGCTCTTCAGGAGGTAGCGGAGGAGGCTCCGGTTTAAGCAAATGGATAGTTGTGTTAATAATCGTAGCATTATTGACATTTCTCGGACAATGCAGTGGATAAGGAGGTAAATCACGATGATGATTGGTCCGGAAGGATATTATGAGGAAAAATTAAAAGGAAAGAGTGCAGCTCAAATCATGACTGCTATTCGTAGTTTGAAAAGAGAAATAAGCCGTTTAAAAAACATCATAGAACACCCGGAGTATCAGTGTATGATGCATCCATCGGATGAAACTCAGTTATGGTGTTTTCGTTTATATCTGGTAAGAGCGAAAGAAGCGTTAGCAGAACAAGGTGAGACGTACAAGCCCACAAAAAAAGAGCAAAAAGCATTAGATTTTGAAGCTAATATTCCCAATATATCTAAGATTAATTTCCATATCGGTGGATTTTTTGGACCTAATACGGATGTGTTTGTAGATATAGATCAAGCAGTACATATTTACATTAATGAAATTGAAAGTCCATTAACACTTCCTTCAGAGGACTATGGAGATTATGCTAAGGAAGAATTCTATGATTCACTTAAAAATTTGCATCTTGGTGAATGGCAAAGCAATTATAATCTTACTAAGTATGGCTACGTTGTTTGCGATGGTACTCAATGGGAGCTTTCTATAGAGTATAATAATGGTAGAAAGCCCTTCAAGTCAGGTGGAGATAATGCATATCCATATAATTTCAATCGTTTTCTCGAATTGCTAGGATTAGATGAAGAATTATACGACGAATCAGTTGGGGACGAAGAATAATTGGAGGCAAAAATGACTAAATCGGATATCGATAATGAAAGTTGGCGAGATAACTTTACAGGTGTTTTTGAAACTAATCCTATTGCGAAATTAGTGTATAAACGTGAGTTCTTCGATCTATCAGTAATGAAGATTGGTGCTCGTACTGTCACTACTATTACTCCTGATGGCAATGTTGTTATTAGAGAATATAGGGGAGATAGCCGCAAGGTTTATTCTACACGCAAAACTACATGTTCGGCTGATGCCTTCAAATACTTGTGTAACCAATTTGAAAATTGTATCATTAATGCAACCAAGTGGGATATGTATGTAGATGATTGTGCTGAAGAGCTTAGGATTGTATATAAGTTTGGACGTGAACAGAAAATAGATCGAGGTTTAGGTGATGAAAATACCAGAATAGCCACGATTTTCTATGAGTTCATGGAAAAATTGTCTATCGAATAAATTGCAGGAGGACAATATGGGAGTAAAAAGAGAAACTTTAGAGAACGGAAACGTCTTAAAAGCCCTTATATTACGCTATCTCAATGACCAAAAAGAGGAAAATTTATTTCCGGTTCTAGGCTGTCTAAGAGATAGCTTTGTATGGATACCCGGTCGGATGATTATGAGTGAAATGGATTTGCAGAAGTTTGCTAATGCCAAAAAGGGCGATACTATTTCCAATGATGAAGTAATCAAATTCGAGCCAGATATCCTTCAAAATGGAGAGCATAAATTCTATCCCGTTTTCTCTAGTGTCGAAGAAATGGGAGAGTACGGTAATGGTTTTAGTAAAGTTCAAAAGCATTTCTTTGAAGCAATGAACTACGCTATGGGTAAAGAGGAAACAGTAGGAATTGTAGTAAATGCCTTTTCAACCCCTTTTGTTGTGCCAAAAGAATGGTTTGACCTTATAGGAAAAATGCCGACTAACATAGAAGTAGGTTAGGAGGACATTTTATGGCATGATTTTCATCATAGGTTTTTTATTCTCATAATTAGGGCTTTCCGTGTTAAGATGTGCGGATAGCCCTTTTTATTTTATTAGGAGTTCTACCTTCAATTTATCAGAGGTTTTAGAGCAAATAGA
>JAZNPB010000131.1:0-2710 GCA_045589435.1 Eubacteriales bacterium | reverse complement strand
GTCAATGAATATTTTGTGAATTCGGGAAATAATAGCCAAAGCTTACGCACAGATAATTTTTCGGTGCTTTTGAAACCACTTTTGTCAAGGGTAAAGTGTGTATATTTACAATTTCTTAACAAAAAAAGAAAGCGACTCAAGTTTTTTGGCTTGAATCGCTTTTTTCATAAATGTTATTTGTTTTGAAAGTTCAAGAGGAAGTCGCGGATATTCATATGGATAATGCCGTTTCGGCTCATATCAAATTCGTCCAATGAAATAACGTATTTAGGATAATTGTCTTTAATATCCTCATATGCGCCGAATTCGCGTTCTTCGGTTTTTTCGGAAGATAAAAGATAGCATACTTGTACATAAATACGCTTGCCGTCCTTATCACAAACAAAGTCTATCTCTTTTGTTCCGTTCTTGCCTATTGTAACCTTGTATCCAAGACGGAGTAACTCAAGGCACACGATATTTTCAAGGATCAATTCTATATCCCGCTGATTATTGCCGTAGGTAGCCTGTCTGAGCCCGTGGTCAGCGAGATAGTATTTCTCATTGATCTGCAAAATCTCTTTGCCTCCAAGATCCATACGGCTGATCTTATGAAATAAACACGCCTTTTCACAGGAGTTCAGATAATTGATAATGGTATCTACCGCTACGGTACGCTTTTCACTTTTGAAATATGCCGCAATGCTGTTTGCTGAGAATGTACGACCGATATTTGCTGCAACATATGCTATGATACGTTCAAGCAGATCCACGTCGCGGAGCTTGTTTCTTTTTACGATATCCTTAATAACAACGGAAGCATAAATATCCTTGAGATACTGCGCCTTTGCTCGCTCGTCAAGCGGTGTTGTTGCAAGAAAAGGCAATCCGCCGTATTTTACGTACTCCATAAAATACTCGCTCACACTCTTGTTATCACCGTCGGCGCGTCTTGCCTCGCAATACTCCGAAAAGGAAAATGGATATACCGTAAATTCCACGTACCTTCCCGACAGCAAGGTTGCATATTCTCCCGAAAGCATCTTCGCGTTAGAGCCGGTAATATAGATATCTGCATCCGAATTGACGCGCAGTGAATTCACACACTTTTCCCAATCCTTCACTTCCTGTATCTCATCAAGGAAGATATATGCCCGACCTTCTATTGCCTCGATCTTGGCTTTCAAGTAATCGTGCAGAGATGCCGCTGTGGTAAGACTTGAATAATTCATATCCTCAAAGTTGATAGATATCATCTGATCTTGCGGCACGTTTTTATCAAGCAGTTCTTCCTTGATAAGCTCCAACATAATGGACTTTCCGCTACGTCTTACGCCAACGATCACTTTAATAAGCTCGCTTTTATCAATAAAAGGTCTGATCTGTGACAAGTAGCTTTCTCTCTTAATCATAGTAGCACTCGCCCCTTTCCACTTAGATGAGAGCATTATACCACAATTATAATCGAAAGTCAATACTTAATATATATCTTTATCGACTATAATCTATAAAAATAATTTTCGACTTCCACCTTTTTATTATATCCGATATGTCCTCGGGATATAACACCAAATCAAATTTGTTACTGCCAGCATCTCAGTGCTTTTTCTTTCTCCTATTTTTTGTCATTTTTTGCATAGATAGTTTTAGCGGCAACGGTTGCCCGTTGCCGCCATAAGAACACTTATTGTTAACGGGACAAATCCCTTTAGCGTATTTTCAATCTCCCCGGATACCTCGGCAAGCCCTTATAGATATCCACGACTCTTAAATCGATATGGATTTGAGAATCGACGGTTGCGTATATATTGAGAAGGTCAACGGTTTCAAAAATTTCCTTCATATCCTCCAAGACGGAATCGTAAACGTAGCCCGAAACGGTCAAGTCCACGGCGTTGGAGGACGGATCATACGTTGCCCTGACGGTCTTTGCGCTGTCTATTTTACACAGCCGAAGGGTGGAGCGCTTGTTTCTTGCGGATCGGCTGATGCGGAAGATCTTGCCGTTCTTGTCCGTGTAGGTTTCTTCGATGCCGGTCAAGAACTCGCATAAATACTTGAACCGCATACAGCTGATATTCTCCATATCGTTTTCCTCCGCTTTGTTTTGATTTTTAGGTAAGGGTTATTTACTGATGCGCAAACCAGTCGTACCGGAAGCTGAAAATACTTCAACGGAATAACCGTCTGCGTTTTCTGCGGCAAAGCTATATATGACCATTCCCATCACATTCTCGTCGGTCAGTTCTTCGTTCAAGTTAAAGCCTGCCGCCTTAACCTGCTCGGCATAAGCCTTGATCTGTTCTATGGTCGCATTCGTAAACATAACGCTGAAGGTTTCGTCTTCAATAACTGCCGCATACAATTCAAAGCTCGGCTTGGGAACAAGCTTTGTATATTCATTGTCCGGCCAGTTACCGCCGATCTGACCTTCGCCGCCTTGCCCGTCCGAAAATACCCAATTTCCGTCGGGCTTCTGAATAAGGGTCGTTCCGTCGGTAGTATCCACGATAGTCGTGCTGCCGTCTGCACCAAAAGAAATGTCAAGACCTTGTCTTGCCCCCTCTGCAATAAACGCCTGCTTGCTTGCGGCATCCATATCGCTGTATAGCGCAGTGGACGAACCGATACCGCTTATCATAGAACCTACGTCTCCGCTTGGAGCACCGCCTTGTGTGCCACCCTGCGTTCCGTTGTTGTTTTCGCCGCCGTTCTGCGAGGTTCCGGGATC
>JAZNPB010000130.1:0-3644 GCA_045589435.1 Eubacteriales bacterium | reverse complement strand
ACCGAGATTGGCTCACAATATGCGCAACATTTTTTCTTGACCGCAGCCGTAGCAGAGGCACACGCACCCGTTCCGCAAGCCATCGTCACGCCGCTTCCCCTCTCCCATACTCTCATGCGAAGCTCGCTATTCCCAAGCACCTGAACAAATTCTACGTTCACTCCGTCCGCAAACGCCTCGTGATGCTCGATCTTCGGTCCAAGTGTGGTGAGAGGTGCTTTTTCGATATCATCAACAAAGATAACCGCATGAGGATTACCGACAGATACGGGAGTCAAAACGACCGTTTCACCATCAATATTTAACGTCATATCTTCGGCAGGAACAGCTTGTCCCATATCCACGGTCACGCTTTTGACCTTACCGAAGCTGACGCCGAGCTCCAAGGTCTTGATACCGGAAAGAGTTTCAACGGTCAGATTCTTTTTATCCGTATAGCCCTTATCATAAACGTATTTACCGACGCAGCGAATACCGTTTCCGCACATTTTGGCTTCACTTCCGTCTGCGTTGAAGATACGCATTTTGAAATCCGCGACGGCAGAGGGTGATATGTAGATCATACCGTCCGAGCCGGCACCGAAATGCCGCTCGGAAAGCTTGGTTGATAATTCTTCAATATTGCTCGGAACCTCTCCGTACACGTACAGATAATCGTTTCCGAGTCCGTGCATTTTCGTAAAATGCATTTGATCACTTCCTTTTTATTTTGCGTTAATTGTGGAGATTCCCATCGTAACCTCCTCAAGAACGTCCAGCAACATTCTGACGGTATCGAGGGAGGTGAGCATCGTGATGTTGTTCTGCGCCGCACAGCGACGAATGCGGGCACCATCTCCAAAATGCTTACCCGACAAGATTGCACGGGTGTTAATGACGTAGCTAACATATCCCTGTCTGATAGAGTCAAGAACCTCCTCGCTACCTTCGCTCGGCTTGTGACGGATCCTTGTTCGGATTCCGTGATCCTTTAGGTACTGTCCTGTAAGCGTGGTGGCTTCGATATTAAAGCCCATATTATAAAATCTCTTTATAAGCGGTAATGTCTCAGCCTTATCCTCGTCTGCCACACTGACAACCACCGTACCGTAATTGCGGAGCGTTAGTCCCGATGCAATCATCGCCTTATACATCGCGCGATGCAGCTTTTCGTCGTAGCCGATTGCCTCTCCCGTGGATTTCATTTCGGGAGAGAGGTATGCGTCCATGCCGCGAAGCTTGGAGAAGGAGAAGGCGGGTGCCTTCACGTAATAACGACTCTTTTCTTTCGGGTAAATATCGAAGATACCCTGCTCCTGCAAGGATACGCCGAGGTTGACCAGCGTTGCGATATCCGCAAGGCTGTATCCCGTCGCTTTGGAAAGGAATGGTACGGTTCGGGAGGAACGAGGGTTTACCTCAATGATATAAACGTTGTCGTGCTCATCCACGATAAACTGAATATTGAAGAGTCCTATAATACCGATACCAAGTCCGAGCTTTTCGGTGTATTCGAGGATTGTGTTCTTGACTTTATCGGAGATTGAAAAGGTAGGATATACACTGATCGAATCTCCCGAGTGGATACCGGTTCTCTCAACCAGCTCCATAATGCCGGGAACGAACACACGCTTACCGTCGCAGATCGCATCGACCTCGACTTCCTTGCCGCGAATGTATTTATCCACAAGCACAGGCTTATCCTCATCAATCTCAACAGCGGTTTTCAGATAGTTTCGGAGCGCTTCTTCTTTCGCGACAATCTGCATCGCTCTGCCGCCAAGAACAAAGCTGGGGCGAACGAGCACGGGATATCCGATCTCTTCTGCCGCTCTGACACCAGCTTCAATGCTCGTTACCGCTCTGCCCTTCGGTTGAGGAATATGCAGCTCGGAAAGAAGCTTTTCAAAGGCATCCCTGTTCTCTGCCTTTTCAATCGCTTCGCAGTCGGTTCCGATAATCTTTACACCGCGCTCGGCAAGCGGCTCAGCCAAATTGATTGCGGTTTGACCGCCAAGAGTCGCTATGACTCCCTCGGGCTTTTCCAGCTCGATCACGTTCATGACGTCCTCAACGCAAAGCGGCTCAAAGTAGAGCTTATCCGAACAGGTGTAGTCGGTGGAAACGGTTTCGGGGTTGTTGTTGATAATGATCGCCTCGTAGCCTGCCGCCTTGATTGTCTGCACTGCGTGAACGGTAGAATAATCGAATTCCACACCCTGACCGATACGGATCGGACCCGAACCAAGTACGATGACCTTTTTCTTATTGGATACGACCGACTCGTTCTCTTCCTCATAGGTGGAATAGAAATACGGAATGTAGCTGTCGAATTCGGAAGCACAGGTATCGATCATCTTATAGACGGGGACAATGCCTGCCTTGCGGCGGAGCGTATAAACCTCAAGCTCGCTCGTCTCCCAAAGCAGTGCGATCTCTTTGTCAGAGAAACCCATCTTTTTTGCCCTGCGAAGCGTGTCAATGTCATTCTTGCTTACTTTGATGTTTTGCTCCTCGTCAACAATGTTCTTGAATTTGCGGATAAAGAGCATATCAATGGCAGTTGCCGCCGCAATTCTACCCGCATCACATCCGCGGCGCAGAAGCTCTGCAATGGCGTAGATACGGTCGTCTGTTCCGATCTTAATATAATCAAGCAGCTCTGCCTCACATACCTTATCAAACTTTTTGTGATGCAAATGGCAAAGTCCGATTTCAAGAGAGCGGATCGCTTTCAAGAGACTTTCTTCTATGGTTCTTCCGATACTCATGACCTCGCCCGTTGCTTTCATCTGCGTGGAAAGCGAGTTATTGGCATCGGCAAATTTATCAAATGGGAAACGCGGCATCTTGGTTACCACGTAGTCAAGCGTTGGCTCGAAGGATGCGGGCGTGTTGGCAATTCTGATCTCATCCAGCGTCATACCCACACCGATCTTTGCCGATACACGCGCGATTGGGTACCCACTTGCCTTAGACGCAAGTGCAGAGGAACGTGACACACGGGGATTGACCTCGATGAGATAATATTGGAAGGAATATGGGTCAAGTGCAAACTGTACGTTACATCCGCCTTCGATCTTGAGTGCGCGAATAATTTTGAGCGCACTGTCACGGAGCATATGATACTCCTTGTTGGTAAGCGTTTGCGAGGGACATACCACGATGGAGTCGCCCGTGTGAATACCAACCGGATCGATATTCTCCATATTACAGATGGTAATGGCGGTATCGTTGTGGTCTCGCATGACCTCATACTCGATCTCCTTGAAGCCCTTGATGCTCTTCTCTATGAGCACCTGATGCACCGGGGAAAGTGCCAAGGCGTTTTTCATCAGCAAAAGAAATTCTTCTTCATTGTCGGCAAAGCCGCCACCCGTTCCACCAAGCGTAAAGGCAGGACGAAGCACAACGGGATAACCGATTTTTTCTGCAACCTCCAAACCCTCTTGAATCGAATTGGCTATATCCGATGGCAGAACGGGCTCGCCGAGGCTCTCGCACAACTCCTTGAAAAGCTCTCTGTCCTCTGCTCTCTCAATCGATTCACTGCTCGTTCCGAGAAGCTCAACACGGCATTCCTTAAGGATTCCCTTCTTCTCAAGCTGCATAGCAAGATTCAGTCCCGTTTGACCGCCGATACCGGGCAGTATTGCATCGGGACG
>JAZNPB010000129.1:0-5420 GCA_045589435.1 Eubacteriales bacterium | reverse complement strand
TAGGGGGTATCGTTCTCGATTGCCTCAAGGACAGCGTTCAGCTCGTCACCGAGGAAGATGGATACCACGGCGGGAGGTGCTTCGTTTGCACCGAGGCGGTGATCGTTGCCTGCGGTAGCAACCGAAATTCTGAGAAGGTCCTGATAATCGTCAACCGCCTTGATCACGGCGCAAAGGAACAGCAAAAACTGCGCGTTTTCGTAGGGTGTTTCGCCGGGAGAGAGCAAATTCTGT
Source organism: Eubacteriales bacterium (assembly GCA_045589435.1). Taxonomy (GTDB): domain Bacteria; phylum Bacillota; class Clostridia; order Oscillospirales; family CAG-272; genus UBA1740. The sequence goes on along the minus strand of JAZNPB010000129.1, from coordinate 5,186 downwards.
CCTGCATCGGTTGCAATAGACCAGTTGTTGTGCTTACCCGAGCCGTTGACACCCGCAAAGGGCTTTTCGTGGAGCAGGCAAACAAGACCGTGCTTTGCAGCCACCTTCTGCATGATCTCCATCGTAAGCTGGTTGTGGTCGGTGGCAATATTCGTTGTGGTATAAATGGGTGCCAACTCATGCTGTGCGGGTGCGACCTCGTTATGCTCAGTCTTTGCAAGAATACCAAGCTTCCACAGTTCCTCATTGAGATCCTCCATATAAGCAGCTACACGGGGCTTGATAACACCAAAATAATGGTCATCCATTTCCTGCCCCTTGGGAGGCTTCGCGCCAAAGAGCGTGCGCCCGGGGTATATGAGATCTTTCCTCTTGTTATACATTTCTTTGTCAACAAGGAAATATTCCTGCTCGGGGCCGACCGAGCTTGTAACACGCTTTACGGTATCGTTTCCGAAAAGCTTCAGAATACGGAGAGCCTGCACGTTGAGTGCCTCCATAGAACGAAGCAATGGAGTCTTCTTATCAAGAGCCTCGCCACCATAGGAGCAGAATGCTGTAGGAATGCACAGCGTCTTTCCCTTGATAAATGCGTAAGAGGTAGGATCCCAAGCAGTATAGCCTCTTGCCTCAAAGGTAGCGCGAAGTCCTCCCGAGGGGAACGAAGATGCATCGGGCTCACCCTTGATCAGCTCCTTGCCCGAAAATTCCATAATGACTCCGCCATCGGGAGCAGGTGAAATAAAGCTGTCATGCTTCTCTGCCGTAACACCCGTAAGAGGCTGAAACCAATGTGTATAATGGGTTGCGCCGTGAGCTACCGCCCAATCCTTCATAGCGGCTGCCACAGCATTTGCGACCGTCAGATCAAGCTCCTTTCCTTCATCAATCGTCTTTTTCAAGGAAGCGTAAACCTTTGCATCAAGGCTCGCTTTCATCACTCTGTCATCAAAGACCAGACTTCCGAATTGTTCTTTTACCGTTGCCATAATATATTTCTCCTTTGCAAATTGTTCTAAAAAATGTGATAGGCGTCTGTCCTGTTTTTTACACAAGAAAGACGCCATTGCCTTCACTTATTCACTTTTCACTCTTACTTATTACCTTAAACTATGCCCTGTGCATTCATTGCATCTACGACCTTTTCAAAGCCCGCAATGTTCGCACCGACTACGTAATTGCCCTCGAAGCCATACTTTTTTGCGGCATCGTCAATGTTGTGATACAAACGAACCATAATGCCCTTGAGCTCACCGTCTACCTTTTCAAAGCTCCAAGACAAGCGTTCGCTATTCTGAGACATTTCAAGTGCCGATGTTGCAACACCGCCCGCATTTGCCGCCTTACCCGGAACGAAATACACGTTGTTCTCTTGGAAATACTTGGTCGCCTCGGCAGTGGTAGGCATATTTGCCCCCTCGCAAACTGCGATCACACCGTTTGCAACCAGCATCTTTGCATCCTCAAGGTCAAGCTCGTTCTGCGTAGCACAAGGAAGAGCGATATCACTCTTAACGGTCCATACACCCTTGCCCTCGTGGTATTCGGAATTTGGTCTGTATTTCTTATATTCCGTAAGTCTTTGTCTCTTGACTTCCTTGATCTCCTTGAGCGCCGCAACGTCGATTCCGTCGGGATCGTAAACCCAACCGGTAGAGTCTGAGCAGGTCACAGGCTTTGCCCCCATCTGCTCTGCCTTCTCGATTGCATAAATGGCAACATTACCGGCACCCGAAACCGTAACGATCTTTCCCTTCATATCTACACCGTGGCACTTCAGCATTTCCTCGGTCAGATATAAGAGACCGTAGCCCGTAGCCTCGGTTCTTGCAAGTGAACCGCCATAGGAAAGTCCCTTCCCCGTGAGTACACCCTCAAACAAGCCTCTGAGCTTCTTATATTGACCAAACATATATCCAATCTCGCGTGCCCCCGTTCCGATATCTCCCGCGGGAACGTCTGTGTCTGCTCCGATGTATTTGCAAAGCTCACTCATAAAGCTCTGACAGAACGCCATCACCTCTCGGTCACTCTTACCCTTGGGATCAAAATCGGAACCGCCCTTTCCTCCTCCAATGGGAAGACCCGTAAGCGAATTCTTGAAAATCTGTTCAAAGCCGAGGAACTTAATAATTCCAATATTAACAGAAGGATGAAGTCTTAAGCCTCCCTTATACGGACCGATCGCGCTATTAAACTGAACGCGATAGCCGGTGTTGACGTGTGCCTGTCCTTTATCGTCGACCCACGGTACACGGAATTTGATCTGGCGCTCGGGATTGCACAGACGCTCCAAGAGAGCATCGCGTCTGAACTGCTCCTCATTCTGATCGACCACTACTCGGATCGATTCCAGAACTTCCTTGACTGCCTGATGAAATTCGGGCTCGTTTGGGTTTTGACTTACAACTTGCTCTATTACCTCATCTACGTATGACATAACAGAAATCCTCCTTAATGTACGAAACATAAAAAGGCAAAGGCGGCTCTGATAGGTGTTACCCTGTCAAAGACGCCTTTGCCTTTACGCGACACATTATACACCCTCGCTTGTGGTTTGTCAAGGGGTTTTTAAAATTTTTTTGAAAAATCCTGCAAAATCTGAAATTTTTCCCGAAAACATCTTGACAATCTGCAAGTTTCGTGCTATAATGCTTGCATATGAGCAAAGGCGTTCATAGGATACAGCACACGCTGTCTATCCGTGAACGCCTTTGCTTTTTTGTTTCAGGAAAGGCAATGGTTACGATTATGTTGAAAGAAGGTCAAGTACGTATTCCATCGGGATGCGCCATCGCAGCGGTAATCGCCAAGGACGGTGAGAGAATGTCGGGCAGACCGATTATTGAAGCGATGATGCCTATGCACGACCGTTCCAACGGTCTGGGCGGTGGCTTTGCCGCTTACGGCATCTATCCGGAATACAAGGATCTGTACGCTCTTCATTTTTTCTTTGACGAGCGTACAACGAGAAAGAATTGCGAAGTATTCTTAAAGGAAAGATTTGAAATTGTAAAATCCGAGATCATTCCCACGAAAAAAATACCATCCATTACCGACGAGCCGATCATATGGCGTTACTTCGTTGCTCCCTTGCGTTCCGTGCTTGATTCCATGCAGCTTGACGAAAAGGAATTTGTCGTTCGTACCGTCATGAAGATCAATACCGAAATGCCCGGCGCATACGTATTTTCCAGCGGAAAGAATATGGGAACCTTCAAGGCAGTCGGCTTTCCCGAGGATGTTGGCGAATTCTACAGATTAGATGAATATGAAGGATACTCGTGGACTGCTCACGGCAGATATCCGACCAACACGCCCGGCTGGTGGGGCGGAGCGCATCCCTTTACTCTCCTTGATTACTCTATCGTTCATAACGGAGAGATCTCTTCTTACGATGCAAACAGAAGATATATTGAAATGTTTGGATACAAGTGTAATCTCCAGACCGATACCGAGGTCATTACCTACATCTTTGATTATCTCGTGCGTGTGCAGGGACTTACGCTTGAAGAGGCAACAAGCGTTGTTGCCGCTCCCTTCTGGAGCACGATCGCCAATAAAACCGATATAGAGGATAAGGAGAAGCATACCTATCTTCGCACCCTTTTCCCAAGCCTACTCGTAACGGGTCCGTTTTCCATCGTTTTGGGTTACAACGGAGGACTTATGGCGCTCAACGACCGTCTCAAGCTTCGTTCCATGGTTGTCGGTGAAAAGAATAATAAGGTATATATTGCAAGCGAAGAAGCGGCGATTCGCGTAATGGAACCGAACGTGGAAAACATCTGGGCACCCGCAGGCGGTGAGCCCGTTATCGTCAATGTAAAGGAGGGCTGTTTCTGATGGCTGTAAACTTTATCTATCCGGAATTTGAAGTTGTCAGAAATGACAGCCGCTGCGTGACCTGCCGTGTTTGCGAACGACAGTGCGCCAACGAAGTACATACCTACGATGAGGAACGCAAGATCATGCTCAGCGACGAGTCAAAGTGCGTGGACTGCCACCGTTGCGTTTCTCTGTGTCCGACACGTGCACTCAAGATCGTAAAAAGCGACTGTCAGCTACGTGAAAACGCTAACTGGCAACAGGATACCGTCAATGAAATATACAAGCAAGCGGGAAGCGGTGCGGTCCTGCTATCCTCAATGGGAAATCCCAAGCCTCTTCCCGTATATTGGGATAAAATCCTGATCAATGCGTCTCAAGTCACAAACCCGCCAATCGACCCTCTTCGTGAGCCAATGGAAACCAAGGTGTTCCTCGGAAAGAAACCCGAAAAGGTCGAGCGAAATGCTGACGGTAAGTTGATCTGCAAGCTTCCGCCTCAGCTTGAGCTTTCGATGCCGATGATGTTCTCCGCGATGAGCTACGGCTCAATTAGCTATAACGCACACGAAAGCCTTGCGCGTGCCGCCAAGGAGCTCGGTATTCTTTATAATACGGGCGAGGGCGGACTTCACGAGGATTTTTACGTCTATGGTGAGAACACCATCGTACAGGTTGCATCGGGACGATTTGGCGTTCACGAGGAGTATCTGAAGGCAGGCGCGGCGGTTGAGATCAAAATGGGACAAGGCGCCAAGCCCGGAATCGGCGGCCATTTGCCCGGTGCCAAGATCGTCGGTGATGTCTCACGTACTCGTATGATACCCGAAGGCTCGGATGCCATCTCCCCTGCTCCGCATCACGACATTTATTCTATCGAGGATCTGCGTCAGCTCGTTTTTTCCTTGAAGGAAGCAACCGATTACAAAAAGCCGATCATCGTCAAGGTTGCGGCAGTCCACAACATTGCCGCTATTGCCAGCGGAATTGCACGAAGCGGTGCGGATATCATTGCTATTGACGGATTCCGCGGCGGTACGGGTGCGGCTCCTACGAGAATCCGCGATAACGTAGGTATTCCGATTGAGCTTGCTCTTGCTTCGGTTGATCAGCGTTTGCGCGATGAAGGCATCAGAAATAACGTATCCCTTGTGGTAGGTGGTAGTATCCGTTCTGCCGCAGACGTGGTAAAGGCAATTGCACTTGGTGCGGATGCCTGCTATATTGCTACTGCGGCTCTGCTCGCCCTCGGCTGTCATCTCTGCCGTACTTGCCAGACCGGCAAGTGTAACTGGGGTATTGCAACACAACGTCCCGAGCTTGTCAAGCGCCTCAATCCCGATATGGGCAGTGAGCGT
>JAZNPB010000128.1:0-2815 GCA_045589435.1 Eubacteriales bacterium | reverse complement strand
CAAATGCGGTTACACAGAGGAAGGATGGTTCTGCGCGGTCATTCCTGCACTGCTACCAAAAAAGAGAAACAGCTCTACCGGATACATAAAGGAAATTATGTATGCTTCGTTAGAGCGATTTTTTATGGACAAGCAAATGCGGAAGTTTGGAAAATGTACGATCATCTTTCGTCATGTCTACAACAGAAATAATCCCAAAAGAGCTTGGCGCGATCACGACAATATTGAGATCAAGACGGTCATAGATGCGATTGCGCTGTTCGTGATGGAGGATGATTCGCCTCACGTTTGTCAGCATTTCTATTGCAGTGCCGAGGGAGATCAAGACAAAACCGAGGTGTACGTAGTTCCGCAAAATGAGTTCCTGATGTGGTGTAAAATGCAACCCTCTATCCCCGATAACGGGCTGAAATTGTACGATTCACCACCTCAAAAACAGGTGTAAAAACAGCGCTTTTTCGCCAAAAATTTTTTACACCTTTTTATAAAACCAAAAAGTCCTTGTAATACAAGACTTTTTCGCATATTTAAGAGAGAAAATCCGACGTTGTATCAAACTAAGACGTCGGATTTTTCATTTCACCATTTATTGTTCATTAAAGAAAGGAGATAAACAAATAATGACAAAAACAATGAAAAAAGACAGCCGGCTTTACCGCCTCATCAGCCTATTATCTGTCTGTGGCGAATACCCTGTGCGCTCTTTACACCTGCTCGGAAATAAACGTATGTATCGAAAATTGGTGGATGAGTGTATGCAACCGCTAACCGTTCGCAACCCCGAGACCGCGGAAGCGATCTCGCTTCCGCGGCTCTTCAATCTATGCGGCAAAGGCAGACTAAAATCCATTCGGCTATATAGTGGCGCCCTCCCAATCTTAAAATGGATCGATGAGGGCGAGTACTACGACATCATTTCAAACGGACATAATATGCCGATGAACGACCAACACCTTGACCGCAACCATCGAGTTGCCGAGGTCCTCGCCGTATGCAGAGATGCCGGCATCGAGATCTTCCCCCACAATCTTCCCAATTTCCAACGAGACGAGTTTGACACAATCATTTCCATCCGTCAACCGTTCTTTATGACAAGTAGAATGTTAAAATGGTTTGGTGGAGACGATGCAGCCAACAAAACCAATTTCACACGAGTGGTTGGTGCCTTGTTTGTAGGAAATATAAACTACTATATTTACAATACTCGGTATACACCAATGAAGTGGTCGGGCACAGGCGAGTATAAGATTAAGATAACAACAGATTTTAATTCTCAAGGCACCTATGTACATGATTACAGCTATTCTATGTTGTTTGCAGACTCTGGAGAAATTGCGATGGAAACATTTTTGTCAACTCAGAAAATACGAAATTCCAATTATCATTTTCACGGCATCTACGAAAAGGTTCATTTTATTCCACTAAACGAATATGGCGCGAGATATCTACGCTTCTTCACCGTTATAGGGTGGCATGATTATTTTACAAAGTTACTTCTGGAGTTAGATGAGCTTCCCAAGTATGGATATTATGATCACGATGATTATACTGACGGTGTTTATTCTTTGGTGTGGTTGGACGGTGATCTGCGTCGTCTGTGGGCCGCTTCTGAATTAAAAGGTAATCTTTGTGTATATTGTTTTGATTGGCAAGAAGATTTTGTAAGAAACATTTTAGGAGATGATGTGGAAATATTAACCGTGGATTTTGATAAAGTTGAGCAACGGCTTTTCGGATGAAAAGAGAAACGTTTAAATAAAGTGCATCGATTCAAGCAATAACGAAACATGTGAAAACGATATTAACCTTTGTGCGCCTGATAGGAGCTTTATTGTTCAAATTGATTTCAGGGAAACTGGTAGAAATGCTTATGGGGAAATTTCTCATTACTTCAAAGGACAGCTTTCGTATCTTCTTATTGGCGAAATCGAAGAAATATCCACGGGCGGTCTAAGTGGCTGCAAAGCAAAGTATGAAGATAAAAGAACTATAAACGAGGAATATATCTTCGATATCACCAACAGCAGAAAGACCAGTCTGCTTGATGTTTATATAATGATTAAAAAAAGCAGCATAACCTATGATGAAGGATATAAGAATCGCATCGTTGCCGAAATACTCAGTAGAATAGAAAGCAACTGATAGCCAAAACAAAAGAACGGTGTGTCAGTTGATACACCGTTCTTTTGTCTACTGCTATTTAAGCAATTGGAAGAGTTATTGTAAAAATAAGTTTGTGATTCACATATTCGTGCGTAAGTGTTCCATTCATTGCTTCAATATGGCTTTTGCAAATATATAAGCCAAGACCGATGTTTTCTTCTCCTTCGTTGCCTGAATAATACGGATGGAACACATCTTTATCTCCAAATCCATTGCCATCGTCTGTAACCGTAATAACGCATTTGTCAATTTTACGTTGAACCTTGAGCCATATGTTCTTACACTCAGCGTGCTCGATAGCGTTCAAAACGAGATTTTGAAGAACAGATTTCAGTGCATCAGGTTTAACAAACGCAAGAGAATGCTTCGCAGAAATATTCATTACTATACCGTTTGCCTCTGCATCGGGGGAAAGTTCAGCGTACACGGCATATAGAATTTCATCAATCGAGGCGTTTATCGGCGTTTCCGCAATGTACTTCCGTTTGGCATATTCAGCAACAGCGGAAAGGCTTTCATTAAGACCCAAAACCTTTGATTCGATAATATCAATGGTTTTAAGCTGTGCATCGCGCTCCTGCTTTTGACGTAATGCAGCCAGATAAGACCGTGCGGACGAAAGTGGTTTCTTCATATCGTGAGAAATGAACTG
>JAZNPB010000127.1:0-1855 GCA_045589435.1 Eubacteriales bacterium | reverse complement strand
AAATCTGAATGATATATACGTCGGTGTAATAGAAAATACTACCGAAACGGCTTTTCAGCTCATACCTCTTTCCGCAATCGTCGGCTGTTAGCTCGTCAAGCTCACCTGTAAAGAAATGATAGTCAATATTTTGCTCCCATTTCTCTCTGTTTGGGTACGCAACCGATGCTTCCACGTGAAAGGCGTTGCCGTACTTATCCTTCGGGAAGGATATGAGTTCAATTCTATCGGGGAAAACTCTCCTGTAATGAGGGAATTTGCCTTCAAATCCATCTGCTTTGAGCTTGGCAATAACTTCACGCTCAAGAGCTGCGTTCATTTTCTGGACTTGTGTCATAGTGAACTTCCTTTCGTTAATTTCTTAGTTTAGTATAGCATACTTTTTATTTTAATTCAACAGTTTTTTGTGTATGATTTTGATTGTCTATAAATTGAACGATACTCCATAAATTGAACAAAAGGGGTATAAAGTGAACGATTTGTATTTTACGGCTAAACGAACCAGCGCGCTTGCGAGAGCAAACACCTTGTCCGGATCGCAAGCAATCCAAACAGTGAATTGTCAATAGAAGTGCAACACTTTTAAGAAAGATTTAGCAATTCTAAGTTCCAAGAATCCTGAGCAGAAATATAATTTAAGCATTTGCGGGGTCTGTTGTTAATTAACGACAGATTCCGCAAAAGTGTTTTGGGGCTAACTCTCGAGAGATCGCGCCCTTTGGGGTAAAATTCTCTCAAGAGTCCGTTGCTGTTTTCGTTCGTGCCTTTCTGCCAAGCACAATAAGGATCAGCAAAGTATACATCGCAATTAAGCTTCTTTTCAATTGTTTGCCAATTGGCAAACTCGGCGCCACGGTCACAAGTAATTGTTTTAACGAGCTCACCGGGGATCTCCGAGAGCATTGAAATAATGGCGGCAGCCATAGTGTCGGCTTTTCTGTCCGGTATCTTCATCGCAAGATAAAGACGTGTTTTGCGTTCTGCAAGAGTTGCAAAACAAGTCTTGCTTTTGCCTTGTCCGCTAACAACCGTATCCGCTTCCCAATGTCCTGCTTCTTTGCGCTTGTATACGCTTTTGTCACGTTTTCTAATGGATTTTCCAAGGTTAAATTTGCCGCGTGTTTCTTTTCCTAAATGGCTTTTGCCTTTTCTACGAAGCACCTTTAGATTACCGTTAAGCAAATACTTGTCGTAGATCCAACGGTATATGGTTCTTGCAGAAGGCATTTTCTCGAAAGGCGAGGGGGCATTTGCAATCTGTTCGGGCGACCATGTTGCAAGGAGCTTTTCTTCTATGTACTTTATTAAATCCTGCGACCAGAACATTCCCCTATGGCAGTATGAGCGGCGAAGATTGCTTTTCTTTTGTGCAGTGTGGGGATAGTACGAGGGTATGTCGTACATATGCGTGCAGTTCCGACGTAGCTCACGCGACACCGAACTCACGTTTCTACCCAATAATTTTGCAATTTTTCTGTAACTGTAACCTTTTTTGTAAAATTCCCGTAGACAACAGCGCTCTTCTATGGTAAAATGAGTATAGCTCATATTGAATCTCCTTTTGTTATTGTGGTGTGTGGTAACTTCATTATAACACAGGATTCAATATGAGTGTTCTTTTTTCTTAAAAGTGTTGCACTTAATAGTATAATTCACCTCGCATAGTAAAAGGGGCTTTGCAATTAGCAAAGCCCCTTGATGTTTATTTATCAGGTGAAGGATTCAAACTTGTATCCAACGCCCCATACAGTTTTGAGAGTCCACTTGTCAGACACGCCCTCAAGCTTTTCACGAAGTCTCTTTACGTGAACGTCAACCGTTCTTGAGTCACCCAGGTAGTCAAAGCCCCATACCT
>JAZNPB010000126.1:0-8083 GCA_045589435.1 Eubacteriales bacterium | reverse complement strand
GAGATCGAAAAGATCGTTGCCGCTACCGCTGAAACTCATCTGTTGACCAACCGCGAGCTCGAAGTTTTCTGCGAGTTGCTCAAGGGTAAAAAACAGAGCGAGATCGGTTATTACCTTGGAATAAGCATCTCCACAGTCAAGGACAACGCGGGAAGGATCTACGGTAAGCTTGGCGTTGCAAACAAGGACGAGCTTTTCATTAAAATCGATAGCAAGCTTCGAAAGTCATAAAAAAGCAATAAATTATTCAAAAAATACACAGTACCTACCGCTTTACCCCCCTGCGGTAGGTACTTTTTTTGCGTTTTTTTGGTATAATTAAGTCATAAAAGCGGTCATCCGTTAAAGGATAGCGTCAGGCCGTGTTTATATATCCCGTGAAAGGAGGCAGCAATGTTAGAACCTGTAACAAAAAAATATCAGGATGATTCGGATCTCGAATCATTCAAATTCACGTTTTTTTGCGATCTATGCGCAAAGCCTGTCAAGGCAGTCAGCTACAGCTTCAAGCCGCCGTTTAAACCCAAGCTTTTTATAAGTGCCTCCGAACGGCGAGCGCGGGAGCTTTTGTGGCTAAGCGATCATGGGGACGCATACGAAAGAGCAAACAAAGAGGTTCTCATCTTTTTTAACCTCTGTCCCGTCTGCGGCAGACGGGTCTGCGATGATTGCTTCGCAGATGAGCAGGGGATATGCATCGAGTGCCTTAAGCTCAAAAACGAAAAGGAGGAAAAGAGTTGAGTTTTCTTGAAAGAGCAATAAAGCGCGGAATCAGCCGCGGCGTGAGTCAGGCTGTCGGTAAGGCAGTGCGCACAGCGGTCGAACCCAAGGCGACCGAGCTTGCAAATAAGACAGCTGCAAGGCTTGATTCGGCATCAAATAATCAAACAGTTCAAAGCACCCCCGGCGGATTCGAGGGTGCAATGGCAAATCTTGAGCGCGCAGCGCAAGGATATGTGACAGAGGTGAGCAAAAATATGAAGATATGCCCATCCTGCGAAACGGCGGCAACTGCGGACAACAAATTCTGTCCCCGTTGTGGTACAAGGTTGCCCGATCAGACACTTGCCGAAAGCGCTGTCTGCACAAGTTGCGGTAAGCAGAATGATCTCGGAATGAAATTTTGCAGTGCGTGCGGCACTAAACTTCCCTCTGCGATAGCCGAGGAACAAAGAGCTGCTGCACAATTTGCAGGCGTTATGGCAGAGTGGGATGCAAAGCTTCCCGCTTATCCTAAATGGAATCTCGGCGGAAGCGACCCTTGCATTGAGCAGGACGACGGTTATCTGTGGTTTTGCGTTACTTTCCCGAATAACTATTTGGCGCAGAAAGCAGTGGAAGATTACCGAGCACTTTTGCGAGCTGAAGGATTCCGCCCTGCCGGGCAGTATCCTTCGGAGGAAATACTTTTTAAAAAAATAGGAGATGTTTGCTACCGTGCAGACACGGAGCATTGCTTCGAGGGAGGCGCGGAGTCCCCAACTATCTATTTTTCGGTCGGCGAGCCTGTGGGCGGTTTCGATTATGTAAAAACCGAGCCTACTCAAGCATTTAATTTTAAAAGTTTATTCAGATAATAACGGAGGTTACTTTTTATGAAAGCAGGAAAATTATTCACTAAAACACTGCCTTTTTGTTGGGCAAAGCTCTTGCTCGGCGGAGCTATGGTGCTGATCCTCGGCATTATTCTTGCACTTTGTCTTGGAATCGGCTATCTTTTCGGTGACGGAGGTATTGTTGTAGGATTTCTTATCTGGTGCGGAGCTGTCGGAGTTGTTCGTTTTGCAGTGATGCACTATCTCGGATATATGGTCAAGGCAGGGCATATTTCCGTCATTGCCGAAGCGGCTGTCACGGGTGAGGTTCCCGCAAATCAGGTAAAATACGGCATAGGCAACGTCAAGGAGCGATTTGTCACCTCAAACGTATTTTTTGCGGTAGATAAGCTGGTCAGCGGTGCTGTAAAGCAGATCCAGCGAGGTATTGGCAAGGTTGCGGATTTCCTGGATTTTATACCCGGTATGGATAAGGTTGCGGACCTTGCAAAATTCTTTGTCGAGCTCTCTTTGGGATACGTGGACGAATGCTGTCTTGGCTATACATTCTACAAGAAAGAACAGGGTGCATTTGAAAGCGCATGTGACGGTGTTGTAGTTTATGCACAGAATATCAAAAAACTGCTTGGAAACGCGGCAAAGACGATGCTCAAGGTTATCCTTGCCGTCATTCTGACCGTAATTGTCATCTTTATCCCGATCGGTCTGCTTTTCAGAGTATTTGATTGGAGCGGACTGCTTGCATTCCTTATCTCATGCCTGCTTACATGGGTGGTCAAGTTTGCGTTCCTTGACAGCTTTATCCTCTGCCAGACTATGGCGGGTTATATGGAAGCGGCACAGACGACCGAGATCACTTTTGATCTTTATGAAAAGCTTTGCGGACTTTCGGGCAAATTCAAGGAACTCTTCAATAAGGGAAAGGAAGAAAACCCCGAGATGGCTTATGCGGGAGCTGCGGCAGCTGCTGCTCCTGCTTTCGAATACGTTCAGCCTCAGACTGTAACCACCTCACCTCCTCCCGCTCCGACTGCAAATGCAGAGAGTCCCGTCTTCTGCGGTCAGTGCGGCACCAAAAATGCTCCCACAGCGGCATTCTGTACCTCCTGCGGAGCAAAACTCAAATAAGAAAGGAAGTAAAAAACTATGAAAAGACTGTTTGCGCTTTTACTCGCGGCTATTATGCTGCTCTCGCTTACGTCCTGCGATCTCGAATCGATACTCACGGGCGGCAACGAGGGTGTAACAATGGATTACGACTATGAGAAAATGGAAGAAAACCTCAAGAAGATGAGGGAAGAGGACGGTATTTACATAGAAATGAGCATCGTAAATATCGAAACAGGCGAAACTCCCACCGCCGAAAAGATCATCTATGCCGAAACCCCCACCGCTTTTTATTATTGCGGCGACGGCGATGAGCTTATCGTTGATTTCTCGGACGATACCAAAGCAGTTACATACACCAAACAGGAGGACGGTAAGTGGCTGATGACAGAGACCGTCTATGAAGAAGCAGGCATCACCCGAGAGCAGATGGAAGAAAGCTGTTCCTACTACACGATCGCGCTTTTCGGCTACCTCGGGAATTATAAAATGTTCGAGGGCGCACCTATGAAGAAGACGAGCGAAAAGGTGGCGGGCAGAGAATGTGATCAATTCTCCTACTCTATCGGACTTTTCGGATACGGTATGGAATATACCTTCTGCATAGATATTGAAACCGGTATGTGCCTTTCCTGGAAGCTCGGCGCTTCTGCAGGTGCCGAGGGCTCGGGAAGTACAGAATTTACCTGCAAGAAATTTGAAACTCCCTATACGATCGATATTCCCTCCGGCGCTGATATCGTGACCTCCGAAAATGAAGGCGCAGAGGAAGAGTGGCAGGGTAAGTAACAGCGGTTTGAATTGGAGAAAAATACAATGAGAAAAATATTGACGTTTTTAATAGTGGCGTTTATGTTGTTTTCGATGGTCTCTTGTGATCTCGGAGGCGGTAAAGATTCCGAGGACTTCGGTGAGGCACAGGAAGGCTTTGAAAACATCGAGGATTCAGACAACAAGGAAACTATAGAGAAAAATATCAAAGACGTTTTCGGCGTAAAGATCACGCTTCCCGAAGCCGAGGAATACGCGGGCGCAACCATTGGCGGCTCGAGCATGTCGATGTATATGGTTACGATGACCGAGCCCAAGGTGAATGCGGAGGAATTCTTTGCGGATATCGCTTCGGCTTTTTCCTCCTGGGAAGCCAATGAGGATACACTTACCTACTCTCGCACGACGGATAAGGTTCTTTACGGCGCCGTTATTGCCATGGAGGGCGACCTGCTTACGATCGCCTTTTCAATGACCGATAACGAGCTGATAGAGGGAATGACGTCGGGTCCTACCGAATTTATAAAGGAGATCGAAAAGTATTCCGGCGTAAAGCTCGAATTTCCTTCGTTCGTTACCTCGGTGGGACTTCCCTCGCTTTCAAATGACGGCGCAAAGGCTCAGTACGGCGGAATGCTCCTCAACGGAAGTGCAAATCTCAATGAAGAAAACTTTCTGGCGCTTGCAGATGCTCTTAGCTCCCAGCTGTCGGGTTATACGATGGTCGAGGGCGAGGCAGAAAGCTGGGGACCCGAGGCGGTGCTCCAATGGATCGACAACAGTGATGAGAGCAGATATTTCGAGCTTGAGCTTTATGACCTTGACGGTATGCAGTACGTTGAATTTGCTTACCATTTCACAGACAGAAGCCTTCTTCCCGCTTGGCCGAGCGATCAGATAGACGCCTTCTTCGGCAAGGCGATCGCTCTTCCCGCTTACAGCGGCAACTACAAAGAGCTTGAAGTCTCGGAATATAAAAACGAGCAGCCGGGAGAATATTCGGAATATCTCGATCACATCGCGGTATATATGACCTGGACCGAGGAAGAGGAGCTTGATCCTTGGCTTGCATCGATCGAGAGCGCAGGCTATGCGAAGACCGCGGGCGACTATACAGATGAATACATCTATGTAAAGGATCTCGGAAACGGGCTCTATGCAAACGTTTCCGCGGAATACGACAGCTACGGCGGACGGCTTACGATCACGGTTGAAAAGGAAGAGCTCACGGGTCTTGAATGGCCTGCAGAGCACATAAAGACACAATACGGCGCTGAGTTTGCCGCGCTGCTTCCCGCAATAGCGGAAGCCCCCCGCCGTGTCTTTGACGTCGAGAACAACTACATTTACATCAGAAATAACCTTGATACCGAAGCGGTTGAGACTTGGTGCGCCGCAATGCGCGCCGCAGGCTTTGAGGAAACTACCAAGACATCAGAAAGAGCTAAGTACTCGATGATCTTCGATAACTACGATCAGGTAGAAGTCTCGCTTTCGTTTGGCGAGAATTACGGAACCTTTTACGTTGATTATGAAAAATACGAGGGACCGGGCTTTACGCTTCCGACAAACGCTTATATTGAATATACGTACGCATATTCATCAAATCCCGACAGCAAAATTACCTATAAGGTAACCAAGATCGGCGAGGATTACTATTTTGATTCCGGCGCATTGTCGAAGACCTATTTCAAGTACGATGCATCCGCAAAGACCTGGACGAGATATAACGGTATGAGCTTAGGCGACTCGATCATGTGGATAAAGGCGGATAAAGTACTTGACAGATACGGCGTAGATAAGGCTTTGAAGAGTTCTATGAACTATCTCTTTTATACAAAGTCGAACTATATGGTGGAAGATCAGTCAACGACAAAGACGATAGCCGGCTCGCAGTGTATCAAAATAACCTCCACTCAGAGCACGGCCGAATACTGGCTGAGCCGCGATACGGGATTGCTCTTTGCACAGAACGCGTTTACCCTTATCGAGGTCGTTAAATACGATACCTCGGTCAAGAGTTTGGCGGATGCAGGAATAACTGCGGATATGTTACCGAATGAATGATACGGAGGTGTTATTATGCCAAAAAAATGTGATCAATGCGGTGCGGATATAGCACCCGGTGCGGCGTTCTGCACCAACTGCGGATCAAAAGCACCCGAGGAAGTGGTCGTTGTCCGGCAACCTGAAGAAGAGCCCGTAAAAGAAACTGTCAAAGAGGACGTATGTATGAAGTGCGGAAGCGTACTTGCTGATGGCGCGGCTTTCTGCACATCTTGCGGAACTCCGAGAGGGACGGCTCCGACCGAATCTCCCGTTTCCCAACCTCAGCCTCAGCCTCAGCCCCAACCTCAGTACGTTCAGAATCCTTCGAGGCAGCAATATACCCAACCCGCACAGCAGTATGCTCAACCGCAGTATGTTCAGCCGCCTCAGCAGACGGTATATGCCTCTCCGCAGGCGGTACCTGCAAGCGCAAGTGATAAGACCGACAAGGTAGTCGGCACGGGTGCATATTTTTGGCTGATGTTTCTTTACGCGCTGCCTGTAATAGGATTCCTTGTTTGCCTTATTATGGGCTTTGCGGCAAAAAATAAGAATCTCAAGCATTTTGCCCGTGCAATTCTGATTTGGGTACTTGTGGGACTTATCCTCTCTGCCATCATCTCGATCGCGGTATATTTCCTTATCGGTTCGTTAGGCGATCTCGCGGGATTGGATCTCGGCTCATTGTTTGAAGGCTTCGGAATTGGCGGCTTTGACGGATAATTTGCGGGCATATGCCCAAAAATAATATAAAGGAGAAATTAATTATGGCATTCTGTGAAAAATGCGGAACAAAGATGGAGGAAGGGGCAAAATTCTGCTCAAACTGCGGTAACACCGTAGGAGCTCCGAGCGAGCCCGTACAGCCCCAAGCGGAAGAAAAGAAGAACGATCTTTCCGATAAGGTCGCGTCACTCAATAACACCGCGGATACAACGGAAGAGTTTGACGCTGCTGATATTGAGAAGAATAAGTTAATGGCAGTACTTGCTTACATAATCTTCCTTATTCCTCTCCTTGCGGCAAAGGATTCGCCTTTTGCCAAATACCACACCAATCAGGGGCTTGTACTTTTCCTTGCGGCTATTGCATCGGGAGTGATTCTGGTGATCCCCATACTCGGTTGGATCATTGCTCCTATTGCGAGCATCCTGATTACCGTTCTCGCCGTTATCGGAATCATCAACGCGCTGAACGGTAAGGCTAAAGAGCTTCCTATTATTGGCAAATTTAAGATCATCAAATAAATAGTCAGCGTAAAACGGGCGGTGACGGTCATAAACGACCGCCAACCGCCCGTTTCCTTAACGAACGGAGGAAGATATGCTTCGATATTATAATAAAATAATTGCCGCCGTCCTTGCGATTGCAATGGCATTCGGTCTGGCGGCACCTGCATACGCCACGGGCATCACTGACGGCTTCGTTATCGAAAATGGCGTTCTGACCGCATACACGGGCGATGACACCGTGGTGAGAGTGCCCGATAGCGTTACCGCGGTCGCAAACGGTGCGTTCAGGAACAACACGACTATGACAGAGCTGTACCTTGGCAAGAACGTGGTATCAATAGATAACAACATCGCCTACGGTGCTGCCGCTCTGACAACCGTTCATCTCCCGGACGGAGATACGCCTGTCGCGGTGGCCGGCTCTGCTTTTTACGGTTGTGAAAATCTGACCACGCTGGTGCTCGGACCGAGCGTTGTCAGCGTGGCGGAGAATTTTCTTAACATTTCCACTCTGCAACAGATCGTTGCCGACCCGGAAAACACCTGGTACTATAGCCGTGACGGTGTTCTTTTCAGGAGAGAAAGCTCTGCCACCGATCTCACCTTGGTGCGGATGCCGAGAAACAGTCCGATCACGGATTACACCGTGCCGAGTGATTGCTACGTGACTGCCATCGGTGAACATGCTTTTTATTATTGCAACAATCTGACTTCGGTGGAGATCGCGGCGGGAGTAAAGGAGATCCGCTACGAGGCTTTCAGCCGCTGTGCAAATCTGAAGTCCATCGATATGGGTCCCGACGTGCAGGAATTGGATGATTATGCCTTCTATTACTGCACCGCGCTCGAGAGTCTGACACTGTCGCCCGCGCTTGACGACGTTCTGACATCGACCTCAGGTACGCTGAGCGGCTCTCCGCTGAAGACCTTGATCGTACCCAAGAATGCTGCATTCATTCCCGCAAATATGATGTTCAAGGATACCTTGACAGAGATCATAGTTAAGGACGGAAATCCCGTGTTCACCTCGGCAGACGGGGTGCTGTATACTGCAGACCCGAGAAATGCCAATGCGACGGGCGATACTCTGCTTGCTTATCCCAGAGCAAAGGCAGATGAAAGCTATTCTATACTCGAAGGCACAAAGACCGTCGGTAAGGATGCGTTCGGAGATAATAAGCTTCCCTCAAAGGTAACGATGCCCGAAAGTCTTGAAGTGATAAAGCAGGCGGCATTTGCTTACTGTTATGGGCTTACGGAGATAGTACACGGAAAGGACGTCCATACGCTTGAATACGATGCGTTCTATGGCTGTAATAATATGACAAGCTTTACCCTCTCGGAAAAGCTGACCCCCGAAACTGTCAA
>JAZNPB010000125.1:0-3276 GCA_045589435.1 Eubacteriales bacterium | reverse complement strand
GCTGCATATCAACGCCGCTGTTTGCCTTGAGAAGACTCTCGACTGTTTTGATCCATTTGTTGTTCATTATCTTCGGTAACTCCTTTAGTGATCATCTGTTTGCTTTTGCGACCATATCGGCAAGCTTTTTAGCCAATCTTTCGGTCAGCACTTTCTCTTCAACGCGCCAGCTCCAATTTCGGTCGCTGAGGACACCGGGGCAGTTCATACGGGACTCAGCACCCGTTCCGAGAGCGTCCTGAAGGGGCAAGATCACGAATCTTGCGCGGCTCGCGTATGCTATGCGAATAGCCGCCTCTCTTGCACGCTGCATCGTTTCAGGCTGGTCGATCTGCTCGGAAGAGTAGGTAAATCGCTTTCCCATTCTCTTGCACTCTGATGAGAGGTCATCATAAAATGCCTTGCGGGCATCCTCGTCCATGTCCTGCAAAAGCTCAATAAACGTGGAGTTGTCGTGCGTACCTGTGTAAACGACCGAGTTTTCACCGTGATTGTAGGGCTTGTATTCGTTAGCGGGGTCTCCGTCAAACGCAAACGCCAACACCTTCATTCCGGGGTATCCTGTATTACGCATCAGGCGATATACACCGTCGTCGAGGATCCCGAGATCCTCCGCGATGATCTTCCAATCCTCCTTGCCCTTGAAGAGCTCTTCCTTAGGGCCGTCGTACCAACGTCCGATTTTTGCGTTCTCGTTGCCTGCGGGAATAGCGTAGAAGCGATCGAATCCGCGGAAGTGGTCGATGCGAACGAGATCGTACATAGTGAGTGCCTTTTTAAGTCGCTCGGTCCACCACGCATAGCCGTCCTGTTTCATTCTTTCCCAGTTATAGAGAGGATTGCCCCAAAGCTGACCGTCCTCGCTGAAATAGTCGGGGGGAACACCCGCAACCTCGGTAGGCACACCGTCTCCGTTGAGCAAGAATAGCTCGGGATGAGCCCAGACCTCCGTGCTGTCCTCGGAAACGTAAAGGGGCATATCTCCCATGATCTCTACGCCACGCGCATTTGCATAAGCCTTCAGCTCGTTCCACTGACGGAAGAACTCATACTGTGTGAAATGCCAGAAGAGAACTGTATCTTCGTTTGCACAAAGGAATTCGTCGAGAGCCTGCTCGTCGCGAGTGCGATATTTTTCTTCCCAGGTTGAGAGCGCTTTCCAATCGTGAGCCTCTTTTATTGCCATAAATGCCGCGAAGTCGGCGTATTCGCCCTTTTTCAAAAACTCTTTGAACTCGGGAGCTTCACGGTCGAAGCGGGAAAAGGCGATCTTGAGCAGAGGGATACGGCGATAAAACAGCGCCTCGTAGTTCACGCGTCCGATATTTTTATCAGAAGTGGCACAAGAATATTCCTCTGCCTCTTCCTCTGTAAGTAAGCCTTGCTTGATAAGCTCGTCTATATCAATAAGGTAAGGAGAGCCCGCTACGGCACAGGAGGAAGCATAGGGAGAGTCTCCGTATCCCGTTGGTACCAACGGAAGCACCTGCCATAGCTTTTGCTTGGCATTTGCGAGGAAATCTACGAAATTTTTTGCTTGAGCTCCCAACGTTCCTACTCCATACGGAGAGGGTAATGCGGTGATGGGTAATAAAATTCCTGCGTAACGCTCTTGCATTCTCAAATACTCCTTTGACTGATTTAATTTCGAAAACTTTCGAATGTTCATATTCTATCACATTTTCCGCATTGTGTCAAGTAGCTATTTCTGAAAAAGTTAAAATCCTTGTATGAAAGAAAAATATTTTTGAGATTTTTACGGTTTTTTTCAAAAAAACATTGTAAAGTTCAAAAAATATGGTATAATGATAGCATAAAGAACCTCAAAACAATCGAAATCGGTGCTCGAAAGCCGATCTCGGTGTTTCGAAAAAACTCAAAAAGGAGAAGCGAAATGACGATTAAAGAAATCGCCTCGGAGCTCGGTCTTTCCGCAAGTACGGTCTCCAAGGCACTAAACAACGCTTCCGACGTAAGCGCAGATACTCGCAACCGCGTGAATAATTACGCCAGATCGGTCGGCTTTTCATTGCATCGCAGCCAAGAGTCGAAGCGCATTTGCGTGTTGTTTGAAAATATGGATTCTCACAGTAATTCTCAGGTCGGCTACCCCGTGCTGACGGGATTTCAGCAAGCCGCCAACGTATATCACTACGAGGTGGTGATCGAGCATTGCTCTGACAAGACACCCCCGAATCTTAAAAAGCTTTGTCAGGAAAACAACTTTTGCGGATTGATGATCATGGGCATCAAGCTGAACAGCGCGATCATGAAGGAGCTTGAGACGACAAATATTCCCACCATGCTTATGGACTCGTACGTCAAAAACCCCAGGGTTGCTTGCATCAGCAGTGATAACATCAACTCGGTGGCGTCTATCGTCGAGCATCTTATCAGTCTCGGACACAGAAAGATCGGATTCTTGGGCGGAGACAAGGATTCTATCGTTACACGTGAGCGCTTTTCGGGATATCTGATCGGATTGATCGAGGGCGAGATCGAATTCAACAGCAATTATGTGCGTTACGGCAATTACACTGAGGCATGCGGTCTTGATGCGGCTGATTATTTTGCTGAGCAGGGAGTTACAGCAGTGGTCTGCGCGTCCGACCTGATCGCTATCGGCTTGATCAACGGTCTTAAAAAGTGCGGACTCCACGTTCCCGAGGACGTTTCGGTAAGCGGATTTGATAATCTTGATATCGCGAGATACTTTACACCCTCTCTGACGACCGTAAAGCAGGATTTTATTTCTCTTGGTGAGAACGCATTCACACTGCTTCGTCAGTCGATCAAGGGCAATAAAACCAAGCGCATTACCATTCACACCGAGCCGATATTCCGAGATTCCACGGCTCCCGCTAAAAATAAACGGGATCTTCATGACGATACAGATAAATAATAATGAGGTGAATTTATGAAAAAGACTTACATACGCATCATTTCTTTTCTTCTCCTTGCTGTTATGCTTTTCTCGGCATTCCTGACATCTTGCTCAGATCAGAGTGATAAGAAGGACGACGCTACGACTCCTTCTACCGACGATAGCAGTGAGAAGCCTACCGAGGACGATGGTGGAGAAGAGGTTCCCGAGGACAAGTGGCAGATCCCCGAGGGAGAATATACTATCCCGAAGGAACCCGGACACAATCAGATCACGTTCTATTGGTCTCATCCCGGAGTTATAGAAAACTGTGATATCTGGGCTTGGTGGGACGGCAAAGAGGGAAGCGGTTACGCTATGCATCAAGTCGAATCGTAGCCATGTCGTTCTGT
>JAZNPB010000124.1:0-4250 GCA_045589435.1 Eubacteriales bacterium | reverse complement strand
CTTGACTGTGGAGATGCTTATTCCAAGGTAATAACCGATCTCGCTCTGTTTTTTACCCTTGAGCAACTCGCAGAAAACTTCGAGCTCGCGGTTGGTCAACAGATGAGTTTCAGCGGTAGCGGCAACGATCTTTTCGATCTCCTCGTCGGTGTATCTCGTCTTGACGATCTTCTGCTCTGCTGCAGCTTCGGAGTTTGCCGCCATTTGTGCGGCTTGCGCTTCAGCTTCGGCTTTTTTCTTTTTGTTATAGATAAAGAACCAAACCGCGCCGCCTACTATCAAGAGGACAACGGCGGAGATAACGATCACGGGAACGACGGGAAACTCGGAGGGGGGTGTGATCTCAATCGGTGTATAAAAAGCATAGTAGGTTACGTTCTCGTCGGTCATAAAGTTCGCGCCGTCGGTGAGCTGTTCACCTTCACCATTTGCAAGCGTGAACCAACCGACAAAGGTATACCCCGCACGTTCAATAACCTCAGGGAGAGAAAGTGCTTCGCCAAAGGTCTGCTCTGCTTCGGTCTTATTATAGCCAAAGTCGAAGGTTATCTTATAGGTATTTGGGGTATATACTGCATAAATGTCCACATTTTCGGTTTCATTGCCAACCACTAAAGGACTGCCCGGATCATAGTTCGTTTCTTCACCAAGTGTCCAAGAGGTCAGCGTGTATCCCGATTTTAACAGCTCGGGCAGTGTAGGTATCACGCCGGAAGGGATGGTTACCGTAAGCTTGCACTCGCCGTCCGCCAAGAATCGGAACGTTACATCGTAATTGTTCGCGCCTACTGTAAATATGCCGTAATAATTTCTATCGCCCAACTTCTCCTTGATAAAATCGGTAGAAACCGTGGAAGCATGTACGAGATGCCCCTCCTCGTTGTACCACTCTGACGGGGCTGTACTGCCAAAATAGTTGTATCCGTTCTCCTCGGTGGGTTGCTCTGTTTTGGGCAGGTGCGTTTCGTATATACAGTCAACAACCAGATTTCCGTAATATTCGAGATAGCTTATATCAAAGAAATCGGTGTACCACGAAAACCAAAGCCATCTGTCCTCACCGTATCCCATATAGTCGGACATATTCATTTTGCAGGTATTGCCCTCTATCGTGCAGAACAGCAGCTCAACCGAGCGCGTGCTATAATCCAAAGAAGGATTATAATCCGTGTAGATCGCACCCATTGCGTTTTCTGCGTAATTTTTGCGAATCTCGGTGTTGCTTATGGTTACGTTCGTTGCGCCGTTGAGATATATCGCGCCGCCAAGTCCCTGCTCACTGCATAATCCGAGATTGCCTGACGCACTCTCGGTTTCGGGAATTGCTTTGTTTTCGTTTATATAGCAGTCCTCAATATCCGCGCTTGATATAAGAATGCCGATTGCTCCGCCAAACGATGCCTTGTTTCCGATAATCATACAATTACGAACGGTAAGAGAGGAGTCGTCGTCACATCCGATTGCACCGCCGCTCAGCTTATCCGCCCAAAATCTTTCGCCGCCGTAATAATAATTTGCGTCGTTCTTCTCGAAAACGCATCCCTCAAAGGTTGCAACGGTATTTTTCATGTATACCGCTCCGCCGCCGACCGCATTTTGAACAAAGCCTGATTTGTTTTCCTTAAAGCTGCAATCCTTCACGTTAAGCGTTACGTTCTTGCCGGTTGCTTCAACGTAGACTGCACCGCCGCCGTACAGTGAGGCGTTGGACGAAAAGCTGCATCCCTCCAGATTCAGTTCCAACCGATACGGCACGTTGTCGCCGTGTTCCGCTTCAATAGAGGGAGTCAGCGTATAATCCCCATAAAACGCGCGGATGGCGGGACCGTACGTATGCATATAATTCTTGAATTCGCAATTTTTGAAGCTTGCAACCCCGTTACCATTGCACTCAACGGCATACTGATTCTTCAGTGGATACGGGGATAATTCCTCGCCCAAACTATCGTAGGAAAGCTTCCAATCCTCATCTGTCAGCGCGCCTGTGTCAAGTCTCTCGTCGAAGATGATACCCTCAAAAACAAACGACGAGCGGTCGCCGCCGATCTTCGTGCCACTCAGTATAAAGCTCGCGCCCCAAAAGACGGCGTTTCCGTCAGTCTTTCCGTTTTTGACCGTAACGCTTTTATCGATCGTGATCCTTTCAACCGTATTAACCGCGCCCGTATAAGGAAGCTCAAAGTCGATATCTCCGACGAGAAGCGTATCGCCGTCCTTTGCGTCCCTGAGTGCCTTTTCAAACTCTGCCCTCGTGGTGATCAGCTTTGTTTCCTGCGCGGACACCGCCATGGGCAACACAGAAAATATAAGACTCACGATCAGAAGTGCCGTAAATAAGCGCGTCATGTTTTTTCGTTTCATGCAGACTCCACCTCACAAAATTCAATTTGATGCAAACAGTTGGTCTATCTACCATATTATAACATAAATTATGCTTTATTTCAAGGTCTGTAATAAAAAACAAATAATTATTGTTAATACTATAATCAACCAAACAGTTTACGGAGGTTTACATGGATAATATATGCGTATTAATATCGCAGAAAAGAAAAGAACGCGGTCTGACACAATCGGAGCTTGGGGCGATGCTCGGTATATCAGGAAAGGCGGTTTCAAAGTGGGAACGGGGATTGTCAAAACCTTGTGACGAGCATTTGGAGAAGCTTATCGACCTGCTTGGTTTACCGGTCGAAACACCAATAACGCCGAAAAAAAAGGAATGTGTACCGAAAACTACTTTTTTATCTACCGTTCGTAAAGAGTTTATCCGAATCCTCGCTACGGGTGTGATGATCGGCGTATGTGTATGCAACCTGGCAGGAACGATATCAACCGAGTCGACCGTGGTTTCCCTCGGTTTCTCGGTCGCTCTTTTCTGCTTTGGTACAATGGTTAAAGGATAAAAAGAAAACCGCTACCCTCGAAGGATAGCGATCTATTATCATTACTTCATTTTTATGATCTTTTCAACATCGGATATATCGATATATCCTTTTTCTTTTGCTCTATCCTCGCCCTTTTGAAGCTCGCGCATCAATTCGGCAATTGCCTTTTTGATATCTTCGGTAGCCATATCACTTCATCTCCTTGTAGCGTTTCTTATACATCGGCTTGAGGTAGTTCTTCTGCATATCTCGCATAGAGCCAAAAAATGCTTCCTCGGATTTGGACATAATATGACGCTCATCCTTGAGGCAGATAAGCTCCAACGTGCAAAAAAGATCTGCAACTTGAAACAGCCTGTAATCTGCGGGCATTACCTTACGGAACTCCGCTTGCGGAAGCATAACCGTGAATACAGATGCCAAGAGCTTGTTCAACTCAACTTGTCCGTTATCGTAGTAAACGATGATCTTATCAAACCCCGCAAAGAAGGCGTATTCCTCGCGAATAAATGCCGAGAGTTGCTTGGAGAGTGCCACTGTCAAGCTGAGCGAGTCCGACATATGCTTCTTCTCAACCGAAAAGGTAATGTAGGATATCTCACAGTTCTTTGCAAATGTTAAAATGCGGTTGAGGCATTTTCTACGTTCTGTTATTGAAAGATTTTGATAATCTTCTTCGCGGCGGATAATAGGGCCTGCGTGGAAACAATGCTTCATGTCAAATCCAACATCTGTGAGTCCGTGTTCCAAATGACTGATCTGATCCTCGATGGAATTGCTTTGATCATGGAATACGAGTGTAAACAAATAAAATGGTGTGTGCGGCTCGTATGAACCGAAATCGCCCGACTCGTCAACGAATATACTTAGTTCGTTCATCATCCACACTCCATCCAAAACAAAATGGCGGGGAACATCCCCGCCGCAGGTGGACCCGGGTCTTACGACCAGCCCGTTTTCCTTGTCTGTATTATACCATACTTTTAAGAAAAATGCAATACCTTTTATCGAAAAAATATTTCATTTTGCTTACGGGAATTCCACCCGATAATAGTATATGCACAGACAAGGGATTTAATACGAGAATCAGTTACTTGGAAGATATTTTCTTTCGTTGCTTTAAGTATAGAGCAGTTCATTGGCGACGTTTTCCTCTCGGTATGTACCTCCGATCTGTTCGTAAATGGTTTTGGTGTCCTTCATTTTCTTTGTTCCTGCGTACGTTTTATTTCATCAAAGCCTTATACCGTAAGGGAAAACGCGTACTTGACGGTTATCTTGTGTCCTTGCGATATGCGGTTATGACGTTCAAATCTCATAGTTCGTACGGGGTTCATATTGTTAACCATCTGGCCGCCGATAGAG
>JAZNPB010000123.1:0-10347 GCA_045589435.1 Eubacteriales bacterium | reverse complement strand
AAAAAGATTATGAGATTTTTTGTAACTCGTTATTAATAACAATTGAAGATTATTATAAGATGATATCTGATATTCATAACACAAATGAAAATGTTTATATGGCAAAATCTAAACTCAAAAAGTTAAAATAAAAATAATTATTGCAGTATTTCTTTGTAATACTTACAATTTGCTCGATTTTTTTCATTTAGTATGGTAAATTAGGAATGACATAACCAATCATGTTGGTAATATTGAATATGTTTAAGAAATATTGTATTCCCATGGATAAAAATTAAACGTAAAAATTTGTAAAATAATAAATTTTGGCTATTGTAAAAAGTAAAAGATATTGATAGAATATAATTCTAATCTGTATTTTTTATTAATTGATTTCTATTATGAAAAACAGTATTCATCTTTATGTTTGATTGTGTTATTTATGTTAATAGCACTGTTGTTAGCATTACTAAAAGATTACCATCGTTTGACCCATGAAAGCATTTAAAGTTAAGGAGATAAAAATGTGCGTTGGAGTAACTATGTTTCGCTGCTCGTTATGAGTAGCGACTATGATTTATGAGCTGACTGCTCTACATAAAAAACTGAATAGAATACGCCAAAGGGCACTTATTAGACGATGCAAAGGACAAGCATCTGACAATAAGTGCCTTTTGCTTTGCCCCTGCGAAAAATGTAGATTTATTTCCATTCGTGCCCCACCTGAAAGAATTTTGAAATTTTATGTCAATTTTCAAATCAATCAGGAGGCTAAAATGAAGAAATTAAGCACAAATATCATAAATGAAAACGGCGAAACGAAAAAAATTACGGTCTTTGTAGAGGACGAAACTGCGGCGGTGCTCACTAAGTGTGACGAAGAAATCCGGCACCTTTACATACTTGAAGAACACGAAGCACAAAACATTACACGCAAGGAAACCAGACGACATGTTTCATACGAGAGCATCATTGAAAAAGGCTTGGATTTTGTTTCCCCGGAAGAAAGTCCATCAGAACGGCTCATACGCTCGGAGGAAGAAAAACGGTTACATAACGCTATGGCGAGCCTTACGGACAAGCAGTATCAAGTCCTTTGGCTTCACGCTGTGGACGGGCTTTCTTTTCGGGAGATTGGCAGGCGTTTGGGGCTAACAAAAAATAGCGTAATTGAGTGCTACAACTCGGCTTTGAAAAAAATTCAAAAAAATTTTTGAAAAATACCCTGCCAAAACGCCATTCCCGTGGCTTATAGGTGAAGGCGCACTCGTCTTACACTTTTTTCAGGAGGCACGAAGATGTTATCACTTAATAAAATTCGAGAAGATTTGAAGGAGATCCGCTACTACTACTCACGCAAGGAGATTTTCGATGCGGCTTTCGGGATTGTCGGAAATAATAAGATTTTTGATACGGTAAAGAAATATAACAAAGCCGTTCAAAACGCACCGCTAAGGCTGTATCAACTTTATCTCTACTTGTATGTAAAAAATTTCACACAGGAAAACTTAGCATCCGAGCTTGGATATACTCCTGAGTATATCCAGATGCAACACAAAAAGCTCCTGCTTTTCCTTCAATCTAACTTAAAGAATGAGGATGAAAGTACATGAACCAGTCTCCGGATTTTATGCTAAACGCTACAAATGTTTACCGTACTTCCCTTTTTATCGTCAGGCAAAGGCTTTCTATTTTTTGCAGTGAGGATGAAAACAATGCGATCATAAGCCGAGATACATTTTTCAAAAGAACACCGGCACGTAACGCAGAGTACGAGAGAATTTTTGGAAAGCGTGAGCAGATAGACGGAAAAAGGCTTCCCTCCTCGGGCTACATCAGAGAGTACCGAGAGTAAAAAAAAGACGGGTGCGGCTTCAACAATCAATTTGATTTCATTTTGGGTAAAGTTTGGGTAAACAGAAAGAATTTGCAGATTTGTTTTTTGATTATAGTGAGATTGATTTTCTGGTTTCTGCCCGACAAATATCCTACAATGAAAGAGTAACCTACAGCTACCAATTTACGATTATGGCGCTTGGAGCTTGCAAGCTAAGGTGGCCACCTTCCATAGCACAATCGCCGGGAACAGAGTTTCAAGGAGCGTTCAGGTTACGGACAACTGAATAGCCTACGGGCAAACAAAATCTACAAATCACAGGAGGATTTTTTAATGGCTAAAAAGGAAGCCACCGCCGAGGGCGGAAACAAGTACAATCAGCGCAGATGGGCAATCCCGTCCAAGCGTGCAAAGAATTACGCAGCTGAACGTCGTACAAAGGTGCATCAGCGCGGACCTAAGGAAGGCAAGGAGCTTACAGACTATGAGGCAGGTATCCGTTCCGGTTACTTGCAGGCGCAGACCGATCATGCAGGACTCTATAAGTACAAAAAAGCTATTTCCGAGGGTAAATCCAAGGCAGAGGCGAGTGAAATCTCGCAGAGAAAATCTAAATAATTTAACAGGAGGTATCAAATTAAATGTCTAAAGAAAAGAAGATTTTTGTAGAAAGAGAAACCTACACAAAGAACGATAAGGAATTTTTCACTTATTTTATCAAGGGCAACATTCGCGGCAGAGATGTAAGAATCGCCATCGTGCCCCCTGCAGACGGAGCAAAGGCAGACTTCAACGGCTATATGGTGCTTGACATCGTATTCGGTAATCAGATGAAGGCTGACTTCGTACTTGAGCCCTTCGAGTTCAAGGATGCCAGCGGCAGAACCGTATCCGGTAATAAGACTCTCGTACGTACCGTGGATGAAAACGGCGAAGTTTACGAGTGTGAAATTAAGCCTGCTCGCAAGTCTGACAAAACATTACTCAATATGCTTTTGGCACAAGCATAAAAGCATAATCAACACAGCACCCCGGCTTATGAATCTTTGTTTATAAGCCGAGGTCCCCAAAAAACAAATTTATAATCAAGGAGGATTTTTTAATCAAATGAGTAAAGGCAATATTATCATAATTGTCGTATCAATTCTTTTAGTAGTACTGCTCGCAGGTGCAGCAGTTACTTGGTTCGGCGATGGCGAGAATCCCTTCGAGGATATCTTCACACCTAATGATCCCGTAGAGGACGGTCCCGTAGTACTTCCTGAAACACAGTACAACGAAACGTTTGGCACTAACTTTAAGGAAGAGTTCCCTATAGATAAGCTTACCCTTAGAGATAGCATGCCCGTTGCACCTTACTCTTACGTAGATACTACACTTTTCTCTGGTAAGAAGATTACCAAGATTGATGCCCCCGTAGGCACTGTTTCCAAGGTGGATGCAAATCAGTACTTCACCCTTTGGGTAGTTAAGTCCGAAACCGTTAAGGTTGGTGGTAACGTAACTAGCCAGGATTATCGTCAGTACAAGATCTACCTCCCCGAGGAAGAGCTTACTAGCACTACTGTAAACAAGTGGATCACCATTGACGTTTCCGATCTTAATATCTACGTAGGTACGGATGAAACTCTCGCATTTATGAAGTCGGATGACCCTGTTATCTGCTGTTATGCACAGGGACACCTCAATGATTTTATCTACGATCTTACAAAGGCTGGTAAGGAACAGGTTAGCCAGAGTATCTACTATGGTATTTATACTGAAGATGTAGTAAATCTTGAGGGCAAGACTCTCTCCATTCTCGGAGACAGTATCTCTACCTTTAATGGTATCAGCAATGATGCGACAAATACTAACAACACCATCGGTTCTAATGCGGTTTACTATCCTAAGGCGGATATTAATACTGCTAACGAAACTTGGTGGAAGCAGACAGCAGACCTGACCAACATGGACGTTCTCGTTAACAACTCTTGGTCCGGTTCTCGAGTTCTCAATAACAATGGCGCTGCATATATCGACAGATGTGTTCAGCTCCATGACAACACCGGAGATAATACCGGTACAAATCCTGATGTAATTGCAGTTTACATCGGTATCAATGATTTCAATGCAGGTCTGAACTGTGGTGAGTTCAACGAGCTTGCAGATATTTATACCGAAGAAAACGGTTATGTAACACCTACCTGCTTTGCAGAGGCTTATGCAATCATGATCCATAAGATGACTGTTAAGTATGAGGATGCAGATATCTTCATCTTTACACTCCCTGCAAACGGTACAAATAAGTACACAGCTCTTCTCGACGAGTATAACGAAGAAATCAGAAAGATAGCAGAATACTTCGATTGTTATCTCGTAGATATCTCTGCTATCGAAGGCTATGAGTATGCAGACTACACTAATGATGGTCTTCACCCCAATGAGGCTGGTATGGATCTCATTACTGACTACTTTGCAAGAATGCTCAGAGCCGTTTACGCAAAGCCTGCAACTAATGAAGAAACAAACAACAAATAATTTTTACAAAGGAGGTACTCAATATGAGTAAAATTAGTTTTAAGAAGGCATCAGGCACTAGACCTATGTCTCGTAGAAAGTCCGATCTCATCGACGCCTATGACATCGGTTTTGCAAAAGGTTGGGATGACGCACACCTTATTCCCAAGCGTTTAGGCGCAAGCTCTAAGGCTGCAGCCGGTTACCAGAAGGGTATCAAGTCCCGTCTTATCGTAGACAAGTATATGGCTCAGTATAATCAGGGCAAATCCAAGATCAAGATGTAATTAAAAGGAGGAATAAAAACTAATGGTAAAACTTAATGAAAAGCAGAGATTCATAGCACTTGCCGTTGCTGTGGTACTCCTCTTCGGAGGTGTATTCGCTTCGGTAGCTATGGATATTGCACAGTCGAGGGCAATCAATAATCTCCAGACAAAGCTTTATGATGATGACGCGACTGCAAATAATATTCATGCAGAAGAATTCGTAACTGAAATGGCTTCTACCTCTAAGGTTTCTCTTGCAGCTGTAACTCCTATGAGAATGGCTGTCACCCCTAGAAGTGGAGCAGCAACCGCAGCAGTTACTTACGTGACCCAGACCCTCAAGGCAACCGTTTTCCCTGAAAACGCAAGCAACGTAAAGGTGGATTGGAGCATCGCATGGGAAAGCTCTTCTCAGACTGCTAATATTTCTTCTTACATCGAAGTAGTTCCTGTAACCGAAGGTGGTCTTACCGCAAACGTAAATTGCTACAGAGCTCTTCCCGGTAATGCAGTAATTACTGTAACTACCAGAGATGGTGGTTATCAGGCAACTTGTACTGTAAAGTTCGTAGGTATTCCTTCTTCTATGGAAGTTACTCACGCAACTCTTACTCAGGGTACAGGCGGTAGCTATATCATTCCTATGTTCCAGAGAACAACCTACAACTTCGACATTAACCTTAATAACGTCTTTAATTCTGTAGGTAGCGCTTACAAGAATTACAGTATCGTATCCGTTACACCTTATGGTAACATCATGGCAGGTTCTTACTGCGATTACGGTGATGGTACAGATGATTGGTCCAGCATAGTTAAGACTCCGCTTTCTACCTATAAGGATGATTTTATAGCAACCATTTCCGGTTCTACTCTTAAGGTAAATATCCCTAACGTTGGCGGTCTTTATACTAACTATAGCGAGACTTCATCCGAGACTATGTACGATGATTACTTCTATAGCACCATCACAACTGAAGAGTGCGGTGTTATCGTAACTGTAAAGAACACCAGCGGTCTTACTGCTACTGTCAAGCTCGTCTTTGACGCTACATCCGTAGTTGACGTAAATCTCGATCAGTCTACACTTACATTCTAATTAAGGAGGGGAGCAAGAAATGAGTAGTAACGCAAAAACTATTATTGTCGCTATCATTTCTTTGCTTCTGCTCGTAGGCGCACTCGGATTAATAATTTACTTTACCGGGGGTGGTACCCACGATTTTGCGACGTTCTACCTTACATACGGTGATCAGACCATCATGGATACCACTTCCGGTTTTGTCCTTAATCCGTTCGAAGAGAATAGATTTGACGTACACTATACCTTCGATGATAGCAAAAAGAACGCTTACGAAGTAGAAATTAAGGGAAATGATAAGTACTCCTTTACCTATACCGTTGATGGCGAAGAATACGAATTCAACGGCGATGTAGACTGTACAGAATACTTCGATGTTGTTCAGGACGAAACCTTCTTTACAGTAGACGGACTCTACTCTGTAAAGACAATTCTTATTGAAAGACATAATGGAGCTGAGGTAGAAATACCCGAAAGTGTTCCCGAGCACGCAGAGTTCTTCATTATGACTGTAAAATCTACAACTCAGGACTCTAAAGTAACCATCTATTTTAAGACTGCTCCCATTATGGATAGCATTGTCCTTCCTGATGTAATAGAGTTCTAAGGAGGGGATGCATATGAGAACGAAAATACTTAAGGCTCTTTGCCTTTCCTTAATCGTATGCATCTTATTATCTGTATCTACGGTTGTAGTTAGCGCTGCAACCGTGAAGAAAGAGGTCGTTACGGATTTTAGTAAAACTAACGTTCTTGACGACCTCGAATCTTCAACTGTTAACGGTCACTTATTTGACATCACAGATTACCCATACTCAGAGAAAAGAGATATTCAGCTCATCACTATGGTTGAGTATTGTTACTCCTTTGAGTCGAGTAATCTCGACCATTACGGTCTGTATCTCTACATCTACAACCCTAAAAACCTAGATATTGACACAAGTAGCGGTGCGAATAAAATCCAAATGGCAACCGCTTACGATAGTCAGGGTAACCCCACAAGATACGATAAATTCACCCTTCAATTCTGTAATACCGTTGAATCCGGTAACTACAAGCACCTTTTCTATAAGTTCAAAGTTGTTGAAAAGAAGATCAACGACACTACCTTCTACGATAGAGTTAACTCTAATGCGAGAAGGTACGATATTACAGGCATTGAGCTTAAGACCAAGGGAGCGAATAACGCCATAGAATATAAGGTAGGCGGCACATACATCTTTTCAGGCTATGCCAAAGGCTTTGGCCCGGATAAAGAAGCTGAGTCTAATCTTAACTGTGTGGTAGAAGAACTTGAAACTCTCGAGCTTTCGGTTCACCATACTAATTACAGAACGGGCGTATCATCTAAAGGTCAGGATTACTACAACGAAGTAAATACAGTATATTTCTCCGTTCCCGGTAGAGTATTCGAGCAGTACGGAAACCTACAGAAGATCCGAGCCGAATGGTGGGAATACAAAACTAAAGTTGCCACCATTACAAGTAACGAGTCTTTCTATAACCAGCTCCTTCAATACGTAGGAACTGACGTAGGTAGCTACAACTCAAGTGTACCCGTTAAAGTTTATTCGGGATATAATGGTATGGCATCAAGTGGTCCCGGAGTCCCAACCGTACATAATTACCATTGGGTGTATAACGTTAACCTAGCAACACAGTACACCTCGCTTGGCGCTATCTTTTCCGTAAGTAATACAGAAAGGCAATCTACAATTATGCCTTATGCTTTCTATGCTCCGGTAACAGACGTGGATGGTGTCTTTGATTTCCTTTCTTCAGATCCTGTTGCAGAGAGCGTAAGCAGTAGTGTAGTAAGAGATTGGATATACAATTACTCCAACAACTTAGGACATGGCTACGTAGATTGCAACGGCAGACAGTTAAGCAAGGACTTATTTGAGGATAGCGTTGACGCGGGCAGAACTATGGGCTACAACGACAAAACCATCGACATGGGAGATACATTCGACCTTCTTAGTTACGATAGCAACCACTCTTGGTGGCAGAAGCTTTGTGACTACGGTTTCTCTTGGCCTACAACGGACGAGCAATACGAAGGAGTGTTGCCAATCTATATTCTAGAGTCAGGCGACCTCATAGGCAGTAACGAAGCAATCTCAAAGCGACTCCTAGTAAAGGAAGATGACGTATCTGCCCTTAAGACTTTCTATAATGAAGAATCAGCTAAAGGCAATAAGGTTGTAGTGTTCAGATTCGCAAGTACAGAATATTACTGTGCTCCGGCTTATACATCAGCAGGTAGTAACATGGTAAACTGCGACACCTACGTAGCACAGCAGACAGTATTCTTTGATTTCGATATCATAGAACTCACATTTAACGAGGACGGCAACTATAGAGTAATCCCTGTAGTTTCCAGTCCCATAGATATAGTAAACGAGTTTCAGCCACCGCCTGAGGAAGAACTTTTCGGTAACACCTCAGCCTTTTGGATGATAGTAATAGCCATCATAATGCTTGTAATTATCATCATAATAGGACAGCCGGCGCTGAATCTTTTAGTACAACTTCTTATATGGATAGTTATGCTACCCATAAAGCTAATAAAAGCAATAATTGACCTAATAACAGGAGGATTTGATGAAAGCGGTTAAGAGAATAATTGCAGTCTTTCTCCTTATCGCTCTAATCTGGGTGGTCGGTTACTTGATCTTTACAGGTAACCGATTACCCTAAAAGTGACGAAAGGAGATTTGATGAAAGCAAAAATAGACGTAAAAAAGATAATTTGTATCGTAGCATCTGTTCTCATCACTATATTTTTCATATATCTTGCAATATCCCACTTCAGTAATTCTTATTTACGACTTGGCGAAACTTTTCGGGATCTTTGGAACTCAATGAAGTACTATTTCTTTGAGATTTTCGAGATGGAACACGATACGAAAGCTACCGTCAAGGACTATTCAGAGATTATGAAGTGGGATGTTTCTATACCCGAAACACCCGAGGATGCGAAGGTAGATATGGAGAACTATATGAACCTTCTAGTAGATAAAGAGAACCTAAATTACTATAATTATACAGTAGGTGTAAAGATAGGAGATTTTGCAAGAATTTTGCTAATTGTCTTCCCCTTTATAGTGCTTCTTTGCATCCTAATTAAGATGCTGTATTTAAGACCTAATCATAAGCATGGAAAAGATACAACTCCGTTAAAAGTGTTCAAATGTATATCTAAGTTTACATATCAGCCAGTAAAACGAGTAATCATCACATATTACGTATTCCTGCAGGAGAACAAAAAGATACTAGACCTATGGCTTGTAATATGGCTTATGAACCTAAACATCATGAGCATAATAGTAGCTTTTGTAGCCTACTATCTTTACTTCTCGGTTTCCTGCGACATCCTCGGTCTATACGGTCAGTTTGTAAAGCTTATCCCTGACCTTGAGGTAGCAGTAAAAACGGTTCCTTTCTACATATTCCTACCATTCCTTTGGGTAATGTTTGAGAACTTCAGAAGGACAATAGCCGCCGGTATTCTTAACCACTTTGAAATGAGGAACAGAGGCTTTATTAACTCGCTCCCCATAGTGTCTATGACCTGCGGCAGTATGGGTAAGAAGAAAACAACGCTTATTACAGATATGGCTCTCTCCCAAGAAGTAATGTTCAGGCAAAAGGCGTATGAGCTGCTAAAGGTAAATGATATGCGTTTCCCGAACTTCCCGTGGATATGCTTTGAGTTAGATCTTCGTACCGCTATGGATTACGGACAAGTCTATAACTTAGCCACCGTGAGAGAATGGGTTGATAAAAAACGAGCAAGATACGAAAAGCATGGCGATCCAAAGAAAAGGCTCTACGGATATGACGTTCAGAGGTACGGCGAATGGTATGACGATAACCTTAAACTAATGCACATACATGACGTGCTATATAACTATGCACAGCTTTACTTTATCTACGTTATAGAATCTTCGCTTATAGTTTCTAACTATTCCATTAGGACCGACAACGAGCTTATAGACGCAGGCAACTTTCCTAAATGGGCTTGCGACTTCTTCCCGGAGTTTACAAGTGATGAAGGACGCCACTCTCATATTCTTGACTTTGACGTTCTCAGGCTCGGCAAGAAGGTTATTGAGAATAACCCCAACGCAGGCAGCTTTGAGTTCGGTGTAGTAGTTATATCCGAGGTAGGTAAAGAGCGAGGCAACAACCTTGAGAACAGAGAGATTAGACGTAACACCGATGAAACCAACCAGAAGAACGACCTTTTCAACTCTTGGCTGAAGATGTGTAGGCACTCTGCCACCGTAGATAATTATCCCTTCATAAAGGTCTTTACAGACGAGCAACGCCCGGAAAGCTGGGGTGCAGATGCAAGAGATCTTTGCGATATTATCTACATAGAGTCCAACGGAAAGCAGAAGCTTGCTATGCCTTTCTATACAATAGAAGAAATGCTTACCGAGTGGGTGTTTAATAAGTTTATCAACCTGTATTACGATTTTAGGTATAAGCGGGGCGATAACACTTTACTTATACACGTTCTAAAAGGCATAGCTTCTTGGCTGTATAAGCGGAATGCAAGAATATATAACAAGTACGGTTATTCGATATCAAAAATAGAGAAGGAACGCGGTACGATGGACGGAAAGGTAGAAAGGAAGAAATACTACGTAATGAATAATAAGATTTACAGTAGAAGG
>JAZNPB010000122.1:0-2967 GCA_045589435.1 Eubacteriales bacterium | reverse complement strand
TTCGACCGCAGTCGAAGCACTTGTGTTTAGCCTGCCTTTTGCATCAGTTTGATAATGTACTTGGGATCCTGTTGGACCTGCTGACACATTTCTTTTGCAAGCTCCATCATAAACCGGAATCGCTCCAGAAACTCATCATCGGTCTTGCAGTCGTCATATTCCAGATACAGCATCTTACCAAGCGCACCAACAAGGACGGATTGAGATACCTTGTCCATCCGTTCAAAACGCTTGTGCTTATCGAAGAATTTACCGTAAGCCTTGGTAAATTCCGAGAAGATATCCCCATAGATATTGCTGACTCTCTTGCGCTCCGGTCCGCCCACCCAATCAATGACCTTTTGATTGATGTGCTCTGCGTGAGCGCGTTTAAGTCCTGCGCAATAGGTTCCATCCTCCTCCTGTAAAAAGAAGCTGGGTGCAAGGAGGGGATCTCCACCGTCCTTTGCGGCTGCGGTGATTTTTCCGAGCGGATAAGTTCGGCAAACACCGGGCTTATGTTCGTGTACACGGCAGAAGAATTTACCGTCTCTGCGACCGAGGAAATAACAAGTGGTTTGACCATCGAGCTCCTCACGATACCTTAACCGCACCAATGGCAAATGGGAGGATGGACCGAGATAGCATTCGCCATACTTGTCCACCACCTCTTTGCAGGTCTTTCCTGTTGCAAGCGTGAGATGGAAAATATCCAAGGGGTTTAAGATGATGTCGCTTCTGTTTCTGCAGCATTTGCCACACTGATCACAGGCAAACTCAAAGTGTTCTTCATCACCTAAGATTTTGAGTTCTCCTTTTTCAAATTGCTCAGCGAGCTGCTTCATGTAGTTTACATCCGGCATATCGTTCATTCCTTCCTGCGTCAAAGCTGACGTCTTTCAAATTAAAATCGCACCTTCATAAATTGAACCGTACGTATTCTGAAAGATTAAGGAATCCGGATATTTATTTTTACAAGATCATTCGGAAAGCATCCACTGCGCCAATCACCGTACACACGATGCCGGCGACGGTAATGCATAGGATCAGGGCAAACAGAATATAGTCACGCACACCGAATTTACGAATCTTCCGGAAGGGATTCTGCATCAGAAGAAAGCAAACGCCCTGAAGAAGCAACACGATGCCGATGATCAGGCACAAGTTAAGGCCTGTCATGGTAAAGTCAATCATGGATCTCTACCTCCGTTTCTGTAATTCCACCGTAGCCGGGAGAAAAGGTGATCTCCTCATCACCGATCGGTTCCGGTTCCGAACCAAGATCAATGATATCCTCCTCTTCCAATACGTCATCAATGTGCTTAAAACGCTTACGATCTTCCTCTGATTTTTCATAAAGCTCGTCGTTGCGGAAGGTATCAAGGGTTCCTCTTCCGAGCCTTCCCTTTTTATTCCACAACACAATAACAAGCCCGCAGAGAAAAAGCAGAACAAGCAGTATGATAATATCCATTAAGATATATAGCCAGGTCATAGTCAGCCCTCGCTTTCTGCCGCTCTGCACTCAACGGCAATCGTTGCAACACCGTTAACGCCGCAGCCGGTTACACTGACGGTAAAGCCTTCGCCCTGATATTCACTGATCAGAACACCTTTGCCCTCAAAAACAGCCGTCATTGCATCCTCTGTCTCGGCACCTGTAAAGGTCGGCTCCTTTGCATCTGTGTTCAGGCCGTTGGCAATCAAGGTATTGACAGTGTTGAATACATCTGTAAACTTGGCGTTATCTTCGTATGGGTTACTGCCGAAGATAAAGGAGTATACACCGTTATCCGACCAATAGCAGGTCAAATTTCCTTTAATCTCGCCAAGCGTAACGTAATCATATCCGTGAACACCGTCGCCTGTCATGAAAAGCGAATCCTCGGGTATGCCGCAGTCCTCAGGCGCTTTGCCAAGGCAGGTTCCGAGCATTACCGCCGTAACGTCTGTAAATTCCGGGTCCGGGAACACAGGTTTAGGCTCTTCTGTATTTTGCGTAACCTCATCGGTTACTTTAGGCTCCTCCTTACGAGAACACCCGGCAAAACAGCCGATGATAAAGCATAAGGAGAGCAAGATGAGTAACAGTCTTTTCATTCCATCACTTCCTTGTCTAAATTTACTTGCGCCTCGAAATCCGTAAAGTCGGAATCATCGGGATGACACATCACTGAGGCGCTTAGAATGTTATCCCGAGGTGAGTAGATCTGAACGATCCAAAGAATACCGTCTGTATCCCGATACGAGTACTCGAACATCAGATATCCTTTTATCAGGGCTTCGTAAGCATTATCGGGACAGGCTTTGTAGGATTCTTCATCGGCAAAGCGAACCTTTTGCGGAATCACCTCAAGAGGAAAGCGTAGTCTTTTGGAATAGCTCTCAACAAAATCTTCAACAGCTTTCTCTGCTTCGGTTATCTTTAAAGCTTCTCCGGTAAGAATATCCGCAGTGAACGTAATACTTGATACTGTGTCCTCCTTCAAAGTCGCAGTCATGCGCCCTTTGCAGCCGAACTGAATGGAGTCGATCAACTCATAGTCCCCACTAAGAGCTTCTACAAATCCGAGGTCCTGCAGTTCTGCTGCGGTGCGACTCTCCCATACGGACATTTGTGTTTTCTCATTCTTATCGAAATTTCCGATTCCGTAAATCATCCCGATAATCAAACCGATCAAACATAATACGGCTACAAGGATCATCGGAGTGATCAGTACTTTTCCTTCTTTCATTGTCATCCTCCTTAGTAAGGACATTTGATTACGGTACTGACGTTACTGTGCATACCGCACCACTTGCTGCTGTCAACAGCATGGCAGCGGGTACAGAGAATATGGTAATAACCGTCCCATACATGCTGTCCCTTGGCGGAGCAATAAGTATCCCAGGAGCAGCTATGTCGGATATCACATCGAGCGCGCCAGCTATGCGATGAGCTGGCAGCATAGGTTCCGGATTTGGTTGCACCGCAGCCGGAGCACTTAT
>JAZNPB010000121.1:0-4502 GCA_045589435.1 Eubacteriales bacterium | reverse complement strand
TATCCCGCAAGAAGATAGCCGAACCAACTCCAAGGAAATGAAAGAACTGCTTGGCTATATGGCGAGGCATCACGAGGACTTGGAGAAAAGCTTTTCCGACGAGCAAAAGGAAACGTTTGAAAAGTTCCACGATTGTTGGAGTGAGTATACGAGGCATATTACGATAATGTCATGATCCCCGAGTGCATCGGCAGAACTCATCCCAAGGGAGCCATTACCAAGCGCAACCGCTGGATGGTAGAAGCGTGCGACCTTTTTATCTGCTACGTTGAGAGGGAAGATGGCGGCGCTTATACCGCAATGAAATATGCAAAGAAGCTTGAAAAGAAAGTAATCAATCTTGCGAAAATCGAAGAGGATCAGGAAGATCTCCTCACAACACACATTTGATATCACCACGCTAACGACACGTGCTTTTTCGTGAGCAACGATAGTGCGCCCGCAACATTGGCTTGCCAATGATAAAAGTCAGGACAAAAGTCTACCGTTTCAGCCACAGTATGAATATTTTTGGTAGCGTGTGATGATATAGGCATCGGGTTTATTCTCGGTGCCTTTTTTCACTAAAACAGTAAAATTTGCTGTGTTCATAAAATTATGTTGAAAAATGCGAGACTTTATGATATAATATTTTATTAAGTTTAGAAAAAGTGAAAGGAGGTCTTTTTATGATTAGGATAGCGATTTGTGACGATACCGAATCTGACATTGAACAAATTAAAATACATATTAACAGATATGCGACTAATGAAGCTCTAAAGGTAAGTGTCAAAGCGTTTACTAAAAAAGAGGATATACTGTTCGCCCTTGACCACTATAATGATTATGACATTTTCTTTTTAGATATCTATATGGAATCGCTCAACGGTATTGAACTTGCCAAAACCTTAAAGAAACAGGGTATAAAAAGCAGGATAATATTTTTCTCGGCCTCTATGGATCACTTTAGGGATGCGTTTGGTGTGAATGCAATCCAATATCTTATAAAGCCTGTCAAATATGATGATTTTTCGAATGCAATGAAGCTTGCGCTAACCGAAAAAACACATCGAGATGAAGCAATCAGCATACAGTGTGGAGTCGAAGTTGTTAAGATCCTATTCAAAAATATTTTGTATGTGGAGGCACAAAAGAATTACCAGCTTATTTACTTGAAAGATGGTGGCTCTCAAAAAACTCGTATGACAGTTTCTGAACTCTTCGAATTTATGAAGGAACGCGAAGAATTTGTCCGAGTTGGCGCTTCCTATATTCTCAATTTGGATTACACAATCAAGGTAACCTCAAAGGACATTGAAATAATCGGTGGCAAAAGAATTGCCGTTCCGCGAGGAGCTTACAGCACACTAAAAGAACAATATTTAGATTACTATGCTTAACAAGGAGGAGCCATTATGCCAATACTACGCGATTTGTCTATCATATGGGCACTGCTACATGTTCTTGTGCTGTTTGTGTCCTTATATGACTCACGTTATTCAACAAAGAAGACAATAATTCTGACAGCAGTTTTTATGCTTCCTCTTGGTGCGATCAATGTTGCCGCCTATCTTTTCTTTGGTCCCGTTAAATATGCCAATCTGTTGTTGTTACTTTGCACATTGCCAAGTTTGATTTTCTTCTATATTCTCGCCAAAAACCGAGACGGACGATTTTTCTTTACGTTCTGTCTTGCAGACACCATATCATACGAAATTATTGCGATAACAGCACTGCTTGAGTATTATATTTGCGGAAATCAATTTGTTTTGATGTTTGTGCTCCGTCTGATTGCTTTCCCATTACTTGAATTTTTTATGTGGAAGTATTGGCGAAAAATGTATTTGAATGCACAAACAATTGTTACAAAGGGGTGGGGATTATTTACTATCCCTGCGGCGCTTTTTTACGTGATATTGGTGATGATGTCCTCCTATCCAACTATCGTATATGAGAGACCGTATGACGTTCTTCCGTTTGTTTTAATTATGATATTGATGCCCGCTATGTATCTAATCATCTTCAAGGTCTTGTTTAATCAGCAGAGACTCGTGGATGAACAAGAAAAGAAGCGAAACATTGAGATTCAAACGCAGCTTTTGCAGAACGAGCTTGAAATTGACCAAAAGTATCTGAGGCAAGCACAACGAACGCAGCACGATTACCGTCATCACAACAGGGTGATCCTGCAATTAGCGCAATCCAATGATGTAAAATCTATCATTGATTATATAGATGATTTGGACGATTGTGAGCTGTATTCGGATATACACTATTGTGACAATATTTGTGTGGATAATATTTTGCGCTTTTATATTGGAAATGCACAATCGGCGGGAATTACAGTCAAGTATGACGTAGATATAGATGAGAGCACCAATATACAGGATGTTGACCTTGTGGCTATTCTTGCCAATGTGCTTGAAAATGCGATACACGCTGCTGAAGCAGTCAAAGTAAATAAAACCATTGATATTACCATACACAAAAAAGGAATAAAACTTCTGATAAAATGCGTAAATACCGCTACCGGTCCTATTCGTTTTGAAAATGGCTTGCCGAAGCGAAAAAAAGGAAACGGAGTTGGTGTTCAGAGCATTCTTCAATCGGCTGAAAAATACAGAGGAGATGTAAGTTTTGATTTTAAGGATGATTTGTTTACCTGTCACGTAATCTTGAATGATATTGAATGATGGAGTAGTGATTTAAGAAAAAGTGCGAATTATCCCATAAAAATGCGAATTATCCCAAGCACCTTGCGAAAGCAAGGTGCTTTTGTTATGCTATAATGCAGATAACTGTATCTATCTTACGGATAGATTCGGTTCGTGAAAGGGAGGATGATTTATGATCAAGAGAGAACAAATCAGAGGTTTTCCAAACAGCGAAGAATTCGATGCTCCGCAAACTGACAAAAATGTGTGGCCGCATCAATACTGTCCCGCTTTTGATAAGCGAAAAACCTCATTCCATTCAGCTCCCGAGTGCTATTACTGCAAGTATGCAGATTTTCACTTGGAAAAGCGTCAAGCCTT
Source organism: Eubacteriales bacterium (assembly GCA_045589435.1). Classification (GTDB taxonomy): domain Bacteria; phylum Bacillota; class Clostridia; order Oscillospirales; family CAG-272; genus UBA1740. The sequence goes on along the minus strand of JAZNPB010000121.1, from coordinate 1,488 downwards.
AGAAGTAGGCGCATGCTGCTATCCCCAAATTAAGTCAAAATAAAAAAATATATAAACTTGGAGGCTAACATGACTATCGAAAAAACTCTTAACGGAACTGAACTTACCATCGCTTTGAACGGCAGACTGGACACTACTACCGCACCTCAGCTTGAGGCAGAATTGAAGCGCAGTGTTTCGGGTGTTGAAAAACTCGTGCTGGATTTTACAGCTCTTGAGTACCTTTCTTCCGCAGGACTCCGCGTACTTCTTGCCGCGCAAAAGGTAATGAATAAGCAGGGCGAAATGGTAGTAAAGAATATCAACGAAACAATCGCCGAAATTTTTGAGGTAACCGGTTTTTCCGATGTGCTTACCATAGAATAATTCTATGAACAAAAAGAATAAGATTGAGGTTTTAGAACAGACGTTATTTAAGGAGAACGAGAGGAATGCAAATCATTACACCGTAAGGTGCTTAACGTTTGCTGCCATCGTAACGGTTCTTATTTGGATTCTTAATCTTCTGAACTTCTTCGTTGTGGACGACACGCTGATGAATTTGGTTATGCCAATCAGCATCGTGCTCCTGATTATTCCTTTGCTTCTCGAAAAGTTTGCTTCCATCCCAAGTCATATTCTCAGATACATACTGTTCCTCTTTTTCGTGCTTGTTATTGCATTGATGTCGGTTGCTATGCCGAGACACCTGGTTTTGGCGTGGGCGTGTCCTGTGATGCTTGCCTGTCACTATTACTCGCCAAAATTTGCCCGTTTTGCATTGATTGCGACGCTTGTTATGATGTTTGCGGCACTTTACGGTGGCATTATATTTGGTGAGTGGGACAGAAACATTTTGGGAACCTACATTGCAGAGTATGATGAATTTCCCGCAAGGCTTGAGTTTTTGAGAGCTGACGGAAAGAGCGTGTTTTTGAGGGCATTTGAATTTTATTATATCCCTCGCGCCGGAATTTTGTGCGTTGTGTATCTGATATGCAGTACCCTATCAAAAAGGACGCGAAATCTGCTCGTAAAGCAGGCAGAGGCAGTTGGAGAAACTGAACGTATTGCAGCCGAGTTGAGCGTTGCGCATCACATTCAGACCTCTATGTTGCCTAACATCTTTCCCGCATTTCCCGATCACGAAGAATTTGACATTTATGCAAGTATGACTCCTGCCAAAGAGGTCGGCGGTGATTTTTATGACTTCTTTATGGTAGATGATAGGCATCTTGCAGTGGTAATTGCCGACGTTTCGGGAAAAGGTGTACCTGCCGCATTGTTTATGGTGATAGGAAAAACTCTCATCAAAGACCACACACAGCGGGGACGTGATCTCGGAGAGGTGTTTACGGAGGTTAACGAGCTTCTTTGTCAGTCAAACAGCGAGGGTCTGTTTATTACGGCATTTGAGGGTGTGCTGGATCTGGATACGGGAGACTTTGTTTACGTGAACGCAGGACACGATGCACCGTTTATCTGCCGCAAGGACGGTTCCTACGAGCC
>JAZNPB010000120.1:0-2927 GCA_045589435.1 Eubacteriales bacterium | reverse complement strand
CCACCTACGTATTACCGCGGCTGCTGGCACGTAGTTCGCCGTGGCTTCCTCCTTGGCTACCGTCACTTCTTCGCCACCAAAGACAGAGGTTTTCAATCCGAAAACCGTCTTCCCTCACGCGGCGTTGCTGCATCAGGGTTTCCCCCATTGTGCAATATTCCCCACTGCTGCCTCCCGTAGGAGTCTGGGCCGTGTCTCAGTCCCAATGTGGCCGTTCAACCTCTCAGTCCGGCTACTGATCGTCGGCTTGGTAGGCCGTTACCCCACCAACTACCTAATCGGACGCGAGCCCATCTTTCAGCGGATTGCTCCTTTGATTGTCTTACCATGCGGTAATACAATATCATGCGGTATTAGCGTTCGTTTCCAAACGTTATCCCCCTCTGAAAGGCAGGTTGCTCACGCGTTACTCACCCGTCCGCCACTAAGTTTAAACTTCATTTGACCGAAGTCGCATTCCATAAAAACTTCGTTCGACTTGCATGTGTTAGGCACGCCGCCAGCGTTCGTCCTGAGCCAGGATCAAACTCTCTAAAAATTGTATTTAATCGCTTCAGCGATAAAATCATTTCTAGAGCTTAATCGCTCATTTACGATACTAGCTATCGTTATCTTTTCCTTGTTTCGTTTCCGAAATCTGGATTTGGTTCGTACTTTCGTACTCAAATTCTTATCAAGGTTCCTTTTCTTTCGTTGTTTAATTTTCAAGGTTCGTATAGCTCCGAAATCCTATTCAATTTCGTCTCCAGCGTTTCTCTCTCGAGAACGCTCATATATAATACCAAATCATAACCACTTTGTCAACACTTTTTTTAAACTTTTTTCAACTTCTCCAACCCGCCCGCGCGTTTACCACTATACCTACACTTTTTCTCACCTCCCACACTTTATTTTGTGGTTTTTGACAACAGAAGCCTTTTCCTTTTGTTTCACATATACAAAAAATCGGCTCTCGTTTTTTACGAAAGCCGATTTTATTTTAATGGTTATTAATCAGAAAATACTTCCGACTTTTGCTTTATATACCAAACCCATATCCATACTTATCGGTATGGTTATACCGTTAAAACCCATAACCAGATTTTCAACTGCAATATCTATATAATATGACCATACTCCTTTTTTGATATATCCGTCAGAGTTGATTCTCACAGAAAATGCGGCATCTGTATAATCCAGAATTATATCACCTTCGGAAATATCTGTCACGAAGCCCTCTTCATCCAAAACGTCGAATATTGCTTTTTCATTTTCCATAATGCTTATACCGTGAGAAATCGTATTAACAAAAACATCTTCATTCTGCACGCTGTCCGTTTGATCCTTTAAAACAATATCGACAGCAATATATCTTCCTTTTTTGTATGCGCTCACAGATTCACAATCATCGACTGTAAGTTTCTCAAAATCACCGGTAATTCCGCTATATTCATAAACCGTATCACCCAACATGCTTTGATAAAGAGGTGTTATTTTATCAAAAGTACTATTTTCTTCTCTATCATCTATGTAATCAACAGTGAAGCTGTCTTTTGTAACGGCGGTTTCATCAGTTTTTTTCGCTGCCGATACATAGTAATCGATTATTTGTTCTTCTGACCATTCGGAAACATCAGGCAGATTTTTACCTGCGCCAAACAGCTCTGCAAAGAAATCGTCAATTGACTGAATCAAATTTTCAAGAAAATCGTTAATTGAAAAAGTGCTTTCTGTTGCACGTGCAGTTGAAACAGATTTATCTTGCACTGCAAACGAGGTTACGCTGAAGATAGAGAAAACCATTACAATTGCTAATAAAACCGATAATAATTTTTTCATAGCAAAGCCTCCTTTTTATGTGTTGCATAAATATTTTTTCTTATTAACAATTTTATTGTACTATATCTACAAATGGTTGTCAATGACAAACTGTCATATTATGGATGGATATTTATGACACAATGTCATAGGGTGATAAAAGTGAGCAGAAACAACCTGAAGGAACTGAGAAAAAGCAGAAACATGACACAACTTGCATTACAAATGAAAACAGGAGTTGAACAGGCACTCATATCCAAATTTGAAAACGGCGAAAGAATTCCTCCGACAGAAACTCTGATCGTTCTTGCCGACTTCTACAATGTCAGCATCGGCTATATATTAGGAAGAACTGACAAACCTGAAATAAACAAGTAAAAATATTAACCCCCAATTTGAGATCCTTTGCTTACGCTCAAGGATGACAAATCGGGGGAGGCATTTAAATCTTCTTTTTACAAAAATCTTTTAAATCACATTCATCGCATTTTGCTTTTCTTGCGGTACAGGTATCTCTGCCGAAAAGGACTATGCGGTGGCAAAAATCCGAGCCCTCCCGCTCATCTATGAGCTCTCTTAAAATTCTTTCGATTTTCTCGGGATACATACCGAGTCTTCCGCAAATTCTTATGCAATACGTATCGCACACTATCGCAGGCTTTCCGAAAATATCACCGAGAAGCAGGTTTGCAATCTTCCGTCCGACGCCGTCAAAGGAAAGAAGCTCCTCCATAGTATCGGGAAGTATTCCGTTATACCTTTCTATAAGCTGCCGTGACGCAGATTTTATGTTATCAGCCTTCATTCTGAAAAGTCCGCAGGGCTTTATGATTCTTTCTATTTCCTCAATATCTGCCTCTGCCATAGTGTGAGCGTCGGGAAACCGTGAAAACAGCTCCTCCGAGACTATATTAACTCTTGCATCGGTACACTGTGCGGAAAGTCTGCCCATAACGAGCAGTGGCCACGGGTCGCCGCCGTATTTCAGCGCGCACTCGGCATTTGGATATACCTCTTTCAAAAGTCCGACTATTTTCGCAAGTCTTTTCTTCTTTTCATTCTTCGTCATTTGACACCGCCATACTGATAAGCCTTTCGGTGAGCGAAAGCGAAAGTCCGACTATCGTGTT
>JAZNPB010000119.1:0-3686 GCA_045589435.1 Eubacteriales bacterium | reverse complement strand
AGATCCTCTTGCGACCAACCGTTCTTTTTGCGTAATCTGATAATCTTATCTGCTAAAATCATAAAAACACCTCGTTTGAAAACTCATAAGCTCGCGACTCTTATTGCGCCTTCATTATACATCAAACCAAGTATACACACCACCAACCGCAAGCTTTCAATGTGTCAACCGACGGTTGCCTTTAACTTAAAATAGTGGTTACGACCTCGTTCAACGCTGAACGAGGTCAATTTTTTACTGTATATAGAATTTGAAAATCTCTTTTGCCCAACCGAGCCAAGACGGAACATTGCCGTCAAGCCACTGCACAACCTTTGGGATATCTGCCGTAGTCAGATCTCCGATGTGGCTGTAAACACTTCCGTCGGCCACAGTTTGACCAATAGCAATCATAGCGTGGGCGTGGTCGCCAACGGCGGCATATTTGCCGATAGCAAGTGCACCCGTTGAGAAGTAGCCAACCGAGAGTGCTCCGAAAGATATCAATCCTACGCTGATTGCTCCTGCAGCAAATAAACCGAAAGCAATCGAACCAACAGCAAGTAGTCCGGCTGAGAACACGCCTGCGGAAATCAATCCCAGGGACAGAAGCCCAATAGAGATTACTCCAAGTGAGAGCAGGCCAACCGAGAAAATACCTCGTGAAAGCAGACCGAAGGAAAATACTCCACGTGCCTTAAGTCCTATTGCAAAAAATCCGTGGGCGTTTCTTCCGATATGATAAAGTGGCATACCGAAAATCATCTTTTCGCTTTTGCGTTCGTGAAGCTGCTTTTTGAACTTATCCCAAATGCTTTCTTTTTCTGCAGGTTGTAACCCTTGCTTTTCGGTAATATCCTCATTGAGAAGATAATCCATCGAACATTCAAACAGCTTTCCCATTTTTATCAGTTTATCGGTTTCGGGATATGCGATATCCGACTCCCATTTGCTGATCGACTGACGGGAAACGCCAAGAATATCAGCAAGCTGTTCTTGTGTGTAGTTATATTCTTTTCTTAATTTTGATAGCTTTTCGCCAAGTGTCATAATCATTTCTCCTTATGTTTTCTAACGCTGCGTTGCTTTAATTATAGAACACTCAGCAAAATCATACTACCAATTCGGTGTTTCTAAATGTAAACTTCAGGTTGCAAATGGACTTATTACGCCTTTTTAATCCACAAAGCTGATAGAAATTATAATATCAACAATTTTTCAATATCATCTGAAAGGGTATCTTTTTGAATATGCACCTTTACTTCGTTGGACAATGCATTGGTTTTCAGGTGCATAACAAGGCTTGTAACTCCTGCTTTTTGGCGAAGCGGTGTCGTTACGTTCTCTGCCGCAATCAGATTCTTAGACATAAACACAGTAACATTTTTAATAAATCCACCATAGTAGGCCGTGATCTTACCGTCGTTTACTGCCAACCCGTTGGTTTGATAACTAAGCGCTGCGCTCAGTGCCTTAACAATGAAAACAACACTTCCTGCCACTATTACCGCAAGAGCAACAGTAAGAATTACAGAAGTTGACACGTTAAATAGCATCATGGTCGCTATCAACTGCACCAACACTAAGCCTGTTACAACGCCAAGCACCAATAAAAACCACGATACAAACGGGAAATAAGATACTGCTTTTGTCTGCTTCTCATCCGGCATATAATCAGGCAAAACTTTACCCAAGATTTCGCCGATCTCATTATACTTACAAAACGGCACAAGCACACCAAGCCCGGCATTCTTATCATCGTCACCGCTATTGACCGTATAACCGATCACCTCAAGACGGATGGATGCAAAGCCAAGTATCCTTTGCACAAGTCCCTGGGTAACCTTAACGGCTTTAATTCTGTCATAGCTAAAAGTATTGGTATGCTTTTCCAAAAGTCCGTAGGAAATCTGAATGTCATTTCCACGCTTGGTGATTTTGAACTTGTAGTATCCCACAAAGGAATGGATCAGGCATCCAATAAGAGAAAACATCGAAAACAGCAGCATAGCACCTACTGTAATCAAAAAGGCATACAGGAAATACTGCCCCCAAGTACCAAGGAAACTCTGCCTGATCATCAGTTTGCAAATGCCGAGAACAATAATGGTAAGCGCGGCAAACAATGCCGTAAAAAATGCGGTAGAAGCGATGTTGATGAGTGTGTACAGCATCTTCTTACCAGAAGTAAAGCTGTAGAGACTATCTTCGTCCGAAAGGAGAAGTTCGTCCTTCGGCTGTGTGCCCTCTGCATTTCTTGTGCCGCCCTCTTTCAGTAAATTCAGTTCATTCAGCAGGGCATCAGCAACCTTATCTTTTTCAATAATTGTTATTTCAGCCTGATGGGAGGTGTTTGTTGAGCCGCTATCAATCGTCAAAATGGCAATCCCGAAGATCCTATGGAACAGGTTTTGCTTTTTATTGATGGCGTGTACCTTCTGATAGTCCAAGACAGAACGTTTTCTAAAAAGCACGCCTCTGTTGCATTTGATCTCATTTTCTGTCAGTTCATAGCCGGAGGTCTTGTAATACAGAATTCGGTAAACAATAAAGCACAGATAAACTACGGAAAATCCGATTACAAAAAACGGAATTGCGGCCTTGATATCTTCCGGGTTTGACTCGTCGTTGAGGAAGAAATCTTTAAGAAAGATAAAGACTATTACAAGGCTACCGAACAAATCCGACAACAAACTGGAAAAAATATAGCCTTTGTCAAATTTCTTCATTTCTCAATTCCTCAATTCTCGCTTCAAGATTACGTTCCAGCTCATCAATCATGCGGTCAGCTTCTGCGGTCGTGAGTGTAGAAATATCAAAATTCGAACCTGCTGTTGAGATGGTGACGCCACTCAGCTTCAGCATCATCATAATCGGACCCTGGGTTCGATGAAGATCCTGGATCTGGCAAACAGGGATCACTACTCTTTGTCTGAAAATCACGCCTTGCTTTACAACGATCCTTTTATCATCGTATCCCCAAGCATACATTTTATAGCGCAGTGCCGGCATAATCAAAGTAATAGCAAGAAGTAACACGACAGGTATACCGACACCTATCAAAACAGCGAGCGTTACGTCGCCGGGCGCACGCGTTGCACTCAGAATTACAGCCGCACTTGTAAAGACACCTACCAGTGCCAGCGATCCAATAGCCGCACGAATGTACCATAATTTAAGTACACTTTTATTCAACTTCTTAAGTTCCATATCTATTTCTCCTACAATATATTCCTTTTATGCTTTCCAAACAGCTTTAATGATGTTTCCAATTTTTGGCGAGGTTCCGTACATAAGAACACCAACACGGTAGATCTTGGCGGAAAGAATTCCGATTCCAAAGGTAGATGCAACTAAAATACCGATGGAAATTGCAATTTCATACCAAGGCACAGTACTCATAGCAATTCTTGTGAACATAGCCATCGGTGAGGTAAACGGAATGTAAGAGCAAATCTGCATGAGTATGTTGCCCACACTTCCGCTGCTCATTGAAAACATAACTACCATAAAGCCAATAATGAACAGGAATGTTACAGGCTGAACCGCAGTATTGATATCTTCCAGTTTTGAAACTGTAGAAGAAATTGCACCGTAAAGGAATGCATAAATGAGGAATCCGAGCAAGAAGAATACGAGCATGTATACAAACAGCTCGGGCGGAATATTAAAGATGGAATCAATAATTCCGTTATCGCCCCAGTAGG
>JAZNPB010000118.1:0-5430 GCA_045589435.1 Eubacteriales bacterium | reverse complement strand
CTTGTTGTTCTGACGGACAATTTTGCAGGAATGCGGTATCAGATGCCGTTGTTTTCTCGCATTATCCTAATGCTACCATACTGAAAACGAGCGCGAACAACGCAACGGTTTCGCAAAGACCGACAACGGTTAGGTACTGCGAAAAGCCTTTTCCTGTTTCAGCCAGAGCATCGGCACCTGCTGCGCCTGCCTTACCCTGAAATACAGCCGAGAAAGCCATAGCGACACCGGATGCAATTCCAAGACCGAGCAAAAATGCAGGGTCGGCAGAGGAACCGCTCATCTGCTGCATCAAAAGAAAGCCGTAAATGGTCTGTGTAAGCGGTGCACCCGCAAAAACGGTGAGAATAAAAGGTGCGGCTTTATTTACCATATAACATTTTTTCCATGCGCCAATAGAAGATTGACCTGCAATACCAATGCCGATTGCCGAACCGATTGCGGCAATACCCATAACTAATGCTGTACCTAATGCCCCAAAATCCATAATAATTCTCCTTAAAACTTAATTTTTTCTTCAAAAGGTTTAAACTTGTGCCCACTCCAGGACATCCCCAGATGAGACGAAAATTCCAAGGTATTTAGTCTAATTCCGTGAACGATGACCGAAAGAATGTTTAGAATCATATTCAGTCCGTGGCCAAACACCAACAGGACGATGGCAAGGATCATAAACATAAAATTGCCCAGCAAGGGGCCTGCCAACTCATTAACGGTAGCAGAGATCGCAGCACCTGCAAGGCCGACAGCCCAAAGGCGTATATAGGAAACGATGTCACTGAACAGATTAAAGATACCCAGTAAAACCGAAACAATATTGGTAAGACTTGAAAGGATAGATTTAATCACACTGCCTTCATAGTTTGCAAATATAAAGCTTAAAACAAATCCGATGGCAATAAAAGCAATGGCGATAGTACCGACGGGAATGCCGCCAATCACCAAGCCAAGACTGAAGACCTCTCCGTTTACCACAAAGCTAAGCACCAAATAGAACATACCGATAAGCTCGATCGCAGAGCCGATGTCACCGATCACCTTAAGGGATCTTCTGTTCCGTATAGCGCACTTAATATGAGCTACCGTCAGCTGAACAAGGGCGAACACGAAGCATAAGATCTGCAGGTTTTGCGCCGTTGTGAGCCCGGCGGTGCCGTTGGTCCAGAACGGATACCAGATCTTATCGGCATACACGTTTGAGATGACCGGGATGGATAAGCTTTTAAGCCACGCAGGCAACTGCTCCGGAGAAAGGCCGAACCAAGTGCAGGTAAGGGTTCCCCAAAGAACCGTTGACAGACCGAACAGCCCCACAAGCAAAAACGCAGGCGAGATCTGCTTTTTGGTGATAAGCGATTTTATAATCGGGAGCGCTGCAATGGCACAAATAAACAATCCGTATCCGCCGTCACCGAAAATGATTCCGAAAAATATGAGTATAAATGCCAGGAACCAACCCGAAATGTCATACTCGAAATATCCGGGAACAGTGCCCAAAAAGTCCGTCAGCGGATAGATAAGACTTACGAATTTGTTATTTTTAAGCTTCGTGGGAACGTTATCCTCTTCGCTTGGCTCTTCCACGAGAAGTCCCCACGAATGGCTTTGGGCGGTTTGCTTGAGCCGATCAAGGTTTTCCGCCTCGATATAGCCTGTGAAATATGAAACGGAAAGAGGGACTTCACTTTCGGGCGATAAATTTTCGTCGGCCATCCCCGTAGCATAGGTTTCAAATTCCATTTCCTTTTCGGTAGCACCAATGGCTCTTTTAATGCTCTCGACATAACAAGCGTAGGAGGAAATCGTATCGTCGATTTCGTCTATACGGGCGCCAAGCTCCGAAAGCCGTTGCTTCATCTCGCTTGTAGAAAGCTGTGGTAATGCCAAACGGTATGTGTTCAACGATGAAACGGCTTCATCAAGATCTTCCTTAGTGGACTTGAGCAACATAAATCTAACAGTCGATTTTGTTGCATCGATCCGAACGGTTTTAATGCTTTCGTAGAGTAGCTCATATTCGGCCTTCGGCATCTCGTAAAAGGAGACCTCATAACCTTTTGCTTGTAAATCGCTTATGCTGCTCGGATCAACGTCGCCCCAGCTTTTTAAACGGTCAAGCTCGGAGCTGAGTGTGATTCGCTCTGCCCCGCACTGCTTCTTTTCTGCATCAAGGGCCTGGATCTTTGCCGCAACGGACAAAGCCTCTGCGGTGTTCGCTTCTTTTTGCTTTACTTTTTTCTTTTTGCCGATCGTAAAGACCGCACTTTCGAGCAAGGCAATTTGCTCTTTGAGCGAGGCAAGCCGTTGCCCGGAGCCTTCCATTATTTCAATATGGACGATTCCCAATTTGCGAAGCTTTTTCAGGGTCTCATCCTTTTTGTTTTCTCTGATGATCAGAGATATTTTTTTCATAGGCACGATCATAATGAATAAACCTCCTTTTCGGAAGCCGCCGCATTACGAAGGGCGATCTTGCGTTTTGAGATTTTCGAACGCACTACGGCACTGACCTGTTGGTCTGCCATATAAATTGATATTTTTTTGATATTTTCCTCGGTTTCGGGGATCTTGACTTTTTCAAAGAGATTGACCCTTTGGGAGGTTGCAAGCAATTCACACTCTAATAGTCGGACCTGTTCATCTAACACCTCCGCCTCCAGATCGAGGGACATTGCCCGTTCTATATGGGTTGCGGCAATATCTACCCAAAGAGGTGTTTCGTAAAGATCATAATCCCCCCGAGAGAAATCTGCGCCCTCAAACGTAGGAATATCAACGCCTGCAATATTTCCTTTTCCTTTGCAAATATTGCTGACGGTTATAATTCCCTGAGGAAAGGCGTTCATTTCACTGAAAACAGCGATCCACTCCTTAAATCCAAATTCAAGATCTTCCCGTTCTTTTCTAACTGCCTTTGCTTTGGATTCAATGGTGCGGATCTCCGATTGGAGCTGCTGCTTTTTCAGTGTCAGAGTAGGCAAATATCTGCGGTACATTTTAAGTGCGTCCTTTTGTACCTTCAACTCGTTTTTTGTTAGTTTGATTTTTGCCAAAACTATAGACCTCCTTAACCTTTAGGCCAAAATTCATTGGTAAGGTTCGACTTGATCCCGGTTTCATCCTTTTCAAAGCAATCCGCCAAAATCTCCCATCCTAAATCAAGCGCATCTTCAAGCGGAAGATTAACGGAAAGCGACATCAGCTTGCTTTCAAAAAGCGCACCGTATTTCAGCAATTTTTCATCCCAACGGCTCATAGAAAAGCCCATATTTTTCTTTTCGAGCGTTTCCTTGTAGGAAGAATAAAGGCGGATCATTGCATCCATAAGCGCCCGATGGTCTTTTCGTGTTTTACCGTTTACGTTTTGTTTTAGCCGGGAAAGGGAACCGAACGGCTCAATGCGGCCGCCCTTGAGGTAATACTGACCTTCGGTAATATAGCCTGTATTATCGGGAACAGGATGCGTAACGTCATCGCCGGGCATGGTAGTAACGGCCAAAACGGTGACCGAGCCCGAATCTGCAAAGTCGACCGCCTTTTCATAGCGGGCTGCAAGCTGTGAATACAGGTCGCCGGGATACCCACGGTTGGAAGGAACCTGTTCCTGCGTAATGGCAATTTCCTTCATGGCATCGGCAAAGTTGGTCATATCGGTAAGGAGCACCAATACGTCTTTGTTCTGAAGAGCAAATTGTTCTGCTACCGCCAGTACCATATCGGGAATCATCATACATTCAACGGTAGGGTCGGAAGCAGTATGAATAAACATAACGGTCTTGCTGAGCGCCCCGCCCTTGGAAAGTGCATCCTTAAAATACAAAAAATCATCGTATTTAAGACCCATACCGCCAAGAACGATTACGTCGGCTTCTGCCTGCATTGCGATCCGGGCAAGAAGTTGGTTGTATGGCTCACCGGAAATAGAGAAAATGGGCAGCTTTTGAGAAACGACCAAGGTGTTGAACATATCGATCATAGGAATGTTGGTCCGCATCATTCGGTTGGCAAGAATACGCTTTGTGGGGTTCACAGAAGGACCGCCGATCGATCGCATATTTTCCGTAAGCGCAGGGCCTTTATCCCTCGGCTCACCGGAGCCGTTGAAGATACGCCCCAATAGATCTTCGCTGAAAGATACACGCATTTCATGGCCGAGAAAACGCACTTCATCTCCTGTAGAGACCCCTTGACCGCCGGCAAAGATCTGCAGAGAGATCAGATCTCCCTCGATTTTATTGACCTGAGCCAAGGACTTGCCGAAACGTGTGTTGATCTGTGCCAATTCTTTATACTTAACGTCCTTTGCCCGAACAGTGATAACGTTACCGGTAATCGATTCGATCCGATTATATACTTTATTCACTCTCATTCACCGTCCTTTAATAGCTTTGCCGTGGGCGAGGTCAATTTGCCGTCACCTTTGCGATACAATTCATCGATCTCGGATTCTGCTTTTTTAAACTCGTCGCTTTCAAATTCGATATAATTCCAGTCGATGAACTTTTGGCGCATACGGTTAAAGAATCCTCTTGCATCGTCTTTATTTTGAAGGGCGTAGTTACTGCCTAAAATATACACAAGCTTATCGGTAACATAACGCTGGCGCTGTTTTGCGCAGTTTGCGTCAACCAGATCAAAGGAATTCTGTTGCAGATAAACCGCATCGAGCATTTCGGATTTTAAATAGGTAACGTAATCCAAAAGGGTAGTACCTTCTTCACCGATAACCTTCATCATAGAGCCGATCTCATCGCCGTGATGAAGAATGCTCTTGCAGAATTCCAACTTTTCCTTGTCGATAACGCTGTTATATTTTGACCACGAGATGAGCGGGTCAATGGCAGGGTACTTTCTTGCATCCGAACGCTCCCGGGAAAGACCGTGGAAAGCGCCCACAACCTTTAAGGTCGCCTGTGTTACCGGCTCTTCAAAGTTGCCGCCCGCAGGGGACACGGTACCGCCGATCGTAACAGAACCCGTGCTGCCGTCGGGGAGACGGACATAGCCGGCTCTTTCGTAAAATGCCGCAATATGGGATTCAAGATATGCGGGGAACGCCTCTTCGCCGGGGATCTCTTCCAGTCTGCCCGACATTTCACGCATCGCCTGTGCCCAGCGAGATGTTGAGTCTGCCAACAGAAGAACATCCAGCCCCATCTGGCGATAGTACTCCGCAAGTGTTACCGCAGTATAAACCGAAGCTTCACGGGAGGCAACCGGCATAGAGGAGGTGTTACAGATTATAATGGTGCGTTCCATAAGGGAGCGACCGGTCTTGGGGTCGGTCAGCTCGGGGAACTCGGTGATGGTTTCCCCAACCTCACCTGCGCGCCCACCGCAGGCGGCGATGATCACGATGTCCACATCCGCATACTTGGAAATGGTGTGCTGCAGAACCGTTTTACCGGCGCCGAAGGGGCCGGGAGTGCA
>JAZNPB010000117.1:0-12694 GCA_045589435.1 Eubacteriales bacterium | reverse complement strand
TCTGCTTTAAGGTAATCGGTTACCTGTAAAGATCAGATAACCGACCACCCAGAGAAGCACGAATAGGAGAAATACTGCAATAATTCTCTTAATCGTTTTCATTTTTCCTCCTCTATACGTCAGGTGGGATATCCCCACCTCCTGTTATTAGGTCAATTATGGCTTGTACAAGCCTTACGGGTAGCATCACTATCCATATAAGAAGCTGTACTAAAAGGTTCAGTGCCGGCTGTCCTATGATGATAATAATTACAAGCATAATGATCGCTATTACTATCATCCAAAAAGTCGATGTGTTGCCGAACAGCTCTTCTTCAGGCGGTGGCTGAAATTCATTAACAATATCTATAGGGCTTGATACAACGGGAATAACTCTGTACGCACCGTCATTGTTAAAGGTAAGCTCTATGATATCGAAGTCAAAGAATACCGTTTGCTGTGCTACATATGTATCGCAGTTCGCCATAGTGCTACCTGCCGATGTGTATGCCGGAGCACAGTAATACTCGGTGCTTGCAAAACGGAAGATTACAACCCTATTTCCATTAGCGGTTTCGGTATTGTAAAACGCCTTCAAAGCTGCCACGTCGTCCTCTTTGACTAAAAGCCTTTGTGAGATGGTCGCATTAGTACCAATAAGGTCGCCCGCTTCAAGAATATGGATAGGTAATACTCCCTCGTGTTGCTCGTCCGTTGTGGGCCACGAGAAGCCGTAGTCCCAGAGCTTGTCCCACCAAGAGTGATTACTGTCATAACTTAGAAGGTCGAATGTGTCCCCCATGTCTATGGTCTTATCGTTATAGCCCATAGTTCTGCCGGAGTCAACGCTATCCTCGAATAAGTCCTTGCTTAACTGTCTGCCGTTGCAATCTACGTAACCGTTACCAAGAGAGTTGGAGTAGTTGTATATCCAATCTCTTACTACGCTGCTACTTACACTACCTGCAACGGGATCTGAGGATAGAAAGTCAAAGACTCCACCAACGTCTGTTACAGGAGCATAGAAAGCATAAGGCATAATGGTGGATTGCAATTCTGTCTCACATACTTCCATTGTCAAACCTAAAGCGTTTTTCTTAGTTGAAAGGTCTTTGTTATATACCCAGTGGTAATAATGGTAGGTTGGTATGCCAACACCTGTAGAAGCTCTGCCTTCATATCCAGAATAAATATTTACGGGTACACTCGAATCATATTCTCCTACGTCCGTTCCGACATATTGAAGCAGTTGGTTATAGAAGTCCTGATTGCTTGTAATGGTAGCCATCTTGGTCTTGTACTCCCACCACTCGGCTCGGATCTTTTGAAGGTTTCCATATTGCTCGAATACTCTTTCTGGTACAGAGAAATATACGGTGTTTACCTCGTTGTAATAGTCCTCGCCTTTATCGGATACGCCCGTTCTGTAGTTGGTATGATGAACCGAAAGCTTTAATGTTTCAAGCTCCTCTACAACACAGTTAAGATTGGAGTCTGCCTCTTTGTCAGGACCGAAGCCCTTGGCATAGCCTGAGAAGATATACGTACCACCTACAAAGTATTCGGTGGCGTTTGTGCTGCCTTTGGTTTTAAGCTCAATACCTGTAATATCGTATCTTCTGGCGTTGGAGTTGACTCTATCATAAAATGTAGTGCCATTTATCTCCTTCTCAACCACCTTAAACTTATAGAAAAGATTCTTGTAGTTGCCTGATTCAACGGTATTACAGAACTGAAGATTGAACTTATCGTACCTTGTGGGTACGCCCTTGCTATCGTAAGCAGTAGCCATTTGGATTTTATTCGCACCGCTGCTTGTATCAATATCAAGGTTTCTTGGATTGTAGATGTAAAGATATAGACCGTAATGGTCGAGGTTATCCGACTCAAAGGAGTAGCAATATTCAACCATTGTAATTAGCTTAATATCTAACTGCTCTGAGTACGGATAATCTGTTATATCAAATAACCGACCGTTAACAGTTGAGGATTCGAGGTCGTCAAGAACCTGAGTTTGCTAAAGTCCGTAACGACCTCTTTCTTCACGGTTGCAGCATTGGCCACTACCGTAAATACCGATAGTAAGATGCATACGATTAAGGAAAGACAGAGTGCCTTTATAGTTTTTGTTCTCATATGCATCTCCCCCTTAGAACAGGATCTCGTCGGGTAGAATTATCTCGTCAAGGATCGGCGCCGTCTTGAGATAGATAGTTATCTTGGAATCCTGAGTTGTTGATTTAACAGTCATAATGAAGAACTCTGCGTGCTCCGGGACACTCTCAGGTATTTCTACCTCAGCTCCATTATGTCTTTCTACAAGGATAGTCTTAATACTGTAAAGACCGTTTACTGTGAAATAGTCCTCGTATTCAACAACGTCAAAGAATCCTGTGTAATCGGTGTCACCGTTGAACTCGTATTCCTCACCATCCACGGTATAGGTAAAGGAGTATTTATCATTTCCTTTAATTTCTACGTCGTAAGCGTTCTTTTTGCTCTCATCGAAGGTGTAATGCACGTCAAATCTATTCTCTTCGAACTGATTAAGAACAAAACCGGAAGTGGTATCCATTATTGTCTGATCACCGTATGTCAGGTAGAACGTGGCAAAGTCGTGGGTACCACCCCCGGTGAAGTGAATTATGAGTCCAAGTGCACCTACGAGCAGAAGCAAAGAAATGATAGCGACAATAATTGTTTTTACGTTACTACTCATTCCTTGCCCCCTCCTTAATTAGAAAGTAAGGCTGGACTCGTCAAGGCTTACACTTACAACCGCATCAGAGTCAAAGACGATCTTTACAGTAGCAGTAAGACCGGAAGTGTTCTTTACTACAACAGTTACGCCGCAGGTCTCACCCTCGATAGCACTGTAGAAGTAGTCGTCATACATTGTCTCGGAAGAGGTCTCGCTGTAATTGGTGTAAAGACCGGCAACGTTAGGAATATTGACCTTAAGGGTAGAGCCCGAAACGGTTGCGGTAAAATCGGATGCGTACGTAGTAAGAGGTGTCTTAACTACGCTGGACCAATCTACCGTACCGTCACCGTAATCGCACTGAGAACCTGCCATAATATTACCGAAGGGAGTTACGGAAACTACGGAATAGTTCTTATATGTAGTGCCTACGGAATTGAAGATATTGTTAAGGTTAATATCGAAGTTGTAGGTTGCACGACTGAACATAGGAACCTTGTAGTTGCCGCTGATATCTCTGTCAAGAGTGGAGTTGGTTGCTGTCATAGTAGTAGGAATACCTACGAACTTAACAGTACACTTTGCAGTATGACCGCCATCTCTTGTAGTTACGGTAATAACAGCGTTACCGGGGAGAGCCTTAAAGCATCTTACCTCGCACACACGAGAGCCTGCATAAGTGGGATTTACAGTAATATACTGTGCGATATCTGCTGTTTGGGAAGTAGATTCCCAAGCAACAGTCCAATCTACAAGAATGTTACTTGCAGTATTGGGGAAAATGGTAGCAGTAAGCTCCTGAGCTACGTAGGTTTCAGCAACGGTAGCTACACCTGCGTCAGCATTTGCCATAAGGCGAGGAGTGGATGCCTTGATCTTTACACGGGACATAGCAGTTGCCTCGGTTTCGGTTACAAACTCTTCTGCCTTGAGAGAGCCTGTAGCTTCATTACCTTCAAACACCTCTGTCTGAAGGTTGTTGATAGCCTGTGTCTGTGCGATATCCATAGCCACCGAGGCGAATACTCCTGCAAAGAGGAGAACTACAGCAACGGCAAGTGCTATAAATCTCTGGTTTTCGTTAAGTTTAATCATTAGTTTTGATACCTCCTTTTAATTACATCTTGATCTTGGACTTGCCCTGATTGTACTGAGCCATGTACTTATCTACAATTCTACGGGACTTGATACCCTTCTTGTAGCCTTCTGCCGCCTTAGAGCGAGCACCCATACGCTTGGGGATGAGATACGCATCGTCCCAACCCTTTGCAAAGCCGATATCATAAGCATCCATGAGATCGGACTTTCTACGAGACATCTGTCTCGGACCTGAATTCTTTTTTAAGCTGATTTTACTCATACATGAGTACCTCCTTTATAAAAATTATTTGTTTGTGTTGTCGGCATTATCTGCCTCTTTTGCATAAACAGCCTTAAGCATTCTTGCAAAGTGATCTGTAATGAGGTCCATACCTGCTTCATTGGGATGGAGACCGTCATTGGTGTAGCTTGAATACTCATAGCCTTCAATAGCAGCGATATCTACGAGATAACAATCGAAGTATTCTGCTATCTTTCTGATTTCTGTATTATACTCGTCGAGAAGTGCTGTGTACTTATTAGTACCGTTCGCAGGGAGAGTAAAGATAAACACGTCAGCATCTCCGTATCTCTCGGTCATCTTGTGAATCATAATTGCATACGCTTCAGCAAAAGACTTAGGAGTGATATATCCGTTCTCTTCGGTATAAATATCTGCAAGCTCGTTGAACTCACCACAGTTCAGACCTGCATTGAAATCGTTGATACCGATGTAAACTGCAATTACATCGGGGTTTGTACCGGAATTTTCACCGGTGTTATCGTGGAGCTGAACACATCTGTCGAGATATGCAGCACCGTTGTTATTGAGAACACGGGAGCCCGACCAAGAGTTATTTACGAGTACGTCCATATTCGTATAATCTGCGGTCTGCTTCCACCATGTTTCATCAGCAGCATCAATATCTGCCTTGGGGTAATACACGGCATTGGAGCCGATAGTGTTGTTTGTGGTTGATGCATTATTGCTTAAACCCGAATAGGTAGAAATACTATCTCCGAGAATGGAGAGCTTCTTGCCCTCAAGATCTACGTAATCATCGGTATAAATACCGTAGTAGATACTCTGTGTTGCCTGAAGCTTACCTGCATTTGCGAGGTCATATACAAAGTCGTTAAGATGACCGTTTGCATAGCAGCAGATAACGGGATCGTCAGACTTCATAAATGCAAGAGTTTCGTCCTCATCTACATATATATTAAGGTTGGAAACGTCAATAGTGATCCACTTATTTACGGTAGTACCGGTAAGCTCTTCCTTGGGAAGATAGATCTTATACTGACGGTACGCAAAATCTGTTACGTCGCCGCCTACCTTAACAGCCTCAGACTTTACTACCCAGAGGGTGAAATACTGATTTTCGTCAACAGCCTTAACTGTACCTACAGGGGCATCAATCTTGGTAATCTTCTTACCAGAGAAGAGAGTGGTATCCGTATATGCGTAAGGTGCTACCTGCATATTATCTCTAAGGGTGAGATTTGCGATAGGAAAATCTTCCTTAAAGTTAGTACCAAACGTGGGATTATACTCTGTCTCGGGGAAGACAATAGGCTCGTCCACGGGATCACCGGGAGTGAAGATATCCTCGAAAGGATTTTCACCGTTACCGAACCAAGTAACTGCTGCTCCTGCAAGCAATATTACCAAAAGAATTGATACGACAATGATAATGATATTGCCTTTGCTCATTTGATTAAAAAATCCTCCTTGTTTATAAAATTGTTTGTTTTTGTAAACTTCGGCTTACAAAAAGCTATTCATAAGCCGAAGTTATGTAAATGATATGCTTTTATGCTTGTGCCAAAAGCATATTGAGTAATGTTTTGTCAGACTTACGAGCAGGCTTGATATCGCACTCGTAAACTTCGCCGTTTTCGTCACAAGAAACTACTGCAAAGGTGTTACCGGAAATTACTCTTCCGTCCTCACCCTTAATCTCAAAAGGCTTTACGATAAGGTTTGCATTCATTGCATCACCGAATACGATGTCGAGCACGGTATAACCACCCTTGTCGGGGGGAATAACGGATACTCGGATATCCTTTCCTCTTACGTTACCTTTAATGAAATATGAGAAGTATGCCTTTCCATTCATTTCGAATGTTTCTCTCTCTACGAGAATAGTTCCATTGTTCTTAGCCATTTGTTTTTCCTCCTTTTAATTAATTATTTTCTGGCTTTGGTTTGTGAAATTTCTCTTGCCTCAGCTTTAGATTTACCTTCGGAAAGAGCCTTCTTGTACTTGAATAATCCTGCGTGGTCAGTCTGGCACTGAAGATAGCCGGAACGGATGCCTGCCTCGTAATCGGTCAGTTCCTGTCCTTCCTTGGGACCTCTCTGATGAACCTTAGACTTACGTTCGTCAGCATAACCTCTAGCTCTCTTGGTGGGTACTGCCCATCTACGCTGATTATACTTGTTACCGCTTTTAGCGGCATTAGATTTTGCCATTTACAAAACCTCCTTTTTAAATTTTAAGTTGATGTGCCTTTCGGCTATTAAGTTGTAGTTGTAATTCACCTTTTTATCGAAACATTATGTTCCCTGCGACCTCGTGCTCTGAAGGTGGCCACCTATCCTTTGCAAAGTTCAGAAGAACGGTATGTCGAAATTCCTTAGCGGTGATTACGTACCTAGTATACAGGAATTTTAGGGCAAACACCACTGATATGACTACCCAATTTTGGTAACTTACTACCCAATTTTGGTACACCAATAACCCCTTGATTACCAATGGATTACGGGATTTTTACGCTCATGTTTCAGTTTGGTACATAGCCGGACAAAAAGAAAAAGGAACAAGGCAATTAAACCTTGTTCCTTGAATCTAGAAACTCTACATTATTTATTTTTTAAAGCCATCAAAACTTTTCTGAAAACGACTTTATTGGGATAATAGCGATCATCTGAAAAAACTTGTATTCCTCGTCTGTTCCTAAATTCCATTATAGCTGCCGCTACTGCTGCACTTCGAGATTGACCATGTTCGCATTGGCAAATGAGCGTGGTAATTCTTTCTGCATTATTAAAATAAAAGGTAGCAATTAACTCGGCTTGTTCGTTGCTAATCATATTATATCTTTAATCGACTATCTTGTTAAAGAGGTGATGCTTTACGATGATAAGATAGAAATCTATTTTACTAAACCCACAAGAAACGGTCCCGATGAAAATCGGGGCTTTTCTTTTTGCTTAGATACTGCCGCTGAGGGAATGCCGATACAGTTAATAATAAAATAAAAAAGCCTAAGTAAAACATATGGTTCTACTTAGGCTATGTTTGAAAGAGTACCGCTAAAACGATACAATTGATTGCCTCTATAAAGAGTAGTGCATTTTTAACGACAAAAACATTAATTCGTAAAGAGAATAGAGTTCACAACTCCTTCAAGATATTCCTGTCTGCCACTTGACGGAAGGGCGGGTGCGCCCATATTTTCGGCATATTCTGCAAGCTCGACAAGAGTAGTATTTCCTTCTCTTATCTTTTTGCCAATGCCATCGCCCCAGCTTGAATATCTCTCGGCAATAAACTCATCAATTCTTCCGTCCTCGATGATTTTTGCCGCCTTAATAAGACCAAGAGCAAAGGCGTCCATACCGAGAATAAACGCGTGGAACATATCTTCGTGAGTGTAGCTTGGGCGACGGTTCTTGGCGTCAAAGTTAAAGCCACCTGTAAGACCGCCTGCTTTGAGAACCTCATACATGCACATTGTGGTTTCATAGACGTCATAAGGGAATTCGTCTGTATCCCAACCGAGAAGATAATCGCCCTGATTTGCATCAATCGAGCCGAGCATTCCGTTTATCGCAGAAATTCGAAGATCGTGCTGGAAGGTATGACCTGCAAGAGTTGCATGGTTTGCCTCAATGTTCATCTTGAAATCCTTGTCAAGTCCGTACTGACGAAGGAAGCCGATAGCCGTAGCGGCATCAAAATCATACTGATGCTTCATAGGCTCCTTCGGCTTGGGCTCGATATAGAAATCGCCTGTAAAGCCGATTGAACGACCGTATTCAACCGCCATTCTCATAAGTGCAGCAATATTCTCTTGCTCAAATTTCACGTCGGTATTGAGAAGAGTTTCATAGCCTTCTCGTCCGCCCCAGAAAACGTAGCCCTTGCCGCCAAGCTTTACTGTAATATCAAGCGCCTTCTTTACCTGTGCTGCCGCAAAACAGAATACATCTGCGGAGTTAGAGGAGCCTGCACCGTTCATAAATCGAGGATTGGAGAACATATTTGCAGTACCCCAAAGACACTTAATGCCCGTATCCTTCATCTTAACAAGTATGTAGTCGGATATCTCGTCAAGACGGCGGTTGGTTTCATTTATATTATCTGCTTCGGGAACGATATCAACGTCGTGGAAGCAAAAATATTCAATGCCGAGCTTCTGCATAAACTCAAATCCCGCATCAACCTTTGCCTTTGCGTGCGCCATAGTTCCTTTTTCCGTGCCAAAGGATTTGTCTGCGGTATCTCTGCCGAACATATCTATTCCTGCCGCGCAGAGATTGTGCCACCAAGCCATAGCAAATGGCAAATGCTCCTTCATCGTTTTGCCAAGGATCACTCTATCCGCATCGTAGAACTTAAATGCCAGCGGATTTTTAGACTCGGGTCCTTCATATTTTATCTTTTCAATGCTAGGAAAATACATAGCTTCCTCCTATTTCAGCTCTGCGAACAAGTCCTTGCACGCAGGATATATTTTTCTGAATTTTTGATATTTCTTTTCGTATTTTTCAGCAAGCTCGGGTTCGGGCCTAACAATGCAAGAACCAGAAGTTAAGCTATTTGCCGCTTCACTTACTGTATTATATTCACCCGAGGCCACCATCGCAAGCATTGCTTCACCCATACCGGGGCCCTGCTCGGTTTTCGGTATCTCAAGTTCTATATTCAGAACGTTTGCAAGTATCCTTCTCCAAAGAGGAGATTTTGCACCGCCACCGCAGAGCTTACTTGAATTTATTTCTATACCGAGAGATTTCGCCACCTCAACACTATCGCGAATAGCAAAAGCAACACCCTCAAGCACTGCAAGTGTCAGCTCTTCTCTTTTTGTATTCATCGTCATACCGATAAACGTGCCGCGTGCGTTGGTATCATTTATAGGGCTTCGCTCGCCCATAAGGTAGGGGAGAAAATATACGTCATTCTCTCCAAGCATATCCTCGGTAATTTTAGATTGCTCACCTTCATAATCGGTGGTGTTAAGTATATCTTCCATTAGCCACTTATTGCAGGAAGCCGCAGAAAGCATACAACCCATCAAATGCCAGCCACCGTCCGCATGAGCAAATGCGTGGAGAGAATTGGTTTCGTCAACACCGAATTTTTCGGACGAGATAAATACCGTCCCCGACGTGCCGAGAGAAATATTGCAACCTCCCTCACCGACAACACCCGTACCAACTGCTGCTGCAGCATTATCACCTGCGCCTGCGCAGACAATCACGTTTTCGGAAAGTCCAAGCATCTTTGCAATTTCGGGCAAAACTTTACCCGTAACCTCATAGCTTTCAAAGAGCTTTGGCATTTGTTCTTCTCGAACAGAGCAAATTTCAAGCATATCACTTGACCAGCATTTATTCTTCACGTCAAGAAGTAACATTCCGGATGCGTCTGAATAATCACACGAGTGTACTCCTGTAAGAATATAGTTGATGTAGTCCTTTGGGAGCATTATTTTACCTATTCTCGCATAATTCTCGGGCTCATTTTTCTTCATCCAAAGAATTTTCGGCGCGGTAAAGCCTGCGAAAGCAATATTTGCAGTCAGCTCGGAAAGCCTTTTCTTACCAATAACCTCATTGAGATATTCAACCTCTTTTTCGGTTCTGCCGTCATTCCAAAGAATAGCAGGGCGAATGATCTCATCGTTCTTGTCAAGCACTACAAGTCCATGCATCTGTCCACCTGCTCCAATACCTTTTACAAGCGAAGCGTCAAATCCTGATAGCAATTCCGGAACTCCTTCAAAGAGCGCTCTTTTCCAGTCCTCGGGATTTTGCTGGCTCCAGCCGTTTCTCGGAAACTCAAGTGGATATTCTTTTGTAACTGTATTCATGATCTCGCCATCTCTACGAACCAGCAACAGCTTCATTGCCGACGTGCCGAGATCAATTCCTATGTAGTAATTCAAGTAATCACCTCCTGCATTTCTATTACAATTATATAGTTATAATTGTATATATGTCAAGAAACAAAATGCAACAAAGTGTTGCAGATATTATTCTATATTGAGTAAAACAACATCGTTGGTTTTAATGCTGAGATTTATTCTTGTTTCTTCGTTTTCGCTTACAAAATCAACATTTTCCGCCTTAAGGGCGGTTTTTTCTTTGATTTGCGCAACCTGTGTAGGGGTAAGGTTATCAGGCTTACCAAGTCTTATCCACTCCGCCTTGGGGTTACAGTGAATATCGTCAATACGCTGAACGGTAACAGATGTTGCCTTGCAATTTACCACAATACTTATTTCGTGGGTTTCATTCTTAAAATAGTCCTGATCCTGTGCATAAACGAGAACCTGCGTCTTATCTCCATCTACAAAGGCAGCGTATTCTACCGCTTCGTTTGTACGCATAGGCAGAGTAAGACGCTTGTTATAAAGCTGTGACAAAATCTTGAATCCCCAGAAGTTAGGCTTTGGAATTCCATCATTAGAAACTATACCAAAGCTTCCAACAAAAGGCTTGGGTAGCATAAATTGCTCTTCAAAAATATCAGAGCAACACCAGAACATATATCCTCCAAGGGTATTATTAAGATCCATACAGCTCTTAACTACAAAAGCCGCAGAATATTTTTCGTCATGTACGGGAGAACCGAATACTGCCATGGAATTCCACTCGGTAATAAACAATGGCATATCGCCAACTTTTCCCTTTGCCTCATCGTCCATTCGAGCAAGAGTACCCTTGTCCCAACGAATGAAGTCATCGGGAAGGAAAAACATATTTGTCATCGTATCACTGAGAGGCTTGTGATTTTTAACTGCATCCATAGCAGAGCTAAACATCTGCTTAACGTTTTTGAAATTTACAAAATTTCCGAAAGCATCGCCGGGATAATGGTGCGTAGAGACGAAATCGCAAGGAACGTTATTTTCTTTGCAAAAATTCAAGAAATCCTCAATCCATAGGCAAGCGCTCGTTGAAGGGCCGCCTACCCGTAGCTTGGGTGAAACTTCCTTTATTGCTCTTACAGTGGCTTCATAAAGCTTGAAATAATCTTTTTTCGTACCCGCGAAGAAGCAATCAAGATCAGGCTCATTCCAAACCTCAAAATACCAGGTCTCTACTTCATCTGCACCGTATCGATCAATAAGGAAGTGAATGAATTTTTTAATGTATTCTCCCCAAGTCACAAGGGATTTTGGCATAGTAATATTTGGGTCGTATCTAAGCCCTAGCTTTTTTCCACTTGCAAGGGCTGATGGCATAAAGGAAAGCTCAACAAATGGCTTTACTCCGCAGGCAAGAAGGTTATCATAAACGTGACCGACCTGGCGGAAATTGATTTCTTCAATTTTATTATTGAAAGGAACTGATCTGAACATTCGGCAATCGCCCATTCGCTGATAGGTGAGCATATCATCATCGAAAATTCCGTGACAGCGTATGTATTTGATGCCTAATTCATCATGGGCAAGCTTGATATGTTCACAAACATCGGTTCTGTGGAGCTGATAGGCATGATCATTTCCAAAACCGATTTGCCAAGAAAAATCAGTTGGTACAGTACCTATATTCTTGTCAATAGTTATTCTCATTTTATTTACAGTTCCTCTCCGTTGGTTTCTATAATGTGTTTATAGTAGTGTGCCGATTCCTTGATGGTGCGCTTTTGATTTTTGTAATCCACATGAACAAGACCAAAGCGCGGTTCATAGCCCTCTGCCCACTCAAAGTTATCCATCACCGACCAGTGAAGGTAGCCGAGAACGGGAATGCCCTCGTTTGCGGCACGTTTAAGGGTAGAGAGATATCCTTTCATAAATTCAGCTCTGTCAGGATCATAAACTCTGCCGTCATCGTTGACAACATCATTTGACGCGAGTCCGTTTTCGGTTATCATAATAGGAAGTCCGTACTTTTCGTAAACAAATTTTACATTCCAATACATACATCTTGGATCGATGATCCAGCCGAGGGAATTTTTCTTCATATCCTCCGGTGGCTTTTTATTGCCAAATCCCCATTCTGCATAATTATATGAGGTATAGATATTCAACCCAACAAAATCATACTCTTGATAAATATGTCCCATATCTCTTTTGCGAGAGGAATATATGCCGTAGGCGCGTACAGGTTTACCTGCAAGCATGGGATCCATCCACCAGCGGTTTCCCATAAGTCCACAACCTTTTTCCATAGAAAGCATTCTTGCTCTTTCTATTTCCTCCGGCGTTTCGTTTTCGGGAACATATGCTCCCGAGGAGAAGGCAACTCCAACCTTAACAGGCTGTTTTGCATATTTTCTTATAGCTTTAACAGCTTCAGCATTTGCAAGCATACAGTTTCTTGTCAAATTGGAAAGAGCGAGATAATTCCTCTTAAATGGAGCATGAACCCCTTGCATGTGCCCGTTCATAATGAAGCAACCCGGTTCGTTCATCGGTATCCACCACTTAACTCTGTCAGAGAAACTTTCGACTAAAACTCTTGTATATTCTGCAAAATGAGTAATAATGTTTTTTGACATCCAACCACCTTTTTTGTAAACCCAAGTTGGCATATCCCAGTGATATACAGTCAAAAGCGGCTCGATGCCACTCTTGATCAGCTCGTCAATAAGATCGGAATAAAACTTAATTCCCTCGGGATTAACCTTACCTTCTTCGGGTATAATTCTGGACCAGCTGACAGAAAAACGGTATGCCCGAAGTCCCATT
>JAZNPB010000116.1:0-4494 GCA_045589435.1 Eubacteriales bacterium | reverse complement strand
GCAGGAATGGAAGGTTCCGCAAGCGCGAGCTTCACCTGCAACAAGTTTGAAACGCCCTACACGATCAAGCTGCCCACCGATTTCGTCGATGCGGACGAGGTAAACGAAGGAGGAGAAAATCAGGACGTTGAAGAAAACAACAACGGCTGATGTGCCGATGACGGCAATGCAAAAACAAGCAGCAAAAAATAAAGCAGCGTGATTTAATGCCAAAATATTATAGGAGGAAAGAATATGAAAAAAATATTATCGATAATTCTCGCTATGTTAATGATTTTATCATTGGCTGCGTGTGTAAACACGGGTACACCAAACAGCAATGATGATTTCGAAGAAGCACAAAATAGCCTTAATGATATTGAATCTTCATCGAATAAATCCGATATTGAAAAAACGATCAAAAACGTATTTGGCGTCGATATATCTCTCCCGAATGCAGAGTCCTACAGCGCTGATAAATTGGAACTGAGTGGAGTATCAACGTACATCGTGCTGATCACCGGCTCAAGTCAAAATGCAGAGCAGTATTACAACTCTGTAAAATCAAAATTCAGCAAATGGACTGCGCTTGACGGTAGCAAAAGCTTCAGCTATGAAACTGAAAAGGTAACATACGGCGCAGTATTTACCGATGAAGATGGAACGCTCTCCATTGCATTCACAATGACCGATAAGGAATTGCTCGGTGATTTGATATCCACTCCGAAAGGATTCTGTGATGCAATCAAAAAGGTTTCCGGTATTTCGATAACTCTGCCGTCGAGTATAACCTCAATTGGTATGGCGGATCTCCGAAATGACGGTGCACTTGCATCTTATAGCGGAATGCTTCTTGCCGACGGTGCCAGCCTGAATAAAGCACAGTTTGACGAAATGGTTGCCTCTCTTGATTCGCAACTTTCCGGCTTTACCAAGACAGTAGAAGGCGGTGACACCGATATGAGTGTCATCTGGACAAACAATTCTGATTCGAGTCAGTATTTCGAAGCAGAATATTATGAGTTTGACGGAACACCAATGGCAAGTCTTGCGTTCAATTATACGGATAAAAGTCTACTTGCAGCTTGGCCGGCCTCGCAGATCGATCAGGTGATCGGTGTTGCTACGGGAATTCCCGCATACGACGGTGAATATACCGACCTTGAGGTGAATTACGACGAGGAGTATCCGGATGAGATCAGCATAGAGCTTTCAAATATCAGCGAGACTGAGCTTAACGATTGGCTTGAGGCGTTGACAAACGCAGGCTTTAACAAGATCGGAACAGATTCCGAATATAGTGAAACCTATTGGAGCAAGCAGATTAACGATACGACATATGTGGAAGTGGACGGTTGGTACAGTGAATACGGTGATACGGGTGAAATCCGTATTTGGAAAGAGGTTCTCGACAACGTATCGTGGCCGACGTCAGCCATTAGCGAAGCGCTCGGTCAGACCGCAGCAGCAAAGCTTCCGACCGTAGCAAGCGCACCTCGCAGAACCTTCGAAACGGATGACAGCGGTTCGTATGGCTTCTATATTTACGTTATGGACGTTGCAGATCAAGCACTTATGGATAGCTATTGTCAGTCCCTGTTGTCAGCAGGCTTTGTTAAAACAAGCGAGAGATATCATGAATATGCATATCAGTGGGATAATTACGACAAGCTCGAAGTAAGCGTATCCTACGAGGGAATGGACGACGGTGGAAATACTTATATGTACGTTCGCGCAAAATTTATTCCTTACGAGCCGGTTATAGTCGTTCCTACTAACGTTAAGATCGTTTATGATTTGGCAGAAAAAGATTATAGCGGAAACATTGAGACTTCTGCTATAACCATTATCAAGATCGGTGAGGATTGGTACATTGAAACCAGTTCGAGAACTTATTTCTTCAAGTATAATTCCACCGAAAAAACATGGACTGCACACTACCTTGCTCAGAATTGGAGCACGAAAGAATATTATTGGACGGAATATAAGGGCGGCGAGGATGACAATATCTTTGATCGCTACGAGATTGACGAGTTGATTGGAAGCGCTCTCAGCTATCTTTATATGGAAAATATTGTGGACGGAGAATACGAAGCATCCGCAGGCTCGTTGACCGTAGTTGGCAAATCTTGCACAAAATACGAGATTGGATATAGCACCAAAACTACTTATTGGTACAACGAAGATACTCGTCTGATTTTGAAGAGAGAAGGAGACTCGTGGTATAATTTTGAGGTTAGTACCTTCGATACTACCGTTACCTCGTTCGGAGATATCGAGCTCCCTCAGTAAATTAACTTAGTTGAAAGGAAAGAAATTATGGCAAGATTTTGTACTGCGTGCGGCAAGGATATTCCGGATGGCGTAGCATTCTGTACCGAATGCGGCGCAAAGGCTCCTGCCGATAACAACACGGAAAAAAAGGAAGTAAAACAAGAAGCTGCTCCCGCAACACGGACGTGTAAGAAATGCGGGGCTGAACTGAAGGAGGGCGTGGCGTTCTGCACCGAATGCGGAGCGTCCAGCAAGGACGAGCCCGCCGATGCGCCGACGGCAGAGGTTAAGACGGAAGCTCCTCCGCCACCCGTACAGGAACAGAGGCAGCAGCCTCCCCCTCAGCAGACCCCGATACATACTCAGGCGCCGCCCGTACAGCAGGCGAGACCTCAGCCTCAATATACACAGCAGCCCCCGCAAGGACAGCCCGTGTATCAGAATCAGCAACCCTATCATCAGCAGGCTTACGCACAACCTCAGTATCAGCAGCCTGCATACCACCAGCCCCAGTCGACCTATCAACAGCAACCGCAACCGACGTATGCGGCGCCGCCTCCCACACCGAAGGATGAATCGGGCGGTGTGGTCAGCACGGGAACCTTCTTTGGTACGATGCTACTGTTTGCCTTGCCGTTCATCGGCTTTATCGCTTGTATCATTATGTGCTTTGCACCAAAAAGAAAGAGCCTCAAGAACTATGCTAAGGCAAATCTTATCTGGGCGATCATCGGACTTGTATTCAGCATCTTACTCGTAGTTGCTGTCATTGCCCTCGGCGGCTCGCTGATGGATTATCTCAGCGAAGCTATGGGCGGCGGACTCGGCGATCTGTCGGGAATGCAATAACAAACAAACCAAACAAATTAAACAAATTAAATTTAAATAATTAAAATAACAGGAGGATTTATTATGGCATTTTGTGGAAATTGTGGAACTAAGGTAGAAGACGGTGTAAAGTTCTGTCCCGGTTGCGGAGCAGCAATAAACGCACAGCCCCAGCAGGCTCAGGCGGCACCTCAACAGAATTATCAGCAGCAGGCACAGCAGAACGTGCCTCCCGTACAGGATCAGGCTCAGCAGCAGAGTCAGCAGAATTATCAGCAGGCTCCTCCCAATGAGGCGGCTAAAGAGCCCAAGGACGTGACGCATATGTTCGATCCTGCTGATATTGAGAAAAACAAGGCAATGGGACTTCTCGGATATCTGATCTTCTTCATTCCGCTTCTCGCGGCAAAGGATTCGGCGTTTGCAAAGTTCCATGCAAATCAGGGCTTTGTGCTCTTCCTCAGCTATATCGTAGCCTCGGTGCTTTGGATCATCCCGATCCTCGGTTGGATCGCGGCTCCCATCGTGTATATCGCAGTTACCGTTCTTTCGATCATGGGTATCATCAATGCACTTGGCGGCAAGGCGATCAATCTGCCCATCGTAGGCAAGCTTAAGATCTTTAAGTAAGAAGAACGTACCTGCTATATAAAATAACACGCAAACGGGCGGTGACGGTCGAATGAGTACCGCCAACCGCCCGTTTGCTTGTGGGTTAGAAAATCCGTAAGAAGGAGGTTAAGAAGTGAAGAAAAAACTACTGATTATTATTCCGTGCGTTGTTCTGCTGATCGCAGCCGCTGTATGCGGAGTTTTATGGTTCTTGAACAACGATAACGTAAACCCAAGCGGATCAGCGGAAATGCACGAACAGTTTTTGACTGCAATGGACGATATGTGTTCATCGGGAGATACGCTGAAGGAGCAAGGTCTGTCCTTGCAGGCAGAAAGCTACTATGCGTTTGCGGGCTGCTCTGTTTCCTCTCTGCGTTATGCGGTGGAGAACATTCTGTGGCTCAAGGGCGAAGGAAGTGATTTAGCCTCTTTTACTGCGGATAGTCCGTATGCCGGATGGGATGAGATCGCTTCGATCTGTTACGCTTCGCCGTATCCGTATTATTTTGAGGGCTTGGTCTTCCACGTACAGGCAAAGAATGACGAGGCGAAGGAATGCTACACAAACGCGCTGTACAATCCAGCATATCCCGAGGACGGCGTAAATTTTTATTATCTTAAAGAAATGAGCGTGGATGAGCTTTACAAGCTGCGCGATACGCTCCGCGCAAAGGAAACCGAAATATACGCAAAGTATGCCCCGACCTTGATCGAGGCAGAGCGTGATCCCTATTTCTTTGAAACAAGCTATCTGAGAGCAAAGAGCGCAAAGGCAATGGAAAGCGGAGATTACGCCGC
>JAZNPB010000115.1:0-3512 GCA_045589435.1 Eubacteriales bacterium | reverse complement strand
GCTCTTTCTAAAAATCCCATAGTGTGTCCTCCTGTCGTTAAGATTTTTCTGCGGGGTATCGGGTTTCTTCATATCTATATATCATATCTCATCATCCCTTACCTCCGTTTTCTCGCTCGGGGAGTCCGTCTGCGTTCCGCTTCGGGCTACCTCCAATTTTCGTTTCTCACAAGTACAGATGCCGATGTACTTTTCTCTTTTGTCGAACAGCTTGCAGTTGAAGCACCAATTATCTTCCTTTCTCGGCTTGATCGGTTCGTAGTATTCGCAGCAGTCCTGATAGACCATGGCGAACGGATATCCCTTCACCGTGTACTGCGGCTGTTCTTCAAATACAGGATATTGAGGGGAAGGATCCCATCCGGCTTTCTTTTCTGCCTCACAGCTATAGCCGTTATAAATTTCAAAGGTAACTCCCTCAATCTCAATTCTCTTGTGCAGAGTTCCTTCTACGACCTTCTCCATTTGCCGACCTCCTTTATTCCAAAAATGAAAAATCCTGCATAATGGCTTTTTCTGATACCATTATACAGGATTTTTTCGCTCAAATGGGTAACTTTTTTGGGCAAAAAAGTAAGGTATTTCGTCGTGTTTTTTACACAAACGCGCCCAATTCGTTGCGTGAAAATGCCCCCGTTTTGTTCATAACATCGTACACCGCTTGCTTCGCCGCAGAGGGTGTCATACACATTCTTTGGGCGATTTGCGCGTTGGTCATACCGAAGGCGGCATAGCGGGCGATCTCACGTTCTCGGATCGTAAGTGCCTTTGAAACGCTCCTCGAAAGGAGCTGATTGTGAAGATTCGTCCAGCCTTCAAGCAGATCCTTGTGAAGCGCTTTATACTTTCTGCAAAGATAGGGTTCGGCAAGCTCCAAGCGATCATCGAGGAGGTAGTCGAGCTGCCGTCTATGCTCCGCTAAAATGCCGAGGAGCTTGTCGGGCAGAGCCAATTCAATGGCGCGGTCAATGTGTTCGATGGCACTCTGATCGTCGCCGCACTGATGGTAGGCAATGGCTACGAGCAGACGGAGATAGATCTCGGGAATGACTGTTTTTTCGGCTGCCGCTTGGGCGATCATCGGCTCTGTGATATAGGGGATGGTTTTCAGAAAACCAAGCCCCGTCACGTCGGGCAGCGTGATGCGGTCTTTCGCCATATCCTGTGCCTGCACAAGCAGATATTTTACGTAAAAAACACGGGCTGCGGGCAGCGAATCGCAGTGCAGGTGTGCGAATTTGCCCCTTGTAAACCACTCGGGATAGCTTGAAAGATCACGCACCGCGCTGTCTACGCAGGCAATGGAAAGTGCCATAATTTCTTCGTCCGTCTGCGTTTTTGCGGGTGCTTCAAAGATATGTACCTTGGCTTCTCGCCACAAAAGAATGTCGCCTCGCCACATCGCCGCAAGGGCTAACAGCATACCGCCCGCATTGACTGCGTAAAAGCCGGATTTCGCCTTTAAGAAATATTGCGCGTGTTCCATTACCTTACCTATCTCACCGCGACTGTATGCGATCTCGGCGGCAAACAATGCCTGCGCCTCGGGATGATCCGCAAGGGATTCGATGACCTCGTCTGCCGAGCCGGGCTTGGTGTAAAGATCGGTCATATCGAGGAACGGAGCTTTGCGCGGCATGGGCAAGTCGGGTGATTCCACGACGGAATTTTGGACTTCCTTGTATCTCAAATCGGCGGGACGGACGGCATCCGCGGGGATCATCCAATCACGACCGTGCTTCTTCGCCCCCTCAATTCTGCCATCCCGACAGCACATCTGAACATAGCGCAGAGAGATGTTCCATAGCTCTGCGGCTTGACTTGCGCTCATATATTTTTCACTCATAATCTGCCTCCTTTTTGTCGTTTTGTACCTTTCGTCATGACGAAGAGTGCAAAGACTTTTTTTGGAAATTTTTTTTGACGAAAATATTCTCATTTTTGATGTTCATATTATTCCGATAACGGAACGATGCAAAAATAATTTTTCAATGATTTTTTAGGCTTTTTTTCGTGAGCAGTCGTGACAGAAACCTGCCTCTGTGTCGAAGCAATCGTCGCACACGAACTTGAAGCAACGCTGACACAGATTAAATTTGAGGATGAGCTTTGAATACGCCCGATGCTTGGCTCGGTTGTAGGCTTTCTGTTTCCATCCTCCCGCCGTGCCGGTCTTGCACCTCGCAAGCGTTCTCACACCGCGGCAAAGCAGAGGCAGCTTTCCGCTATACGTCCTCTTGCCGCATCTGTCGCACGCATAGTAAAAGCGCAGGCTTTCCTCGTCCAGTCGGATGTTGTTGAAAAACACCTTCATGTTGCACCTCCGTTCCGCAATTTCTTTTTTTCGACATTTTTTGAATGTTCTTGAAAAATTCAAGAATTTGTGATATAATAGTAAATAACATATTGGGACGACCTCCGTCGCAGTTAAGAGCAGACAGAGGAGTTTATGTTGGTACAGAGTACCAACATAAAGGGATATCCCTTTAACTTTTTTCTCTTTTTTCGGGAGTCCTCCCGCGCTTTACACCCATAGTTTACAAAATTTTTTTGATTTTGTCTGTCCCCCGTTGGTGGTATTTTGAGGGGTAGAGGGCATTTTTTGGGGGTATTTTTCGTAAAAAAGGGGGTATTCCTCCGATTTTGGGGGTAAAATTTGAAAAAAGGACGGTGCAACGTATGAATCACCCGATCTTGATAGAAAATCAAAAAAAGAGGAGAGATATTCCGCTGTGGATGCTGGTCTGTTTCTCTATGTTTACCTTTTGGCAGATGGGATTTATCTATTATTTCCTCGAGCCGTCCTCGGCTCTCGACGGAAAGATCCCCATCGACATTAACATTGATTACGGCACTACGCTGACAGCGGTTTGTTACATACTCGGTATCCTTACAATGATCTTCTTGCCGAGGATTATTACGTGGGCGCAGAGGATCGCCACGGGCGTTGCGCTTCTTTCGGCTATCGCTTTCTTCCTACCTCTGCCGGAGGATGCTCTGCGCTTTAACATTTACCTGCAGATCTTCTGCTGCTGTCTAATGATCGGCTTTGAGACCTTTCTTGTGGTTACTTACTTTTCCGAGAAAAGCAGCGTTAAGTATCTGACCTTCGGCTACGGTATAGCGGTGTTCCTGATCGCTTTGGTTCAGAACGAGGTGATATCCATCCCGTTCTCTGCCTTCCGCTATGCAATGGTAGCGGCTCTTGTGTTTCTGTTTATCTTCTTTCTCCGTATGCCCACGGGAAAGGAGCATCTGCCGAGATTTGTTAAGAAGAGCGACGGCATTCCTGCACCGAAAAAGCTGATGTGTGGTACATATCTTCTTATGTTCATTACCGCACTGATGGGCGTTGCCGGCCCTGCGGTTGTTGGTAAGGCAGAGCACGGCGTTTCCATTATGTATTTGGTCGTGGCACTTTCCTGTTTCACGATGTATTTGCTCCACAAAAAAGCGAATATCCACCCTTTCCGAATGATGCCCGTGCTTGTGGGACTCGGCGGACTCGGTTT
>JAZNPB010000114.1:0-51998 GCA_045589435.1 Eubacteriales bacterium | reverse complement strand
AAGTGGTTTTCTCCTATACCCACAAGTCTTATGCATCCTATACATCGGGTCCTGCAAAAAACTGCAGGCCATTTTCTTTTTTAAAAACAATACATAAATTTGTTTTAACACCCATGTCTTAATACAATGCACAAAACAATGAAAACACCGAAATTTGCAAACTAAAAGCTACAAATCAATACATTTGATTGAAAAATATTACAAATGTATTTTTAGTCTGTCAGATTTAGATGTGCACGTAGAATGTGTAACACAAAAGCTATAACGGCAAATTTGATTGATAGCTATTTGCTTTTCTTAAAATATGTGATATAATAAATTCAATCAGTAAACTTGCTCATAACAACGCAGTGTGTACCAGAGTGCTTGAATCGCGGGGCGCATATTATTTTTACTTCTCCTCATTGGGCGGATTTAACCGTTTTAGATCTGATCGCAGATTGAGTTTCTACCTTTTTGGAGTGTGTGTGCTTTCGTTTTGTGCTGAATCTTATGCACAGAAAAATGATATATTATCTTAATTGAGGGCTGTTTGTTCGGCTCTTTTTTTAAAATTCGGTTTTTTAATGAAAAACGGCGGCAACTTTTATAAAACCTCTTGAATTTCCATATTATATATGATATAATATTTTATTATGATATAAAGTGATTTTTCACATACAGAGAGGCATTAAAATGAAAAGACAACTTATCAGAGAAATTTACGCTTCACCCGAGAGCTTTGGCGGTAAGACAATTACTGTTGGTGGTTGGGTGAGAAACCTTCGAGATTCCAAGGCATTTGGCTTTATTGATCTCAACGACGGCTCGTACTTCAAGAGCGTTCAAGTAGTATTTGAAAGAGAAATTATAAATAATTATGACGAGATTGCAGGACAGAACGTTGGTGCAGCTCTTGTGGTAACAGGTGTTCTTACCCTTACCCCCGGTGCAAAGCAGCCCTTCGAGCTTAAAGCAACAGAGATCGCAGTTGAGGGAACTTCCACTCCTGAATATCCTCTTCAGCCAAAGCGCCACACTGTTGAATTCCTTCGCGAGCAGGCATATCTCCGTCCCAGAACCAACCTTTTCTCCGCAGTTTTCAGAGTTAGAAGCGAGGTTGCTTATGCAATTCATTCCTTCTTTAACAGCCGCGGATTTGTTTACGTTCATACTCCCATCGTTACTTGCTCCGATGCAGAGGGCGCAGGTGAGATGTTCCGCGTTACAACACTTGATCTTGATAATCCTCCAAGAACTGAAGACGGTCAGATTGATTACAGCCAGGACTTCTTTGGCAAGAGTGCTAACCTCACCGTTTCAGGTCAGCTTGAGGGCGAAACCTATGCTATGGCATTTGGAAACATCTATACCTTTGGTCCTACTTTCCGCGCAGAGAACTCTAACACAGCTCGCCACGCGGCAGAGTTCTGGATGATCGAGCCTGAGATCGCTTTCGCAGATCTTAACGATGATATGGAGCTGGCTTGGGACATGATCAAGCACATCATCAACCACGTTATGGATAACTGTGCGGCAGAGCTTCAGTTCTTCAACCAGTTTGTTGATAAAACTCTCCTTGAAAGACTTACAAGTCTTCGCAACGCCGACTATGCAAAGGTAACCTACACCGAGGCTATTGAAGTTCTTACAAAGTCCGGAGCAGATTTCAAATTTCCTGTATATTGGGGCGTTGATCTCCAGACAGAGCATGAGCGTTATCTCACAGAGCAGGTATATAAAAAGCCAATATTCCTTATCGACTACCCCAAGGATATCAAGGCATTCTATATGCGCCTGAACGACGATGGAAAGACCGTTGCGGCAATGGACCTTCTTGTTCCCGGCGTTGGTGAGATCATCGGTGGTTCCCAGCGTGAGGAAAGACTCGACGTTCTTAAAGCACGCATGGCAGAACTGGGTCTTAAGGAGGAAGATTATTGGTGGTATCTCAACCTCCGTAAGTATGGTGGAACAAAGCACGCAGGCTTTGGTCTTGGCTTTGAGAGAATCATTATGTACCTTACAGGTGTATCAAACATTCGTGACGTAATTCCTTATCCCAGAACAGTAGGCAACGCTGAATTCTGATCTTTAGTTTGCTTTAATTGTCTTAATTCTACGTTTGAGTGTGCTTGATGCAATAAAGCATAAAATATAAAACACAACGGGCGCTTTCTATCGTCAGACGTACTATTTACGTTCACGGACAGGGAAGTGCTCGTTTGTTAATTTGTCATACCTTGAATGAGCGCCTTATAGCCTAACTAAAAACTAACTAAAGTTGTCAAATATAAACATTTTCTGAGGTTTTTATGAAAGATAAAATTATTGAACTACTTGAATCTCCTGATTTGAAAAGAAAAATCAAGGAAACAAATCATATCTTTTCTGACGTTGAGCTTCTTCGGATCATTTATGAATATTCTAAAACATTTGATCAAATGATCTCCATGATGGGAGAGTTCTCAGAGGTAGCCTCTGCCGAGGCGTCTGCCCTAGCTCTTGAGTATATCAAGTATGAAAGAGAGAAGCTCAAGCAGTTTTCGGAAAGCTCTGAGGAGTTCGTTTATGACCTTTGTATCAAGGAAACTCCAGATTCTCATGAGGAGCGATATATTTGCAAAACCTTTGATGACGTTTTGGTTTGCATCGATGAATTCTATAAAGAGTATACAGATGTTGGCGCCGCTGAAACGAAGGAAACACGATACACGGTTAAGAAAAGAAAAATCTTTTCGGCAGGTGATAAGTTTGCAGAGGATACGTATTTTGTCTGTACCATCGGGGAGAATAAAACCATCCTTGAGATTGAGGACTGGAAAGGTTATAATGATTGCAATTTAGATAATCTATGCTC
Source organism: Eubacteriales bacterium (assembly GCA_045589435.1). Classification (GTDB taxonomy): domain Bacteria; phylum Bacillota; class Clostridia; order Oscillospirales; family CAG-272; genus UBA1740. The sequence continues at coordinate 49,159 of JAZNPB010000114.1, read as the reverse complement.
CGAGTGCCATGAGATCTGTTACAGCAGGTGCGACGAGATAATGTTTCCGAACTTTGCAGAGCCGTATGCCATAATCAGATTTTCAGATTGGGATGGGCGCTCAAAATTTGGAGTTTGCCTGTACTTTGAGGGAGCTTGGTATCGCGAGAAACTGTCGGAGTTTTACGTTTTACCCCTTGATTGTTCATCTATCGTTGAGGAGCGCTTTGATGATACGTTCAGCGGTCATATTCACGTCTCTCTCCCTATGGCAACTCTTGCATCCATTCATGATCTTGATGAAAAAATGAAAAAGAACTATCTTGCATTTGTGGAGTATCAAAAAAGAGCAGAATCAGTTAAGTTTTAGGATTTTTTGCAAAAGTAAATATAAAAAAAGTGTTGCCCGAAAGTTTGCGAAAAAAGCAATCCTAGTTTCGAGCAGCACTTTTTTTGATTTGCTTGTATTACTGGATTTTGACAATTATAGTTTGCATATTTGTTGGCTTTTGTTTAAAATGTGAAAAAATATAAACCGTACTCTTTTTGGGTTACGCAGCCTTTTTCTGTTCGCTTGCAGAGGCGTTAAGCATATTTTCGATGAAAATTCCATACCCTACCGTTGGGTCATTTACTAGCACGTGGGTCACAGCGCCGATAAGCTTGCCGTTCTGGATTATGGGTGAGCCACTCATTCCGCGGACAATACCTCCGGTAATAGCCAAGAGGGCGGGATCCTTAACTTTTATCTTAAAGGATTTTGAGCCGTTTGAGCTTCTGTCTATATCGTAGATCTCGATTTTATATTCCGCCTTTTTTCCGTTTTTAACGGTGGAGATAATGGTAGCTTCTCCCTCTTTTACGTCATCTTTAGTTCCTACCTGATATAGGTTGGATCTTGTCTTTTCACTGACGAAATTCATCTTGCCGAAAACTCCTACCTCGCAGTTAAGATATATTTCACCAATGACGGAATCTGACATTACACCGGAAAGCTCACCGGGATTGCCCACCTCGCCCTTGTGAATACCGCCCAATGCTACCTCCATAGCACCACCACGTTCCATTTCGATTACCTGACCGTTCTCGGCGCTGCATATACCGTGACCGAGCCCGCCAAATTCTCCGCTTTCCGGATCAATAAACGTGATAGTTCCGATTCCGGCAGTCAGGTCCTTTAGGGTGATGCCGATGCGATATTCGCCTCCCTCGAGCTTTGGAATCACCTCTAGCTTAAATATTTCACCACCACGTACGGCAGTAACCGTGATAGACTCTCCCTGCGATTTGCTGATGGCTGTCTTGATCTCTTCGGCTGAGTGAACTTCCTTGCCGTTTATCGCTGTTATGCAGTCTCCCACTTTCAGCGCAGGAACCCCCGGCGCCTCCACGACAGAGGCGTATTTTTGCTTTAACTTTATACCGAAAACGTCACCGGATGCGATCAACGTTTTAGGTTCGTTTTTACCGAAGAAAAGCTCCCACAGTCGCGAGCTAACCTTGACATTTTCTCTTGATGTATGACTTTGATCGGTAGTGCTTTCTATAATCTCTATCCCAGATGACGTCCCTTGGGTTACATCGTCTTCTCCTACCACTTTGTTATCATACGCAAATGTTTGCTTTGTGTCCTCGTCAAAAGAAACCGTTTGAATTGCGTACTCATCATCGATAATCCCTGATACGGGGCTTTCGTTTTCAAAGTACGTTGCCACCGCATTTTCTACATCTATATTATAAGTCGCGCCTTTTGCTGAATTTGCCATACAAGTATTAAAACTTGCCACAGCCAGCATGGCGCAGATAACCTTGCTCAAACCTCTTTTCATATAAAAACCTCTTTTCATCGTAACTCAGGTAATGATAAAAACAACCTTCGCTATAATATAATTTGCAACAAAATAAGTTTTTATATGTGTAACAAAATCAGGAAAAGCGAGAATAATGTAAATCATATTTTGCAAAAATCTGAATATTTGCAAAAAAATAAGGGGACTGAAATTCAGTCCCCTAAAACAATGATAGATTATTTAGTTAAGATGTAGTACTTGTAAATACCGCTATCGCTTACTCTGAAAATATAATTTCCGTCCGTGTCATATGTAACAAGAGAAGGTTTGCTGTTATAAGATGCGATTCTTTGACCTAAATCATTGTAGAGATCATACTTACCCGAAGTGTTTTCCACAATGTAGTAATCATTTCCGAGAGTAACTTTGGAAGATGTGTTAATATCATATACAGTGCCGTTTGCATCATAGTGATAATACGTTCCGCTCTTTTCTAAAATTATGCAGTTTTCCATTGTAGCAACGTATGTCATATCGTGGCTTTCAAGATCGTACGTAGTAGTGAAGTCCCAGTTGTAAATAATGTCGCTAATAATGGTATGGTGCTGATTTCTGTGATCGCCCAAGGTGTTAAGTGTAGTAACGAGTTTTCCGCTTTTATCAACTAATCCAATAAATCCTGCAGAGCTTTCGTAAGCAAACAGTTCATCGTTGATAGGAAGAATATCACCTGCATGGTAATTTTTTAAGTCGCTGAACAGGTTTCCGTTGATGCGACCGTTCTTGTTAAGAGATACTATTCTTGCACCTGCCTCGTTGAGTGGAGCTTGATTTTCAATAGGGATAATGAGAGCTATATTCTGGATCTTTTCATTAATGTCGTATCCATATATTCCGTCACTGTTATGAATAACTTCAGTGATTACGTAATCAAGTTTTACTGTTTTTACTTTTCCGTTCTTGGGATTGATAACATAAGAGGTCAACTCGTACTTTACGCCATCAGCTACAAGAGTATATTTCTTAGCATCAGAGGGGAGAGGTTCAAGGGTCTGAACGATTACGTTACCATTTGCGAGGACCATACAATTACTTTCAGCAGATAAAGAAGTATTTTCCCAAGATGCAACGAGATTAAGGTTGCTGTCATAAACGTAAACGGAGCCACTGTTTATATCGTAATAATAACCGGCAACAGTTTTTGTGAATGTTGTGATGCTGGGTATAAACATAGGATTGCCAACATGAACTACAGAGCCATCTTCCTCAACCCTATAGATCTTATTGTCAAATCTGAAAAGATTCAAGTTAGAAGATATATTGTAGGTATCTACGGTGCCATCTGCAGAAGCAACATGGCTACCCTTTATACTGTAAAGTTTTGTCTGCTCATTTTCATAGACGAGAATGAGTGGTGTGCCACTGATACTCATGAGTTTTACGTTATCGGCATCACGGAAGTTTGAGACAACTCTCTTTTCTGCCATATCATATACGATATAGCTATTGTATCCGTCACTATGCTGGAAGAGGGAAACGTGACCTATTGATGTTTGCCAATAGGCACCGTCCAGTGCTGAAATAGCTGTGGATTTCGTGAAAGCATTAGATGAATTATCTGTATCAGCAAAAACATCAGCGGTTTTGTAATTCCTTGCGCAAGCTGAAAGCGACAGAACCACGCAAAGAAGTAAGCATGAGATCAATAATAGTTTTTTCATTGTATTTCTCCTTTTTCTATTTTGATTTACGACATTATTATAATAAATTTGTAACTAAAAGTCAACCTTTACAAGGTAAAATAAGGAAAATATGAGAGATTATGTGAAAAAGAGGCGCTTTTTCGCGGAAAAAGAGGTCGGAGTCCGACCTCTTATAATTTATGTTTTTGCCAGTGAAAAACTACTATCACTTTGTCCAGCGATAAACTCTTGCCTCATAGGGCTTAAGATTTTCGCCGAGGTCGCTGTAATTTGAGAGGAGAAGCTCTGCGGAGGAAAGATCAAATCCTTTTGGTGCGCGAACCTTGGGTGCTTTGTCTGTGAATGAGCAGATAACAAGGATCTTTTCTTTATCGTCCTCGCGTGAGTAGGTATAAACCTTACCGGAGAGCTTGCCGTATTCCTTGTAGTTACCGTGGCGAACTGAGGAGAGGCTCTTGCGGAGCTTGATAGCGTAGCGATAGAAGTTGAGAACGGAGTTTTCGTCCTTCTCCTGATCCGCAACGTTGATCTCTTTATAGTTTTCGTTTACGTAGAACCATGGAGTACCTGTGGTAAAGCCTGCATTTTCCTCTGCGCTCCATTGAACGGGAGTTCTTGCAGAGTCGCGAGAGCCGTGCCAGAGTCGCTGAAGACGCTTTTCGGGAGATGCCTTGGTAGCAACGTTGAAGTATTGCCATCTTGTCTGAACGTCCTCGTACATTTCGGGGTCTTTGGGATACCAGTTTGTCATACCGATCTCCTGACCCTGATAGATAAATGGAGTACCCTTCTGGAACAGGTAGGAAACTGCCAGCATCATAGCGCTTTCCTTCTGATATTTTTCGCTGCCGTAGCGAGAAACCATTCTTGGATGATCGTGGTTTTCTATGTAGAGCATATTCCAACCCTTGCCGTCAAGCTCTGTCTGCCACTTTGTGTAGGTTCTCTTAAGCTTACGGAGGTTGAATGGCATATGAATGTAGTCGGTCATGAATGAGTCTGCTTCCTGGGTTGCAAACTGTATCATCATATCGAGAACGGGATTTTTGCTCTCGTCGATATATTCAAGTGCTTTCTTAGGTGTAACGAGTGGAGCTTCTGCAAGGATCATAGCGTCGTACTTATCAAAAACGTCGCGCTTGAATTCCTCGAGATACTCGTGGAGGTGTGGGCCATGATTGAACATGAAAATACCCTTGGATGCAGGCATGAGTCTGTCATCCGGAAGTCCTTCCGGCTTGGAAATAAAGGTAATAACGTCCTCGCGGAATCCGTCAACTCCCATGTCCAGCCAGAAGCGAAGAATACTCTTAACCTCCTCACGAACGAGAGGATTATCCATATTAAGGTCTGCCTGCTGGATAGCAAAGAGGTGCATATAGTATTCCTGTCTTACCTCATCCCATGCCCATGCCTTGCCTTCAAAGAGAGAATCCCAGTTGTTGGGGAGCTTTCCGTTCTTCTTCGCAGGACGCCAGATGTAGTAATCTGTGTAAGGGTCGATGCGCTGTCGGCTCTTCTGGAACCATTCGTGCTGATCGCTTGTGTGGTTAACAACAAGGTCCATAATAACCTTCATTCCACGCTCGTGCGCACCGTCGAGCACCTTCTTGAAAGCGTCCATTCCGCCGAATTCTTCAGCGATGTTGTTGTAATCGGAAATATCGTAGCCACAGTCAATTCCGGGGGAGGGGTAGAGAGGTGAGAACCAGATGCCGTCGCATCCGAGAGATTTGATGTAATCAAGCTTTTCGTAAACGCCGTACAGGTCGCCCATACCGTCGCCATTTCCATCCTTGAATGAACGGGGCCATATTTGGTAGAAGACCATATCCTTGTACCATTGATTTTTTGCCATTTTAGTTTTCTCCTTTTTCTTATATGTCTTTGCTATCTATAATTATATCACATATTTTTGGGTTTGTCTAGATGTTATTTTAAAATATGATTTTATAAGCTGTGCTGCCGTGAGTGCATTTGTGTTTCTAATACATGTTTATTGAAATAAAAAAATATAAATGTGCGACTATAACAACAAAAAACGGCAATTTGCTAACCATGATTAACATTTTGCCGTTGTTTTGTCATTTATATGGTATGATGATAAAAGCTCGTTTCGGTGTTGTATTAGAAATCAACCTCTGTGTCGTAGTAGCAGCACTTAAGGAGCTTTTCCATTTCCTCAACGCTGGGCTGACGGGGGTTCGAACCTGTGCAAGCGTCTGCAACTGCATTCTTTGCGATCTCAGGAAGTCTTGCAAGGAACACGTCCTCAGGAACGAATCCATTCTCGGTAGGATAGCTATCAAGTCCGTAATGCTTAATGCACTGGGGTATTCTGAGAGCGTCGTTCATACCACGGAGGAATTTGATGAGCAGAGCAACCTTTTCGTCGTCGTTGCTTCCGCCAAGGTTCATGTAGTCAGCGATCTGACCGTAACGTTTCTTTGCAGTTTCGTCCTTTGCATTGAATGCGATAACCTTAGGAAGATACATAGCGTTTGCAGCGCCGTGAATAATGTGAGCGCCAAGGTCAGCGAAGATAGCGCCTGTCTTGTGTGCCATAGAGTGAACGATACCGAGAAGAGCGTTAGAGAACGCCATACCTGCAAGGCACTGTGCATTGTGCATTGAAGCGCGCTTTGTCATATCACCGTTATATGAATCAACGAGATCGTTCTGGATCATCTTGATTGCGAATATAGCAAGAGGATCGGTGAACTCGGAGTTTGCTGTGGAAACGTAAGCTTCAATTGCGTGAGTCATAGCATCCATACCTGTGTGAGCAACGAGCTTTTCGGGCATTGTTTCAGCAAGGTCTGGGTCAACGATAGCTACGTCGGGAGTGATCTCAAAGTCTGCAAGAGGATACTTGATACCTTTTTCATAGTCGGTAATAACGGAGAAAGCAGTAACCTCGGTAGCAGTACCGGAAGTAGAGGGGATAGCGCAGAATTTAGCCTTTTTGCGAAGCTCGGGAATGCCGAAAACTACACACATTTCCTCGAATGTGATTTCCGGATATTCGTACTTGATCCACATAGCCTTTGCAGCGTCAATGGGGGAGCCACCGCCGATCGCAACGATCCAGTCGGGCTGGAATTTAGCCATCGCTTCAGCACCGCGCATAACGGTGTCTACAGAAGGATCGGGCTCGATGCCCTCGAAAAGTTCAACCTGCATTCCTGCTTCTTCAAGATTTGCTACAACCTTGTCAAGGAAGCCGAAACGCTTCATGGAGCCACCGCCAACGCATACCATTGCGCGTGTACCTTTGAAATTCTTAAGTGCGTCGATTGCACCTTTTCCGTGATAAAGATCGCGGGGAAGAGTAAAACGTGCCATAATAAAAACCTCCAAATGTAAAATAATGTTTATATAATAGGCGTATTTTTGGCATTAAAGCAGTTTTGCGCAAATTGCCTTTGGTGAAAATATAGGTAAAAAATATCATGCGCAAAAGTGCTGGCCCTGCCAACCAACGATATTATATCACATTGTCAAAATTTTGTCAATACCTTTTTGTTATTTTTTTAACAATTTTTTGATAAAAGAAAAGACCCGAGATGGCTATACAGCCGTGCTTCGGATCTTAATATTATTAATGGTAGAATTACTTTTCCGGATTTGCAGATATGTGTTTCAAGTATGCATTAATAAATCCGTCGATCTCGCCGTCCATAACGGAGCCGATGTTACCGTCCTCGTATCCTGTTCTGGTGTCCTTTGCAAGAGTGTAGGGCATGAATACGTAGCTTCGGATCTGGCTGCCCCATTCGATATTTGCCTTGTTGCCCTGGATGTCCTCGATGCGGTCGAGCTTCTCGCGGATCTTGATCTCCATGAGCTTTGCACGGAGCATCTTCATTGCAGTTTCTTTGTTCTGCAGCTGGCTACGTTCGGTCTGGCAGCCAACAACGATGCCGGTAGGCTTGTGAACGATACGGATAGCAGAGTCTGTCTTGTTGATGTGCTGACCGCCCGCACCACTTGAACGGTGAGCCGTGATCTCAAGGTCGCTTTCTGCTATAACGATGGTATCGTCGTCCTCAAATTCAGGCATTACCTCAACGGATGCAAAAGATGTGTGTCGTCTTCCGGAGGCATCGAAGGGAGATACTCTTACAAGTCTGTGAACGCCGTTTTCGCTTTTGAGATAACCGTAGGCGTTAAGTCCCTCAACCATGATAGTAGCAGATTTAAGACCTGCCTCATCTCCGTCAAGCCAATCTACGAGCTTAACGTTATAACCGTGCCTCTCACCCCATTTTACGTACATACGGTAGAGCATGGACGCCCAGTCCTGCGCCTCTGTTCCGCCTGCACCGGGGTGGAATGAAAGAATGGCGTTGTTCTTATCGTACTGACCGGAGAGGAGGACCTCGATTCGTTTTTTCTCGGACTCGTTTTCAATGAAATCTGTTTCAGAGAGAACTTCCTCAACGGAATCCTCGTCGCCTGCCTCGATAGCCATTTCGCAGAGAGTAAAAGCATCGTCGAGCCTTGTTACAAGCTCCTCGTAGCTTTCGTATTTAGTTTTAAGCTGCTTGATCTCCTGGAGCTTCTTTGATGATCTTTCAGCATCGTTCCAGAAATCCTGAACCATGGTCTCGCGCTCAAGCTCGGCACATTTTTCCTTTGCCTCGTCGATACGAAGCTGGTGTTTCAGCTCTGCCACAACGTCGTAGAGAGCTACTAATCGTCTTTTTGCTTCTTCAAGAGCAATAATCATTTTTTTATATCCTGCCTTAGCAATTTATTTATCAATATTATCATAGTTTTAAGCCAAAAATCGGACAAAAAACCAATTTGCACATAAATCGTCATTATATTTTACCATAAACTTTCAGAAAAGTAAAGAGAAAATTTATATTATTATTGATTTTTTGATAAATCTGTGTTATACTAACAGTGTATTTTGTAAATTTTGAAAGGAAAAATAAAAATGAAGGTAACAAAAGATACACTTATTGGCGACGTTCTTGACTTTGACGTTGAGACCGCGAGATTCTTCTTTGAGATCGGTATGCACTGTCTTGGCTGCCCCCACTCCAGAGGTGAGTCCATTGCAGAAGCTTGCGCTGTTCACGGCACAAATGCAGACGAGCTTGTAAAAAAGATCAACGATTATTTTGAGTCCAAATGAAAAAATCACTGAACCCTAGGCTGGCTTCGGCGGCAGAGTTCGTTAGGCAGGGCGCAAGGTTTGCTGATATTGGAACAGACCATGCATACCTGCCTATTTTTTTGCTGGAGGAGGGCAGGATATCCTACGCCCTATGTACTGATATAAACGAGGGGCCCCTATCTTCTGCCAGAGCAAATGCAGCCGATAGAGAGCTGACTGATAAGATGGACTTTCTTTTGACGGACGGAGCCGCGGCACTCTCGAGCTATGACCTTTCGGATATTGCCATATGCGGCATGGGTGGAGATCTTATCGGCTCTATTGTGGAGGCGGCAGAGTTTCTGCGCGACGAGAGGATAAATCTTATACTTCAGCCCATGACAAAGCAGGAGGCACTACGAGCGAATCTTTACCGGATGGGATATGCGATACTTGAAGAAAGCTATTCTTTTGACAGTGGTAAGCCCTACGTTTGTATGCAGGTTAAATACACAGGAGTAAAAAGAGAACTGTCCGAGCGCGAACGGGAAATACACCCTGAAAATACGAAAATTGCAAACTTTGATTTACAAAAAGTCTATTTAGAGAAGAAGATTTCAACATATAAAAAGATTATAGGCGGAAAGCTTTCCGGTGGAAATGATAATCCGAGGGAGAAGCAAATTGCCGAAATGATAGAAGAATATTTGATCCAAGGAGAATGTTATGACCGTTAAGGATATATACAAAAGACTGGATATGAGAATCCCAAAGGAGCTTTCGGAGCCATGGGATAACGATGGCCTTATGTGCTGTGCAGACGCCATGCAGGAGGTAAACAAGGTTATTATTACTCTCGACGTAACAGAGGAAGTGGTGGATTACGCCATTGACGGCTGCGTTGACCTGATAATATCTCATCATCCCCTGATTTTTAAGCCGCTTACTTCCGTCAGCGAAGAAAATCACGTTGGCAGAAAGATCATCAAGCTGCTTGAAAACGGTATAACCGTCCTTTCCTTCCATACAAGACTCGATAAGGTGGTAGGAGGCGTTAACGATACTCTCTGTCAGCTTCTTGGAATTAAGGATACCGTTCCGTTTGGTGATGGCGATCTCGGTCGCATCGGCTATCTTCCCGAGGAGAGGTTGCTTGAGGACTTTGCTTACCACGTAAAGGAAACCTTGAATGCAGATATGGTGCTTATGGCTGATGCGCTGAATCCTGTTCGCAGAGTCGCGATAGTTGGTGGTGACGGAAAATCCTATGTTAAGGATGCCATCGCCTATGGTGCAGACACTTACGTTTCCGGCAGAATTGGGTATAACGTAATGGAGGAAGCTGCGGAGATGGGAATTAACCTCATCGAGGCGGGACACTATTTCACCGAGCAGCCAATTACCGAATTTCTTCGCGATCTGCTTATTAGCTATGATCCATCCCTCTCTATCGAAATAGTTACCTCAAATCTAATAAGAAAGATCTGATCGTATCGTCAAAAAGCAAAACAAAACTAAAAAAACGCAAAGAGCAAGAATCAAATCCGTATCACTGGCAGAGAAACTTGCTCTTTTTTATTACAATTACATGGAAAAACGGCTATTTTTTGGTAAAAACGGGCATTTTTTTGTCTATTTTACAAAAAATATTTAAAAGGTATTGATTTTTTTAAAAATTATGATATAATGTGTATAGTTGAATAGTTTGATAGATGGGGAGTGGTCGAAAGGTCACTCCTCAAACAATTGTTTTGGAGCTTTACGGAAAGGAATTTAGAAAAGATGAAAAAAAGCATTAAAGAAACAGTTAGAGAGGCGATTTTGCCTACCGTAACAGAGCTTGGTTACCGCATCTGGGACGTTACCTATGCAAAGATCGGTGCTGACTACCACCTGGAGGTTACTATTGATTCCGATAACGGCATCGACATTCAGGATTGCGAAAAGGTTCACAGAGCAATAGACCCAATTCTTGACGAGGTTGATCCCATTGAAGATGCTTATTATCTCGACGTTTCCTCTCCCGGAATAGAGCGCGAGCTTCGTACAGAAGAGCACATCCTTTGGGGTATAGGACAAAAGGTTGAGGCAAAGCTTTTTGCTGCAGTGAACGGTATGAAATCTATTGTTGGACATCTTGAGTCCTTTGAAGACGGTAAGGTTACCATCAAAAACGATGCAGGCGAGTACTCATTGGAAAGATCTGCAATTTCTAAATTAACTACCATATTCTTTGAGGACTAAAAATATCGCAATTATTATTGCAAAAAAACATTGAAATTAGGATTAAGATAAAAATATAAATTAACAATGAAAGGACGTACCTTTTGGTACGGGTACAAAGGAAAAAATGAACGCAGAATTCTTCGCAGCCCTTGACCTTTTGGAAAAGGAAAACGGTATTCCAAAGGAATACATGATAGCGCAGATCGAGGCAGCACTTGCAAATGCTTGCCGCAAGGAGGTTGGACCAACAACAGTAATCAGAGTTCAGCTTGACGCTAACAAAAAGGATATGAGAGTATTCCAGCAGAGAACAGTAGTTCCTGACGGATACGTTGAAGATCCTAAAAACGAGATCTCCCTCTCCGAGGCAAAGGCTCTTTCCCGTCGCCACAAGCTTGGTGGTGTTGTTGAAACAGAGCTTAAGACAAAGGACTTCCGCCGCCTTTCCGCACAGGCAGGTAAGCAGATGATAGTTCAAGCTATCCGTACCGCCGAGAGAGAAAGACAGACAAGAGAGTATGAGGAAAAGCGTGAGGAGATTATCACAGCTATCGTTGATAAGGTTGATAGCACAAACGGCAATCTCATTCTTGACACAGGCACAGGCTATGCTACACTTCTTAAGGCAGAGCAGATCCCCAGTGAGTCCTATGAGGTAGGCGACAGAGTTAAGGTTTATGTTTCTGAGGTTAAGTCAGGCGAGACCAGAGGTCCACTTGTAACACTCTCCAGAACCAATCCCAACTTTATCAAGCGCCTTTTCGAGCTTGAGATCCCTGAGATCGCAGACGGAACTATCGTAGTTAAGGACATCGCCCGTGAGGCAGGTAGCCGTAGCAAGGTGGCAGTTCATTCCACAGATCCAAACGTTGATGCAGTAGGCTCTTGTATTGGTAAGAACGGAATGAGAATTGCGGCTATCCTCGGCGAGCTTTCCGGCGAGAAGATCGATATTATCAAGTATAGCGACAACAAAGCAGACTATGTGGCAGAGGCTCTTTCTCCCGCAAAGGTGCTTGACGTTTACATGGAGGACGAGAAGACCTGCAGGATCACCGTTTCTCCCGACCAGCTTTCTCTTGCTATCGGTAAGGAAGGCCAGAATGCAAAGCTCGTTGCAAAGCTTACGGGCTGTAAGATAGACATTAAGGCATAAAATGACACAGGTAAAAAAGATACCAACCAGAAGATGCACCAGCTGCGGTGAGCATTTTCCCAAAACAGAACTTATCCGAGTGGTGAGAAGCCCCGAGGGAGAGATCTCCCTTGATAAAACGGGTAAGGCCTCCGGCAGGGGAGCTTACGTATGTAAGAATCCGCAATGCTTCAAGAAAGCAAGAAAGTCAGGTAGGATAGCTACTGCGCTGGAATGCCCGATCCCGGATTGGGTTTACGATAAAATAGATGAGGAGATTCAGGTTGGAAAGTAAAAACATCTCTCGCCTCCGCGGCATGATAGGATTTGCAATGCGCGCGGGTAAGGTGATAATCGGTACGGAGCAGGTAACCGTCGGCATGAGACGCAAGGGCAACGATAGAATCAGGATCGTGCTTGTTGCATCAGATGCCTCCGAGGGTACCAAAAAGAAAATTCGTACTAAGGGCGAGTTTTATGCCATAGAAGTCAGAGAAACAGAACTTGACACAGCTGCTCTTGGCGATCTGTTAGGAAAGACTTACGGACCTGCTACCGTCGCTATTTGTGATGACGGATTTGCTAAAGAAATCAGAGCGGCTCTGTCCGACCATAATTAACCTCGCTACCTTCACCGATGGCGTGCAACAAGAATGAAAGGAAACCTATCCAAAGGGTAGGTCGGTGATCCAAATGACGTTTAATCCAATTAAAATAACACAACTTTCCAAGGATTTCGGCATGAAGTCCAAGGATATTACCGATGCGTTCAAGGAATTAGGTCTTGATAAAAAAAGCGGTGGTTCTGCAGATGAAACAGAGTTTGAAATGCTTCTCGACCATCTTACAAAAACACATCAGATCAAGAATCTTGACGCTTACAGACGCGGAGCAGTAAAGCTCACTGTGGAAAAGGCTGCAAAGAAAACTGCGGCAAAGGCAAAGGATGCAGAGGCTGCACCCGAGGCTCCAAAGGTAGAGGCAGAGGCTCCAAAGGCAGAGAAAAAGGCAAAGACGACCAAAAAGGCAGAGCCTAAGGCTGACGTGCCTGAAGTTAAGGCAGAAGCTCCGAAGGCTGAAAAGAAAGTCGAGCCAAAGGCTGCAGCACCTAAGGTTGAAAAGAAACCAGAGGTTAAGGCAGAAGCTCCAAAGGTCGAAAAGAAAGTCGAGTCAAAGGCTTCTGAAGCAAGGGTAGAGAAGAAGCCTGAGATCAAGGTGGATGCTCCAAAGGCTGAAGCACCCAAGACAGAAAAAAGACCCGAGCCTCGCGCTGATAGAAACGCCGATAGGGCACAGCGTCCACAGGATGGCAGAGCTCCCCAGCAGGGTCAGAGAAATCCCCAGGGACAGAAGGGCGATGCACAAAGACGCGATGCAAGACCCGAGCGAGATAACAGAGGTCAGTCCAGATATAATCAGGCTCCACAGGAGAATCCGTTTGCAAAGAAGCTTGACAACATGAACCGTCAGGCACAAGGATTTGGTAAGGGCGGAAATCAGGGTCAAAATCCTCAAAATCGTAATGATAAGTTTACAAAACAGGGTCAAAATCAGCCTGTAAAGCCACAAGCTCCACAGACTACACTTCCTAAAAATACAACATCTGCAATGCGCCCAGCACAGCAGGCACAGCTTGAAAAGCAGCAGAAGCTTGAGCGTCAAAGACTTGAAGCACAGCAAAAGCCACAGCAGCAAAAGCCTCAAAGGCCCGAGCAGCAGAAGGCGCAGAAGCAGCAGTTCAAAACTATTGAAAATACAAATAAGGCTAACGTTCAGGGCGGCGTAAACATCGGTGGTGAATACACCTCCAATACAGTTCCCAAGACCCGCGTGGTTGATACAAGAACAACTGACGTTAACCTTGATAAGTACAACGATCGCTACAACGATCAGTACTATGCGATCCTCAACGGTACAGATACCAAGGCATCAAAGCAGAAGCTCAAAAAGCAGGATAACAAGGGTCAGAACCAGAAGAGCGCAAAGGATAAGGAAAGAGCAGCACAGGAGAAGATCAAGCGTCTTGAGGCAGAACGCGCAAGAAATAAGCAGCTTGAGATCACCGTTCCTGATGAGATCACCGTTTCCGAGCTTGCTATCAGACTTAAGAAGACTGCAGCCGAGGTTATCAAGAAGCTCATGTTCATGGGCGAGATGAAGGGCGTTAACGATATTATCGATTTTGGTACAGCAGAGGTTATTGCAGACGAATTTGGCGCAAAGGTTACAAAAGAGGTTGTTGTTACAATCGAAGAAAAGCTCTTCACCGAGGCAGACGACAATGAAGACGATCTCATCGAGCGCGCACCCGTTGTATGCGTAATGGGACACGTTGACCACGGTAAGACCTCGATCCTCGACGCTATCAGACATACGAATGTAACCAGAGGCGAGGCAGGTGGTATCACCCAGGCAATCGGTGCTTACAGAGTAAAGGCAAACGGCAAGGATATTACTTTCCTTGATACTCCCGGTCACGAGGCGTTCACAGCGATGAGAATGAGAGGTGCAAAGTCCACAGATATCGCAATTCTCGTTGTTGCAGCAGACGACGGCGTTATGCCACAGACCGTAGAGGCTATTAACCATGCAAAGGCGGCCGGCATAGATATTATAGTAGCCATCAATAAGATGGATAAACCCACTGCAAACCCTGACAACGTATTGAATCAGCTCACACAGTACGAGCTTGTACCCGAGGCTTGGGGTGGTGACGTTATTTGTGTTCCCGTTTCTGCTCACACAAAGATGGGTATTGACGATCTTCTTGAAAACGTTCTTCTCGTTGCAGAGATGAAGGAGCTTCGTGCTAACCCCACCAAGCGCGCAAGAGGTCTTGTTATTGAGTCCAAGCTTGATAAGGGCCGCGGCCCTGTTGCAACTGTTCTCGTTCAGAACGGTACTCTCCATCAGGGTGACTACGTTATCGTAGGTAACGCGGTAGGCCGTGTAAGAGCAATGGTTGACGACAAGGGTAAGACGGTTAAAACAGCAGGTCCATCCGTTCCTGTTGAGATCATCGGTCTTGACGACGTTCCACAGGCAGGCGACGAGCTTAATGCAGTTGAGGACGAGAGAATGGCAAGAAACCTTGCAGAGCAGAGAAAGGAAAAGCTCCGTCAGGAAATCCTTCAGGCTAATTCCAGAATCAGCCTTGATGACCTGTTTGGTCAGATCGGGGCTGGCGTTCAGACTCTTAACATCGTTGTTAAGGCTGACGTTGCAGGCTCTGTTGAGGCTCTTAAGGCTTCGCTTCTTAAGCTTTCCAATGAAGAAGTTAAGATCGCAGTTATACACTCTGCAGTTGGTGGTATCACAGAGAGCGACGTTATGTTGGCTACCGCTTCCAACGCGATTATCGTAGGCTTCAACGTTCGTCCCGATAAGAATGCTCTTGATTCTGCAGAGCGTAATAAGGTTGATATCCGTACTCATAGAATTATCTACGAGATCATCGACGAGATCGAGGCCGCGATGAAGGGTATGCTTGCTCCTACCTACAAAGAGGTTCTCCTCGGTCATGCAGAGGTTAGACAGACCATTAAAGTTCCGGGCGTTGGTATTATCGCAGGATGCTATATTCAGGACGGCAAGATCATTCGTTCCGCCCAGATCCGTATCGTTCGTGACGGTATCGTTATCTTCGAGGATAAGATCGCATCTCTGCGCCGCTTCAAGGATGACGTGAAAGAGGTCAACTCCGGATATGAATGTGGTGTTGGCATCGAGAAATTCAACGATATTCGCGTTGGTGATACTCTTGAGGCATTCATCATGGAAGAGGTAAAAGCTGACTAAAAAGGAAATAATTATTTACAAAAACAAGGATTTTTCTCGAATTTTGATAAAAAGCAAAAAACACAAAGTTGATTAAAATGTTTGTGAATGTTTGGATGTTTGCAGGTTGATCAAAAAGCGTTTTCATCTTAGAAATAGCGCTTTTTGATAACCCTGTGAGCCTGAGTTTTTTGTCATTTTCGGCGATTTGTAAATTTTCTGAAAATCCTTCAAAAAATGCTGCAAAAAGCCTTACTTTAAATAGGATTTTTTATCCTTTTTAAATTTAATTTAAGTTAAAACCTGCCCAAAATGGGATACAGATGGGTAATTTACACAAAAAAACAGAAAAAATTCGTGCATTTTGACGAAAAAATTAAAAAAAATTAAAATTTTTTAAAAAATACTTAAAAAAAGTATTGACTTTTTAAAATGATGTGTTATAATTATACTGTATAGAAGCTATTGGGTGGCAGGGCAGTACCTTTTTGCTAACTATAAAATCAATTTTTAAATATGCCGAGTAATCGGCGAGAGGAGATTAATATGGCTAAGAAAGTAAATCCAAAGAAGGAGCAGAAGAAGCACCTTCGCGAACTTGCAAAGCAGGTTAAGGAAAACAACAAGGTTGTTAAGAATCTTGAAAAAGACCTCAAGAACAACACAAAGGCTATGAAGGCTGCTAAGGGCGACAACAAGGTAGAAAGACTTGTAGGTTGCATGGGTAACACCAGAGAGATCATCGAACGTAACTCTGAGTCCCTTAAGGCTTCTGTTGAAGCTAGCAACAAGAAGAACATGAGAAAGTTCTCCAAGCTCATCAAGAAGGAAGCTGTTGCTTACAACAAGCTTGTTAAGCAGCTCAAGAAGCTTTCCGGCGCTACAACAACAAAGGCATCTCTTACCATTGCTGACGATATCAAGGCTGGTAAGGAAACTGCACTTCTTCCTGTTATTACATATCAGGCACAGTAATTTCAGTTGTTGCACGTTCTGAAATAAAAAGTGGGGTATAGCTCTTTTCGGGTTATGCCCCGCTTTTTTGCTCTTATTGTCTCTGAAAAATAGCGCAATATTTGTCTAAAAATTCAAATTTGTGCATTTTGCCTATGGTTTTTTTCTAAAAAATATGTTAAAATATATATAGTATTTTTTTGATTTATTTTCGTAGATTTTCGGGGTATTTGTATGTTTAAGATTGGAGATAATATCATTTATGGCATGAACGGTGTTATGACCGTTATGGATATAAGAGATGAGAGCATCACCGGTGAGGAGAAGACCTATTATCTTCTTTCCGAGTACGGCAAGACAAATTCATCCATAACCTACGTACCAAAAGATAACCAGAAGCTGATTTCCACAATGCGCCCACTTCTCACAAAGGAGGAGATCTACGCGGCTATCAGCAATGCAAAGGATATGCCGGACGTTGATTGGATCCCGGACAGCCGTGCCAGAACCGAGGCTTACCGCACTATAATGAGAGACGGTGATCGCAGTGCTATCCTCGCCATGATGCGCACAATACATAATACAGGTCTTCGCCGCGCGGAGCAGGGAAAGAAGAACTATCTTACCGATGAAAACGTTATGCATAAGGCGGAGAGTATTCTGTACCTTGAATTTTCTATCTCTCTTGGTATTTCCGAGTCGGAGGTAAAAGAGATGATAGATAGGGAGATTCGCGGAATATAAGGCTATTTTCTATGCACCACGGGCATTGTTGTATTGCAACGTATATTTCGCTAGAGTAGAATGCTTTAAGCCTTAGATGTGGTTTTATACTCTTTAATTATTTTTTGACATAGCAGCCCCTTTCCGTAAGAGGCAAAATAAGTGAAAATTTGATTATAATAAAAAAAGCTTACCTTGGGGTGTATGACCTTCCCTTGGTAAGCCTTTTATTTTTGTTTCTACAATATTTATTTATAAATATATTTGAGATAATATCGGTAAACAGGATTTGGTAAAAATCCGCGCTTCGTGTGAGTGAACGTTATGCGTCAATTCTCCGCAGGATCACTTTTTACTCTTTACGTTTCTGCAAACCGGCTTGTACTCGCAAAGATCGCAGGGGCTGAACTGTCCGTCAAGATCAGGGTATGCCTCTGCCTTGCCGCTGCGTATTTTTTCTGCAATACGAACTACCGAGCCTTCAACCTTTTCCATGATCTCTGAAAATTCTTCTTCGCTGTATCGGAATTTTTCACACTCGCGCTTGTTTGCGCCGGGGACGTAATCCTTGCCGAGAAGCATATCCACCGTATCGCCCTCAAGAGCCATTCCCTCGCGAAGCTGATTTTTCTTCACTGCCGAAAGGGCAAGCTCGTCAGAGTCGCGGTCTATTTCCACGTCGCTAAGCGACGTCTTTACGTAAATCACTCCCGCTGGGATGATCTTGCCACCTTCGCTGACCCCAAGTCGCTTTAGAAATTCTTTCTTATCTGACTCTAAAATGGCCTTTAAGTAAAGAAACATTTGCAAATTACGACCTTTTTCAATATCCTCAGGATTAAATTCCTTTACTCCCGTTTTGTAATCAATAACTCTGACAAAGACGTTTCCGTCCTCCTCATAGGTGTCAACTCGGTCAATAATTCCGTATACGTAAACGGATCTTTTGTCGTCGCATTTTAGCTTTATAGGATCAGGGGCCCCCTCATCGTCACCCCGTATCTCAAGCTCGAAGAATCTTGGCTTGAACTTCGTCTTTGCAAACTCGTCGCAAAGCCCGTCGATAATGGGAACTGCCGCACGGGTCAATCGCTTGATCTTCACAGCCGTTCGGGTGGATTTTATATCCTCACCCATGATGGACAGATATTTTTCTGCCGCCGCACGGGTAAGCTTTTCTCTCTCTATCCGATCAAGGCTTGAAGGCTCGATCTTGCGCTCTCGCAGGGAGGTAAAGAAGTTTTCAAGACATCCGTGTATAAACGAGCCAATGCTTGGGGCGTCAAATTCTGCTCGTTTGCTTTGAGTGAGCTTTACGGTATAGCGCAGAAAATGTCCCATTGGGCAGCTGACGAAGGAGTCGAGCCTCGACTGTGTGAG
Source organism: Eubacteriales bacterium (assembly GCA_045589435.1). Taxonomy (GTDB): domain Bacteria; phylum Bacillota; class Clostridia; order Oscillospirales; family CAG-272; genus UBA1740. Next base: position 30,385 of record JAZNPB010000114.1, on the reverse strand, counting down.
AGCCATGCTCTTTCCGTAGATCTCGTCCGCCATAGCCTCGGAAAGCTCCATGCGTGTGTTTTTGATGTCGCCCTCGGAGATAGCAACTATATCGCCCCAGCCGGAATTTATCAGCGCCTCTCGAACCTCGGTATATTCTCTTTCACCTATGGTGTCCAAGGAATTGACCGTATCCGAGGCGGAGTAGAGCCTCTCTTTTGCGCTCATGTCTGATATGCGCCTCGGAGTGACCTTACCAGCTGTCAGCTTGATTATTTTGTCTATAACGTCAGCGCGGCTGATGCGCTTGAATTTTGTGTCCGTCTGCGAGTAGAGAAGCGTAACGCTGTCTGATGCAGATGCCATGGCGCGGGAGAAGCAGAACAGCTCGCGGGCGTTTTTTACCTCAAGCTCCGGCTCAATATCCAGACCGGTGCGTGAGAGCGCCAGGCGGTCGCTATCGGAGAAGAATGAGCTTTCGCTGACAGCTCCGGGGAACTCGCCCGTGTTGACGCCGATTAGATAAACGTGGCGCTTTCCCGAAAGCCTCAGCATATCTGCAGATCCCACCGTCACCTGATCGACGAAGGCGGGTATCTTTCCAAGGTTGGCGTAAGAGAGAACGGCTTTCAGCTGGGATAGAAACGAATCCATGGTGCAGGGAAGATCTCCCATTACCTCAACCATGGAGTCAAGGGAGCTTATGATCATCTTCCAAACGCCGGAGATCTCCCCGGCGGCCTTAGTGTCACCAATGGAACGAAGACGGTCCACGGATGCCTTCAATCTGTGTTCCATTCTTATTTCAAGGAGAAATTTCATTAGTGCCAGAGCGCCCTCGCGAACGGTGTTTTTCTCACTCATATCTTCCTTGAGCGCCAAAAGAGGTGATATTAGGCGGTGCTTTATATCGTTAAGACGAGAGAGTTTTTCCCCAACGTCGTCGCTTCTTTTTTGAGTATATCCGCGTGGGTTCATGTTCCAGTCTATGCCATCGGTAAACCTTGTGCCGTTGATCTGCCACACGTTGCAGTAGATCTCAAGCTCGTCGCATTCTTCGCGGCTAATGCCGGAAAAACCGCACTTGGCATAGGTAATAACGTCCTCGCGGCGGAAGCCATTTCTGATAATGGCAAAAGCCGTGTAAATAAGCTTTATTGCCTCAAGAGATGATACGTCAGTCTTGGTGGAGAAGAAGTGGGGAATATCTGCTCCCGACAGCGCTCCGTCAAGAATTCCGGTGTATTTTTCAGCACTTCTTGCAACTATGGCAAAGTCGGAAAACTTTGCTCCACCCATAACTCTCCTGCGAATATCTGATGCAATGAAATCACATTCCTCAAAAGGCGTGGATGCTTCAAATATGCGCAATTCATCATCCTTTTGTAAAGTTATATTTTCAAAAATTGGGTTAACCTTCCAAATTGCGTAAGGTAGTTCGGCGAGAAGCTCGCTTGTAGTATTGATGTTTCCTCCCTCTCGAGAAAGGGAGACCTCTGCGCCCTCACGCTTTGCAGAGTTGACAAGACGCCTCTGTGCCTTCTGGATCTCTCTATGCTCAAATCCCTCTCGCTCCCCCTTTGGAATCGGGAGAAAAACGGTAACGCTTGTCCGCGCCGCCAAAATACCGATGAGGGAGTACTGCGCCTCTGTAAAGGATGTGAATCCATCTATGTAAATGTCAACTCCACGCAGATATTCGGTCTTTTCGCGCAGCTTGTTTATGGTTGCCTTTATAGAGTCGTTTGTGTCGGCGTATCGCTCCGAGATCATGGTTTTGTATAGAGAGTAGATCTTTGAGAGATCGGAGAGCTTTGCAGAGAGCCTTTTATCGTCACTGATAAGATTAGCTGATGCCGCAAGCTCCTCTGCCGAAATTCCCAGGTTTTCCATCTCCGCAACAGCACGCAGTGCCTGATCCACAAGGCCGGCACTGACCTCTCCGCGGGACGTCATAGAAAGCAGGGGAGATAGCTCTGTGATGGCGCGCCACATGATCAGCGCACGTTTGCCGCTATCACAAAATTCACCTGAAAGTCCGCCTATGGAGCGAAAGACCGTGTCAGCAAATCTTGTAAAGTTAGTTGCTTCAAAATAGAGTGGAGCATTTTTGGGTAGGCATTTTGCCATCTCGGACTCTGCCATAACCGTCTGCTGTTCCGGCACGATAAGAAAGCTCTGTTTTTTATTTTGTATTGCAAGGGTCAGTCCATCTTTTATTCTGTGTCCCACCCCACTGCCAAATCCACATCTGACAAGCTTTAACATGATCTCTCCTTTCCCACGGCGCGTTTTGCTCGTGAAAATTCAAAAAACTTAAAAATATTATATAATATTACGAGAGATTTGTCAATAACCAACGGGAGTTTTTAATTATTCTCTATTGACAAGCAAAATAAAATGTGCTAGAATAAAATCGATAAAAAATCAAATTTTATAAAAGGAGATCACACCAATGAACAACGAAATGATCAAAGAACTCTATTCCATAGGTCTTATTCCTGTAATCAAAATTGAAAATGCTGACGATGCTGTTCCACTTGCAAAAGCACTTATCGACGGTGGACTTCCCGCAGCGGAGATCACCTTCAGAACACCTTGCGCAGCAGAAGCTATTAAAAATATTACCGAAGCTTATCCCGAGATGCTTGTAGGTGCAGGCACAGTTCTTACAAAGGATCAGGTTGATGCGGCTATCGCTGCAGGCTCAAAGTTCCTTGTATCTCCCGGCCTTAACCCCAAGATCACAGCATACGCGCTTTCCAAGGGCGTTCCAATGCTTCCCGGTTGCTCCAATCCCTCTGATATTGAGGCTGCTATTGAGCTTGGACTTACAACAGTAAAGTTCTTCCCCGCAGAGGCTGCAGGCGGTCTTAAGATGCTTAAGGCTATGGCTGCTCCCTACGGTCAGCTTACTTTCATGCCCACAGGCGGTATCAATGCAGAGAATCTCCTCGATTACCTCAAGTTCAATAAGATCGTAGCTTGCGGCGGTTCCTTCATGGTTAAGGACGATCTCGTAAGAGATAAGAAGTGGGATGAGATCACCGCTCTTACAAAGGATGCGGTTAAGAAAATGCTCGGTCTTGAGTTTGCTCATATGGGTATCAACAACGAGAATAAAGAAGAAGCAGAGCGCGGAGCAAAGCTCTTTGAAGTTATGTTCGGAATGAGCCCCAGAGAAACAAGCAAGTCCACCTTCGCAGGCGAGGCATTCGAGTTCATGCATCAGAGAGGTCCCGGTAGATGCGGCCACATCGCTATCCGTTCTAACTTCGTTGACAGAGCGATCGCTTATTTCGAGAGAATGGGCTTCGAGTTTGATAAAGACAGCATTACCTATGACGCTAAGACAGGAAAGGCAAAGTTTGCTTACTTCAAGGATGAGGTATGCGGATTTGCTATCCACCTTCTTCAAAAGTGATAATTTTGGAATGTCATATTTGGCAACAACCTCAGTTTGCTGAACACTCTACGTAGGTAACTACGCTATCGGTCACAAACCGTGCTTCTTGCCTAAATCTGCCTATCCCAAAATGATTACGTAAGAAACAAATTTAGCAAATATAATTATATGAAAAAAGTCCGCAGTTTTTGCGGACTTTTTTATCGCCGTTTGCTAGACACTCGACGTAGGTAACTACGCTCTCGGTCGCAAACCGCGCTTCTCGTTTAGGTCTGTAATTATTGAATTTTACGCCCAAAAGTAAATAAAAGTGTATGTTTTGGCGCATTTTTAGCAATCTCGACCGTGTCCAAAACATACACTTTTTATTTAATATTGAGTTTTTTGTTTTGCTTTTTTGAAAATAACGAATTTGCTGAAAAAGTAGTTTGCCACCACTACAGCCAGCGTAGTAATGGTCTTTGCAATGAACTCGCCATCGATGGTGGTTATGAATTTTATTGATAGATCACTCATGTTCAAAAGGTCGAGCATACACCAGAGCATACCCTCCTCCATAAGTAAACTAAGAACCCTTGCAAGAAGAAATTTCCCGCTCTCGGAGAGAAGAGTCTTCTTGTCGGTTGCCTTGGATGCGAAGACCAGATACTTATTTGTGAAGAAAGCAAAGATCACTGCCGCTAACCATGCAACAAGGTTGGTTACAAGATACAGTTTATCGCCGAGAAGATGGTGGAAAAGGGCGAACACTGTTATGTTGATTATCATTGAAAGCATGCCGAAAAATAGGTACAGAATGCTTTCTCTATGCTTTTTATAAAACTGCTTTACTCGATGCATACCTGCTCCTTTCCCGAGCTTTGTTTGTCGCTTTTGTTTTAACCCGATATCTTTTTCATTGCCTCAACAGCTTGAAGCTTAAACTCAAAATCACGTCTGTTATTTAGGGTGATCTGTCGCATAATCAGTCCCGTAGCAAGAGATATGATAGACGCCAGAGAAGATGCCACGATCCATGGCAGACAAATTTCTGCAAAGGGGATAGAAAGTCCGATCGCTACTGCTGCGAAGATCGCTGCAATGATGCTGAAAAATGTAAGAGGCTTATACTGCATAAACATTTTGAAGATGGTGAATAGCACCTTTGCGCCGTCGGAGTAGGTATTGAGCTTTGACACGCTGCCCTCGGGTCTGTCGCGATATGAAACTACCACGTTTTCAACCTGCATATTGTTATGTACGGAATGGATAGACATTTCAGTTTCTATCTCAAAGCCGCGTGACATTACGGGGAACGTCTTTACAAAGCGGTAAGAGAATGCACGGAATCCGGTCATAATATCCTTGATATCCGTTCTGAAAAGAGTGTTTACCGCAAGTCTTACAAGGCTGTTTCCAAGGTTGTGGAATGGGCGCTTGTTTTCTTCAAAATATGTTGAGGACAGTCGGTCGCCAACCACCATATCAGCGTTCTTTTTCAGCACGAGATCGGTCATCTCACGGGCGTTTTCCAAGGGGTAAGTATCGTCGCCATCGATCATGATGTAGCACTCTGCATCGATTTCCATAAACATACGTCGAATGACGTTTCCCTTGCCTTGCTTGTATTCATTTCTGACCACCGCGCCAGCTTCGGCTGCGATCTCTGCGGTTTTGTCCTTTGAATTGTTGTTATAGACGTAAACTGTTGCCTCGGGGAGGGCAGCCTTCGCATCCCGAACAACCTTTCCGATGGTTTTTTCCTCGTTGTAGCAGGGTATAAGAACCGCGATTTTTTCCATACGTTCCTCTCCTTTTTTGGAATTTTTTAGTTTGTAAAACTCGGATATGTGGAAAAATGCTTGTGAAAAACAAAGTTTAATTTACATTTTTTGGATATTTTTTGAAAAAGCTGGTCGTTAGCATCAAAGGTGAAAAAGCGAGCTGCACAAAAAAACAGAGCAAAGTCGTCTTGGAAATTCAGTACAACGATAAGATAGCCGCGACGAAAAAGTCACCTCAAATGTCGAAAAACATCTTCTATAACTATGATAACACATACTTTTCTACTTGTCAAGCGCGCGAAAAGACAAAAAATATTAAAAAATATTAAAAATATTTGAGTTTTGCCCGAAAAAAACTTGCTTTTTCTAAAAAAATGTGATAGAATATAAAATGAAAAATTATGTAAATTAATTCAGGAGGATTTTTCAGATGATAATTGATCTGCTCCATAACCAAATAATCAGTGACACGATTACAGAGGGCTTTAAGAGTAGCGTTGAGAACAATCTCGTTCCTGCTCTTGCTAAGATCCACGGTGAGGAAATGCTCGGCATTCAGATGTACGAGGATCACCTTGCTGATAACTTCTTGCTCGACGGCGTGTTCTACTATCCTATGACCGTTATTCTTGCGGACAAGCAGGTTACACATTGGGTAGCCTGGGAGGTTTCTGCTGACAAGTTCAGCGACCTCATTCCATATTCTTACGTTGGTGAGGGCGAGCTTGGCTTTGACCTTACTCCCGACGTTCCCGTTAATTTCCAGACAGATATTATCGGCAGAAGCATATATTGCGAGGAGGGACTTATTAAGGTAAACGTTTCCTCTGCATCCCCTAGCCCTACTTTCCTTGCAGGTAAGTATTCCCAGACATTTATCGACGAGATGGCAAGACAGCTCACTGTTGCTATCTCCGAGATCATGAGCGTTGAGGGACTTGCAGGCAGCGGTCTTGCGCTTCAGCTTGAATTTGCTCCCGCTTCATTTATGGAACACAATTCCGAGAACGTGACCTATCGCCGCCTTCTCTTAACTGACGGTGCATCCGCCCCCCGCGATTTTTGGGTTAAGTGGATCAACCATCGTTCTGCCACACCTTTCACAGTATCCGACCATCCTCTTTCCGACGAGATCGAGTTCCTCATCGGTGAGAGCGTTCCACAGAAGATCCGTGAGCGCGAGTATAGATACCTTATTCGTACAAACAATGATAAATACCAGAGTGCTATCGGCAGAAGAAACATCACCGAGTGGCGCGACCTTATCAAGAGAGCCATCAAGAGAGGAAAGCTTCAGAAGATCGTTCACCAGATCCCTCTTGCAGAGGAGGTTATAACCGTGAATGCAGCTCTTGCATCCGTGGCAGGTCTTTCTACTGCGGACGTTATCAGCCCTGAGGTGAACTTTGAGGAAGAAGCTATCAACACAAGCATCGCAAACGAGCTTGCAAAGGCTGCAGGAATTGATTTCGACCAGATCGCAGAGGAGCTTGAGGTTGATGAGGCGCCTGCTATATTCGAAGAAGCGCCCGTTGAAGAAAGCTCCAACATTGAGGACGAGCTTCTTGCCATGATCATGCGCAACAAGGAGATCGTAGCAAATCGCGAGGATGACGATGATGACGTTATCTTTGGCGAGGATACAGAGGAGATCGAGGACGAAGTTGAAGACGAGACCGAAGACGAAATTGAGGAAGATGAAGACGAGCTCGTACTTGAAGAAGACGAGGACTTTGAGTCCGAGGAGCCTTGCGAGGATGAGATCGAGCTTGAAGAAGTTGAGCCTACTGAAGAACCTATCGAAGAGTCTGTCGAAGAAGAAAAAGTAGAAGAAATCGAAGAAAATACCGTTGAAACCCCCGAAGAATTGGTAGAAACCGTAGAAGACAGCGGCACTTATGAAAAGCCTGCTCCTTCTGTAGAGGAGATCGAAGAAAGACTTCGTGAGGGACTTGAAGCAAAGATCAGACTTGAGTATGAAAAGCAGGCAAGAACATCTGCTGAAAACGAGATGATCGAGCTTCGCCGCAAGCATGAGCAGCTTCTCATTGAGAACCGCCGTCTTGAGGCACAGGCAAAGAAGGAATACGAGGAGAGAAGAAGAATCTCCGAGCAGAGAAAGCAGGAGAACGAAAAGCTCCGTGCAGAGATCGAGGCAAAGGCAAAGGCTGAAGCAAGAGAGATCGAGCGCCTTGCAGAATCTGCAAGAATGGCAGTTGAAGAAAAGCACAGACTCGAGCGCGAGCACTTTGAAGCAGAGCGCCGTAGAATGGAAGACGATCGCAGAGAGGCAGAGGCTCGTGCAAAGGCAGAGGCTGATGCAAGAGTTCAGGCTGAAAGAGCCCTTGAGGCAGAGCGTATCCGCAAGTCCATGATGCCCGAAACAGCAGAGCCCGCTCCCGCGGAAGAGCCAAAGGTTGATAACTACACCTATATCGCGAAGAACGTTAAGCTTCTCTTCCGTTACAGCGTAGACCCTAACATCACACACAGAATCCAGGAGCTTATTACAGCTACCCTTACACATTACGACAAGAACGATCTCCATATAAGAGTAAGAGCTATCGTTCCCGACAATTCTTCTGTTGTGCTTCAGTTCCTTGAGTTCCCACAGGAGGAGATGGATCTCCTTTACGCAATCATCAAGGTTCTCGGTGCTAGTGGCATCGGTATTGCAAAGGCTATCCTTGAGGATCCTAAAAACTGATCTTAAATCACCAAAAATAAATAAAATGAGGGTCGGATTTTACTCCGACCCTCAAAACGTATAAGAAGGATTAATAGGGGATAGGGAAAACTAAATTACGTCGCGCCTTAAATAATAATGTAGAATTGTTTTGGGAAACCGAGGAAAAACGGCAGAAATAAGGGGTGATCGCACCGTGATCCAAAACGGCGGGAGCTTTCGGATTTTGCCGATCATGCTTCCTCAATAGCAATGGTTATGCAGAGCTTGTCCTGGAAATAGTAGGATCTTGACTTGACCTCAACGCCAAGGCTAAGTAGCCTTTCCATAGATGAGCGCACGGTGGCACGAAAAGACTCAATAGCAGAGAGCTTGTCCGATTTTCCTGTCAGCTTTGGGGATTTTTGCTGATAGAGAACGTCTATAAGTGCCTCGCTTTCCGCCACGTTAAATCCGCGCTCTCCAATCTTTTCAAGGGCAATATCGCGCACACCCTCGTCCTCAAGACGGAGCAAGGCTCTGGCGTGGCGTTCACTTAAACCAAGCTCGAGGATCCTTTTTTTATGGGCATCTGTGTGGCGCAAAAGTCGTAGCTTATTTGCCACGTATGATTGGCTGACGCCGAGAGTTTTTGCCATTTGCGATTGAGTGAAACCTCGCATTTTCATCATGCCCGAGATAGATAAAGCCTCGTCAAACATATTCATTTTTCTCACCTCCACAAGTATTATATCACGGGAAATCTGCGAGAAATGTCAAATCATGCGATTTTGAAAAAATATTAAAATTACTAGAAAAATGCAAACTCCGATTTACAAAAACAAAGAAAAACGGACTTATATCGACAAAATACAAATCCGCAATTCTTGATAAACATTTAATTTTCTTCGGTTAGATTTCTGATGTAGTGGAAGATGTACTGTTGGGCTACTCCCGCAAAATCTCCAAAAGCCTCATGATCGAGATGACCATCGAAATACTGATCGATAGCGCGTTTCATCCAAACGTCGATAGGAAACGCCTCTAGTCTCTTCATGCCGAAAAGCGCCACACAGGATGCAACCTTGTCACCAACGCCTAAGATCTTTTTTAACTCCTCCGAGATCTCGGCAAAGCTCTCCATTCTCTCGATTTTTTCAAGATCGCTTTCCCCGGAGCAAACTCGCTTTGCTGCGTCAACCATATACTTGTATCTGAATCCGGGATTTGCCAAAAGAAGCTTTTGCGGATCATTTACGATCGCTTCGGCAGTGGGGAAGCTATAGCAAACTCCACATTCGCGGCAAACCCTCTCGTCCACGCCTTGGCAGAGTCCCTTTGGGCAAGCGGCAATTCCTTCTTTAATAGCCAGATTCTCTCCGTACTCTGCGGAGATTTTTTTAATTATCTTCCTGATGCGTGGGATGTTGTTATTCTGCGAGATAATGAATGATAGAAGCGCCTCCCAGGCATCCTGCTTTAGGATATGTATTCCGCGGCTTTCCTCTGCGGCAGATATCATCCATTCGGAGTCGGTTTTGGATTTGATAAATTCTCTGATAGCAACGTAGTCAAGGTCAAGAGAAAAATATCTGATGATCCTCTCCGCGTCACTCTCGTCCTTGCCGTAAAAGATCAGCTCTCCCGGCACTCTTTGTCCAACGGTCAGCAGTCCATCAGCTGTAATCGTCAGATATTCGGTATAATTCTCCTCTTTTTTAAGAAGCTCGTACCTGAATGCCTGTCCACATTCGAGAGTATCGTAAAGGCTCATCTCGCCAAGGTCGTAAATAACAAGCGCATCCCTGCCAAAGAGGGTTTCTTTTCTTATTTTCGGAACTTTCTTCATAAGGTTTCCCCTTTTTTCGCCTCGTTAAAATCTTTTTATACATTTTATTATTTTTTTAGAATTTGCTCTTGCAAATTGAGGTCTTTTAGTGTATAATAGATTTGGCGTAATATTTTGTTTATATATTTTAACATAAAAAATGACGGATTTCAATACGGTTTTTTCAAAAACACGAAAAAATACGGAGATCCGGAAAGGAACGTTTCTATGATTATAGAAAAAATTGTGATTAAGAGCTTTGGCGCGATCAACGATATGACGATGGAGTTTTCGCCAAGGATCAACGTTATCGAAGGACAGAACGAGGCGGGAAAGAGTACCATAGCTGCATTCATCCGCTATATGCTCTACGGTTTTGATGCCTCCGAGGTTGGTGAATGCAACGAGCGCAAAAAGAGGATCAGCTGGACCACCGGCACTGCAGAGGGCTCTATGTACGTTCGTACAAAGGATAATAAGAGATACCTCATTACAAGAAGCACGGCGCCCATGGATAATTCCGGCCGTCCTACCTATAAAGAGGAATCCTCTATCATCGACCTTGAAACAGGCTCTCCGGCTTTTGGAAAGAGAAAGGCAGGCGAGGTATTCTTCGGTGTGGATAGCTCTCTCTTTGATAATACTGCCTACATTGGTCAGCTTGGTGGATCTACTTTCAGTGAGGAGGCAGTTCGCGAATCAATCGAAAATATCATCTTCTCCGGCAATGAAAAGATAAATAATCAGCGTGCTATGGCGTACATCTCCGAGAAAATGGAGGCGCTTGTTCATAAGAACGGAAACGGCGGTGCGATTTATGATCTTATCAAGCGCGAGAGCGAGCTTGAAGAAAAGCTTGAGAGCTGCAACGATGATAACAGACGCATCCTTATAAAGGAATCCGAGCTCCATAAAATAAGAGAAACCAAAGCAAATGCCGAGAGCAAGCAGGAAAAACTTCAGGAGCTTGATGCCTGCTATAAGAACGTGATGCTTATTCAGAACTTTGACGAGCTGCACAAGCTTGAGGAGGAGGCAGAGGCTAAAAATGATGCTTACAACGCCTTCATTGCAGAAAATACAAAGGCAGGATTTGCTCCCGATGAAAATTACCTGACCGAGCTTGCAGTAGCGAAGAAGGGGGTTAACGAAGCGTATCACGCCCTCGGCGAAGCAAGAGAAACCTATGCAGAGCAGAGAGGCACCGTTGGAATCACCAAGGAGATAGAAAACTCTATTGCCATGGCAGATGAGGACGGCGGTGAGATCAATATCAAAAATCGCGCAGAGGTGTTCCATAAGAGATTCATTGTAGGAATCGTTATTGCATCGGTTGGCATTCTCGCTATTATCACATCCATCGTATGGTTTATTCTTGCGAAGGGTGAGATTGCTAAGATGATCCTTCCTATCTTTCTGGGCGCTTTTTCTCTTGCGCTTTTTGGATATTTCACTTACGCGCTTATCACGAATAAAAAGGCTCTTGACGCGATCGAGAAGAAGTTCTCCACCGAAAGCTTTAGCGACCTTTGCGGCAAGCTTGATGTTATCCACGAGGCAAGAGCTAAGAGAGATGCCCTTTCCTCTGCAACAGAGGGCGCAAAGACTTCTCTCGAGCGCGCGAAAGAGAGATACGAGATGCAAAAGAGCGATCTTGTTGATATTATTCTCCGTTGGGGCGAGGAACCTCCCGCATCTGATCTCAATCCGTTCCTTGACGGACTTGTGGAAAAGGTCAGAGCATACCTTGACGAAAAGAACCGTCTGTTTGACGAGAAAATAAATCTTGATATTACCGTTCGCGAGATGCGCCGCTCTCTTGCAGATAAGAGCGAGGTTGACATCAGAGCGCAGGTTTCACCTCTTAAGAGAAAGGCTCTTGCGGGAATCAATCACGACGGTATTACAGAGGGTATCTCCGAGGCAAGAGCCGTTATCGCAGATCAGGACAGACTTGCCTTTGACGTAGAGAACGAGCTTATGCTCCTCAAGAGCCGTGCAGGCGACCCCGGAGAGTATTATTCCAGAATCAGCAATGTTACAAAGCGCCGCGAGGAGCTTCAGGACAGACATAAAGCGTATTATATCGCTCTCCGCGCTATCGACAGTGCAACTGATAATCTTCGCCGCGATATTTCTCCAAGACTCGGAGAGTATGCAACCAAGATGATGAGCGTTATGACCGATCAGAAGTACACATCATTCTCTGTCAGTGATGATCTTAAGGTAACCTTTACAGGTGAGGACGGAGAAAAGAAATCTGTGGACTTCCTTTCCGGCGGTACAAGAGATCTTGCATACGTTGCCGCAAGAGCAGCACTTATCGATATGCTCTACGGTGAGAAGCCACCTGTTATCTTTGACGAGAGCTTTGCCCATCAGGATAACGTTCGTGCAAAGTCCATGATGAAGGGCATCTCCAGCCTTGCAAAAGAGGGCTGCCAGAGCTTCATCTTCACCTGCCGCGGCAGAGAAGGCATTATTGCAAAAGAAGTTGAAAAAACGTCGGGCATCTTTAAGCTCTCCGTAGTTGATGCGGACAGATATTGATTGCCGAAAAAGCATATTACCAAGTTTATATAACGGAATGGAGTTAAAATGAGTAAAAAAAGAATTCTTCTCATCGGAAGTGCCAATATGGACCTTGTGATGAATATGTATAAGCTCCCCGAGGCAGGCGAGGTCCTCATTGATGATGCAGGCGTTGCCTATATGCCCGGCGGAAAGGGAGCAAACGGAGCTATCGCTCTTACAAAGCTTGGCGCACAGTGCATTTTTTCCACCAAGCTCGGCGCTGATGCCCACGGACAGAAGCTCTACAATTACTATAAAGAAATGGGCATTGATGCCTCAGGCGTTATGGTAGACAGAGATAACCCTACGGGACTTTCCGTTGTTATCAAGGAATCTGACGGCAGCGTTCGTAAGATCATCTACCCCGGTGCAAATTCAAATATCACAACAGAGCAGATCATGGATGCATTCAAGTGTAATCCCGACGCTCTTTATCTCAGCTTTGAGATCCCCTATGCTATGGCGGTAGCTGCAGCAAAGGTTGCTGCAACAAAGGGAATTCCTATCTTCGTATCAGCAGGCCCTGCAAACAAGGAACACGCTCTTGAGGCTCTTCCACCCGTGGAGATCTTCTGCGCAAACGAGCAGGAGTGCCTTGAATTTACCGGTCATAAGCCCACCAACATGGATACCTCACTTAAGGCAGCTCTCGCTCTTTACAGAAGATCCAGATGTAAGTACGTGGTTATCAAGCAGGGCGCTCGCGGAGCATTCCTTTACGACGGTAAGCATTACGATACTCTCCCCGCTATTAGAACTGCCGGCAAGGTAGTTGACACAGCGGGTGCAGGTGATACGTTCACTGCGGCGCTGACGGTTGAGTATCTTCGTAACGGCAAGAATATCAAGGGCGCTATCGCCTATGCAAACGCTGCTGCCGCAATTGCAATAAGCAGACCCGGAACGGTTGCCTCTATCCCGACAGCAGAAGAGGTTAATGCGCTTATCCAGAAGAAATAATAGGTTTTTGTAAATTAAAGATTACATAATTCGTAAAAAACAGAACGGTCACAAAGATTCGTTAAAAGAAAGGCGAAGAATATGAATTACAAACACAGTGAATTTTCCTTTTTGTCATGTGATGGCAAAAACTCCATTCATGCAGAAATATACGAGCCTGAAGATCGCGAGATACGCGGTGTAGTACAGCTCTCTCACGGCATGGTTGACCACGTTGGAAGATATACTGCTCTGGCAGATTACCTTGCAGGCGAAGGCTTCGTTTTCGCAGGAAACGATCATCTTGGTCACGGCAAGTCCGTTAAGAGCGAGGAGGACTTTGGTTACTTTGCTCCAAAGGACGGTTATAAGCACGTTGTAGATGATCTTTACGCTATGAACGGCGAGCTTCGCAAAAGATACCCTGACAAACCCGTTATTCTTCTTGGCCACTCTATGGGATCATTCCTTGCAAGACTTTATGCGGTGAAATATCCAAAATCCATTGACGGTGTCATTATCCACGGAACAGGCGGAAAGAATCCTGCGCTTCCGTTCGGTAAGATAGTAGTAGCTCTTCTCAAAAAGATCAAGGGCGAAAGATACAGATCTGCTCTTGTCAGAAAGCTTTCATTTATGGGGTATAATTCCAGATTCGATAAGTCCGAGGGTGACGACGCTTGGCTCACCCGCGCAGGCGAGCTTGTAGCAGATAGAAAGACAGATGTAAGAACCAACTTCATCTTCACCCTCTCCGCATACAACGATCTTTTCACCATGCTGGGTGAATGTAACGGCAGCCTTTGGTATTCCGAGTATCCGAAGAGTCTTCCAACACTCCTTATGGCAGGAGCAGAAGACCCCGTGGGCAACTACGGTGAGGGCGTTCGCGAGGTTTATGACGGACTTTCAAAAGCAGGCGTGGTTGCTCTTGATATTGAGCTTTACGAGGGTGCAAGACACGAGCTGTTTAACGAAACTAACAGAGCAGAGGTCTTCCGTGATATGTGTGACTGGCTCTCGGGAGTTTGCCCACAATGATAAAGGCGCTGGCAATAGTCGGGCCCACAGCTTCGGGTAAAACGTCACTTTCCTTAGCAGTTGCAGAGGCGCTTGGATGTAAGATCATTTCTTGCGACTCTATGCAGATCTACAAGGACATGAATATCGGCACGGCAAAGGCGACGGCAGAGGAACAAGCGCGAGCAGAGCATTTTCTCATCGATTTTCTCGATCCCGGAGAGAGCTTTTCCGTTGAACGTTACAGAAAAATGGCGACTGACGCGGCATATTTCATTCATGAGTCGGGAGCTATACCTCTTTTCGTCGGTGGAACAGGACTTTATATCGACTCGCTCATGAGGCTTGAAAACGTAGGCGCGCCCGAGTCTTGCGAAGAATATCGTGAAGAACAGATGAAAATTGCAGAGGGCGAGGGTGGAGTAGACCTGCTTTGGGAAAGACTCCGTCAGGTAGACCCGGACTCTGCAGAAAAAATACATAAAAACAACGTAAAGAGGGTTATCCGCGCTCTTGAGATCTATGATACTACGGGAAAGACAAAGACTTGGTTTGACTCCCGTACGAAAGAGCCAAATCCCGATATGGAAATAAACATGATAACCCTTGATTTTCATAACAGAGATCTTCTTTACGGTCGGGTCGACCTGCGCGTCGATCAGATGATGGAGGAGGGACTTTTCGAGGAAGTCAGGACTCTATGGGAGCAGGATATGCTCCTTCCGGACACCACAGCCGCCCAGGCAATAGGGTATAAGGAGATCGTAGAGCATCTTCGCGGAGAGTGCAGCCTCGATGAGGCAGTGGAGAAGATAAAGTTATCCTCTCGCAGATATGCAAAAAGACAGCTCACTTGGTTTCGACACGAGAGGGATGCCAAAACTCTCTTTGTGGATAAGCCCGAGGGTGGCATGAAAGATTCGGACGCGCTTCTTTCCGAGGCTCTGGAGCTTTTCGGTATGTCAGAAAAAAGCGATAGATAATAGTTTATTCATTTTCAGAAAAAAGCAAAAAACAACAGTGATTTGACAAGAAGGGTTTACAAAATGAACTCATTAAAGCTTAAAGAAATGCTTCGTGCAGGAGAACTCTCCCGTTACGCAAGTTTATATAATAACATTAAATATCAGAGTGAGAGAATGATTGCCGCTATCGAAAAATTCGAGGAGAAGTACGGCTCTGACAGGGATATTTACATTCTTTCCGTTCCCGGTAGAAGTGAGATCCTCGGAAACCATACCGATCACAACCACGGTAAGGTAATGGCAGGTGCTATCAACAGAGATATTATTTCCGTCGTGGCGAAAAACGACCGCGATCAGGTGCGCTTCTTCTCCGAGGGATACCATGAGAGCGTTATCGGAATTGCTCACGCAGCTGATAAAAAAAACTTCAGACAGTTTACCTCTGCGGCATTGGTTGCAGGTATGATCCGCGGCTTTTGTGATGCAGGATACAAGGTAGGCGGCTTCGATGCCTATACCACTACCGAGGTGCTTAAGGGAAGCGGACTTTCTTCCTCTGCGGCATTTGAGGTAATGATCGGCAATATCCTCGACCACCTTTACAACGGCGGTGAGGTAGACAACAAGGAGATAGCAAAGATCGCCCAGTTCTCCGAGAACGTATATTTCGGCAAGCCTTGTGGCCTTATGGATCAGATGGCTTGTGCCGTTGGCGGCTTTGTTTACATAGATTTTGAGAGCGAAAAGCAACCGCAGGTAGTTCCAATCAGATTCTCCCTCGGTGATCACGGTTACTCTCTTTGTATCGTTAACACGGGTGGAAGCCACTCTAATCTTAACGATGATTATGCTTCCGTTCCTGGAGAGATGAAGGCTGTGGCAGCCGCTCTTGGAGGCACCCATCTGCGCGGGAAAACCAAGGAAGAGCTTATCTCCCTTATGCCAAAGCTGCGTCAGGATCTTGGCGATCGCGCGATTATGAGAGCTATGCACTTCTTCTCGGAAAACGAGAGAGTTGAAGCAGCGAGAGGAGCCCTTGTAGACGGAGATATTGACAGATTCTTCGATAACGTTCGCCGCTCCGGTGGCTCATCATTCAAGTTCTTGCAGAACGTTTACACGACCCAGAACGTTCGTGAGCAGGGGCTTTCTTTGGCGCTCTGCTTAACGGAGGAATTTCTCCTCTCCCACGACGGTGCGTGCAGGGTACACGGCGGTGGATTTGCCGGTACTATTCAGGCATTCATTAAGAATTCCGACGTTGCTGAATACGTATCCCTTATGGACTCTGTATTCGGAAACGGTGCGGTAATGCCGCTGTTCGTTCGTCCGGAGGGCGCCGTGAGATTGTTCTGAAAAGCGGGATTTGGTAAACTTTGATTAGCAAAATCAGGCTTTTTGAGGATTTGCCGTCCACAACCAGACGAGATAATAAAAAAACAAGGAGATATAAAAATGGCAAAAAAATCAACCACAAAGGACAAAGACCTTGACAAGGTAGCGCAGGACAAAAACGCCGCCCTTGAAACAGTACTGTCCAAAATAGAAAGAGATTGCGGAAAGGGCTCTATTATGCGCCTTGGCGATAACGTTGCTATGAACGTTTCCGCAGTTTCAACAGGTTCACTTTCTCTTGACTTCGCTCTTGGTATCGGAGGTATTCCGAGAGGAAGGATCACAGAGATCTACGGTCCCGAATCTTCAGGTAAGACCACCATCGCCCTTCATGTTATTGCAGAGGCGCAGAAGCAGGGTGGCAAGGCTGCCTTCATTGATGCAGAGCACGCTCTTGATCCTCTCTATGCAAAGAAGCTTGGCGTTGACATCAACGAGCTTCTCGTTTCCCAGCCTGACTGCGGTGAGCAGGGTCTTGAGATCGCGGAGATGCTTGTAAACTCCGGTGCGATCGACGTTATCGTTATTGACTCCGTTGCAGCTCTCGTTCCCCGTCAGGAGATAGAGGGTGATATGGGCGCATCCCACGTTGGTATTCAGGCGCGCCTTATGTCCCAGGCAATGAGAAAGCTTTCCGGTGCGATCGCAAGATCTAACTGTATCGTAATTTTTACAAACCAGCTTCGTGAGAAGGTTGGAGTTATGTACGGCAACCCCGAGGTTACTACTGGTGGTAAGGCACTTAAGTTCTATGCTTCTGTTCGTATTGACGTTCGCCGCGTTGAATCTCTCAAGAACGGCTCCGAGGTTTACGGCTCTCACACAAGATGTAAGGTAGTAAAGAACAAGGTTGCTCCCCCCTTCAAGGTAGCAGAGTTTGATATTCTTTACGGCTCCGGCATCTCCAAGTCTTCGGAGATCATCGATATGGCGATCCAGCTCGGCGTTATTGATAAGTCCGGCGCGTGGTTCTACTACGATGGCGAGCGACTTGGTCAGGGTAAGGAAAACGTTAGAAAGCTTATTGAGTCTGATAAGGAATTTATGGATAAGCTTGAAGCTATCGTTCGCGAAAAGGTTCAGAACAGAGATCCCGACGAGGGCGCAGAAAGCGACGATGATTTTGACATCAGCGATTTTGACGGAGAGCTTTAATACAGGCTCACCAATCATTTTAAGGCTGCCGAAATTTGGCAGCCTTTCGCTGTAAAAACACCCGAAAGATCCTTTGGGTGACGTATATTAACATCTGCGAGGTATAAAATGAAAAAGGTAACTTACGTAAAAAGCGGCCCGGCGGAGGGATCGTTGATTATCGGCATTGTTGACGATGGTGCAAGAGAAAAATTCTACATCAGTCAGACTGAATATGCCAGATGTGGTGGCCCTGTAAAGGGAGAGATACTGGACGAGGAAACCTATCTTCGCATGGCTCGCTACGACGAATATCACAAGGCAAAAAAGAAGGCTCTGTCCATTCTGACCTACGGTGATAACAACCAAAAAAATCTTATTAGAAAGCTGCGTGTTGCAGGCTATCCTCAGGACTTGGCTCAGGTGATCTGCCGCGAGATGGTCGCCCTTGGATATATAAACGAGGAGGATCAGCTGCGACGTCTTATTGTGGCGGAGGCAAACGAAAAGCTTCAGGGCCCGAACAAGATATTTGCAAAGCTCACAGCCAAGGGGTATTCCTCATCCGACATTCGCGATATTATGCAGAATCTTGTGGACGAGGGTGAGATAAACTTTAAAAGTAATGCTTATCGCCTGATCGAGAAGAAGCTTGAAAAAGGCGCAACAGCTGATGAAAAGAAAACTTTACTTTACAAAAACGGATACAAACTATGATAAAACGATTTATTAGCTATTACAAGCCACATCTAAAATTATTCATTATAGATATGCTGTCATCTGTTATAGTTGCAGCCTGCACGCTCTTTTATCCCCAGATATCAAGGGAGATAATCAACGGCTTTGCCGATAAGAGCAAGGATGTGGCATACCTTATAAACGCATCTCTCTTCTTGCTCGGAGTCTACATTGTAAAAGCCATATTCCAATATATCATCGGGTATTGGGGACACGTTGTAGGCGTTCGTATGCAGAGGGATATGAGAAGGGATCTTTTTGCTAAATATCAGCGCCTTCCCATCTCTTATTTCGACGATAATAAAACGGGCGATCTCCTCTCTAGGATCACAAGCGACCTCTTTGACGTTTCTGAGCTTGCACACCACGGCCCGGAGGATATTTTCCTTTCCATCCTTATGTTCATTGGATCATTTATAATTCTATTTAGGATCAACAAGGATCTTACCCTCATAATGTTTGCGATAGTTCCTTTCATCGTGCTTTTCACCATGTTGTCGCGAAAGAGCATGAGAGCAGCCATGAAAAATTCCAGAGTACAGATGGCGGCGGTGAACTCTACACTTGAAAACTCCATTACAGGCATCAGAGAAACAAAATCCAAAGTGGCAGAACATTACGAGATGTGCAAATTCAACGCCTCAAATGAGCTTTACGCAAAGTATAGGCGCGATGCAATGTTCTCCCTCGGACTTTACCATTCCGTAATGCAGCTGCTCACAGATATTCTCTATCTCTCGGTTATTTGCGCCGGAGGTTATTTCCTTTACGATAATAGAATAGACGTTGGTGGATTTTCAGCGTTCATGGTGTCAATTTCCCTCTTTATAAATCCCATCAACCGTTTTGTATCTCTCTTTGAACAGTTCCAGCAGGGAATGAGTGGCTTCTCAAGATTTCACGATATCATGAACGAGCCTGATGAGCTTGACGAGGGTACGGTAGAGCTTGACGAGGTGCGCGGAGATATTAAGTTTGAGAACGTATCCTTTGGTTACACTCCCGAAGCGGAAAACGGCGAAAAGCTGGTTATCTCCGACTTAAATCTCTCCATTGATGCAGGAAAGACTCTGGCTCTGGTAGGCCCCTCCGGCGGTGGAAAAACCACCCTTTGCAATCTTATCACCAGATTCTATAACGTGACGAGCGGTCGCATCCTTCTTGACGGTGTGGATCTTATGGACATAAAAATTCCCAGCCTCAGAAAGGCGATTGGAACAGTTTCCCAGAGCGTATTCCTCTTTGACGGTACTATCCGGGAAAACATTGCATACGGAACGGAAAATGCCACGGATGAAGAGATCATCGAGGCATCGAAAAAAGCAAATATACATGATTTCGTTATGAGTCTTGATAAGGGCTATGATACGGAGGTAGGCGAGCGCGGAGTTAAGCTTTCGGGTGGTCAGCGCCAGAGAATATCCATTGCCAGAGTGTTCTTACAAAACCCCAAGCTCTTGATTCTTGACGAGGCGACCAGCGCCCTTGATAACGCCACGGAAATGCAGATCCAATCCTCCCTTGAGGAGCTTTCCAAGGGTAGAACGGTAATCGTCGTTGCCCATAGACTCTCCACAGTTAAAAATGCAGATGAAATCGTAGTTCTCGACTCCACAGGTGTTGTAGAGCGCGGAACACATGATGAGCTTATTGAAAAAGACGGAGAATATAAGAAACTGTACTTGTATCAATTCAAAGATTCAATAAAAGTATAAAATGTCAAGCGGCACTCTTTTTCGGGTGCCGTTTTTTATGTAAAAACAGACTGTATATAGTTGGTTCAAAATACATTTAGCACATTTAAATAACTATTGACTGAATATCAGCGTATATTTTAGTTACATTATATAATAATGATTATTTATGGGAAAATATTTAAATTTCTTTTGCAAAAAGTATTGACAAACGGATAAAGAAGTGCTAAAATAGGGTGTAATATGCCGAAATGGGGGTATTATGCCATTTTGCATATTGCGTTAACTATTACGAATGCATTCCTATATTATATATAGTGCTTGCGTGAGAATAGTAAAACACTATATCAATCAAAGAAGGAGGAAAATCATGCCAACCTTTAACCAGCTCGTAAGACAAGGTCGTAGAGATAAGGTTACAAAGTCTAAGACACCCGCTCTTCAGAGAGGCTTTAACGCTCTTAGAAACGAACCTATCGACCAGAAGGCACCTCAGAGAAGAGGCGTTTGCACTAAGGTTACTACTACAACTCCCAAGAAGCCTAACTCCGCGCTTCGTAAGATTGCAAGAGTAAGACTTACCAACGGAATGGAAGCTACATCCTACATTCCCGGTATCGGTCACAACCTTCAGGAGCACTCCGTTGTTCTTATCCGTGGTGGACGTGTTCGTGACTTGCCCGGTGTACGTTACCATATTATTCGTGGTACACTCGATACTCAGGGTGTTGCTAACCGTAAACAGAGCCGCTCCAAGTACGGAGCAAAGCGCCCCAAGAAATAATAAGGTACAGTTTGGGACGAAATATGTGCTCGCGTGCTGTGTGATATAGTTGTTTACTAAAATCGCAAGACGAAGCACTAACGAATGTAATATTCGAGTACCTATGATATCATAATTTTAATGAAGGAGGGAAGTACAGTGCCTAGAAGAGGTCAAATTTCCAAAAGAGATGTTTTACCTGATCCTTTGTACAATTCCAAGCTTGTAACCAAGCTTATCAACAATATCATGTACGATGGTAAGAAGGGTGTTGCTCAGAGAATCGTTTACGACGCATTCGCTATTATCGAAGCTAAGAGCGGAGAGAACGCGCTTGACGTATTCGTAGCAGCTCTTGAGAACGTTATGCCCGTTCTTGAAGTTAAGGCTCGCCGTGTAGGTGGTTCTAACTATCAGGTTCCCATGGAGGTTCGCCCAGAGAGAAGACAGACTCTCGGTCTCCGTTGGATTATTGGTTATTCCAGAAAACGTGGTGAAAAAACCATGGCTGACAGACTTGCTGCAGAGATTCTCGATGCAAAAGCAGGTATGGGTGGATCTTTCAAGAAAAAAGAAGATACACACAAGATGGCAGAAGCAAACAAGGCGTTTGCTCATTACAGATTCTAATTCGTATAAAAGAGGAGATAAAGGCAGATGCCAAGAGAATATTCACTTGAACATACCAGAAATATCGGTATCATGGCGCACATCGATGCCGGTAAGACTACTACAACCGAAAGAATCCTTTTTTATACAGGTAAAACTCACCGCATAGGTGAAACTCATGACGGTTCTGCAACAATGGACTGGATGGCACAGGAGCAGGAAAGAGGTATTACAATTACTTCCGCTGCTACCACTTGCTATTGGGTTCCCACAAAGTTCCAGAAAGATCCTGAGCTTGCAAAGGCTAACAAGTATCGTGTAAACATCATCGATACTCCTGGTCACGTTGACTTTACTGTGGAAGTACAGAGATCTCTCAGAGTTCTCGACGGTTCTGTTACCGTTCTTTGTGCAAAGGGCGGCGTTGAGCCCCAGACTGAAACAGTTTGGCATCAGGCGAATGAGTATAAGGTACCCAGAATGTGTTACATCAACAAGATGGACATCATGGGTGCGGATTTCTTCCGCGTTGTTAAGATGATTAAAGATAGACTGCGCGCTAACGGTGTGCCAGTTCAGATTCCAATCGGTAAGGAATCCTCCTTCCGCGGAATCATCGACCTCATGGAGATGCAGGCTGACGTTTATTACGACGACCTTGGCAAGGACATGAGAATTGAGCCTATTCCCGAAGATATGAAGGAGCTTGCAGAAGAATACCGTAGAAATATGGTTGAGTCTATCTGCGAGACCGACGAAGAACTTATGGAAAAGTACCTTATGGAAGAGGAAATTACCGTTCCCGAGCTTAAGGCTGCTCTTCGTAAGGCTACCCTTGACAATAAGATCATCCCCGTTTGCTGCGGTACATCTTATAAGAACAAGGGCGTTCAGAAGCTTCTGGACAACATTATTGAATATATGCCCGCTCCTACTGATATTGAAGCGATCAAGGGTATTAACCCCGACACAGGCGCAGAGGATTGCCGTCACGCTAGTGATGATGAGCCCTTCTCCGCTCTCGCATTCAAGATCATGACCGACCCATTCGTTGGTAGACTCTGCTTCTTCAGAGTATACTCCGGATCGGTTTCCAAGGGAACTGCGGTTTATAACTCTACAAAGGATAGCGACGAGAGATTCGGTCGTATCCTTCAGATGCACGCAAACGATAGATCCGATATCGACATTTGCTACGCAGGTGACATCGCTGCAGTAGTTGGTGTTAAGAATACCACTACAGGTGATACATTCTGTGATGAAAAGCATCCTATCATTCTCGAATCCATGGTATTCCCAGAGCCAGTTATCCGTCAGGCTATCGAGCCTAAGACAAAAGCTGGTCAGGAAAAGATGGGTATCGCTCTTGCAAAGCTTGCAGAAGAGGATCCCACATTCCGTACCTACACCGACGATGAAACAGGTCAAACAATTATCGCCGGTATGGGTGAGCTCCACCTTGAGATTATCGTTGACCGTCTCCTTCGTGAGTTTAAGGTTGAGGCTAATATCGGTGCTCCCCAGGTTGCTTACAAGGAAACAATCCGCAAGCAGGTTTCTCAGGATACAAAGTATGCTCGTCAGTCCGGTGGTAAGGGTCAGTACGGTCACGTTAAGATCACTATCGAGCCTAATGAGGCAGGTAAGGGCTATGAGTTCATCAACGCTATTACAGGTGGTGTAATTCCTAAGGAATATATCCCCGCAGTTGATGCAGGTATCCAGGGCGCTATGCAGGCAGGTGTTCTTGCAGGCTACAACGTTGTTGACGTTAAGGTTACTCTTTACGATGGTTCTTACCACGAGGTTGACTCCTCTGAAATGGCGTTCAAGATTGCCGGTTCTATGGCATTCAAGGAAGCTATGAGAAAGGCTGATCCCGTTCTTACAGAACCTATCATGAAGGTTTCCGTTACAACTCCTGATGATTACATGGGTAGCATTATCGGTGACGTAAGCTCCCGTCGTGGTTCCGTTGATTCCATGGAGCAGATCGCTCCCGGCGTTACCAGAGTATATGCACACGTTCCACTTGCACAGATGTTTGGTTATGCAACCACGCTTCGTTCCATGTCTCAGGGCCGTGCAGTTTACGTAATGGAACCCGATGGATTCGCTGATGTTCCTAAGAGCATTCAGGAAGAAGTTATTAAGAACCGTTCCAAGTAATTCGTTCTTGATCAGATAAAAACCAGGATTTTGTAAAATATAGTTTGCAAAATCCTGACAAAATAAAGCTTGCTCGTGAAAATCGCTTCTCTATAGAATTAATAATGTAGAGAAAAAACGAGATCCCCAACAAAGTTACCTTACGGCGAAAGCCGCAAAGATAAACCAAAAAACAAAAAAATAAAAATAAAAATCCAGGAGGATTATTAAAATGGCAAAGGCTAAATTTGAAAAAACCAAACCCCATGTTAATATCGGTACAATCGGTCACGTAGACCATGGTAAGACAACTCTTACAGCTGCAATCACCAAGACTCTCTCCCTTGCAAACGGTTCTGAGTTCCTTGATTACAGCCAGATCGACAACTGCCCCGAGGAAAGAGCTCGTGGTATCACAATCAACTCCAGACACGTTGAGTATCAGACAGACGCTAGACACTATGCTCACGTTGACTGCCCCGGCCACGCTGACTACGTTAAGAACATGATCACTGGTGCTGCTCAGATGGACGGCGCTATCCTCGTAGTTGCTGGTACAGACGGCCCTCTTGCACAGACCAGAGAGCACGTTCTTCTTGCTCGTCAGGTAGGCGTTCCTGCACTCGTTGTATTCATGAACAAGTGCGATATCGTTGACGACGAAGAGCTCCTTGACCTTGTTGAGATGGAAATCAGAGACCTTCTTAACGAGTACGAGTTCCCAGGCGATGACATTCCTGTTATCCGTGGTTCCGCTCGTGAGGCTCTCACATCTACAAACGGTCTTGACGCTCCTGAGTACGCTTGCATCAAGGAACTCATGGACGCAGTTGACTCTTATATTCCTACTCCCGACAGAAAGGCTGATCTCCCCTTCCTTATGCCTGTTGAGGACGTATTCTCCATCTCCGGTCGTGGTACAGTTGCTACAGGTCGTGTAGAGAGAGGTACAGTTAAGATGGCTGACGTTGTTGAAATCGTTGGTCTTAAGGAAGAGTCTTCTACAACAGTTGTAACCGGTATCGAGATGTTCCATAAGCTCATGGACTATGCAGAAGCTGGTGACAACGTAGGTCTCCTTCTTCGTGGTGTTGACAAGAAGGCTATCGAAAGAGGTCAGGTTCTTGCTAAGCCGGGTTCCATCAAGCCTCAGACCAAGTTCATCGGTCAGGTTTACGTTCTTACCGAAAAGGAAGGCGGCCGTTCCAAGCCCTTCTTCTCCGGTTACAGACCTCAGTTCTACTTCAGAACAACCGACGTTACTGGTATCATCAACCTTCCTGCTGACGTTGAAATGTGCCGTCCTGGTGACAACGTTAACATGAACGTAGAGCTCATCTCTCCCATCGCTTGTGAGAAGGGTCTTCGTTTCGCTATCCGTGAGGGTGGTCGTACAGTAGGTTCCGGCGTTGTTGCTGAAATCCTTGACTAATTAAAAGCTTTTTAGCAAAGATTCGTCTTTGTATGAAATAGACTTTTAAGTCATATTTATGCCCGGCATTTACTTTGTTGTAGGTGTCGGGCATTTATAATAAACTTGCCTCAATTGTTGCGAAAACCTTTAAATTTGAAAAGAATAATTTACATATTTCAGGGTTTTTTCAGAAATTGAAGTGATCTTCAAAAAGGAGAAATTTTATGAATAACAAAAACAAAAGCAAATTTAACACGGAAAAAATGACGGGCATTGCCATATTTGCGGCTCTTGCATTCGTGGTTTCTTTGGTAGTCAGATTCCCGGTTCAGTTCCTCACATTTGATGCAAAAGACGCAGTTATCACTATCGCATCCTTTGTTTACGGCCCCTTGGCAGGTGTGATAATTTCCTTCTTGGTTGCTCTCATCGAGATGATAACCATCAGCTCAACAGGATGGTACGGCTTCCTTATGAACTTTGCATCATCTGCAGTTTTTTCCCTCACAGCGTCCCTGATCTACAACAAAAAGCGAAATCTTAACGGTGCCATCATCGCCCTCTATTCTGCAATCGGCGCAACCGTTGGCGTAATGCTTCTTTTGAACCTTTGGATAACTCCCCTTTATCTTCAGTACACCGGTGCACCCGTAACCAGTGCAGATATGGTTAAAATGCTGCCTACACTTCTTCTGCCATTTAACTTTGCGAAGGCGCTGATGAACTCTGCTATCGTAATGCTTATATATAAGCCTACCGTAACTGCCTTGAAGCGTCTTAATATCGTAAAAACCCAGGGCGGAGCAGCTGCAATGACCTTCAACAAAACAACCAAGATCATTCTCGCACTCGGAGCAGTAGGTCTGGCACTTTCTATTGCAATTTTCCTTATCTTGATCCTTTGATAGGTAAGTGAAGAAAATATTTGAGCTTTTTATGAGCTGCAATGTTTGATAAAATTTCATATCACGATATAAAGAGAGCAAATCGGTTGTGATCAGTGCCGAAATGCTCTCTTTTTCATTATTTTGATTCCCAACACCTTGCGCACCTTACAATATTGAACAGTAGTTTATTAAAGTTATTTTAAAGTAAACAAAGTGTAAACTTATGCCGATTTTTGATAAATAATGTTGACAGATAGGCACTTTTATGATATAATCCCCCTTGTCTGTAAGAAAAATACTAATTTTGAGATGCGCCTTAATCTTTGGTATTTGATAGGGTGACATGACAAATCAAAACTCGGAGGAATTATGAAAACCTACCACATATTATATAATAATGCAGCCGGAGGCCACGAGGCAGGAACTGCAGCTTGTGTGGCTCTTGTCAAGGAGCTTGGTGAGATAAAAATGGTAAATCTCGAAAACTTTGAGGGGCATCGCGACCTTGTTTTGGGACTTGGCGCTGATGAAGTTATCGTTATTTGCGGTGGTGATGGAACTCTCAATCATTACATAAACGGTCTTCGTGGTGTAGAGTACGAAAATCAGGTGCTTTACTATCCCGGTGGCTCCGGAAACGATTTTTACCACTGCGTATCCAATAAATATCCCGCAGAGCTCGTTGACGTAACTTGCTTTGTTAAGGATCTGCCGACTGCCATTATTAAGGGCAAGGAATACAGCTTCATTAACGGCATCGGTTACGGTATTGATGGATACTGCTGCGAGGTAGCAGATAAGCAGAGAGAAAAAGGAAAGACAGACATCAACTACGCTATGATCGCAATTTTTGGCGTTCTGTTCTACTACAAGCCTTGCGGTGTTACGGTCACAGTTGACGGTGTGGAGCATAGATTTGAAAATGCATGGCTGGCACCAATTATGAATGGCAGATACTACGGCGGAGGAATGATGCCAACTCCCGATCAAAGGAGAAACAGCGGTGAACTTTCCGTTATGATCTTCCATGATGCAGGCAAGCTTCGCCTTTTAACGATTTTCCCATCCCTCTTTAAGGGGGAGCACGTAAAGCACGATAAGTACGTTACCATCCTTCGCGGCAAAGAGATCACCGTAAAATACGACGTGCCAAAGCCTCTGCAGGTAGACGGGGAAACAATTCTTGACGTTCCCGAATGTACTGTTAAGGCGTATTCAAAAACGACCTCTGGAGTTTGAACTTCAAAATAACACATTATAAAACGAAATAAAAGCACTGTATTTGCAAACTAAACTTGTCAAATCCGGTGCTTTTTGCTTTATATGCTGCGTTTTTTATTTTCTGGTTACTCAAAATATGAAAATATACCAAAAAAATCCAAAATTGTGGTATATGAAGTTTTAAAGTAATTTTAATTGACATTTATTGCATTTTGTGCTAAAATAGATTAGTTAGTTTTTTTGTGAGAGGAGCGGATAATCGAAAAACGTTATCGGAATCTGAGGCTTCAACAAAAAACAATCCCTTTGGAGGATATAATGAGTACATATCATATTCTATATAATAGTAAATCTGGCAGCCGTATAGCGGGTATTGAAGCTTGCGCGAGATTGGTAAAAAAGCGTGGAACTGCAAACCTTGTTGACGTGCAGAAACTTGATAATCACCGTGATTTTATAAGCAAGATCCCTGCAGAGGATATTATCGTTATCTGCGGTGGTGACGGAACTCTTCACCATTATATAAACGGCCTTCGCGGTTATAAATACCCTAATAAGGTGCTTTATTATCCCGGTGGAAGCGGAAACGATTTTTACCACGACGTAAGAGAAGGTATCGCGCCAAATCTTGTAAACGTCACCAAGTACATCAAAGAACTTCCTACAGCTTATATCAACGGTGAGGAATATACGTTTATAAACGGCGTTGGCTGTGGGCTTGACGGATATTGCTGCCAACTTGGTGAAGAAAAGAGAAAGGCAAAAACCGAAAAGGTAAACTATACTGCCATGGCAATTAAGGCTATTCTCTTTGATTATAACCCTGCCGGCGTTACAGTTACCGTTGACGGAGTGGAACACTGCTATGAAAACGTTTGGCTCTCTCCTCTTATGCAGGGCAGATACTTCGGCGGTGGCATGAAGGCTGCGCCTCGTCAGAAAAGAGATAGCGGTGAGCTTTCAGTCGTTGTTGTGCATGGTGCAAGCAAGCTTCGTTTATTGACTATTTTGCCATCGGTATTTACGGGCGAACACGTAAAGTATGAGAAATACGTATCTGTATTTACCGGAAAAGAAATTAAAATTTCTTACGATGTACCTAAACCCGTGCAGATAGACGGAGAGATCCTTCCTCTTGCAACTGATATTACTGTAAAGGTTTATTCTGATAATTAGTATAATAAAACACCCTGATTTGTCGATAGAACTTGACATTTCAGGGTGTTTTTTTGTTATTTATATTGATGTTATGTTTAATTCAGACCTGCGGTGAGCTTGATTATCAAATCGTTATCATCGGGCTGCACCCTTGCCTCGTGAGCGGTTTTGTTGCGCACGATCTTGCCGCAGCGGTCGCATTTATGAATGATAACGTAACCTTTTTTGGGGTCGGGCTCCGTGCGAATGGGGCGAAGGATGCCGCCGCAATCATTGGCTCTGTCGCCGGGATTTATATCAACGTGAAGGGAGCAGAGGCAGAATGGGCAATGATTTCTGGAGGTATATCCAAGAGGTAAAACCTCCTTGCCGCAGTTCTTGCAGACAAAGCCCTCATCAAATTTCTTGAATCTTTTGTTTTCCATACCAATCTCCTTGCTATACGTAGTGTCCGTTTTATTGGTTACTTTCCTACGCAGAATTTTGAGAAAATATCAGCCACGATCTCCTCGGAAACAGCTCTGCCGTCCAGCTCTGAGATGGCTTCAAGGGCGCGCTCGATATCGGAGGAAATAAGATCCTGCGGGAATCCTGCTTCCAGATTTTCGAGAGCGATGTCCATGCTCTCAATAGCTCTTGTCAAGGACGCGTTCTGTCTTGCAGAGCTGATGATCGCGCCGTCGCCAACGTTGATTTTTTCATCGGTAAAAAGAGAATTTACGATGCCGGAAAGCTTTTCGTTTACTCCGAGTCCCTCGCATTTTGCAGAGATACGAACGGTGTCAAGAAATATACCAGAAAGCTTGCTTTCGTCAAACTTTTCAGGTAGATCTGCCTTGTTAAGGATAGCGATTTTTGCTCCGTTGGCGCACTTAACAGCCTCCAGCAGCTTCTCATCCTCATGATCAAATTCTCTCGAAAGATCGAAAATTGTAAATATAAGTTCGCTTTCCTGTAGAGTTTTCTCGCTTCGCTCAATACCAATGGATTCTACGATATCAACGTTTTCTCGTTCTCTTATTCCTGCAGTATCTGTGAGTTGGAGCATGATCTTGCCAAGTGGGATGCTTTCGGAAAGGGTGTCGCGTGTAGTTCCTGCCACGTCTGTAACAATGGCTCTGTCTTCACCTAAAATCGCGTTGTAAAGAGAACTTTTACCAACGTTTGGCTTGCCTACGATAGCCGTTGTAATACCCTCGCGGATAGCTCGTCCGGTCTTGTAGGTGTCTCGAAGCAGCACTGCCTTTTTTCTGATCTCGGTAAGTCTTTTTGCTACCTCACCGTCGGTAAAGTCCCCAAGATCCTCGTCTGGATAATCGATCCTTGCATAGATGGAGCTCATCACCTCTACGGTGCTTTTTCTGATATCCGCAATAGCGTCATTAAGGCTCTTTCTTGAGCTTGTGGATGATAGCTTTACCTGCTCGCGGCTCTGCGCCTCAAGAAGGTTGCCGATAGCCTCTGCCTCTGTGAGAGAAAGTCTGCCGTTAATGAATGCGCGTCTTGTAAATTCACCGGGTTCAGCCGGGCGCGCGCCCTTTTTGAGGAATGCTTCAAGCACAAGGGAGGTAACGAGCACACCGCCATGACACCCGATCTCCACAATATCCTCGCCGGTATAAGAATGTGGGGCGGGGAAGTAGGTGGCTAGAACGTCGTCAAGCCGTTCGCCGTTTTCAATTATATATCCGTAGGTTTGAGCACGTGGACGAGCTTCAAGGAAGCTCTTTTTTGAAGCAGGGAAGAATACCTCGGAAGATAGCGCCAAGGCGTCCTCTCCCGATATCCTTATAATCGCAACCCCACCCTTGCCGGGTGGGGAGGAGATTGCTGCTATGCAATTATAATTTTTCAGCATTATTTAATGTCGAGATCATCTTCCTCGAAAACGTCCTCAGCCGCTCTGGTAGCCTCTACTGCAGTAACATCTGTTTCGATCTCGTCTGCCTGTGTGTAAGAGTCGAGAGAGCCGAGAATTTCGGAGGAGTTGTCCATCTCGTCCTTTGCAAATTCTTCAAGAAGTGGAGTTTCAGGAGCCTTTTCCTCAAAGATGCCCTCAGGCTTCTTGTCGGTAAGGAAGATAAC
>JAZNPB010000113.1:0-15026 GCA_045589435.1 Eubacteriales bacterium | reverse complement strand
TCATCCTTAAGCTGCTCAAGCTTTTCAAGCTCTGCCTTAAGTTCATCTACCTTTGCCTGGATAGCTTCTTTCTCTGCATTTGTCTGATCAATAAGCGCCTTGAGAGCTGCTTCAAGAGCATCTACTCTAGCGGTAAGAATCGAGATGGATCTTGCAGTTTCTTCATTTGCAAGTTTAACTGCATTTGCAAGTGCCTCAAGCTCTGCCTTAGTTGCATAATCATTAACGAGAGTATCGCGGAGATTATCTACAACTGTAGTGAGTGCGTCAAGTTCGCCGCTAAGTTTTGCGATTTCATCTGCGTTTGTATCAATTCTGGAGTTTGCATTTGCAAGCTCAGTAGTGAGATCTACAACCTTCTGTTCAAGTGCGTCAACTGCATCCTGAATTGCATCATCACCAGACTTAATTACAGCTTCAAGCTCTGCCTTGAGATCGTCGACTGCCTTTTCGGAAGCCTTTCTAAGAGCATCTACTTCTGCCTGAAGTTCTTCAATAAGTCTTGTATGTTCTGCAGGATCATTTGTACCGGAGAGTCTTGCTTCAATAGCATCAATTCTGTCGCTGAGCTCATCAATTGCAAGTCTCAATGCTCTTTCAGCTGCCTTTAGAGCCTTTTCGAGATTTTCAACATCTACGTTCGTTTCAGCGAGACCATCAACAAGACCCTGAACCGTTGCCTTGAGAGCTGTAAGATCATTTGAAAGTGCTACCACTGTAGTGGAATCTGCTTTTTCTGCGATCTTTGCTTCAAGATTGGTTGTCAAATCGCTGATCTTCTGATCAAGTTCATCGATAGCAAGGTTAAACGTTGTGATTGCATCATCGAGTGCATCTTCGAGATCTGTTGTTCTGTTCTCGAGAGCGCGTACATCAGAAATTAATGTAGCAAGCTGAACGGAGAGATCTGTAACAACAGATGCGTCTGCCTTGGTTGCAAGTTCTGCAACTGCATCACGAAGACCGTTTTCAAGAGCTGTAACTCTTGCTTCAAGAGCTTCAACAGAAGCTACGATTGCAGCGTCTGCTGCCTTAAGAGCTGTTTCAAGAGCTGTAATTGCTGCATTTGTATCAGCAAGGCCGGTTTCAAGTGCTCTTACATCAGCTGTAAGTGTTGCGAGTTCGTTTGAAAGTGCTACAACTGTAGCTGCGTCTGCCTTGGTTGCAAGTTCTGCAACTGCATCACGAAGACCGTTTTCAAGAGTTGTAACTCTTGCTTCAAGAGCTTCAACAGAAGCTACGATTACAGCGTCTGCTGCCTTGAGAGTTGTTTCAAGAGCTGCTATTGCTGCATTTGTATCAGCAAGGCCGGTCTCAAGTGCTCTTACATCAGCTGTAAGTGTTGCGAGTTCGTTTGAAAGTGCTACAACTGTAGCTGCATCTGCCTTTGTAGCAATTGCTGCTTCAAGTGCAGTCTTAACGTCTGTTACTCTCTGGTCAAGAGCCTCAACAGAAGCTACGATTGCAGCGTCTGCTGCCTTAAGAGTTGTTTCAAGATTAGCTACTGTCTCGTTTGTTTTATCGAGATCATCAGCAATATCGTTAACTGTTGTTGTGAGTGCTGCAAGTTTGTTTGTAAGATCTGTAACTGTAGTTGCATCTGCCTTTGATGCGATCTTAGATTCAAGATCAACTACCAAACCATTTACTTTTTGGTCAAGTTCATAGATAGCAAGGTTAAATGTTGTGATTGCATCATCGAGTGCATCTTCGAGATCTGTTGTTCTGCCCTCGATACCCTGCACAGCAGTCATTACGGTAGAAAGTTGGGTTGCAAGATCTGCAACAGCAGTTGCATCTCCCTTGGTTGCGAGTTCTGCAACTGCATCGCGAAGACCGTTTTCAAGAGCGGTCACTCTGTCTGCAAGAGCATCGAATGCTGCCTGAGTTGCAAGATTAGCCTTTGCGATTGCTGAATCAATGAGAGCCTGAACATCAGCATTGGAAAGGTGAGGAAGATTGTTGAGAGCATCAACTTCGTTCTGAAGTTCGCCAATAAGCTTTGCAAGTTCTGTAGGATCTGTTGCACCTGCGAGTCTAGCCTCAAGAGCGGAAACTCTCGCAGCAAGAGCTTCAACAGAAGCTACGATTGCAGCGTCTGCTGCTTTAAGAGTTGTTTCAAGAGCTGCTATTGCTGAATTTGTATCAGCAAGGCCAGTCTCAAGTGCTCTTACGTCAGCTGTGAGTGCTGCAAGTTCATTTGAAAGTGCTGTAACTGTTGCTGCATCTGCCTTTGTAGCGATTGCTGCATCAAGTTCTGCCTTAACGTCTGTTACTCTCTGGTCAAGAGTTTCAACAGAAGCTACGATTGCAGCGTCTGCTGCTTTAAGAGTTGTTTCAAGAGCTGTTGTCTTGGTTTCAAGTGCTCTTACATCAGCTGTAAGTGCTGCGAGTTCATTGGAAAGAGCTGTAACTGTTGCTGCATCTGCCTTGGTAGCGATTGCTGCATCAAGTTCTGCTTTAACGTCTGTTACTCTCTGGTCAAGAGCTTCAACAGAAGCTACAATTGCAGCGTCTGCTGCCTTAAGAGTTGTTTCAAGAGCTGCTATTGCTGAATTTGTATCAGCAAGGCCAGTCTCAAGTGCTCTTACGTCAGCTGTGAGGGCTGCAAGTTCATTTGAAAGTGCTATAACTGTTGCTGCATCTGCCTTTGTAGCAATTGCTGCTTCAAGTGCAGTCTTAACGTCTGTTACTCTCTGATCAAGATCTGCAACAGAAGCTTCGATTGCTGCGTCTGCTGCCTTGAGAGTAGTCTCAAGATTTGCTACCGCCTCGTTTGTTTCATCGAGATCATCAGCAAGATGGTTAACTGTTGTTGTGAGTGCTGCAAGTTTGTTTGTAAGATCTGTAACTGTAGCTGCATCTGCCTTATTAGCAATTGCATTTTCAAGTTCAGTCTTAACGTCTGTTACTCTCTGATCAAGATCTGCAACAGAAGCCTTGATTGCCTGATCTGCTGCTTCGAGAGATTTCTTAAGGTTTGCGATTGCTTCACTAGGATCTGTGATGGCATCGGCAAGGTTCTGTACTGTTACCTTAAGTTTGTCAAGTTCAGTAGAGAGAGCTGTAACTGTAGAAGCATCTGCTTTCGCTGCGATCTGTGCCTCGAGATCAATTACCAAACCATTAACCTTCTCATCAAGTTCATAGATGGCAAGGTTGAATGTTGTAATTGCATCATCAAGCTCAAGCGCGAGATTATCGTCCATATCTTCAAGCTTCTGGACAGCAGAAATCATGTCTTGAAGATCTGTCGCGAGATCTGCAACTACAGAAGCATCCGCCTTGTTAGCAAGTGCCGTCTCGAGTGCCTGAACCTGAGCTGCAAGTTCCTCGATAGTAGGCACACTACCAGCCTTAACACCGTTTTCTTCAGGTGTTGCGGCACTAGCGGTAATGCTTGTTGCACATACAAGCCCTATGAGTACCATCAGGGCAAGTACTAGCGTCAAAATTCTGTGTTTCATCTGTTTTTCTCCTTTGTTTATAATATTTTTTATTGTATTAAAAGGTAATTAAAACACCAAGTTTATTATAACCTTAAATTGGTATATTTGTCAATAGTTTTTTATAAGAAAATTTAAGAAAATTTAAGTTTTTTTGCATTTTTTTCGTTTTTTTCTTCACTAATAATCATGGTTGTTCGCATCGGGACACGAAATTAAAGAATTTTTTCGTTTTTTTTCGAAAAAGTATGGATTTTATTTTTGGTTTGTGTTATAATATAATGATTTATTATGCGATCTCGATAATTCGACCCGAGATTCAAAATTGTGAGGTGTTTTCAGATGTCAGATACAAGAGAAATTGACGGTATCATTACTCTGCCGGTCGTTCCTTTGAGAGGCTTGGTAGCGTTCCCGAACGTACAATTAAATATAGAAATCATTAGACCTTTTGCACTCAAGGCATTCACTGCCGGCGCCACTCTTAACGATGCAAGAGTTATTCTTGTAACGCAGAAGGATGTTGCTTGCGAAGAACCAAAAGGCGAAGATTTATACAAAATGGGCGTTATTGCCGTAATTAAACACGTAGTCAAAAATCCCCGCGGAAATCTGAACGTAGTTTTTGAGGGAATTTCCAGAATTAAAATCAGGGATTTTATTATCGATTCAGGATTCATTTCTGCAAGTGGCGTAACACGCAAAGAAACCTCACACACGACCGTTCCCAATCAGATATCTGCTATAATATCCGAAATAAAACGCAGACTTGCCGATATCAAAGATATACATCCAAGCTTTACAGAGGAGTTGCGCTTAAATGCTGAAGCAATAACTGAATATGGCTATTTTGCCGATTTCGTTGCTTCCAGTGCTATTATCGACTATAAAAACAAGCAAACTATTCTTGAGGCTCTACTTCTCAAAAACAGACTGGAAAAATTACTTATTGCCCTGGAAGAAGAAGCTATGCTTCTAGAGTGCGAACACGACATTCAGATGCAGGTTCGCGAAAAGATAGACAGAAATCAAAAAGACTACTTCTTAAGAGAGCAAATTAAGGCTATCCAATCCGAGCTTGGCGATGACGAAGACGACGAGCTGCGCGATTATGATGAACGAATCACAAAGGCACATATGCCCGAAGAAATCAAGGAAAAACTCTACAAAGAGTTATCCAAATTAGCAAAAACACCGTTTGGTGCAGCAGAAGGCACGGTTATCAGAAGTTATCTCGATACTTGCCTCGACTTCCCTTTCGGCAAAAAAAGCAATGATGAAATATCTGTCGAAAAGGCAAAAAAGATACTTAACAAAGATCACGACGGCCTTTTAAATGTAAAGGAAAGAATTCTTGAGTTTGTAGCAGTAAAACAGTTTTCTCCCAATATCAAGAATCAGATCATTTGCCTTGTAGGTCCTCCCGGGGTTGGAAAAACTTCTGTCGCAGCTTCAGTTGCACGTGCGCTGGGTAGAAAATATGCACGAGTTTCTCTTGGCGGTATGCATGATGAAGCCGAAATTCGTGGACACAGAAAGACCTATGTTGGTGCAATGCCAGGAAGAATTGTTACCGCGCTCATTAATGCCAAAGCAGAAAATCCGGTAATCGTACTGGACGAAATCGATAAAATGTCCTCTAATTTCAGAGGAGATCCCACTTCTGCCCTGCTTGAAGTCCTTGATCCTGAACAAAACAAGGCTTTCAGAGATAATTTCATGGAAATTCCCATAGATCTTTCCGATACTCTTTTTATAGCTACAGCGAACAGTTATGACGGTATACCCGCACCACTTCTCGACAGAATGGAGATCATCGAACTTTCGACTTACACTGATACGGAAAAACTCAATATTGCGAAACATCATCTAGTTCCAAAGCAGCTTGAGCGTAACGGTATGACAAAACAGCTTTTCAAGATTACCGATAAGGGTATTCTGGCACTCATAAAAGGATATACTCGTGAAGCGGGCGTACGTACTTTAGAGCGTGAAATTGCATCTTTAATACGCAAGAGCGCGAAGAAAATCGCCGAAGGAACTTGCGAAAGTGTAAAAATCACAGAAAAAAACTTGGCAGATTTTCTTGGCAAGGTTAAAGTTGTTCCGAAAAAGCTTGAAGAAACGAACCCGGTCGGTGTAGTTAACGGTCTTGCCTATACCCAAACCGGTGGTGACCTTCTAAAGGTTGAAGTCGCAGTTATGCAAGGTAACGGAAGAATTGAATTGACCGGATCACTTGGCGACGTAATGAAGGAATCTGCAAAAATCGCTCACTCCTACGTTAGAACACTTACCAAGGAATATAATATCGATCCCGATTTCTACAAAAATACTGATATACATATCCATTTCCCTGAAGGAGCTATCCCGAAGGATGGCCCATCAGCAGGAATTACTATGGTAACTGCTATTGTCAGCGCTCTTTCCGGCATTCCCGTCAACCGCGAAATCGCTATGACCGGTGAAATCACTTTACGAGGCAGAATTTTACCCATCGGCGGACTCAAGGAAAAGACACTGGCGGCATATCGTGCAGGTGTTAAGAAAGTTTTGATTCCTGAGCAGAATATGCGAGATCTTGATGACATTGACTCAGAAGCAAAGGCAAATCTCACTTTCATCCCCTGTAAAAACGCGTCTGATGCACTTTCACACGCTTTGGTTAAGTAAAACAAATAATCCTTTTCAGGAGAATTACAATGATTAAAATCAACACAAACAATGTAAATATCGCATTAACGGTAGGTAATTCGAAGCAGTTTCCTCGCGATCCTCGCCCTGAGATTGCTCTTTCCGGCAGATCAAACGTTGGAAAATCTTCCCTTATTAATACAATGCTTGGCAGAAAATCCCTAGCAAGAGTTTCCTCCTCTCCCGGAAAAACAATTACCATCAATTACTATGACGTAGACAAAAAGCTTTATTTAGTCGATCTCCCCGGATACGGATATGCGAAAAGATCCAAGGATTCTCAAAGATCATGGAGCTCACTTACCGAGGATTTCTTTGTAAAAAACCCTTCAGTTGACGCATTGAAGCTTGTCATTCAGCTTATAGATATCAGAACAGGTCCCACGGACGACGATATCATGATGATCAATTTCCTCATTGATAACGGCGTTAAATTTGTCGTTGTTGCAACAAAAACCGACAAGCTTTCAAAATCGCAACTAAACACTGCACTCGAAGATATTAAAAACGAGTTTTTCCTCGGTACGGGAATAGAAATCCTTCCTTTTTCTTCTATTACGCGCGCGGGTAAGGACGAGCTTTGGAAAATAATATTTGATGCGATTTGATGTTTTTCTAATTCTAATGTATTTTAAGACGTCAGACAGACAAAATACTTTGTAAAGGAGTAAATGATGAATATAGGTTACTATTTGTTATCAGCCTTTGCGGTATTGGTTGCTCTATCCATTCACGAGTATTGCCATGCATATGCCGCATATAAATTAGGAGATAATACGGCGAAGAACTTCGGCAGGCTTACACTCAACCCTATCAAGCACATAGATCCTGTCGGTGCTCTTTGTATGCTTCTTTTCCACGTTGGTTGGGCAAAACCCGTTCCAATCAATGCAAGAAATTTCAAAGACCCCAAAAAAGGTTTTGCAATAACCGCAGTCGCCGGCCCAGCTGCCAATATTTTACTTGCTTTTTTATCGGCGCTGATTTATCAGATCATGTTAGTTTCCCTCCGTGACAAGCTCTTTGTACCCGGTAGCTTCTCTCTTGCTTTCTGGCAAAATATGCTTCTTTTCATTTATTTATTCCATAGTATTAACCTGGGACTCGGCATCTTCAATCTACTGCCTATCCCGCCCTTTGACGGATCAAGAATACTTCACGTAATTCTTCCACCAAAGGTTTATTTTGAAATTATGAAATACGAAAAGAAGATTTATATTGGAGTGCTTGTATGGCTGCTTTGCGGTGATTGGGTTGCTTCTATAATCAGGATGTTACCTTTCATTGCAAAATCACCGGTACTCTACCGCATAGCCGGTATTTTCTCATTATCAGATATGCTTGGTACTGCAATTGAGGCAATATCAAATCTGATGTTCAGCTTCTGGCAGCTGATTCCTATACTTCGATAATTATTCCTACTTTTGAAAGGATTCTTATTTATGACAGAGCTTACTTACAGGCTTGATATGTTTGAGGGGCCGCTAGACCTGCTCTTGACGCTTATCAGCAAAAACAAAGTCAGCATTACAGATATACCTATCGCAATGATTTGCGATCAATATATGCAATATATAGAAGAAGCGCAAAACATGGATCTGGAGATCGCAAGTGAATTCATTGTTATGGCAAGCGAGTTGATGCTTATAAAGAGCAAAATGATACTTCCGCATGAAGAAGGCACGGAAAATGACCCTCGCCGCGAAATTGCAGATGCCCTTGCACTCTATCAGCAGGCAAAGCTTGCGGTAAATACTTTGCGACCTATGTACGAGGAGTTTTCCGGCAGATACGTTAAAGGTACCGATGACGTTCCTCCCGAAAAAGGGCTTCCCCTCAACATGGATACTGCCCTGATCACCAAAGCTTTGAGTGCCATTCTTCGTAGAATGAAAATAGCTAACGCCACAAGAACCCCTACCGAGCTTGTAAATCCTCTTATCAAGAGAAAGATCGTTTCTGTTGAAGAAAAGATCGAAGAAATGTGCATTACACTCGATGAGGTTGGTGAAGCTACGCTTTACGATCTTTTAGTCGCTTCCGAAA
This sequence comes from Eubacteriales bacterium, assembly GCA_045589435.1. Lineage (GTDB taxonomy): Bacteria > Bacillota > Clostridia > Oscillospirales > CAG-272 > UBA1740. The sequence goes on along the minus strand of JAZNPB010000113.1, from coordinate 6,840 downwards.
GTCGCTCCGAGCTTGTAGCAAGATTTATGGGCATTTTAGAGCTGATCAAATTACATAGAATTATAATTACAAACATAACAATAATCGAAGACGTTGTTGAATATGACGAAACCGGACTTAAAATGTCATTCAGACTCAATCCTGATTATGTACCGCAAGAGGGCGCGCAGAGTGAGTTTGACACCATAGCAGCACCGGAAAACGAAAGCAACGGAGGTAAAAACTAATGGCAAAGAAAACTAAGGATACAAAACCGCAGGACACTGTGGAAAAAACAGAAAACATCGTAGATAATAGCAACAGTACTCCAAAGGCTGGAGGCGTTATTGCAGATGAAGAGCCACGCGCAATAGTTTTTGAGGAAGCACTTGAGGCAATTCTCTTTGCTGCAGGACACCCTATCTCCTATGCGACATTGGCAAGAGTCTTCGAGATGACCCCCGCGAAAGTTCGCGACCGAGTTTTCGAATATTCGCTTAAGTATAACTCCCCAGATATCCCCAGAGGCGTTATCATGCTGGTATTTAACGACTCATGCCAGCTTTGTACCAAAAAATACTACTTAAATGAAATCCGCGAGGCTCTCGGCATAAGAAAAAGCGGAACGCTCTCTACCTCATCTATGGAGGTTTTGGCAATTGTTGCTTATAACCAGCCTGTAACCAGAGTTTTTGTTGACACGCTTCGCCGTGCAGACTCATCATATGCGATGAACAACCTTCTTGACAGAGGTCTCATTGAATCAAAAGGACGTCTTGATGCCCCAGGCAGACCCATGCTCTACGGTACCACAAATGATTTCCTGCGCTGCTTCGGTCTTAAAGATCTGAAAGAGCTCCCACAGACCACAGAGGAAATTCAATCTATGTTTGCAAACACAAGCAACGTTTCCGATGAAGTAGAGGAAGACATAGAAGGAGCCGAGCAAATTTCTCTTGATGAAGCAATGGATGAAAAGACAATCACAAATGAAAGTTACACCGAAAATGCTGACAATATCGTTGAAGGCGGCGATGAAATTCACGAAGAGATGAACGCAGATATGGTTGATCTTGACTTTGACGAGCCTTCAGCTGACGAGCATATTGACTTTGACGATGAAATTTCTGCAGACGAACAGATAGATTTTTCGGAGGAATAATTTGATAGATAAAACGGTAGCTAACATTTACGTTATACTATCTGTCACTACTATTATTCTCTTTTTACTAACTCGCAAGATTCATATCAGAATAAAAAAATTTGACAACTTCGTCTTTTCTATAGAATATATACTATTTGGGCTTGAGATTACAAAAAGCGAACAGGGAGCCAAAAACGATAACGATGACTTGGAAGAGGGCGGGAATAACACGAGTACAAACGAACTGTTCTCGCTCCTCTCCCCGCCTCTTAAATATTCATCAAAATCTATAATTACACTAAAACGCCTGAATATACCATGGCAGACTCCCAACTCTGATATATTCAGCGCCATTACTTTTACATCAATTTTATCTTCTGCTATTGCATACGTCGAATCAAAAGTGGAAAAACTTATAATAGTAAATAATGCATTCACTTTAGATCCCGACCGCGGTTTTCTTCTCGACTTGGACGTTGGAATTTCGCTTTTCAATCTTTTAATCTTAGCTATACAGGTCATACTAAAAGGAACAAAACTAGGAAAGATGGAAAACGCTGATGTCGGAAACTAAAATGAGTGAAATTATCAGAGCTTCATTAAATGGAATTCGTGATATGACGGATATGGAAGCTGCAATTGGAGATGCAATTACTACTCCAAACGGAGTCACTGTCATACCTGTTTCAAAAGTTACGATGGGAATCGCCACCGGTGGGGTTGATTACGCCTCAAAAAAACTTACAACACCACAAAACTTTGGTGGCGGCGGTGGAACGGGAATGACTATTACGCCAATGGCGTTTCTTACCATTTCGCCAAATGCAGAAATCGGGCTAATTACCATTAATTCTGCAGATAATGATATTGACCAACTTACAAAAGTAATTGAACGATCACCGGAGATTATTGGAAAAATCAAAGGATTGTTTACAAAGTAGTATATTTATCTTGCTTTGTGGAACTCTAAACAAAAAGGAGTTATCATGAGAAGAAAGAATACTACACTAATATATATTTGCGTAATTTTCATAAGTCTTTTGCTTTTCTTAATGCTTACGATTTACGCATCGGCTACTCATAAATCAACAGCATTTTCAGGACGCATCAGCGCAAAAGCCGCTGCTTTATACGAGCCAACCGAAAAAAGGTTTATATATTCTAAAAACGGAAAAGAGCAACTACCTATGGCAAGTACTACAAAAATCATGACTGCTATTGTTGTAAACGAGCATTGCTCCATGGATGATGTAGTGATAATCGGCCCTGAATCTGTGGGAATTGAAGGTTCTTCAGCATATTTGCGCGAAGGTGATAAATACACAGTCAAGGAATTACTTTACGCTCTGATGCTGCAAAGTGCTAATGATGCTGCAACTGCTCTTGCATATTACACAGCAGGCAGTATAGATGAATTTTCCACTCTCATGAATAGTAAGGGGAAGGCCCTCGGTCTTGAAAACACAAACTTCACTAATCCTCACGGCCTTGACGATTACAACCATTATACCACAGCCGAGGATCTGGCAATCATCGGTGCGCATTTTTTAGATAACAAAGAGTTATCCGAAATCGCAGCCACATATAAGAAGACATTTACTTATGATGAAAGAACCAGAACCTATATTAATCATAACAAACTCTTGCATCGATACAATGGCTGCATTGGACTGAAAACCGGGTTTACAAAAAGGTGTGGAAGATGTCTTGTAGGGGCAGCGGAACGAGATGGTGTCAAGCTCGTTTGCGTGACGCTTGACGCCCCTTCTGACTGGAATGATCAAAGTGCTATGCTAGATCATGGATTTGAAATACTAGAAAGTGTTCCACTTTGTAGAAAAGGAGATTTCAAGCAAAGAGTCCCTGTTGTAGGTGGAGAAAAAGCTAGCATTTCCATTTCTGCCAAGCAAGATCTATCAATAATTAAAGAAAAATGTGTTTCAATTCCCAACAAAATAACTTACTTTCCAAGGTACGTTATAGCACCTGTCAGAGCAGGCGATGTCATTGGATCGGTAGTATACAAAATTGAAGGCAAAAAATATAGCGTCGATCTTGTGGCAGAAGAAGATATAGCCGCGAAAGATAATAGCAACTCATTTTTGCAATTAATAAAGAAGTTTTTTAAATAAAGGTGACCATATGGAAAAAATCAGACTTCAAAAATATATAGCAGATTCAGGACTTATGTCCAGAAGAGCTGCTGAAAAAGAAATAGAGAACGGTAACGTGTCTGTAAATGGACACGTTGCTACCCTCGGCACAAAAGTTGATCCAAGAAACGATCATATTACTTATCGCGGCAAAAAGATCCGTTATGAAAAAACCGAGTACGTTTACATAATGATGAACAAGCCCAGAGGCTATCTATCTTCAACAAGTGACGATCACGGCAGAAAGTGTGTCACTGATCTTTTAGACGGTGTAAAGGCTAGAGTTTATCCAGTAGGAAGACTTGACCTCATCTCCGAGGGAATGCTGCTTCTTACTAACGACGGCGAGCTTAAAAATAGACTCACCCACCCCAGCCACTCTATTGCAAAGGTTTACCGAGTTAAGGTTGGCGGCAAGGTTAACGATGAACAGTATGAGATCTTAACGTCAGAGCTTATTATCGACGATTATAAGATCAAACCTGTAGACGTAGTCATCCAAGAGGAAGATGAAAGCGGCACCGTTTTGAAAATGACTCTCCATGAGGGAAGAAACAGACAGATCAGAAAAATGTGCGAGCAAGCCGGTCTTACCGTTAAAAGACTTTCAAGAGTATCTATCGGCAACTTAAAGCTTGGAGGTCTGCCCGTCGGAAAATGGAGATACCTCGACGATAAAGAAGTAGAATATCTCTATGAAGCGACAAAATAAAAAACGACCAAAACATTGGTCGCCAAATAGTAATTAAATTGTAATAAAAAAGAGGACGGAGAATTTAACTTCCCTGTCCTTTTTTTTGCACAGTCGAAAACATTTGCACATCTTCTTCCCTGCTATTTTTACATATTATGTAAATTAGTTCTGCTCAAGCCAAGTCTTTGCATTCTTTTCAGATACACGCTTGATGCTCTCGCCCTGATACTTGGACTCTGCACCACCGTTGGTGTAAATGAAGTAGTTGCCCTCTGCAGTAACGTAGAGAGTCTCTTCATAACCGCAAGGATCGCCGAAATAACCAAATGTGTTCTTCTTTACGATTGTAGATGTTTCTGTGTCGTACATCTTCTTGCAAATAATCTTCTGCATTCTTCCATACCTCCCTTTATTTTAAGATTTATTCTCGCTTCGAGAATAACGCAATACTTGCATATTATAACACAAAAGTTTACATTTTTCAAGGGGTAAAATGAATTTTTTTCAATATTTTTTCAACTTGTGAAATAGTAACAAAAACGCCGTTTTTTATTGCGTTTATTTGTTAAAATGACACAAGGCAAAAATTCTCAAAATGCTTTATTTAACCAAGAAATCATTAATTTTCATTGCATATTGGTCAATACCGCTACCAAGTGACGATTTTATCCACAATCGCTTGCTGCTCACTCGATGTTCTCCGCAAATATATTCGTGTGGTCTCTATACTCTCATGTCCCATAAGGTCTGCAAGAAGCGATATGTCATTATATTTTTCTAAGAAGTTTTTTGCATATCTGTGACGGAATGAATGAGGATATACAACGTTTCTGTTGATACCGTATTTTTCCGCATAAGCCTTGAGCTGATGAGATACCCCTCGCGTTGTTATACGCTCACCAAAGCGATTTAGAAATAAATATCCTGAAGTTCTGCTTTGTGCTTTAAGCCAAGAAAGTGTTTCGTCCTTTAGAGCCTTTGGAATATACAGTCGCCTGACCTTTCCGCCCTTTGAATATATGTCGTAATATCCAAGCACAATGTGCTCGATTTTGATCTGAATTAATTCGCTGACACGCGCACCGGTCGCACCAAGATATCTAACGACAAAGTACCACTCCATGTTCTTGTCTTTCTTTAGTTGGTTTTTCAGAAAATTGTAGTCAGCATTACTAATGACGTTTTCGAGAAAAGTTTTTTGTTGTATTTTTACCGTTTTCAACTTCAACTTTTCTTTACCGATATAGCAAAGATACTTATTCATAGCCTGTATTCTGAGATTGACGGTCTGCGGCTTATAGCACTCCATCAGATATCCCTTGTAAGCCAAAAGGTTTTCTTTGGTAACATCTTCAAAGTGCGAATAATAATTTTCGACTGTCCATACGTAAGAATTCAGAGTGTTGTCAGATAAGTTACACCTCTTAAGATATTCGCTAAAAGTTTTTTGCATCTTCATATAGTTGCCTCCAAATGATTAATTACGGTTCCCCGCAACTATATTATATCAAATGAATATGAGCAAATTTGTTTTTGAAAAATAACTTTGTCTATCTATCCCGCCCTAAAACTATATATCACAGGGAGTTTCTATAAAAAAACGACAATACAATATTGTTATTCAACTATTGGTGGATTAGTAAACAACCAATAGTTTAGTCAAAGCAACTACTAATCACTTGAAAAAGCATTCAAATAGTGATAAAATACAATCGTAAAGATGTAAAAAGTGTCTAAATCATAATAAAGTTGGTTTGAAAATATGGAGGCATAATATATGAAAGAAACATTTGGACAAAGATTATCAAGAATGAGAAAAAATTTAGGATTAAAACAAGATGATATTGCAGAAAAAGTAAACATCAGTGCTCAAGCCGTTAGTAAATGGGAAAATGACCTATCCGCACCCGATATTTCTCCCCTTCCAATGTTAATTGCAAAGAAAGGATACTTTTATTCGCTTTACACCATATCACAATAAATTAATTTCAGCATATCAAGTGGTATCACTATTACAAATAAATAAAACAGGGCAGGCATTCAGGTCCCGCCCTCTTTATTTATGTTATTTCTGTAAACTGTCCTGTCTCCCCTCAAGGTAAATACCGATAAAACAAAAAATAAAGACCAAGAATTGATCCTGGTCTTTACCCTGTGAGTAATCTAAAATTTTGATACTATTTTGCAATGGGTGCAAATTTTAGAATATTGGGTGCATTTTTCTACAACGGTTTGCACCTGTTTTTAGTTTGATAAATTGAAATTGGACAATTTATTTTTCAAGAATAAGTTTCCATTTGTTTGCGATTTCTGGAGGCATCATCCTTCCCAAGGCTTCACCATCACGAGCAAGGTCTTTGTTTCCAAAGTGGAAGAAGAAAAATTCTCCAACGCTATTGTTGTATCCAAGCTGAAATTCGAGCTCTCCTTTGAAATAAGGGAATACCGGTTTTAACTTTTCATCGATTGCCCATATAAATGTTGAGTCGTGATTGGAAATACAGCTGATAATCCACTCCTCTTTTTCTTCAAACCATTTCCAAAAAGACTTGGCGGCTTCTTCGTTCATAACTTTTTTAGCAAATAATCCAAACATATTTATTTCTCCTAAATAAATTCTTATATATCGGTGAGTTATTATATCATATAATCCGACCAAAGTCAAGAATTTATTTAACTGAATCAAAAATTGAACGATACCCCATAAATTGAACGAAAGGGGTATAAAGTGAACGATTTATATTTTACGGCTAAAAGCAAACAAGCTTGCAGATTTAATCACTTTGGCAGAAAGTGTATATCATCAGACACGGAGTGGGTGAATATCATCAATGCGGAGCATTGTATATCATCAAACCGCAGGAAAATAC
>JAZNPB010000112.1:0-2391 GCA_045589435.1 Eubacteriales bacterium | reverse complement strand
TATCACGCCGAAACCGTGTATTTTTAATGAAATCGTAATTTGCTCGGTGAAATCCGAGCAAGCTGTAATTCAGCCCCATATGCGTTTACCCGCAAACTGATTTCGAGCAGCTGTCACACAGGCTCTCTCTGTCCCTCACTGTCCCTAATTTCCGCAAATTTTAGCCAATTAGTGACCGCTTTCTTGCCCCTTCCGAGAAAAATGCACGGCTAATGCAAGGCCAAAGGGACGGGCGGTCACTTTTTTGTTTGCTCAATGATTATTCTATTCCGCGATATCCATGCTTTTCGGCGTTTCCAAGTAAATACAAAAAAGCAAACGCCGGAATTCTGAGTAGATTCTTTCCGCTCGGTGTGTTGTGCACGCCAAAGTCTGTTGCCGTTTTGGTTACAACAATAGCTGCAGAGGCTTCCTCGCATAATTCAACGATAGCATCGTCGTCTGCGATCGGCGCACCTTCACGGTATTTCACTTCAATCAGAATGTTTTTGATATTGGGATAGTCAACCACAACATCAATTTCTTTGTTCTTTCTTCCACCTCTGAAATATCCAACAGAAGTCGCAAATTGATAGTAGAAGGCGGCAACGTGCTTGTAGACAGCGGTTTCGACAACTTTGCCCATTCCTGTGGGATCAGTCATAATGGAATCATCCATTAGCACGGCATTTCTGATTGCAGCATCTGCAATATAGATTTTCGGTCTTGCTTTCAGTACCTTCTTATCGGCCATATCTACAGGCCAGCTTTGGTAAATCAAGTTTGCACTTTCCAAGAATTGAATATAATTCTCTACAGTTGTGCGAGATACTCCGTTCAATTCTTTGGTAATAGCTTCTATGGAAACAATTTCGGAGGAAACGTTACACAAATACAAGAAAATTCGCTCTAATTCTGTCGCGTTGCGAATGTTATATAGCGAGGGAAGGTCCCTCTTGAGTACTTTATCTACAACATCCTCACGCATCACCTGCTGTGCCATAAGATCATTGTCGGCGAGTGCGAGCTCGGGAAATCCACCCACTTGCAAATATCTCATAAAGTGATTTTGTACCTTGGATAGCTGTAACATAATCTGGTTACGCTCGATTTGAGATTTGTATAGAAGGGATGTTACTTTCAAATCCTCGGGGATATCAGGGCGTTCCACACCAAGCAGCTCACAATACTCATAGAAAGATAAAGTGGGAACTTGAATAACAGACCATCTGCCAGCTCCGCTTTCGCGACTACCTTTCATAAGCGCAGGACTTGCAGAGCCTGTGGCTACCACACGGGTGTCAGGCTGTGTGTCGTAAATTGTTTTTAACCAACGATCCCAATCCTGTGCATATTGTATTTCATCAAAAAAGTAATATACGTCTTGATCAGCATAGATGTTTTCATGGTAGCACTCTAAAACGTCTTGAAACTGGCTGAGCTTTAACATAGGATGATCCATAGAAATAAATACGATCTTCTGCGGAGCAACCCCGGATGTTAACAATGCTTCAATCATCTGATACTGTATTGTTGTTTTTCCAACGCGTCGTGTACCGCTTAATACGACTGTTCTCCGAATGTCCTTCTGGTTCAGCTTTTTCATAGCCTCATGAAAGGCAAATCTCTTATACGTCTTAGACATTTTAGGATTTACAATACCGGTTTTCCACCAAGGATTATACGCTGTCAACACCTTCAATATACTGTCTTTAGAAGTAATAGCCATAGTTCATCACGCTCCTTTTGGATGTATTATAGCATAAAAATCAATCTTTGTCAAGAATAATTGTAAGTATACTTGTAATATTTTTCTGAACAAATTGATTTTTTTCGTTTGTGCTTTCTTTTCTTATAATTCTTCCCGATTCTCTCTGGACTTATCAAATCTTTGTGATATCCTTTGTGCTGACAAACGCAGAAAGGAGTCACACGATGACAACCGAAGAAAAGATAAAAGGGCTGGAGCACCTCCTCCGTAAATGCCCCGACGTGATCACCGCACTCCAAGCGTCAAGACTGATCCACGTGAGCAAAAACACCATCCACGCGGCGATCAACGAGGGCAAGCTCATCGCATATGCCTACCGAGGAAAACGGCTGATCAGCAAAGCCGACTTTATCGATTACCTCGCCGCCACTACCGACGACGAAACCGCATGGCAAAGGCGGCAGCGTGAGAGGATGAGCCATGACGAATAAAGCAAAGAAGGACGAAAAACTCTCCGCCGAGCAGATCTGCAAGATCTTACATATCAGCAAACGAAAATGCGCCTGGATGCTCCAGAACGGAATGATCCCCTGCAAGGACTCCGGCAAGAAAACCCGCCGCTACACCGTCCTGCGAAAAGACCTCGACGCATATATAAAAGACAGCACCGAGCACCCCGAAAAGTATTTCATCCCCGTCAC
>JAZNPB010000111.1:0-3583 GCA_045589435.1 Eubacteriales bacterium | reverse complement strand
ACCTCTTTCTTTATGATTTTTTTAATTATTTTTATGTAGGGTTTCTTTATCGAGCATATCAAGCGAGTCTGCCACGTCAATCATGGTAAGCTGCCAGCCCGAAACATTGCACGCTGTTGCAGGGAAATCTGTGATGGCATTTATCGCAAGAGCCACCCCCATGACCTCCATAGGAATGCCAAGCTGCGCAAAAGCAATCGTAAAGCCCATCATAGCACCTCCCGGCACAGGCGGTATAGCAAAGGATAGCAAGAGATTTGTGATGAGAGATATAATGATCCACGGCAGAGTGATTTGAATACCGCAGGATTCCGCGAAGCCTGCCTCCATACCGAAAAGCAAAGCGATAAATCCGGGCATAAACAACACTTGACCGATGGGAGTACCAAACTCCACAAGCTTTTTATCAATACCAAGCTTTTTGTTTGCATCACGGGTGTTCGTACCGAACGCGGCAGCCGAGGATGCGGTGGTAAGTGCAATGAGAAGTGTCTGCCACGCTTTTTTCATCAGCAAAGCCGGCGGTATCTTTTTCATAAGGGAGATTCGCAGAAGATTCAACACGTAGTAAACTACAATCATTAGCACGATGACTAATATCATCTTCCAAGAATCGAGGATTGCACCAAGGTTACCTCTTGAAATCATTCCCGTAAAGAGAACAAATATCAGAATCGGCAACAAGGAGGACAGCCCCGACATAATCGTTTGCACGATGGAGCTGAGCTGTTCCACGAGCTTGAACACGCCACTGACTCTCGACGATAGGACAAGCATTGCAAGTCCGACCATGATGGAAATGAAGATCAGCTGCAAAGCATTTCCCGTTACAAAGGGTTCAAACAGGTTCGATGGGATAATGTCGTAGATCAAATCGAGAATCTGCGAGAAGCTCGATGCTCCGCCGCCACCCATTTCAACATGGAAAAACAGGCTGCCGAATGCGGTCATCCATACTGCGATTACCGTCATATAAAGAAGGATAACCTTAATCGTCTTACTTCCGATCTTGCCGAGGGTTTCCATATTACCCATCGAGCAGATACTGCCGAGAACCGATAGGAAGATCAGCGGTCCTGATACGGCTGAAATAAATCCCATAAACGCATTCGTTACGGGTGTTAGCACATAATCGTTTGCGCCTGCTCTGATTCCGTCTGGCAATAGATTTAAGATAATTCCGCAAATCACCGCAAGTCCGATTGCACCGACCATTTTGACCGTGCCGGACAGCGGTTTTTTCTTTGGTATAAATACGATGTAATTTTTACCATTCTTGTAATTCCAAGCAGGAGCAAGACCGATACCTGCAAGCAGACCTTGTATCACGTCACCCTCGTCGCTGTTTTTGACAAGAGCGTTGTAGGATTCTCCTTCTACGATGATCTCGACCTTTATAGAGGACAATCGTTTTACAAGCCTTACCTTGAAGATTGCTTCTTCTCCAAACTTGGCTTGATGTTCAAGCAATACTTCCTCAAATGTGAGCTTTGTTCGGAGAGCCTCGCGTCGTTCTACACCGACTTTGGAAAGAAACTCACCGACTTCTTCACAGGCAAGGTCAATATTGCTGTTTGAAAAATTATACTGTTCCAATTAATCACCTCAATGCGTATCCGTGGCGGATTTTCTGTTTTTCTCGTTACGACAAACACTATGCAGTGGTCCGCCTCGCGGCATTTCTTCGGCATATCTTATATACTCGGATGTGCGAAATCCACCAAATCTGCAGAAAAAGCAACGGTTATTACATCCGGATTTACAAGGAATGGTATCCTTTTCCCACAATGAACAAGTATCCATTTCCGATACAATCAAATAACCTTCTTCGTTATATTTCTTTTCGTCCAAGATTAAGCGCCTCCTTTGCGCACAACTATTCACTAAAAACCCTCATAAGCAGAGGGTATATTACACCATCAAAATTGTAACAAAAAAACTCCCCATTTCGGGGAGTTTGGCATAGATTGCAGATTTTTGGCGTAGATTGCAGTTTTTATTTTAGATTCAAACTGATTTTCGCAGAGAAAATTCCGTCTTCTGCGATGAAATCATACATACCTTCATATTTATTTGTAGTAGCGATTACAGAGTGAATACCAACGCCATAGAGCGTTTCATCAAAAGTTAAATTATTCTTACATGGGTTTTCTACTTTAATCAGTAATCGCTGCTCGTTACCTTTAATGATAATGTCAATCACCTTGTTGTTCTTATTTTTTTGGGTAGCATGAATGGCATTTTCAAAGAGATTAGCAATTACAATGACGAGATCCTGTGGTGAAACCTCAAGGTCTTGGCTTGCTTTCGCAGAGATTTTTACAGAAATACCGCTTTCTCTCGCTCGTCTCTCGTAAACGGTCAACACGGTATTGATCGTCAAGTTGTCGCAATGTCTTACCTCGCCACACACCTCGTTGTCACTATCCACAAGGCTTTTCAGATATTCTCTTATGCTTTCAATATCGTTGTTATTGGCAAACTCAAGCATAACAGAATTATGGTGACGTCTATCGTGTCTTGATTGACTGTCCGCCGCAAGCTGTGCAGTTTCAGCTTCGATCTGCGCAATCAAAAGTTTGTTTTGTATTTCGACCTCTCTTTTTTCAGCTGCTTCGGACATATGATTGATGCTTGAGAAGATAACGGGATACACCGCCATGATCGAAATGCTTAAAAATACGAATGTGATAACCGCAGGATCGTTAAAACTTGTAAGCCTTACCGGGAATACCGAGGACAGTATTATAGTAATGATAAAGACAGTGTTCACAAATATCAAAGGTGTCCAACCCGTCGTAATGTTCTTTGATGCCGCCCGACAAAGGGTGCATACGTAGCGAAGAAAATAGGTAACGATAGCCGAAAGCAGAACTGCTTCAATGAGCGCGGTAAGTGCCCAATGCAACTCGCTGAATGTGCCTCTTATCATAGTAAGGAGTGACATGACGATGCAGAAAAAGATCGAATAGGTCAACATGGTAAAGATTCTTTGAGCAAGTCTACCCTTGGTGGTTACAAAGAATATCACATACTGCCCCACAAGAGAAAGGACAAACCCAACGAAGAACTGCAACGCCCAATTTGTCAGCACAAATTCCGTGAAGAACAGAAGTCCTGTTTGAAGGACTACCCAAGTGCCCCATACGAGATAAGTAATCTTTTTGCTGTATTTGAGAGTAGAGGAATAGATGCCGGCAGCAGCATGAGCGATCAGTAAAAGTACAAATTCAACGATAGTTCCTGTCATGCTCGTCAGTCCTCCTGTCCTTCGCATTGAAAATTCCAAAAGGTGTTCTTGATCTCGGTAAATTTTCCTCTCGGAATTTGAATTTTGTAATTGTTATATAGGCATACGTTTGTCGAGGTTACGTTCTTAACGTGCCTCAGATTGACAATATACGCACTTCCGATACGAACAAAACCACCGTATCTGCTGAGTATTGTAAAAAGCTCCGTAACGGTCATTCTGACTTTGATTTCTTCGCCATCATCTTTCCTCATATATTGATAATGGTCGTGCGCTTCCGAGTACATAATGTGGTTTGCGTTTACGCTCGCAACACCGTTTTCCGTCTTGAAT
>JAZNPB010000110.1:0-3314 GCA_045589435.1 Eubacteriales bacterium | reverse complement strand
GCGAGCCGACTTGTATAAGACAAGCACACGTCACGGTGCCAAAGAGGCAAAAGACTTCAACTTCGAGTTGAAAATCCATCTAAAAACAAGTTATTGACGGAGGTGATTTTTAATGCTATACTATATGCAGAATCCGGATTCAATCTAACCCGAGAGGTAACACATATGACCATTGGCGAAAGAATTAAAGAATTGCGAAAGAAGAACGATTTGACTCAAGAAAAGTTGGCAGAGTATCTCGGCGTCTCCTTTCAAGCAGTATCAAAGTGGGAGTGCGGGCAGTCATGCCCGGATCTGTCTCTAATTGCACCACTTACAAAGCTTTTTCATATTAGTGCTGACGAATTGCTTGGAATAACAGAATCCAAAGAAGAACCGGCACGAGAAAAATACAATTCCGCATTGCAGAGATATAGAAACGATCCAGATCACGGAGGTAGTTATTGGTGGGCAAAAGAAGCCTACATGGCGTATCCAACGGATTATCAATATTTAGAGTGGTTGGCCTTTGCGGAGTATCAGCTAGCATTTGATGAAAACCTATCGGAGCAACCAAGTCATGAATTCTTTAATGAGCTTATCGAAAACTCATTGCGCCATTATGAGATCATTATTGAAAGTTGTACCGATACCGACATTTATTCAAAAGCAGCTTTGGGAAAGATTATGGTATTACGATTTTCTGAACGAATCGAGGAAGCCGACTGGAGTGCAGAATTTGAGTTTCCGGATATTTATATAAAAACAGCGGCTCAAGCACTATCGCTGTCTATAGAAGGCCAAGCACTATTAGCTTATTTAGAGAATGAAGGCAAGTAAATAATGCCCCGCCAGCGCGGGCTTACAGTATGACATAACATTAGGGAGCCGTCAAGCTCCCTTTTGTGTTTATGTATAAATCAGATCAGCCTTGCATGACCATAGGTCGGGAGAGAATCACGATCATTATGTGTGAGGTGTGCAGATGTCAACGAGAGGTATTGTCCCTTGTCAGTACACGAAAAAATATTGCATGGGGATAAAGAAAAAGCCAAGTATTGCTACTTGATTTTCTCGGTTGTATTTCTTTTTTCAACGATATTTTTTCACGTTGACAGCTGCGAGAGCTATGCTACACTGGACCAGGACGAAAGGCAAAAATCGGGGACTAAAGCAAAATGATTCTTCCTGATTTGGTTTTACACAACATTTCCTTTCAAACATATTGAAAAAAAGCATGTATTATGTTATAATTAAGCCAATGATGATGTTTGTGAAAGACGAGGTGTATACATGAACCGTAAAAAAACAGTCATATGCGTTTTTTTGACAATCTGGGCAGTCGCGGCAGTGCTTGCGGCGATGAGCACGGGAGCGTTCGCCGCCGAGCCCAAGCTGATCACCACAGAGTCAGAGCTGAAGGAGGCACTTCATAATGCAAGTGAGGGCGATACGATCCTTGTCGGCGATATCGAATTTGCCTACTCCCCGATGGGGATGACACTTTCTAAGGGCGTGACCATTAAAAGCGGCAAGGATACGCCTGCTGTATTTTCGGGCGGCGCGTTTGCTGTGATGGGCGGCGCGTCCGAGCAGGATACCATACATATCCGTTTTGAAAATATCACCTTTGCGGGCGTGAATGACATCGACAAAACCGACTTTACGGGGAAACAGATCATGACGGCGACCAAGATCCGCCCGGCGGTATTTTTCTCCCGCTGTGTCGATGCAGCCTTTGTAAACTGTGATTTTTCGGGTTACAGTATGGCAAACGGCGGCGCGGTCTACGGCATTTATTCTTCTGCCGACAGCGTAGGTCACCGTTTGTCCGTCTCTTTTGAGGACTGTTCGCTGAACGCCAACGCAGGCGGCTATGGCGGCGCGATCTATCTTTCCGGCGCGGGCAATATCTTTCTTGATATGAAAAACTGCGAGCTTTCCCGCAACGTATCGGGTTACGGCGGCGCGATATGGGCAGATCAGGCGACCGTTACCCTTGAAAGCTGCAAGATCAGTGGAAACCGCTTTGAGAATTTCTATCCCGACACGCTGACCAAGGGCGGCGGTGTCTACGTGGGGCGCGGAACGCTCCATATGAAGAACTGTTACGTTTTCGATAACCAAGCCAGAAACGGCGGAGGCATTGCGCTTTCTTACACCGAAAGCGTACTGGACGGCTGTGTGATCTCGGGCAATCGTGCAACCGAGAACGGAGGCGGTATCTGGAACGAGAATTACGGCAATAACCTCGTTACCGTTGTCAACGGCACGATTGCAAACAATACTTCCGCATCCGGCGGCGCGCTTTACATATCCGAAAACCAAGCGGAGATCGGTAGCGGAGGTGTGGGCAAGACCTTCCTGGTTCTCTCCACCTTGTCGGGCAACACGCCTGCTATGAAGGAATACGATGCGGAACGCCTTTCCTTGTTCGGATGTGCCCTTCACGGCGAAGGTCGCACAGAAGCGATGCCGAGCGAGGCAAATCAATACTGTTACATGACTGAAACCAATCACTTGGGCGATCCTTATAAGCATATGGAGGGCAGCGTGGAGATCGACGGCGATGCTTTGGAGGGCGTCTCGGGTAACCGCTTTGATAACCGCTACGGCGTTTTCCACGCAGGCAACAATGCCCGTTCCGATATGACCTACCGTTTCCTCGTTGACGGCAAGGTCCAGCACACCGTTACTGTAGGCTACGGTGAGATACCGCGCCTGCCCGAATACCAAAAGGACGGTTATACCTTTGACCGTTGGCAATTCGGTGACGGAGGGGACTACGCCCCCGATACGCGGCTCTCCGTGGGAGGCGGCACCGAGTACGTCGATCTGTACGCGGTCTGGACACCCAACACCTACAAGATCACCTTTGTGATGGGAGAGACCGAAACGAGGGCGTCTTGCGACTTTGGCGCACCGATCCTCTTCCCTGAATCAGAGGCCAAGGAGGGCTATACCTTCTCGGGATGGTTCGCCACGGCTGACGGTGAGGGAGAGCCTATCGCGGAGGGTGCGGTGCACGGTACCGCAGGCGACGTCACCTATTACGCCTGCTACCGTCTTAACGAGACCGAAGTGCCGCCCGTGACGGCCCCCCCCGAGCCGCCGGTAACGGAGCCTGTCACAACGCCGGTAACGGAGCCTGTCATATTGCCTGATACCGAAGTGACTTCAACTCCCGCCACCGAGCCTGTCACGCCTTCGACGGCGCCTCCCGGCGAGGAGCCTCCCCGCTTTCCCCTCCTTCCCATTGTGCTCCTGTCGGTTGCCGTGTCGGTGCTTGGTGTCGTCTGCGTTCTGCTCCTTTTCAGACGCAACCGCAAGGAGCG
>JAZNPB010000109.1:0-4987 GCA_045589435.1 Eubacteriales bacterium | reverse complement strand
TGATGATCGAATAATCCCACTCAAACCAATCACCCTCCACGTGCCAACCGTTATAGTCGATGTTGTACTTTGGCGTGAAGAAGGTTAGTTCCTTACTAATGCAACCTGCATAACGGTCTCCAATATACATCTCGAACTTGGGGAGCCAAGTCAGAATCTTTTCTTTTATACATCCAATCTCATTGCCGTTGGCATCATAGATGCGAAGGAGATGTCCCCAGGCAAGCTCGCCTTTTACAACGAACATTGTATTGCCGGCTTCATCGTAAATATCGTAGCTGTCAAACCACGAGAAAAATCTTTGCTTAAATAACAGTTTCATTACTTCATCTCCTTCACGAAGCATTTCACACGTTCCATATCAAGCGTTACAATCAACTGCCGCGCTCCTTTATGGCTGGTGATATATGTAGGCTCGTTTTCCGAAACGTAGCCGGTGAGCTGTGCATACGGATCGTAACCTCGTTCTCTTAATGCCGCCACAATGTGATCCATTGCAGCAATAAATTGTCTTTCGTCCAACAATTCCACTCCTTATGCTTGCTGGCTTTCCGGCAGGATGATTTCGGCAATATCTCCGATATCGCAATTCAAAGCCAAGCAAATGCGAACGAGAACCTCGGTATTAACATTTTCGTTCTTACCCATCTTGGTTACAGACGATTGGCTTATACCTGAAATCGCCATAAGGTCTTTCTTTTTCATATCACGATCAATGAGAAGTTTCCAAAGTTTCTTATAACTGATAGCCATTGCTTTTACCTCCGGTATTTCAGTATTTCAAATGATTTCATCTCATTATACCACATAAACATTGCGTTCACAATGATTTGAGAAAAAATGTTATAATAAATTTACAGGTGTGTAGCTTCATTCTCTTTTGCAAGATTGATGATCGCTTTATCGTGCCCTATGGCGTACTTAATTGTCTGCCATGCACCGCCGTTCTCTCGTTCTATGTAACAGACGATAAGATCGGCACGATCAACCATTTCACGATTGCGTTTTTGATGCGCTCCTTTGAAGTGCCCAACAGCAGAAGCTCCGCAGACCTCTACATCGTCGTAATAGTCGTGAAAAGCCTCCTCGTTATCTCGATATTCCGTTGTCTCATAAGGCATAACCCATACAAGTGCGCTGTTATCATCACGGACAGCTCTTTTACATCGTCTTACCGTGGAGGAAACCAGTTGATCGAAGTCGCCATCACGCCCCACGAGAAATTCCACATACTCCTTGCTATGCAGCAGCTCTCGTATGATCTTTTCAAGATTCTGTTCCACAGGAAAAGGATTGTCGATTATCCTATGTCCGAAAAAGGCAACCGTAAAAATGTTCATATCAAACCCTCCAGAGACAAAAATGCCCATCGAACAATCATGTCCGATGGGCTATCTTAATGACGCAGCTATCCTCCAAGTCCCTTGCGGGTAAATGAACCGGTTCTAACGCATATAGCGGTTCGTCGCAGTTCCTATAATAATAGATGTGTGTATAGCGGTCATTTAAGATCGTTTTTCAGTTTGACATGGTTTGTTATGCCTTATCCAAATACTATAAGCACAGAAAAATTGCTTATACAGATTTATAGTATAGCACAAAACACAAACAATATCAATAGTCTGTGGAAAAATTGTTTGAATATTTATAGACTATATATAGTGCTAAAAGGATGGATAAGGCTATGAGCGAAATTGCAAAATCAGTAGGTCAACGAATCAGAAATTACAGAACCCGTCAAGGGTTGAGCCAAGAGAAACTTGCAGAAATGTCCGGGTGCCACCCGACATATATCGGACAGGTTGAGCGAGGCGAAAAGAACGCAACGCTTGAAAGCATCGAGAAGATCGCTACAGCGCTGAATGTATCTCTGTCAAAGCTCTTTGAGAAGCTGGGCGGACAGGAAACTGAAACCAGGGATATACCCCTTGAGTGTTACGAATTTCTCTCCGCAAAAACCAAAGAGGAGCAGGAGCACCTATACCGTATTCTGCTTGAAATGGACAAATACAAAAGGAACTGAAAGTTAAAAGGATACCGCCAAGAACGGCGGTATCCCTTTTTGCTTCCAGATATTACGGCATTTTTCAATACATAGAGCAAAATTGATCTGATAAAAGGCTCCCGCCGGGATGGCAGGAGCCTCATTTGTCAAATTGAAATCTCTACATTATTCCTTTAGAAAAGTCATAATAACGCCAACAATTCCGCAAACAACACCTACGATACACAAAAGCATATAGTAGTTACCCGCAGAAAATAATTCATCTACAATACCTATGATTGCAAGCAAGATCCCAAATAGAATTAGGGCAATGCCTCTTAATTGCTTTTTCATACAATCACGCTCCTTTGCTTTTCAGTACCACCGTGTTTTGCTATTCTTGGGAAAAGAAAAACGCGGCAAACTCCAAAGAGTCTGCTGCGTCTTGAAATTTTGTTGTGTGGACATTAGTTGTCCTTTTCGACTTCTACAACCGCTTTCGCCGTTTCCGTAACGATGTGCAATCCCTTGTCATTCATTCCGTCGAGCAGAGTATCAAGCTGACGGCGCTGTGTGCTTTTGTCCGCACTCTTGTCGGGGAAAAAGTATTGATCTACGGATATATCGTAACGGGTAACGAGCTCATAAAAGATTTGCAAGCTCGGCTGTTGTCCTTTGTTCTCTATATTCGCAAGATAGCGGGGCGATAAGTTCATATCGTCGCTGACCTTCTTGCGAGACTCGCCTCGTTTCGTTCTTGCCTCTTTTATAGCCTTTCCAAACGCCGTAAAGTCATAAAGTGGTACGGGTCTTTTCATTGGCTTTTACTTTCCTTTGTGCAGATATAATTCATACACTTATATTATACAGTTCAACTTTATTTTTGGATATGTCTGCACAGTTCATAGTATTAGCCAATATAATTCAACATATTCGTTGCGCTTGAAATAGCCTTGAAACAGTGCTTGTTATCGCACAAATTAAAAAATTTAATGTCAAACATTAAAAATCACTTGACAAACATTAAACATCGTGCTATAATATAGACTGTCGAACCGGAAAGACACATATTTTTATTTGGAGGTAATGCAAGATGAAAAGCATTAACAAAGTTGCAAAGGTTGTAACGAAGATTGTCGAGGTATTCCATTGGGTTGCCGTTGCGCTTATGATAGCGGCAACGATCTGTTCTGTGGTAGCTCCTTCGTGGGTAGGTTACTTCGTTGGTTTTGACGCAAAGGAATGTTGCGGTGCTGAACTCGCGATATATGGGTTTGAAATCAATGCGAAAGTTGTGGACGGAAATGTAGATATGACTGCCTTCCTTATGTTCGGTATTGGCGCGGTTGTTATTCTTGCGTTGATGGCAATGATCTTCAGAAATCTTAATTTAATCATCAAAAAATCCGAGGGTACAACACCATTTCAAACTGAAAATGTTCGGATGTTCCGTGAAATCGGTATCTTCTCTATTGCTGTTCCCGTTGTTGGCTTGATTATGAGCATTATTACGCGCCTGGTCTTGGGTGTGGAAGTTGCGGAAATTGCAAGCGGTTTTGAGGGGTTGCTAATCGGTGTTGTTGTACTGTGTATCACACAATTTTTTGCTCACGGTGTCGAAATTGAAAAAGATGTTGACGGGCTTCTGTGAGGAGGTACCGATATGAGTAAAATTGTTCTTCGTTTAGACAGAATGATGGTGGAAAGAAAAATGTCGCTCAATGAGCTTGCGGAGCGTGTGGGCATTTCTAATGTCAATCTTTCAAAAATTAAAAATAACAAGGTGACTGCAATTCGCTTCACCACTCTTGCCGCGATATGTGAAGCTCTCGATTGTGAAGCGGGCGATATTTTGGAATTTCAAAAAGAATGATGTATATGTTCAAACAGGCTCGCAGTTTTGTGAGCCTGTTTGAGCATATATAACCCCTATTGACCTTCCCCTTACGGCAAGGTTTATACTATATACTGACAAGGAGGATTTTCTATGCTATCCATTGGAGAATTTTCAAGTATATGCAGAGTATCTACCAAAACGCTGCGCTATTATGACGAGATAGGATTGCTGACCCCCAGCGAGATCAATCCGCAAAACGGGTATCGCTACTATGCGATTGAGCAAATGGAAACCCTACTGTTCATTAACCGCTTAAAAACATATTCTTTCTCGTTAGACGAGATCAAAGAAATTATACATAGTGATATGTTGCAGGACGGAAGTATATGTCATGTGTTGTTGAGAAAGAAAGAAGAAATAGAAAAGCGCATACACGAAACAGGTATAATGTTGGAACAGTTGAATGGGGATATTTTTAATCTCCAACAAGGGAAATCCATTATGTCATATATGAACGATATTGATGTTCAGCTTGTAGATGTACCTTTAATGTATCTCCTGTCTGTCCGTAAAATGGTACAAATTGAAGATTACCCCGAAACGTATGCAACTTGTTTTGGCAAGTTATTCAAAAAAATAGCGGTCGGAGGATTAACTATGGTAGGTCCACCGATGGTGCTATTTCATAGTTCTGAATTTACACCAGATGGGTTGGATACGGAATTTGCTATTCCAGTAAAAGAATATGCTACAGGAACAAGAGATTTTAATCCTGGATTATGCCTAAAAACTGTTGTTCAAGGTGCATACTCGGAACTTACATCCGTGTATGCAAAACAACGGGAGTGGGCCGAAAAAGAAGGCTTCAAGTGCAATAACGCTCCTTATGAAGCGTATGTAACTGATCCGAGTCAGATTGAAAATGAAACAGAAAATATCACAGAGGTTTATTACCCGGTAAAGAAGATTTAGGTATTACACAGATCAACTAATACGGGTAATGCCGTGAAAGGAGAAAAAGTATGCTGCAAGAAATGATTGCAGAAGTGGAATACATAATCAGCAAAGATTATTCCAATATCACAGGTATGGTCATAATGAAAAACGGCTCACCCGTATATGAACAATACTTCAATGGTTACACAGAGAAGAACCGTATCCATGTT